>JABSQV010000025.1 GCA_013215565.1 Myxococcales bacterium | reverse complement strand
CGAGCTTTTCCTCGGGCAGGAAGAAGGTGGTATCGACCATGCCGAGCGGTCCGAAAACGTGTGCCTGGAAGAACTCGGCCAGCGTCTGGCCCGAGATCAGCTCGATCAGCCTGCCCAGGATGCAGGTCGACCGCGAATAGCTCCATACGCGGCCGGGCTCGTTGTCGAGCGGCACCATCGCGAGCCGGTCGACGAAGTCGCCGATCAGCTCGCCGCGTCCGCGCATCCGGCTGGCCTCGGCGAGTGCTTGTGCGTTGGGCCCAAATCCGCCCGCGATGCCCCCGGTGTGCGTGAGGATGTGCCGCATGTTGATGGCGCGCTTCGCCGGCACCAGTTCCAGCTCGCTCGTCTCAAGACGCACCGCGACTTCCATCTTCTCGAAGGCCGGGAGCCACTTCGAGATCGGATCGCTTAGCTGGAAGCGACCCTGCTCGTAGAGTTGCATGAACGCGACCGAGGTGATCGGCTTCGTCATGGATGCGATCCGGAAGATCGTGTCGGAGCGGAGCGGGCGCTGCGTTTCGACGTTGGCGTAACCGCGGACCTCACAGTGAGCGATCTGGTTGCGCCGTGCGACCAGCGTGAGTGCGCCCGGGATCAGCTGTGCTTCGAGGTAGCGATCGATCAGCGGCCCGATCCGGCCGAGCCGGTCGGCCGAGAGACCCAGCTCGCCAGGCAGGGCGATCGGCAGGTCAGTGGGAAGCGAATTCAGGGCGTCGATCGCCATCGGGACCTCCTCGGTTCTCGGCAGCCAGGATAAAAGAAACGCGGGCGCTTTTGGGCCTTGTTCGAGGTTTGACAAGCCTCGCGCGGAGCAGGGAAGATTCCTGCGGGCTTGCAGACCGGCTGCTCCAGGGCGGCCAGAGGAGGAACCGCATGTCTCTATTCGGAGAAAAGTGTGCGCGCTGCGGCACCCGGGCGCGCAAAGCATCCGAGGGTCCCACCATCTGTGAGGGTTGCCAGCGCGAGATGAAGTTGATCGTGCAGGCGCAGGCTGAAGATTCTCGGCGCTGCCCGATCGACGGTGCGCTGATGCAGAAAGAAATCTCTTTCATGATCGTCATCGACCGCTGTCCGACCTGCCGCGGCATCTGGCTCGACGGCGGCGAACTCGAGCGCATCAAGGGCGGAGTCGAGGAGAAGGCGCTGATCGCGATGTCCCGCAGCTTTGCGATGCCGATCGCTTAGGCCACAGCTCCCCCTTCGGTCCCCGTGGTTGGTTTCCCATCGGTGGGAGACCCCTGCCAGCCGAGCGTCCAGGGAACGCAGAGCGGCCCGAGGCGCACGTTTCTTCACCGCGCCGGGAGCCCATCCCCCACTCCCGGGACACGGCGCTTGCGCTCCCAGGCTAGATCCGTTCGAGGATGCTCGCGGTTGCGAGCGCGCCCCCGCAGCACATCGAGATCAGTGCCGTGGTCTTGTCACTTCGCTCGAGTTCGTGCAGCGCCGTCGTGATCAGCCGGCTGCCCGTGCACCCCACGGGATGTCCCAGTGCGATCGCCCCGCCGTTCACGTTCACCTTATCCATGTCGGGCTTGTGGACACTGGCCCAGGAAAGCACGATCGAGGCGAAGGCCTCGTTGACCTCGAACAGATCAATGTCGTCGATTTGCATGCCGGCCCGCTCGAGCAGCACGCGGGTCGCCTCGGCGGGCCCGTCCAGGTGGTAGTAGGGGTCGGAACCGATCAGGATTTGCGCCCGGATGCGCGCGCGCGGGCGCAGACCGGCCTGCCGGGCCCGCTCATCGGTCATCCACAGCACCGCCGCGGCGCCGTCCGAGATCTGGGAACTTGTGCCCGCCGTGTGGATGTGGCCCTCCTCGACGGGCTTCAGCTTTGCAAGCCCCTCGAGGGTCGAGGGCCGTGGACCCTGGTCGACGGAAACGAGTTGGGTCTCGCCGGTCGGACCCTCGGGCCCGATGACGGGCGCTTGGATTGGCGCGATCTCGCGATCGAAGCGCCCCTCCCGCTGGGCGCGGGCGGCGTTGTTCTGGGACTGCAACCCGAATGCGTCGATGTTCTCGCGCGTGATGCCACGGTGCTCGGCAATGCGCTGGGCGGCTCCGAACTGGCTCGGCATGTCCCAGGGGAAGTCCTCGGGGCGCGAACTCCCGGGCCCGTGGATCATCTCGGCGCCGAGCGGAACGCGGCTCATCGCCTCGACCCCGCAGCCGATCGCGACCTCGGCGGCGCCCGCGAGCAGGAGCCCCTGCACGAAGTGGTTCGCCTGCTGCGCCGAGCCACACTGGCAGTCCACGGTCGTGCCCGCGGTCTGGTAGGGCAGGCCCGCGGCCAGCCAGGCGTTGCGCGTGATGTTGAAAGACTGCTCTCCCGCCTTGGTCACGCAGCCGCCCACGATCTGCTGCACCTCCTCGGGCGCGATGCCGGCCTTCTCGATCACAGCCTTCTGGGTGTGCGACAGGATTGCGGTCGCGTGTAGACCGGAGAGCACGCCAGCGCGTTTTCCGATCGGGGTGCGCACGGCCTCGACAATTACGGGCTTCGTCATGACGTCTCGCTTCCTGCCTCTCGGCGCTGATCCTTCGGGCTGCCCGAGAGACTATACCGCGCCCGGCCGCAACACGAACCGGGCAGGGCCGGGGGCGGATGGCGGGGCCCGAGGGCTCGCGGGCGTTGCGCGCTTCCGATCCTGCCTCGCGAGTACACTAGAATGGAAGCCGGTCGGACGTCGGTCGGGAGAGGCTGGAAAACGTGGCGCTCGTGGATCTGGCAGGCAAGCACGCGCTGGTCATCGGCGGCGGACAGGGCATCGGCCGAGCGACCGTGCTGGCCCTGGCGCGCGCCGGAGCCGGGGTGGCGGTCCTGGATGCCGAAACCGAGCGTGCCGAAGCGGTGGCGACAGAGGTGCGCGGTCTCGGGCGCCCGGCGTGCGCGCTGAGCGCCGACGTGACCGCGGCCGAGGAAGCCGCGCGTGGCGTCGCTGAGGCGCGGAGCAGCCTCGGCGGACTCGACATCGTCGTCAACATCGTGGGCGCCGCCTCCTGGGCACCGCTGCTCGAACTGGACGAAGACACCTGGGAGCGGGACTTCTCCATCAACCTCAAGCATCACTGGTACGTGGCGCGCAGTGCCGCGCGCAGCTGGATCGATGTCCGCGAGCCCGGCGTCCTGTGCGTGGTCGGTTCGGTTTCGGGCGCCTTCTCCTCGGCCAACCACGGCGCGTACGGCGCCGCCAAGACCGCCTTGCTGGGACTCGTGCGGACGGCCGCCGAAGAGTGGTGGCCCTACGGCATCCGGGTCAACGCGGTCGTGCCCGGGGCCGTACGCACGCCGCGCATCGAGGCCGGCTGGGCCGAGGGCACGGTGCCGAGGCCCGAAGCCGACACGCTGGAGCGCATGGCGCTGCCCGACGATATTGCGGGACCCATTCTATTCCTGGTGTCCGATCTCGCCCGACGCGTGACCGGCCAGTCCGTGATTGTTGACGGAGGCGCCACGACGAAGTTTCCTTACGCGCTGGAATGAGGGCCGCAGCTTGAACGCTGTTCGAACCGAAACCACAACTCGCACTCACTGATCCCGGGGGAGAATACGTTGAAACTCGACCTGCTCTACGAAGTGGACTCTCCCAAGCCCTGGGGCGCCCCCCACCCGCGCGGACAACGGGAGCGCGAGCAGCGCGCGTACTACGAGGCGATCGAGCAGATCAAGTTGGGCGATGCCCTGGGCTTCAACACGGTCTGGGCCGTCGAGCACCACTTTCGCGAGGGCCGATCCCATTGCCCCGCACCCGAGGTGCTGCTGGGTGCGCTCTCGCAGGTGACGGAACAGATCGGCCTGGGCTTCGGGGTGACGCTCACTCCTTTCGGCTTCACCCACCCTGCCCGCGTCGCTGAAAAGGTGGCCACCGTGGACCTGCTCTCGAAGGGGCGCGTGCAGTGGGGTACAGGGCGCTCGACCCCGATGGAGCAGACGGCCTTTCACGTCGATCGCGAGCGGTCGCGCGAGCAGTGGCGCGAGGCCATCCAGATCATCTGTGGGATGTGGCGTGAGGAACGCTTTTCCTGGGACTCCCCGAGCTTCCAGTTCCCGGAGCGCGTGGTCACGCCCAAGCCCTACCAGGATCCGCATCCGCCGTGCTGGATGGCGGCGACCTCCCAGGGATCCTCGGAGGTCGCGGGCGAAAACGCCCTGGGACTGCTCAGCTTTTCGATCATGCAGTCCCTCGACCAGATGGCGAAGCAGATCGAGTCCTACCGGGCCGCGCAGAAGCGCGCGAAGCCCCTGACCGACGTCTCGACCAACAAGGTCGCCGCCTATACCCTCGTCCACTGCGCAGACTCGATGGCCGATGCCGAGGCCAACGAGATCTGGAAGTCGGTCGGCTGGTGGTACCAGAACCTGGCCCAGTTCACGATCGACTGGGAACTGGTTCACCTGAGCCAGAAGGAACAGGACCAGATCTTTCCGCTGATGAAACCGCTGCTCGAAGGCAACATCCCGATCGATCACTTCCACGACGCCAACATGATCGTCGTGGGCGATCCGGAGCGCTGCTTCGAGAAGATGTGTCACTACGCGGATCTCGGCGTCGACGAACTGATCTGCTACGTGCAGTTCGGCTACCACTCCCACGAGTCCGTGATGCGCAGCATCGAACTGATCGGCAAGGAGGTGCTGCCGGAGATCGAGCGCTATACGCCGAAGTTCGCCGCCACCCCCCCCGCCAAACCGCCGGCGACCTCCGACGCCTAGAGTCTCCGCTCGTGAGCGACACGCCGTCTCGACCCGCGCAGCCGGAGCCGTTCTTGCGCGGTTGCGCATGGCCGCCGGGTCCGGGTGTGCCCTATCCGCGCTGCGATCCGGGGCCGGGGGGTCTGCGCCTGCCCGCGGATACTCGCGCGGTCGCGGCCATTCCGGTCGGGGTTCGCTTCGTCTTCCTGGGCGAGCCCGTCGCGCTCGAGGTGGATTACCGAACCGAGACCCAGGACCTGGGATTTCGGGGCGAAGCAGCGGGAACGGAGTTCGTGCTCTTCCGGGGAGACCGGCGCGTCGATTCCGCGCGTGCCCGGTTGGGAGAGGGCCGGCTGCGTCTGGGCGTCGGCGAGGGCCGGGAGCCCGTAACCCTGTACTTGCCGGAGGGAATGCGCCCGACAGTGCTCGCCCTTCGGCCCGAAGCCGGCGAGATCACACCCGCGCCCCCGCAGAAGCGCTGGCTCTGTTACGGCGATTCGATCGTCGAGGGCTGGTGTGCGTCGGAGCCGGCCCTTGCCTGGCCCTGTATCGTCAGCCGTCAGCACGACCTCGATCTGATCAACCTCGGGTACGCGGGTTCCGCACGCGGGGAGATCCCGTCGGCGCAGGAGCTCGCGGCGCTGGACGCGGACCTGATCAGCGTGGCGCACGGGACCAACTGCTGGACCCGCACGCCCCAGAGCGCCGACCTGTTTGCGGCGGGGTTTCACGCATTCCTCGACCTGGTGCGCGCGGGCCACCCGGAGACGCCCATCTTCGCCGTCAGTCCCATCCTGAGAGTGGACGCGGAGAGCACCCCCAACGGACTCGGGGCGAGCCTGGCCGATCTGCGCGCCGCCTTCGAGACGGTCGTGGAGCGGCGCCAGAAAGACGGCGACGCGCGGCTGCGACTCGTCCCTGGGCGCGAACTCGTTTCCGAGGCGCACCTGTCCGACGGCATTCACCCCGACGACGAAGGGCATCGACAGTTGGCCCGGGTACTGGGCCCGGTCCTCGCCGAGGCGATCCGAGAAGGAGTTACACGTGCATGACATGAACGAGGCCTTCGGCCTGGGCGACCGTGTCGCCGTCGTGACCGGAGGGGCGAGCGGGATCGGGCGGGCGGTAGCGGAGGTACTCGCGAGTGCGGGCGCGCGCGTGGTCGTGGGTGACCTCGACGGCGCGGGCGCCGAAGCAGTCGCCGGGGAGATCAGGGAGTTCGGGGGCGAAGCGCTGGCCCACGAAGTCGACGTGTCCGAACGTCGGCAGGTCGAAGCCCTGATCGAGCGTGCCACCGGGGAGTGGGGCGGGCTCGACATCCTCTGCAACGTGGCCGGCATCCCCGCCGATGGTCCGCTTCGGGAACTGGGGGAGGACGAATTCGACCGGGTGGTGGGCGTCAACGTGAAGGGAACGCTGTTCGGTTGCCAGGCCGGTGCGGCCGCCATGGCGTCGAGCGGCGGAGGCAGCATCATCAACGTGGCCTCGGCCGCCATCGACCTCGCGGTCCCCAACTACGGGCTGTACGCGCTCACGAAGGCGGCGGTCACGCAACTCACCCAGACCCTCGCGGTCGAGCTCGGTCCCCGCGGAATTCGCGTGAACGTGCTCGCACCGGGCGCCACGCTCACCAACTTCAGCAAGCGCCACCTGAAGAATCCCGACGGGAGCATCGATCCCGAGCGCTACGAGAGATTCGTGGCGGCCATGAAGAAGACCTCGCCGCTCGATCTCGTGGGCGAGGCGATCGACCAGGCCTGGCTGGTGCTCTACCTGGCCTCGGACGCTTCGCGCTTCTGCACCGGCCAGATCTGGCGTGCGAACGGCGGCGCGGCGATTCCGCGTTGAGCGCTCACCGCGTCCGCGGGCCCGCCCGCGGAGCGCGGAGCGGGGCCGGGAGCGAGCTTGTTTCTCGTGTGCTTCCTGGGAGAGAATGCACGCGATGACCACGAACGACGGACTCAGGCTGCTCGACCCCGAACTCTACGCCAGCGGGGGCCCGCCCCACGAGCTCTTTTCCGAGCTGCGGCGAAGCGCACCGGTCTCTCGCTGGGAGATCCCGCGAGTCGAGCCGTTCTGGGCGATCGTGAAGCATGCGGACATTACCTCGATCTCCAAGCGGCCCGGAAAGTTTCTGAGCGGGCCCGGGATCACGCTCGCGCCGGCGGAGCAATCGGAGCTGGAGATCCCGGGCTTCAGCAGCATGCGCGTCGTGATCAACATGGACCCGCCGGAGCATCGCAAGGTGCGCAAGGTCGCGAGCCCGTGGTTCACACCGCGCGCGCTCCGGCGCATCGACGCGGCGGTCGATGAGAGCGCGGAACAGCTCGTAGATGCGCTGGCCCGGAACGGCGAGGGCCAGGCGGACCTGGCCACCGAGATTGCGATCAAGCATCCGCTGCGCATCCTGTCGACGGCGCTCGGCGTGCCCCGCGACCAGGAAGCGACCATCCTCAATCTCTCCACTCGGCTCTTCGCCCCGGACGACGAGGAGATCGGGGGCGGAACCCAGATCGAGGACTTCGCCCAGCTAGGCCAGGAGTTCCTGGAGCTCTTCCTGCCGATCATCCAGGATCGCAGACAGCACCCGACCGATGACCTGGCCAGCGTGCTGGCCAACGGCCAGCTGGACGGCGAACCGATGGGGCCGATGGAGACCCTCGGCTACTACCTGATCGTCTTCAACGCCGGTCACGACACCACCAAGAACGCGCTGGCCGGTGGTATCCGGGCGCTGGTCGAGCACCCGGAGCAGTTCGAGAAGCTTCGCCGCGATCGCTCCCTGGTGCCGTCAGCAGTAGAGGAGATTCTGCGCTGGACCTCCTCGGTGAATTATATGAAGCGCACCGCGGCGGAGGACGTCGAGGTGAACGGTCAGAAGATCTCGAAGGGCGACGCGCTCATGCTGTTCTACGCCTCGGGCAACCGGGACGAGGATGTCTTCGACGATCCCTTCAGCTTCGAGGTCGAGCGCAAGCCGAACCCGCACGTGGCCTTCGGCTATGGAGAGCACTTCTGCATGGGCGCGCACTTCGCCCGACGTTCACTGGCCGCGATCCTGAACCAGCTGGTCGCGCGGGTGGAGACCTGGGAGCTGGCCGGCGATCCCGAGTGGATCAAGGCCAGCTTCGTGGTGGGGCTGAAGCACCTGCCGGTTCGCTTCCAGA
Source organism: Myxococcales bacterium (assembly GCA_013215565.1). GTDB lineage: Bacteria > Myxococcota_A > UBA9160 > SZUA-336 > SZUA-336 > JABSQV01. The sequence continues at coordinate 49,800 of JABSQV010000025.1, read as the reverse complement.
TCGCGAGCTGACCGGGGCTGCTCGTCAGCGCGAGGGAGGTCAGCGCTGACCCAGCGGATCTCGTTGCGGATGACGTTCGTGCAGACTCGGCGTCTTCCGTCCTGCCGGCCAGGTGCTCCGGATTCCACGGCCCGCTCAGCTGACCTCGAGCGCCTCGCGTAGCTCGGGGGACGAGCGCTTTGCGTCCTTCAAGTCCTGCAGGGCCCGGATCGCGATATCGCCTCGCTGGCTTTGCAGCGCGGCTTCGTAACTCGGGCGCTTCTGCACGCGCCTCCAATACGCCGCGACGCCGGGGCGCTTTCCCTGACCCAAGAACACTTCGATCCAGTCGACTTCGCAGAGCCGCTCGAGGATCGCCATCCAGCTGACGTCCGCGAGCGTGAAGGTCTCTCCGCACACCCAGGCGCGACCGTCAGCGAGCGCCTGCTCGAGCGTGTCTAGGTGCGCGCTCATGTTCCGGCGCGCTCTGCGGATCGCCTCGCGCGCCGGCGGAGGCAGCCCGTGGATTCCGCGCAGCTTGAGAATCGAGAACAGGATCGGGCGCCGCCGCTGTCCGTGGAAGAGCACGCCCACGCCCAACCGCCACCACGGGATGTAGCGGAGCATGCTTGCGAAGATTGGAATCGTGAGACCCGGGGCGCTGTTTCCTGCACGCTCCTCACCGCCGACGAGCGGGTTGCCTTTCAGCGCCCCGAGGTCGACCCAGCGCGCCACCTCGGCGCGCAGCTCGGCAGTCTCGCCCAGCAACGCGGCGCCCTTTGCCCCGGCGTGCGCTGCGGCGTAGACGATCTGGTCGTGCGACTCGTAGACGGGATGGCCGTTGTGGACCAGCACGGGCACGCTGAAGCCCGGATTCACCTTCAGGAAGCGGCGGCTCAGGTTTTCGTAGCTCCCGGTTTCGATCAGGTCGATGTGGTGACTCAGGTGCGGGAGCCGGAGTTCTTCCATGCAGACGCGCAACTTCTTCGAGCAGATCGAAAGCGAATTCTGGTAGATCTCCCACTCCTGGGTGTGCGGGAGATCGATCTCCGCGTGCAGTCCCGGCGTCATTGGATGCGTGCGCCTCTGACTTCGCTCGTACAGGTACCAACCCAGGAATCCGAGCAGGATGGCGATGATCACGTACAGCGTCTTCTCCCTCGCGCCCCGCCGTGGTCCCTCGCGCTGGAGGGGGCGAGGGTCGGGGCGACAGGCGAAATCGCGGGCCTCGCCCCCCGTCCGGGGAGCGCCCTTGCTGTCGAATGAGGGGGCACCCGGGTTCGCGGGAGCGGGTGGGCAGGACTCCGACCGCCCGGCAGTTTAGCATCGGTCCTACCGGCCAGTTCAAGGGGGGTGACGATGACCGAGTCCGACGTGCGCTTCGTGGCGGGAACGCTCCGCCGGGAAGGGGTGTTCCGGTTGGCGATGATTCTAGGCGTTGTGGTGGGCGTGGCTCTGCTCGGCGTGTCGCTGCTTCGACTGTTGAGCGGGGTCGCCTGGGGACCCAGCTTCGTGATCGGGATCCTGGTCCTGCTCAATGCGCGCCAGAACCTGCGCCAGGGCCGGTATGCCCGAATCCTGCGTGTGCTCACGCAGGGCGGGGCGCTCGCCGACGCGGAACCGGCGGAGCAGGCGGAGCAGGCGGAAGGTCGTGACGATCGCTAGCCGGCGCGCGACCGGGCGCAGCGATCCCGTCCGGACCCTCCCGGATCACGATCGCGCTGTCTGCCTGTCGGTCACGGCCGTCTGCGAACAGACTGGCGCACGCCGCGCTCGGGGATCGTCGCAGCTTAGTCGAAGACGATGACCTGCCGGGCCGCCTCGCCCTTTCGCATCAGGTCGAGGCCGTCGTTGACCTGGTCGAGCTTGATGCGCGAGGAGATCATCTCGTCGAGGTGCAGCCGACCGTCCAGGTAGAACTCGATGTACTTGGGCATGTCGAAGCGGAAGCGGTTCGAGCCCATGAAGGAACCCGTGATCTTCTTCTCCTGGAGCGTGAGGTCGGCGGGCGAGATTGCGGCGGTCTCCATAATGGGGACGACACCGACCAGCACAGTCGTGCCCCCGCGGCCCGTCATGGCGACCGCCTGCTGCACGGTGGGGACGAGGCCGATGCACTCGAAAACGAAATCGGCGCCGCCGCCCGTGAGTTCCTGAACCGCCCCAACCGGATCGCCGGCAGTGGCATCGACGCAGTCGGTCGCTCCGAGTTTCTGGGCGAGGTCGAACTTCCAGACCTTGGTATCGACGGCGATGATCTTCCCGGCACCGCCGATGCGCGCCCCTTGAAGCGCGGAGAGGCCCACGCCCCCGCAGCCGATGATCACCACGCTCGCGCCGGCCGGAATATCTACGGTATTCAGGGCGGCACCGAGGCCGGTCGTGACACCGCATCCGATCAGCGACGCGCGGTCGAGGGGCATGTCGTCCCGGATCTTGACCAACGAGCGCTCCGGGCAAAGCATGGTCTCCGCGAACGAGGACAGGTTTGCGAATTGAAAAATCGGCTCACCGTCCTGGTTGCTCAATCGGGACTTCGACCCAGCGGGCCGACCCGCGAACTGCTGGGGGCACAGGTAGGGGCGCCCGGCGGTGCAGAACTTACACACGCCGCACCAGGAACTGAGGCAGCCGATCACGTGATCGCCCGGCGCGAAATCGCCCACGCCGTCGCCTACCTGCTCGACGATCCCAGCTGGCTCGTGTCCGAGGATGCAGGGCGGAGGCAGCGGCAGGCCGCCTTCGAGCACGGTGAGGTCGCTGTGGCAGATCCCGGACGCCACCGTTTTCACGAGGACTTCACCCGGACCGGGACTATCGATCTGGACATCCTCGAGTTCGAGCGGGGCGTTGTTTGCTCGCATCACGGCTGCTTTCACGGTCGTTCTCCTTGTTTGGGCTTCATCTCATGTCGTGGTCATCGAAGCGCGGCCGGCCCATCTCTTTCCGGAAGCGGTCAAAGGTAAAGGGCCACGCGGTCGGCAGACCCCGGGCATCCAGATACCAGCTGTTGCAGCCCGTATTCCAGATCGTCGTCTCGGCCGCCTTCCGGCGTTCGATGTCGAAGCGCTCCATCGCCTCCCGCGACGGGGAAATCGCTCTACACGAGCCGGACCGGACCTGATCGACCATGCGCATGACGTACTGGAATTGCAGTTCCGCCACCTCGATCAGCGAGAAGTTCCCTACCGGTGAGTTGGGGCCGTTGAGCATGAATAAGTTGGGGAACTCGGGAACCATGATCGCCATGTACGCGAAGGGCCCCCCCTTCCAGAGTTCGTCGAGAACGACGCCGCCCCGGCCCGTAACGTTCATCGGCCGGACGAACTGATCGACGCGAAAGCCTGTCGCCAGGATCAGCACGTCGAGTTCGTGCAGTTTGCCGTCCCTCGTGCGAAGCCCCGATTTCTCCACCCGCTCGATGCCCTCGGTCACGAGGCTCGCGTTGGGTCGCTGGATCGCGTCGTAGAAGTCGCCGGACATGATCAGGCGCTTGCAGGCCGCGCGGTAATTCGGTCGGAGCTTCTCGCGAAGCCCCGGGTCCTTTACGCTGTTTTCCAGATTGGCCACGCAGGCATCGTGAATCGCGTGCATGACGGGGGACTCCGCGTCGCCGAGCACATTGGCAAATCCTTCGGTAAAGCTGCGGTTCACCTCGTCTCGGAGTTTCTGCATGGACTCCGGGTTCCTGCGAAATGCGGCTCGCTCCTCGTCGCTGAAATCGGAGTTCGGAACGGGCATGACCCACTGCGCGGTACGCTGAAAGACCGAGAGTCGCTGGACCTCGTCGATCACTGCGGAGGTAATCTGGATCGCGGAGGAGCCCGTCCCGATCAGGCCGACACGTTTGCCCGCCAGCGAGACGTCGTGGTCCCAGCGCGCGCTGTGGAAGGCCGCACCCTCGAACTCGTCCAGGCCCTCTATCGCGGGATACGCTGGATGGTGTAGCACGCCGGTCGCCGCGATCAGAAAGTCCCCCACGTCCGTCGAGCCATCCGCCAACTCGATCTGCCAACGCCCATTCTCGAATGCGGCGCCGGTCACTGCCTTTCCGTATTGAATGTCCTCGTCGATCTTGTAGCGGTGCGCGACGTCCTCAAAATAGGCCTGGATCTCGGCCCCGGGAGAGAACTGTCGACTCCAATCCGGGTTGAGCGCAAACGAGAAGCTGTAGAAATGAGAAGGAACGTCGCAGGTGATCCCCGCGTAGGTATTCTCCCTCCAGGTCCCGCCGAGGCGATCTGCCTTCTCGTAGATCGTAAAGTCGAGGCCGGCCTCGCGGAGTTTGATGGCGGAGAGGATGCCGGACATGCCCGCGCCGATGATGATGAAGCGCAGGCCGCTACGCGCGGAGTCGGCTGTCGTCGTGTGGGTGGCAGTCATCGTGTCTGGGACCGATCAATTCGGCGCTGCATGATTTCCCCGGGCGCAAGCGTCTCACGTCTGCGCCGGAACTTCTAGGAACTCGCTGAGGCTCTCTGCCAGGGGCGGTCGGGAGCGCCCACGCCGTAGAGTTCGGCTGCGTTCGAGAATAGGATCTTCTGCCGAACCTGTGGAGCCAGCTTGCCGAAGGCCGCGTCGATCTTCTGCCGGACCTCGCTTCCGTAGAGGCAGATCGGGTGCGGATAATCGGTCTCGAAGAGGACGCGATCGCTCCCGATCTCCTCCAGGAAGTTGTTCGACGGAAACTCCTCGAAGAAGGTGCAGGCCCAGACCTGCTCGCGCAGGTACTCGCTGGGCTTTTTCGTGAACTCGGGTTTCTCGCCAGGCACGTTGGTGTAGTTGAAGCCGTGGTCGAGGGCCTCCTTCACGAAGGGCAGCCACCCGATTCCGCTCTCCACGCATGCGATCCGGAGCCGTGGATTTCGCGGCAGAATCCCCGACATCACGACGTCCATCAGCTGGATCGCGTTGGCGAGCAGGATGGACATCGACCCCGAGACCGTACTGGCCCGGACGCCGTGTGCGGCGAAGCGAGCGGGATTCATGAGCTGGTCCTGGAAGTCCCCGCTGCCGATGTGCAGGCTGATGGGGAGGTCGACGTCCTGGACGGCGCTCCAGATCGGATTCCAGTGGACGTCGCCGATGAACGGCATGCCGAAATCCTGGGGCGCGCTGGTGAAGAGGATGGCCCGATGCCCGAGTTCACGGCAGCGGTGGATTTCGCCCACCGCCGCGTCGACGTCCCAGAACGGGGTCGCCATCACCGGGATGAAGCGGCTCGGGTCGGGAGAGATCCACTCGATCAGCCAGTCGTTGTAGGCGCGTACGCACGCGAGCATCAACTCCGGGTCGCCCAGCCCGAGGAAGGTCTCGCTCCCGAAGCCCCCGATGTTCGGGTAGAGGGCCATCGCCCAGGCGCCGATCTCGTCCATGTAGGCGAGGCGCGCCTTGGCGTCATAGGCGGCGGGCGGGCACTCGTCGAGATTCCTTGGAATCGAAGGGAAGGGTTCCGGCCAGCCCGCCATCGCGGTCGCGCCCACCGGGATCTGGCGCTCTGTTTGCCCGAACTGCCAGACGTCGACGCCGTCGTCCGTTCGGATCATCCGTGGCGCCGCGTCCTGGAACTTCTGAGGCAGGCGCGAGGTCCAGACGTCGCCCGGTTCGGTGATATGCGTATCGGCGTCGATGAACCATTCCGTACATTTCATCGGAGGATCTCCCTTGAGCTGGCTGCGGCTCGATTCCATGCTGAGCCGGAGAATGAAGACTGCAAGCCCTACCGCTCCACGGGCCGAAACCGCGGAATCGCCAGGTCCGGGCTCATGTCCTCCCAGACCAGTTCCACGGCCAATCCGATCTCGATCCGATCCGGCTTCACCTCGACGAGGTTCGAGATCATCCGCAACCCGCCCGCACCCTCCAGCGCGATGACCGCGATCACGAAGGGAAGTTCCTGACCGGCTGCGATCGGGCGGTGCACGATGGTATAGGTGTAGACCTGACCTCGTCCTGAGAGCTCGTTCCAATCGGAGTCTGCGGAGCGGCACTCCGGACAGACCGGCGCCGGGGGATGCCGGGTGGTTTCGCAGGACGTGCAGCGTTGCACGACCAGGCGGTGTTCGGCGGCGGCCTCCCACCAGGGCAGGCTGATGGCGTCCGCGAGCGGCGGCGGCATGCCGTCGGGAAAGAATCGTTGGCTCATTTCCGCCCCAGCAGAACTGCGCTCGAGGGGACGCACGCCGCACTCGTGACCAGGCAGACTTCGGCGTTTTCGACCGGGCTGGTGGAGTCGCCGCGCAGCGCGCGTACCCCCTCTACGACGTGGTTGAGTCCGTGGATGTAAGCCTCGGACAGGCTGCCACCGTGGGTGTTGGTGGGGAGGCTGCCACCGTGCCAGGACAGGGCGCCGCTTTCGATAAAGGACCCGCCCTCACCGCGCTCGCAAAATCCGTAGTCTTCGAGTTGCATCAGGACGCAGCCCGTGAAGTGATCGTAGAGTTGGGCCACGTCCACATCGGCGGGCCCGAGCCCCGCCTTGGCCCAGAGACGCTTCGCCATTTCCTCGCCGCCACCGGTCGCGTAGATCTCATCGGCGACGTTGGCGTTGCTGAATGGCCCGAACGCGTATCCCTTGGGGGCCCCCTGCTCGCTGGCAAGGATCTCGATCGGCCGTGCCGCGAGGTCGCGAGCGCGCTCCGCCGTGGTCACGACGACCGCGCAGGCCCCATCGCTTTCGAGACAGCAGTCAAACAGGCGATGTGGATCCGCGATCATGGGCGAAGCCTGGTGATCCTCGAGCGTCATCGGGCGGCCACCCATCACCGCGCGCGGATTGCGGCTCGCGTGCTCCCGAAACGTGACTGCGAGCATTCCCAGTTGCTTGCTGGTGGTTCCGTAGAGGTGCATGTGACGTCGCGTGGGCAGGGCGTACGCGGCGGCCGCCATCAGCAAGCCGAAGGGCATCGCGAAGCCCAGGGATGCCAGCAGCAACGAGTTGGCCTGCTGCACGGTCGGGGGTTTCGGGTTTGCGGGAGCGGGAGCAGAAGCATCCACCCCCGCGGAACCGAATCGAAAGAACTGTCCCTGGCACAGCGAGCGGTAGACGACGACGACTTCGGCCTGGCCCGTCTCCACTGCCATCGCGGCGTTGGAGACGGCCGCGCAGCCGCCGCCTCCGCCAGGCATCCAGACCATGTTGGCGAAGCGCAGCGCGGGGAGCCCCAACTCGGCCGCGAGGAAGACGGCTTCGTTGCGATCCTCGGCGAAGGACGCCAGGCCGTCGACGTCGTCCAGCGACAGGCCGGCATCCGCGACCGCACGCTGGATCGCCTGGCAGGCCAGTGCGTGCTCGGTCACGTCGCCGATCTTGCCCCAGCGCGTGTATTGCGACTCACCAACGCCCACGAGCTGGGCGTGCCGCTGCGTCATGGGGTGTTCCCTGCTGGCCGGGCGACCCGCGGAACGCCGGCGGTTCTCGGGGTCCCGGCTTCGACCTCGAGAATGGCGGGAACTGTGGTCACCCGCGCCCAGACCTCGGCTTCATTCAGGAGATCGAAGTAGCGCAGGGTCTCGTAACCCGTGAACTCGCTCGCCGGAAGGGCAGGTGGACCCTTGGCTTCGAGGCGTCGGATTTCTTCGATGATCTCGTCGCAGAAGTCGTGACTCAGTGCGCCTTCCAGAATCGCGTACTCCCGAAGCGTCAGTTCCTCGATGCAGCGCGCGATTTCCTGCCGGGAAACGTCGATCTGCTCCACGGCTCTCCTCTTCGTGTGTCGGATCTGACGCTGGCTCGAGTTTCGATGATGTCCGAATCGGCCGTGGTCGTTTCCGGCGCCGGATCCGGAGGGGAGTCCGGCCTCACCGCGCCCTCCGCCTCCTCCCGGGCCCCCTGGTCCGTCAGCGGCGTCTGGGCGGCGCGCCGTTCTCTCCGGGCCAGCGGGAGCCGCCGATGGTGTCGACGAAGGGACCGAAGGCTTCCGCATCGAGCTTGCCCGCCAGCGTGATCTCGCGCCCGAGGAAGGTCGGCGTCCAGAGTCGGGCAGAGACCTCGCTCTCCATCGGAAGCAGTTCCTTGATCGGGTCCCAGGGACTGTCGCGCAAGGTCAGGCGGCCCTCGAGCTTCTGCTCGAGCGCAGTTGCGTAGCTGCTGTGGACGCGAACCACGTGTGGCGGAAAGTCATAGGTGTTGTCGGGCGCCATCCCAACGCCGCGCGAAACCTTGATCCACCATTCGGTCTCTGTATGGTTTTCGCGGCTCGGAAGCGTCTCCGTCAGCTTGCCGTCGTACTCGAGAAAGGTGTAGCCCTGGTGGCTACAGCGGGCATGAACGCCATCGAGCATGCGGTAGTAGGTGACGTCGCACGGGTACTTCGGCTGGCCGTTCATGTCACGGCTGATGAAGATCGCAGACTCCTGGTCGATCCCGTAGCCCAGCGTGTAGAGCCCATCTTCACCCTGGTAGTCCGCATCGACCGTGACCAGGACCCCATACTCGGGCACGTCGGGCACCGGGAAGTTGTAGACCGTGATGTGTACTCCGGAGCGCGCGCTCGGGTTGATGCCGGGAGGTAGGAGCGCCGCGATCTTCTCGGGCTGCGTCTCGTAGTCGAGCTTGAGCATGGGCCAGAGGATGATGTCGCCGGGATTGATCTTGGGGCCGGTGTCTTCGGTGCTCATGCGGAATCCTCCATGCTGGCTGGACGGGCCCGACAGGCGGGCGGGTTCATCTCGGGAAGGCCATCGAAGCTCAGAGGATAGAAGAAACGGGCGGGTTTTTGGGACTCCGCCCGAACTCGGCTGGCCTGTGGGGCCGGAATCGAGCCAGAGGCTGCGCGAAATTCGCTCGAACGCGCACACCGGAGGAAGCGCACGCGCCCGCCGCAGCCCTCTGGTGTAGAGCCTGATCGACTTCGTGCGTCGGGACGAAGACCGAAACTGACGCCGGTGCGAGCTTCGTACGCCCGATCGATCGGCGCTGAGCGCCTACTCCTCGGTCGGCCGGATCTCGATCGGCAGGATCTGGGCGCCCCTCTGGACTTCGATCACGATCGGCTCGGAGCCGGGCGCATTCGAGAGCAACCGGAGCCCTCGCCTTAGATTGGTGATCTGCCGCCCGCTGACCGAGAGCAGGACGTCGGCGTTCCGGAAGCCCGTCGTCCATGCGACGCCGCCCTCTCTGATCCTTTGCACGATGATTCCTCTGCCTTTCGGAGCCGCCGCGAGCCGTACCTGAGACAGCGCGCCTTGCAGCCCGATCAGATCGACTGGAGATCCGTGTTCGATCTCGAGCATCTCGAACTCGAACATGAATTCCTCGCGGTCGCGGTAGCCCATCTCCGATACGAACGCCTCTGAGTCCGCGAAGCCCATCTCCGCGATCCACCGGAGGATTTCTAATCGGAACTGAAGTACCAGTTCGGGATGAGCCTCCGCCAGATCGACCTGTTCATGGGGATCCCGGTCGATTGCGAAAAGCTGCTTCCCGCTCTCCCGCCAGATGAAATGCCAGGAGTCGTTTCGAAGGGCGAATGCGGTCTTCTTCGACCGACTCGAGGAGTGGTCGCCCACCATGATCACGGGCTTTCTCGGTTTGCGAGCGTGCCCGTTTAGCACAGGCTTGAGGCTTCGGCCGCGCCGGTCGGATGGGAGCGCGACGTCCGCGAAATCGAGCAGCGTAGGAACCACGTCCACGGTCGAGATAGGGAGGTCGTTTCTCACTCCGCGAGGGAGTTGTCCGGGCCAGCTGAAGATCAGTGGCGTGCGGAACCCGAGTTCGTACATCGACCACTTTCCGCGCGGTCCTCCGGTGGGACCGTGCCGAGCGTCTGGATCCTGGTCCCATCCGTTGTCGGAAAGGTAGACGAGAAGCGTGTTTTCTCTGAGCCCGTGTCGTTCGAGGTAGTCGACAATCGATCCAACCAGGTCATCGAAACGCGTGATGTTCGCGTAATAAGCCTTGGACTGGGCGGAGAGCTCCAGCCCATCATAGCGTTGGAGATAGGCGGCACCGGCATCAAACGGTGTGTGGGGAAGCATGGGCGCGAACCAGACGAAGAAGGGCGTCTGTCCACCGAATTCGTCCAGGAAGTTCCACAGAGGTTGCATCGTCGTCCGGCCCAGCGAGAGGCTCAACCCGCCGGCGTTTCTAAGGGCGACGTCCAATCCTGGGCGGCCTGGCACCCGGGACTTCATCCCGTGTGTGAAGCCGCCGCTTGCGTAGGTCCCTTCCCAGTACTTGCCGCCCTGGAACGACACGTAGCCTTTCTGGCGCAGCAGGCCCGGAAGAGTCTCGAAGTCCACGATCTCCATAAACGGAACGCGCGAGATCCCCTGGTCACGCAGATTCGAGATGGTGAGGTTCCACTGACCCGGATACAGGCCGGTCAACAGCGACATCAGAGACGGGCGGCAGGTGCTCGCGGTATTGAAGGCGTGGGTAAAGGTGACCCCTTCCTCGGCGAGTCGATCCAGGTTGGGTGTCTGCACGATCTCGGAGCCCGTGAGGCCGTAGTAGGGATATCCGTGGTCGTCCCCGATCAGAAGGATGATGTTCGGCTGCTCGCGCTCGCAGCCCAGCGTGGTCGCCGCGCCCAGCGCGCAGATGAGGCGTGCGCAGATCCGGAATCGTGTCGCCAGCTTCGAGGTCAAACGTAGAACTCCGCGTTCTCCGATCGCTCAGCCCCGGAAACACTGCGCTGCCCTACGGCGCAACAGCGTGGACTCGGCGGCTCGGGACAGTCCGAGGTAGGACGGAGCATGAATCGAGTCGGGGAATAGGATACGAGAAATGTGCGGGATTTTGGGCTGGGCCCGAGTTCCGGAAACCGGGGCCCAGGCTCGACGACCCGGGTCTCCCCCTTGCCCGGCCCCGCTAGCTGGATCCCGCGCCCGGTGTGTTCGCCTGCAGGAAGGTGCGCACGCGCGCGACCGTTTCCTTTACCAGCTCGGGCTCCTTCCAGCTTTCGATCAGCTCCGCGTTCGGCGCGAGTTCCGCCACCTCGCGCGAGGTCAGCTCGGGGTGGTAGAGGTCGTTTCCCATTAGGACGAGGAGCGGTGTCGCGCAGTTCCGCACGAAGTCGCGATCGACGTTGAAGAGGAAGTCGCCGTCGTACATGTTGCTGCGAAACGCGTTCCAATCGTCGTCCGACATCGATGGGTGCAGGTCGGAGATCTCCTGCCTCCAGGCATCGAACATCTCGTAGAACGCCTGCCGATTCTCTCCGCTGTAGCCGATCGGCTGCTGGAGGACTGCCGAAGCCACGCGCTCCGGCGCGAGTTGAATCAGGCCCATGCAGTACGGTCCGCCGATGCAACCGCCGACCACGTGGCAGCGTTCGATCTCGAGGTGATCGAGGAGCGCCGCGTGGTCGGCCGCGTAACTATGCCAGCCGTCATCGGCACTCACCGGGGCCTTCGAGTTGCCGGCGTTCCGTTGGTCCATGGCGATCACGCGGAACCCGTCGCTGAGTTCGGTGACCGGGTTCCAGGGCGAGTTCTTCCAGTAGCCGCTGGCGGAGCGCATCCCGCCCGGAGCGAACAACAGCACGGGGAAGCCCGCTCCCCGCTCGATGTAGTGAATCTCGACCTTGTCTTGAATGAAGCTCGGCACGCAGGGAAGAGTGCCAGTTTGGAGAAGCCCGAAGCAAGCACTATCTGGGCTCGCGGCTTCGAACTCCGCCCGAGCGGCAATGGTCGATGGCGCCGGGCATCGCGGCGGTCGGTATCGCGCAGGTGTAGAGTTCGGGCGTGGAGTTTCAGCGCGCCGGGCTCAGTCGAGCTCCTTCAGGGCCGGCTCCACGAGGCCGAGGTCGATCAACGTCTGCCCGGTCTCGCGCAGCGTATCTAGGATGGCATGGGACTCGAGACCGAGTTCCCGGCGGGCCTTGTCGCAGTGGGCGCGCGGCGCGTCGTAGGGCTTGCCGTACTTCTCGAGGTAGGCGTCCATCTCGGGCGGCGCGCCGCCGACCTCGATCCGGGGAAACAGCTTCTGCAGATGTTCCTGGAGCTGGAAGACGTCCAGTTCTCCGGATTCGTCTGTAGCGCTCAGCTGGTAGCGCGAGCCGTTCTGGCAGGCATCGCTCTCGAGGATCAACGCCTGCGACTCGCCGACGTCGCGCACGTCGACGATGTTCCACAGCGCCTGCCAGCCACGCTTGCAGGGTTTGCCGCGCAGCATGCGACCCAGGAACCACTGCCAGGAACCGACCAGTTCGTGCACCGGGCTCAGTAGCGGGCCCAGCACCACCAGCGGGCACACCGAAACCGCATCGAAACGGCCGTCTGCCTCGGCCGTTCGGTTCACCAGTTGTTCCGTCTCCAGCTTGGCCATCGCATACGCGACCTCGCCGTTCTCGTCGATCTTCTCCGGGTTCCAGTTCCGGTCGCGCTCGCGGTTGTCCGAGGCCCAGTCCTTTTCGTTGAAGACATAGCCCGGCGGTGCCGGGTGACCGATCGCGGCAAACGAACTGGTGTAGACGAAGCGCCGGACGCCCCCCGCCTTCTTCACCGATTCGAGGACGTTGCGGGTTCCGTCTACGGCCCCGTCGTACACCTGCCTAGGGTTGTTGACGCCGCCGTAGCCCATCGCCGTGCCCACGTGGAGAACTCCACTGCAACCCGAAAACGGCTGGTCGTAGCTCCCCTGCTCGAGGAGGTTCGCCCTGAAGAGCTCGAGTCTGCCCGGTAGGCCTGCTTTGTTCAACGCGGAAAGGTGCTCGGTCTTGTGGGGGTTCGTCGGATCCGTCACACAGGCGTGTACGGAGTAACCGCGCTTCATCAAGGCTCTGACGACATGCGAGCCGACATAACCCGAAGCTCCGGTCACGGCGACCGGGCCCGTCGATCCAGTGACACAGGGCACGCTGGCTCTCCTCTGGCGGATTCCATCCCGAAGGATCAACTCGACGCCTTCGATGGGGCGAGTATAGCGATGGCCTCCCGACTCCGGTCAGAGGCGTGAAGTTTCCGGCGGAAGCACGCGTGGCGAGGCCTCTGGCAACTCGTGGAGTCTCGGCGAACCGCAGTCGCGCTCTCGGGCCACGAGCGGCTACCAGCCAGGGGGCTTGTTCCGCTACACTGTGGCTTCCAGAGCGCCCAGCAAACCCCTCGCAGAGGGAGTAAAAAAGAATGACGGAGCCGCGGCCGCTGATCATTTCGTGCGACGGGCATGCCACGGGGCGACCGCAGGACTACGTGCCCTATGTCGAGCCTGCCTATCGCGCGCGCTACGAGGAGTTCGTGCGCGGACTCGAGAAGCAGAAGGCGGCCCGCGCAAAGGCGCTGGCGCAGGACCGCTCCCTGTTCTCCAAGGAGGGCAGCGAGGCGTTCGAGGCCGAGACCGGCGACGCGCGCGACGGCGAGTGGAACTCCGCCGTTCGCACGCGGGTGCTCGAGGGAGAGGGGGTCGTGTGTGAGGTGCTGTTCCCCAACGGCGGTGTGCCGTTCGGCGGATTCGGCCAATCGGCCGAGCACGAGCTGCGAGGTGTCGGAAACCGCGCCTACGACCGCTGGCTGCTCGACTTTGCGAACGATCTGCCCGGGCGCCGCGCCGCGCTCGCGCTGCTGACCGTGCACGACCTCGAGGCGACCATTGCCGAGGTCCGCTGGGCGGCCGAGCAAGGCATGAAGGGCGTACTCATCCCGACGGTGCCCGGCGAAGGGCTCCCGCCCTACTACGACACCTGCTACGACCCGCTCTGGGCTGCGTGCCAGGATACCGAGATGCCGGTGCACATTCACGGAGGGGGCGGGACCCCGGACTACGGCAACTACGGCGTCGTGAGCATGCTGATGTACGCGACCGAGGCTCCCTACTTTTCCCACCGCAACCTCTGGGTCCTGCTGTGGGGCGGGGTCTTCGAACGTTTCCCCCGGATGCAGGTGGTCTTTACCGAAACCCGCTCGGACTGGGTTCCGGGCGCCCTGATGCTGCTCGATGGCATTCACGCGGCCCGGTTCTTCAGCCACATCCGCGACAGCGTGAAGCTCAAGCCGAGCGAGTACTTCGCACGGCAGTGCAGCGTGGCCGCGTCCTTCATGAGTCCGCACGAGTCGGCGCTGCGCCACGAGATCGGCCTGGGCAACCTGATGTGGGGCGCCGACTACCCACACGTCGAGGGAACCTGGCCGCGCACGCGCAAGTTGCTCGCGCGCTGCTTCAACGGCATCCCAATCGACGAGGTGCGCGCGATCCTGACAGACAACCCGGCCAGGATCTACGGTTTCGACGTCGATGCGCTCCAGCCGATCGCCGATCGTGTGTGTCCGACTGCCGAGGAGCTCGTCGGCGCGGCCTGACACACGCGGGCCGGCCGCTCCAGCGGCAACCCGCCCCCAGAAGCGGCGGAAGACAGGTCAAGCGAGCGCGTTCCGGAGCAGGCGCTTTGAAGCCGGCTAGCGCCAGCGGCGCGGGTTCGATTCGTCGAGCGCGAGCTGGGTCTCCGCAAGCGCGGCAAACCGCGCGAAGACCTCCGGGTGGCGGGTCGATACGTCGTAGGACTCGTCCGGGTCGAGTTCGAGATCGAACAGCCAGGGTCCCCGGTCGACCAGCGGCAGGAAGGGAAGGCCTCCGATCGAGCCCAGCTCGACGCCCTTCCTCAAGCGGTAGCGCCAGCGTCCGCCCTGCAGTGCGAACAGATCACCTGCGGCGTAGGCGTAGAGAGCCGCATGCGGTGAAGGGGCGTCTTCGAGCAGGACGGCGGCGAGGCTTCGACCGTCGAGATCGCGGTCCGTTGGCTGTGGCAGATCCAGGAGTTCCAGCATCGTGGGGAGCAGGTCGATGCCCATCGCCATCGCGTCGCTGACGCCCCCGGAGATGCGGTTCGGCCAGCGCACGATCGCCGGGACACGCTGACCCCCGCGAAACGTGGAGTTCTTCCGGCCCCGAATATTCGCACCGGAACTGCCCTGAAACCAGGGGCCGTTGTCGCTGGTGACGAAGACGATCGTGTCATCGGCCAATTCCAGGCGATCGAGTGCCTCGAGGATCCGGCCGACACTTCGATCGAGGTCTTCGACGACGTCGCCGTAAACCCCGCCCGCGGACTCTCCTGCATGTGCGGCCGATGGAAAAAGGGGAATGTGCGGGAAAGTGTGCGCGACGTAGAGAAAGAAGGGCTCACCCTTGGTCTGCTCGAGAAACTCGATCGCCGCCTGCGTGTACTTCTCGGTGAGGCGGCTTTGATCGACGGGCGCAGTCTCGATGACTTCCTCGTCCCGCCACAGCGCCAGCGGCTGCATGTCGTTCGAATAGAGAACGCCAAGCCAATGCTCGAAGCCCATGTCGATTGGGCGGGAGGGATGATTGTTCCCGAGGTGCCATTTCCCGGCCATGAAGGTTCGATAGCCTGCTGCACCAAGCACGTCGGCGAGCGTAATTTCTTCTGCCGGGAGCCGGATCGGCGCATCCATCAGCTTCGCCGTCCAGGTCAGGGGTGAGTCGTCCGGGAAGACGATCAGCGTGAGAGAGGTATGGGGTGCATACCGGCCCGTGAGCATGGCGGCCCGCGACGGCGTGCAATTCGGCGCCGGCGAGGAATAGTTCGTAAGGCGCAGACCCTCTCTCGCGAGCCGGTCGATCTCGGGCGTGGCGATCGAGCGGGAACCGGTCGTACCGAGGTCTCCGTAGCCGAGATCGTCGAAGAGAATCAGGACCAGGTTTGGCGCATGTTGCTGCGAGAGCTCGGGCATGGCGGCCAGGTAGGCGCGCTTTGCTGCGAGATGTTCTACGTCGTCTTCCTGTGCGTAGAGAAGCACGCGCGCCGTACCCAGGAGCAGCAGGCCCAGGCAGACCACGAAGGCGGCGCCGACCACGAACCCGAGCAGGCGAAGCAGGCCACCCCAAATTCGTTCGGCTCGAAGCATCGGCGCCCCCGCTACGAGGATACGAGAAGCGGGCGGTGTTTTGGGCCCGCTCCGGGTTGCTTCGGGGGGCTTTCGGTCAGGTTGCCGGAGGGTTCGGGCTCACGAAGGCGTGCGTCCCCAGCGATCGAAGTAGCTCCGTTCTTGGGCGGGCCGGCTCCTGACCGGACCGAAGCGACCCACCGGGTGCCCGAGCGGGATCGTCACCACGACCCCATGTTTTACGGGAATTTCGAAGCGTTCTATCAACTCTTCCTCGAAGCCCTGGTGGATCGTCATGCGGGCCGCACCGAGCCCGATCGCCCGGCAGGCGAGCAGGATGTTCTGCACGCAGGGATAGACCGGGCCGAAGTTCGGCGGAGCCGGGGGTTGTCCTCCATTCGTGAGTCCTCCGAGTTCACGGGTTGGTCGGCGGGTGGTGCACCACTTCGAGTTTGAGCCCGTCCGGGTCGGCGAAGAAGACCGCGTAATAGCCGCCGCCGTAGGCGGGGCCCGAGTATTCGGCGGGAGCGTCCAGGACAGTGCCTCCTGCGGAGGCGACCTGCGCGTGCACGCGGTCCACGACTTTCCGGCTCTCGGCATGGAAGGCCAGGTGATGCGGCCCCGGCGCGTAGCGATCGTACTTCCGATCGCGCTTTGCCTCATCCGCGGGACGCAGGTCGATCGAGAACGACGAACCGTCGCCGGAGCGCACGAACCAGGCGGCGCGCCGGGGCCTGTCGCCCGTCCACCCGGGCTCGGGGTTCCGGAAGCGCGTGAACCCGAGCCCCTCGAGTAGCGCGGCATAGAACGGAATCGAACGGTCGGGATCCCCGACCGAGAGATCGAGGTGACTCAACGGCCCCGTGACGGACATCGCGCTTCCTCTTCGCTCAGGCGTATACGGTGCGCTGGAAACGCCGCAGCAGCCAGAGAATCGCAATCCCCGGCACGACCAGTCCCGGCAGGATCAGCCCCCACTCCGCTCGACCGTCGGCGGCGCTCCAGAACAGGCGCATGGGATAGTAGAGGGGGCCGGGTACACTTCCGATCCACTGCCAGGGCGTGGGCACGAAGTAGAGCAGCGCGGGCAGGATCGCCCAATTCTGTACCAGCTTGATCGCGGTCACCGCCTGCAGCTTGTTCTTGAGGTAGATCGCGTAGGCGAGTGCGACCACGGGGACGGCGAGCGAGGCGAGGGCCGCCGCCGCCAGCAACTCCAGGAACGAGACCGACACCAGGCCCGCGAGCGGTACGCCGATCGACGTGAGCCCAACGCTGAGCCCCATTGCGGCCAGCAGCCGGTAGCCCAGGAAGTTCCGGAGCGAGAGCGGGCTGGCCTGGAGCGCCAGCAGCGTGCCCTCGTCGCGCTCCTCGATAAATAGAATCCCCACCAGGGCGCCGAGCATGATCGGCTGCTGCCCGACCAGGAACCCGGCCAGGATCAGCCCGTAGTAGGGCTCGAGCTCGACCCACGGGGCCACGACCCCCGTCAGGTAGGGCACCAGCCAGCGGAAGGCCAGACACGTGAGCGGCAACACGAGGATCATCAGCAGCAGGAAGCCGTCGCGCCAGATCAGGCGCAGATCGTTGGGCGCGAGCACGCGCAGGGCCCTGCCCAGCTGTGAGGTCACGAGTCGAGTTCTCCGCGCACGACGAAGCGGTCGAGCGAGCGCAGCGCCCAGAAGAACGCGACTCCGACCGCCAGCACGCCGTAGATACAGCCGTAGGCCAGCTGGAACGGTTCGACCGGCAGGAAGGCGGCCTTGGCCAGCAGCAGCGACGGCAGCGTTGGCCACAGGTAGAAAAGCGGGCTGGGCCACAGTTCCAGGTACCAGAGGACAGGTAGGTCGAACGCCGCGGAGAGCACGACCGCCGGGAACAGGAACTGCGTGATCGAACGGTAGCGTACACCCACGGCCACACCTACGGCGGCGACCAGGCCCGCGCGCAGCAGCACCGCCAGCACCAGCCACGGGAACGAGAAGCCCAGGCCGTAAGCAATGCCCGCGATCAGGCCACTCTCGACGATCGCGAGCGCGGTCAGCGTCAAGAGCTTGGAGCCCAGGTACTCGGCCGGCCGCAGGGGCGAGACCAGCACCACGTCGAGCGTGCCTTCGCTGCGCTCGAGCAACAGCAAGATGCCGACCAGAAAGTAGGTCGTAAGCGTCACGCCCGAGAGCGCCACCAGCGGCATGAAGAAGTGCAACTGCCCGGGCGTGAACAGCGCGCGCAGCGCAAAGGCCAGTCCGAGGGCGGCGACTGCGATGATCAGGTAGATCTTGTTACGCGCCTGGAGCTGCGCATCGAGTCGCAGCGTGGCGATCAGACGGCTCACGCGAGTTCCCGCCCCGTCACGCGAATGAAGATGCGCTCGAGCGACGTCTCCTGCGTGTGGATCGTCTCCAGGGACGGTTCGCGCAGTGCGGCCAGGAACTCCGCGTTCTCGGGCAGGCCTTCGAGCGGGAACTCGCGCGCCTCGAGCTTCCCACGAACGCGATACTCCACGCGCACGCGCTGCTCCCCGTAGCGGACCTTGAGCTCGCGGGGCGCGTCGATCAGCACGATCTGCCCATCGGCCAGGAACGCCACGCGATCGCAGAGTTCGTCGGCCGTCGCCATGTTGTGGGTGGTGAGGAAGACCGTCGCGCCGCGTGAGCGGTGCTGCAGAATCAGATCCTTGACGCGCCGCGCGCCGACCGGATCGAGTCCCGTGGTGGGCTCGTCCAGGAACAGCAGCCGCGGCCTACCGAGGAGCGAGCGGACGAAGCTCAGGCGCACGCGCATGCCCTTCGAGAAGCGGTCGACGCGTACGTCGGCTTGATCGAGTAGGTCCACCTGCTCGAGCAGTTCGTCGGGGTCCTCGGTTTCGCCCTGATACAGCGAGGCGAAGTAGCGCAGGTTCTCGCGCGCCGTGAGGCGGCCGTAGTGAACGGGGAGTTCGAAGCCGACGCCGACCTGCTCGTAGAAATCGGAGCCCCAGTCGCGCACCTCGCGTTCGAGGACGCGCACCTCGCCGCTGTAGTCGCGCAGCAAGCCGGTGAGTACCTTCTGCGTGGTGCTCTTGCCCGCACCGTTCGGTCCCAGGAATCCGAAGATTTCGCCATCTTCGACCGAGAACTCGAGGTCCTTCACGGCCGGCGCCGTCGCACCCGGGTACGCGAAGACCAGCCCGTTCACCTCGATCATGTTCGGAGGGTACCGAACAGCTCAGCGGAGCGAAAACCTGCCGGGCTGCGGCCGCGCTGACGCTTGCGATGCTGTCTGCGTCCGTACTGCCGCCATCGAAGACGACAACACGAACGGCAGTTTGCCGGTGGGCCGAAGCGGATGTCGGAGAGGCTCAGGCGGTCGATTCGACGTCCGCTTCCAGGAAGGCATCGCCCAGAACCTTCCGGCCATCGAGGCTTCTGACCCGGCAGCCGGTCTCGTGAACGATGTCGCGGCTGTAGACGACCCGCCCGGCGTGGCGGCCGGTGCAGAGCGCGAGCGCAGCCTCGGCCATCATCTCGACCGGCTCGACCATGTCCGGATTCTTGCGCGCGATGTCGCGCACGTAGGAGGCGCCCTGGGTCAGCACGATCGCGACAGGGGCCATCGCGTTCACGAAGATGTCGAACTCGGCGACCTCGTGGGCGAGCGCCTGGGTATAGCGATCGAGGGCCGCTTTGGTGGCGCCGTAGGGACCGATGATCAGGGCCGCGACCTTCGAATCGCGGTAGGGGAGGGTGGGCTGCACGGAGGTGGCGCTGCTGATGTTGAGGATCCAGCCGCCGCCCCGACGCTTCATGTCGGGGAGGACCTGTTGTGCCAGGTCGATGGGCGCGTTGAGGTTGAGTTCGTACATGTAGCTCCGGTCCTCGCTGCTGGCTTCGCTCGGGAGTTTCATGCGCGCACCCGCCGCGTTGTTCACCAGGATGTCGATCGGCCCGAAGGGCTCGCTCGCGCGCTCGATCAGGTTCTGACGAGCGGCCCGGTCCGACAGATCGGCGGCGACGGCGGCGGCCTTGCCCCCGGTCGCCTGGATGCTGGACACGGAATTTTCGAGTGTTCCCTCGAGCGCGCCGTGTGCGCCCATGCGGGAGGCAGACAGGACCACCGACGCACCCTCTGCCGCAAACCGGTACGCGATGGCCCGCCCGATTCCGCGGCTGGCGCCGGTGATGAAGGCGACCTTTCCTTCACAGCTTCCCACGATGATTCCTCCGCACGGGCGTGACGCGATCCTAGCCGAAGCTGGCTTGGATCCGGTCAGGCCGTCTGCTCAGAATGCCTGCAGCGACTTGGACCTGGAGGGGAATATGACGCGGAGCGAGCAGTCGCTGAGCGGGTCCGTGGCCCTGGTCACGGGTGCGACCCGGGGCATCGGGAAGGGCATTGCGATCGAACTCGGGACCGCGGGTGCCACGGTTTACTTTACCGGCCGCTCGACGAGGAGGCTGTCACGCCGGCGCCGGTGGGTCCTGCGGTGAACCCGGGGGCCGGGGTTGGAACGGCGATCGATCGCCCGCGCGTGCGAACAATCTCGCAAGCAAGCCGGGAAAGAGACGATCGAACCAGTCGAAAAGGCGCCACATCCGCGGCAGGATGATGATTTCCTGGTTGGCGGCGACTCGGTCGAGCGCGGCAGACGCAAAGGCGTCCACGTTCATCGGCCGGCCGCGTTCGAGTTCTGCATCGCTGAGCGAGGCGCCCAGCTCCCCCACGAATTTTCCGAAGACGCCGCCGTCCTGGAGGATCTCGGTTCGGATGACCCCGGGGCAGAAGGCGCTTACGCGTACGCCGCGCCCCGCGGCTTCGAGTCGCAGTGAGCGCGTGATTCCGACGACCGCGTGCTTCGTGGCGACGTAGCCCGAGAGCCCCGGAGCGGCCATTCGCCCCGCCATCGACGCGGTGTTCACGATGTGACCGAAGCCCTGCGCGAGCATCACCGGGTAGACGCAGTGGATGCCGTACACGACGCCCAGCAGATTCACGTCGATGATGTAGCGCCAGTCCTCGAGCGTGTGATCCTCGAAGAAGCCGCCGATCCCGATGCCCGCGTTGTTGAAGAAGTAGTCGACCCGTCCCTCGGTCTGCATCAGGTCGGAGACCACGGCTGCAAACGCCTCGGGGTCGCGAACGTCCAGTTCCAGGGCCCGAGCTTGCTCGCCGAGTTCGGCTGCGAGCTTTTGTGCGAGTTCGAATTGCCGGTCGGCCAGGACCACCGAGGCCCCGCGCGCTACCAGTGCGCGCGCGAGCGCGCAGCCGATCCCGGAAGCGCCGCCCGTGATCAGTGCGACTGCGCCGGAGAAGGTTCGAAGCCTGTCGGTTGCCTCGTCTGCCATTGATCGATCCTCTCCTGGAAGTTGCTGAGTCCCCGGGGAGGATAGGAGAAATCGCCCGCGCTTTGTGCGCGGCTCCGAGCTTCGCCCGACCCGGCCGGCCCGGGCAGCGTCCTGGTATCATGTGCGCACGGAGGTTCCTGGATGCTCCAGCGTCGCTTCGGCTTTCTCGAATTCAGCAGCCAGGAGGCACCGAAGGCGACGCACACGCTGCAGGAGTCCGGCTACGCGGTGCTACCGCAGGTGTTCTCGCCAGGGCAGGTCGAGGAACTTCGTACCGATATCGAGCGCGTCTTCTCCGAGTTCCCACCAGACCCGCGGCCGTCGACTGAGCTAGCCGGCAAAGACGACGTGTTTCGCTACGAGATGTTGAATCGCAGTGCCGTCTGCCAGCGCGCGGTCGCAGCCCCCGCGGTGCTGGAAGCGATCGAGCCCCTGCTCGGAGAGGATTGCCACGTGATTGCCAATACGGCCTGGCGCAACCCGGTCGGCCAGGAACGGCTCCACGGAAGCTTGATGTGGCACATCGATGCCGGACCGCACGTGCCGCGGCCGCCCGAAGCGGCCTGGCCAGACGAGATTCCGTATCCGGTCTTCGCGGTGGCCGCTCACTTGCTGCTGATGGACTCGCGGCTCGAGGACGGGCCCACGGGCGTGATTCCCGGGTCCCACCGGTCGGGACAGCATCCCCCTTTCGAGTCGCTTCGGGATGAGGCGCTCCGCTACGGGGGGCAGGGCTGCGTTCCGGTTCTCGGCCGCGCGGGCGATGTCGCGCTCTTCGTCTCCGACATCTGGCACCGCCGGATGCCGGTGCAGGCGGCCGAACACGGACGTTTCTTCCTGCAGGTCCATTACGCCCGACGCGACATCGCCCAAAGACTGCGAACCAGCACGGACTCGAACCAGCTCTCGGAAGCAGCGGTAGTCCGAGCGAAGACTCAGCGCGAACGCACGGTCATCGGCCTGCACGATCCGCAGTTCTACGACGGCTAGGCCCGGGTCCGTTCGGGCGGCGGGGTGCTTTGGAACCCGGGGCGATAGAATACTCCCGAGTAGGTGCAGGTCCCCAGCCGAATAGGAGGTCGTGATGGCCTATGCCACCGGAAGAACTTACCTCGATGCCGACAGCCATCTCATGGAGCGTCCGGATTTCATTCGAGAGTTTGCAGACGCGAAGCTCCGTGAGCAACTTCCCCCGCTGAACGGCGGCAACCAGGGGAAGACTTCGGCCGCATGGGCAGAAGTGGTCGCACAACCCGGGCATACCCCCGAGCGGGTCGAGAAGATGGTGCAGCTCGGGGATGGACTGATCGCCGGACCGAAGGGGTATCGGGCCCTCGGCGCTTTCAACCGGGAAGAACGCAGCCAGGCGCTGGATCAACTTGGCTTTGCGAAGCAGGTCGTCTTTACCACCTTCAGCGTTGGCCAGGCGCTGCACGGCAAGGATCTCGACCTGATGTACGCGACGGCGGCGGCGGCCAACCGGGCGTCTGCGAACTTTGGCGCGGAAGATCCGCGCTTGATGGGCGTCGGGCTCCTGCCGCTCGAGGACCCCGAGCGATCCATCCGGGAAGCCGAGCACCTGATTGGCCTGGGGCTTTGCGTTGCGATGGTGCCGCACCGTGTGTGTGGGGGGCGCTCTCCCGGTCACGATGACTGGGACCCCGTCTGGGCGCGGCTTGCGGAGGCGCAGGTGCCCTTTGCACTCCACGTCGGCGGTTCTCCGCTGCAACTCGATCCGGTCTGGATGAATACGGGCCGGCCGGTGCCCGATGACTGGCAGGGCGGCGGGGAGAACGTTCGGGGCAAGGACATGATCGCCCTGCACCAGCCGGCGGAGTTGTTCCTGGGTGCGATGATGTTCGATGGGGTGTTCGAGCGCCACCGGGCGTTGCGTGGCCTGGTCGCGGAACTTGGAGCGGGCTGGGTACCCGGCTGGCTCCGCCGCCTGGATTGGGCATCGCGGATCTGGAAGAAGGAGCCCGAACTCGGCGCGCTGACCCGGCTGCCCAGCGAGATGGCGTGCGAGCAACTGGGCTTTGCGCCGTTCGTCTACGAGGACGTCGGCCAACTCATCCGGGAATCGAACGACAGCCTCTACCTGTTTTCGAGCGATTACCCGCATTACGAAGGCAGCAAGAATCCGATCGAGCGCTTCGAAGCGTTGCTCGATGCTGCCTCGGAAAAGAGTCGGAACCGCTTCTACGAGGACAACTTCCGCAGGGTCTTCCCCGGGATCGGGTGATGGTCGACCCGCCCCTCTGCGGCCCGTCGTGTGTGCAAAACAGGCGAGGAGCAGGTGCATGCGGCAACTAGAAGACCTCGCGACGCCCGGGCAGGTCGCCGTCCTGACGATGGAACTCCAGCGTGGGATCGTGGGTGACCTCTCCTGTCTCCCGCTGCTGGCGAAGTCCGTTGCTGAGGCGGACCTGCTCGCGAACACCGCCCGCGTCCTGGAGGCTGCCCGCGCGTGCGGCATTCCGGTCATTCACTGCACGGCCGGCTTCCGGCCGGATCGCGCGGGCTCGTTCGAGAACGTTCCGCTCGTCAACCAGCTGCTCCGGAACCCGAACCACCTGCTGCTCGGCTCGCCCGAGGTAGAGGTCTGCCCGGAGCTCGGTCCGGCGCCGTCGGACCTGGAGTCCCAGCGCCTTCACGGGGTCTCCCCCTTCCATGGGACGGGCCTCGACGCGATGCTCAGAAGCTCGGGTGTCACCACGGTCGTGGCGACCGGCGTGTCCCTCAACGTCGGCATCATCGGGCTCACGATCGAGGCACTCAATCACGGCTACCACGTGGTGCTGCCCACGGACTGTGTTGCCGCGCATCCGCTCGAGTACGGCCGGGCGATCATCGAGGGGTCCCTGGCGCAGCTCACGACCCGAACCACGAGTCAGGAACTCGCGCGACACTGGCGCTAGCGGCGTCCCGGCGGATTCCCCACCCGAACCGTGGGTGGCAGCTGGTATTCTGCTCCCTCGTGCTTCGAACGCTCCGCAGCAAAGGAGAATTCCGATGACGCTGTCGCTCACGACCGACGAACTGCTGACGACGACGCGGGCCGTTCGAAAACGGCTCGACTTCGAAAAGCCCGTCCCGCGGGACCTGATCCGGGAGTGTCTCGAACTCGCGCTCCAGGCGCCGAACGGCTCGAACATGCAGCAGTGGCGCTGGGTGGTGGTCGATGACCGAAACACGATCGAAAAGCTTGCAGGTCTCTACAACGAGGCCATCCTGGATTACTCGAAGGAGTACGCGAGCGGGGCGATGGGTGCGAAGGCCCGGCAGAATCCGGGCTTCGATCGCATGAACGAATCGGTGATGCACCTGGCGCGGAACCTGCACCGTTCCCCGGTCCTCGTCGTTCCATGCGTCACGGGCCGCCTGGAGACCGAGGGCGTCTTTGGCCAGGCGAGCCTGTGGGGCTCGGTGATTCCCGCGATCTGGAGCTTCATGCTCGCACTGCGCAGCCGGGGTCTCGGGAGCGCCTGGACGACCGTGCACCTGCACCGAGAGCAGGAGGCGGCAGCCGTACTGGACATTCCATACGCGCACTACACGCAGGCCGGCCTGTTCCCCGTCGCCTACACCCTGGGGACGGAGTTCAGACGCGCGCCGCGAAGGCCCGCCGCCGACGTGACCCACTGGAATCGCTGGTAGGCGGCGAGCGTGTTCGACCTCGAGGGCAGGGTCGCGCTCGTGACGGGCGCGGGACAGGGAATGGGGGTCGGAATCGCGCGCGCGCTCGCCGGACAGGGCGCCCGGGTCGCCGTGAACGATCTTATCGAGGAGCGAGCGAAACAGGCGGTCGAGCAGATTCTGGCGGCCGGCGGTAAGGCGGTACCCGTGGCCTTCGATGTCACCCGGCTCGGGGAGGTCGAGACCGGAGTCGCGCGCGTCGCCGAGGCCTTCGGGCCGGTGGACGTGCTGGTGAACAATGCCGGCAACGCGGGCGGCGGCCCCAGCATGAAGCTCATGCAGTTCCGCGAGATGCCGGTAACGGAGTGGCGCCGCTTCGTCGACGTCAATCTCTACGGCCCCGCCAACTGCTGCAAGGCCGTGCTCGACGGCATGTGCGAGCGCGGCTTCGGGCGCATTATCACGATCTCGTCGGGCGCGGGCCAGACGGGCCTGCCGATCGGCATCAGCCTGTACGGCGCGGGCAAGTCCGCGGCCATCGGCTTTCAGCGCCACCTCGCAATGGAGGTGGCCGGGAACGGCGTCACCGTCAACACGGTCTCCCTGGGCCTGATGTCGAACGTCGGGGACAGCGAGGAGGTGCAGGGACTGGTGGCCACGCAGCCCACCGGAAGACTCGGTACCCCCGAGGACGTGGGCGCCGCGGTGGTCTACCTCGCCTCTGACGAGGCGAGTTGGGTGACGGGCCAGGTCCTCGGCGTCAACGGGGGGACCTTCCTTGCCTGAGTCACGATTGGAGGAACCGCATGGGTAGACTAGAGGGAAAGGTCGCGCTGATCAGCGGTGCTGCGCGCGGCATGGGCCAGGCAGAGGCGAAGCTCTTCGCTGCCGAGGGCGCGAAGGTCGTGATCTGTGACGTGCTCGATGCCGAGGCGCAGTCCCTGGCCAAAGAGATCGGCTCGAACGCCCTCTACCAGCACCTCGACGTAACCCGCGAAGAGGAGTGGGCGGCGGCCGTAGAGGTCACCTCGAATGCGTTCGGCAGGCTCGACGTGCTCGTGAACAATGCCGGCATCGCCGAGTCCGCACCGCTGGCCGAGATGACGTTGGAAAGTTACCGGCGGGTGACCGAAGTGAACCAGACCGGCGTCTTTCTGGGTATGCGGGCCGTCATCGAGCCAATGACGGTGGCCGGCGGCGGATCGATCCTCAACATCTCGTCGATTGACGGCATGATCGGGATGAACAACCTGATGTCCTATGTGGCGAGCAAGTGGGCGGTGCGTGGTATGACGAAAGCCGCCGCGATGGAACTGGGTCCGCTCGGCATCCGGGTCAACTCGATCCACCCCGGCTTCATCCTCACGGGAATGGGAGTCCCCGAGGGTGTCGACGCCTCGGACATCCACGCTCTCCTGGATTCACATACTGCGCGACTGGCCCCGATGGGTCGCTCGGGAAGGCCGGAGGAAATCGCAAAACTCGCGCTGTTTCTTGCCTCGGACGAAAGCGGCTATTCGACGGGTTCCGAGTTCGTGGCGGATGGCGGCTTGACCGCCGGTTACCCGGCTCCCGGAACCGAAGTCCCGGGTTCTGGGCCCTCGCTGAGTTGACGGCCGGGATGCGTCGATCGGGCCGCTGGATCGTCGCGGCCGCTGCCGGCTAAGCGGGGCCGACGATCTCGGAGAGCGCCGGGCCGATTCGCTCGGCAACCGGACCCACGATCTCCGGGTCGAATGCGTATGCATCGAGCGCGTTGGTGCCGAGAATCGCGCGGATCTCGCTCTCGGGATAATCGGCAAAGGTCTCTCTCATGTACTCCCGTGTATTGGGCCAGGTCCCTTCCATGTGCGGGTAGTCCGACCCCCATAAGATCCGGTCGAGACCGATGCGATGCCGCTCCTTGCCCTCGTGCCCGGGCATGAAGGAGGCGCCGATGTAGCACTGGCGCTGGAAGTACCCCGTCGGAGTCAATGATAACTCCGCGGTGAAGTGCTTGAACAAGGGCATGTTCGCCTTGAACTCGAGTACACGCAGCTTCTCGAGGATCCAGGCCGTACCCGTTTCCGTCAGGATCAACTTGAGTCCGGGGTGCCGCTCGAAGGCCCCCGACCAGACCAGGGCTGCAAAGGACCGCTGCGCCCACATGTCGACCTCGCTGATGTACATCGCGGTGGCGCAGTCGACGTCGCCATAGTCGGGCGACCAGCCCGAGTGCGTCTGAAGCGGCAACTCGAGTTCCTCGCAGGTCGCCCAAAGTGGCTCGTAACGCGGGTGATGGTAGAACGGGTACTCACCGGTGCTCGTCGGGAGCAAGACACCGCCCCACAATCCCATCTCTCTGGCGGCCCGTACCTCCTCGCAGGTGACCTCGATGTCGTCGACGTTGACGATTGCGACCCCGGCGTGCCGGCCGGGATTCGTCTTGCAGAAGTCGGCGAGCCAGCGATTGTAGGCGCGAATCCCCTCCAGATTGTGCTCGGGATCGACGGGCTTTCGGTACTGCAGCAGCCCAGCACCGAAGGGCACCATCTGCGGGAAGATGACCTCTCCCGCAATGCCGTCGCCCTCGAGGTCCTTCAACCGGACCTCGGCGTCCCACTCTCCGCGCCGGGGGGCGAACGGGCTGGCCCCGTCGCTCAGCATCGCGAGCAATTCCGAATCCCCGGCTCCTTTCGCGGATTGCCGCATGAGGTTCTGAAAATGCCCGGCGTCCCCGGTCTGCTCCGCAAACTCGTCCACGGCTTCCTGGTCGAAGAAGGTCCCCGCGCGTGCGATCAGTTCCCTCACGTACTCGAGCCACCACGCGTCCGCCGCCGCGTGAAACCTGGACGGCATGTACTCGTTATAGGTCGCGGGAAGCGCACCCGCGTGACAGTCGGAACTGAGGATCAGGACCTTCGACATCGGGAATCCTCCTGGCGGAGAGCAATCGTTTGGGCAGCCGGGGCGCTCAGTCCTCGAGAGTCACTTCCGGCGCCCGTCGGAGTTTCCGCGCTGGCGGGTCTCTTGCCCGGGCGCAACTTCAAAGATGACTGCCTCCGCATCCGAGACGTAGAGGGTATGACAAATCGGACCGGATCCGGAACCCGGGGCTCCCCGGAACTCGCTTGGAGGCCGTGGCTCTGTTTCGCCCGCCGCCCGCCCTGAGCTAGGGTCTACCGAGCTTCGCGCGACAGGCGTCTGGCCGACCCGCGCAGGCGAGCGGTGGCGCCGGGGACCAGTCCAGCCCGGGCACCCCGGTGACGCGCCAGGCGACGAAGTCTCCGGCACGCCCGATCAGCCGCAACCGCGTGGAACCCGCGAGCACCAGTTTGTCTTGTCTGCGGTGTGTGATGATGACGCCCGGGCGCTCCTCGTCGAGGAAGCGATCTTGCCAGTGCTGGTCCGTGAGGTCGACCGGATACAGGAGCGTCGCGTTTCCGCAGAAGAGCGCGACCATCCAGGGTTGCGAGGCGGCTACGAGTGTGTCGGCCGGGAAGGCAGGACACAGCGCGGCCACTGCGCGAGCGGCCGGCGAATGGTCGAACCTGGTCGTGCCGTGCTCGCGGTATGCCTCCAGCGCGCGCAGCGCCCGGGGGACGGCCTGGGCGGTACTTGCGGCGATGAGACCGCCGAGCAGCACGAGCGGCGCGGCGCGCACAGCCCTTGCGAGCCACCGATGCGGCTGTCGCGACGCGAGGTCAGCCGAGAGGGCGTCGAGCCCGAGCCCCCCGAGCAGCATTGCCGCAACAATCACCAGGATCGCATATCGGTTGGCGGGGAAGCCCCCGTACAGCCCCAGTACGATGATGCTGAAGCCGACCAGCGAGAAGCACAGGACGCCGACCTCCACGCTGCGGTGCTTCGGGCGCAGCACTGCGTACAGGCCGAACAGCGCCAGCCAACCCGGAAAAGAGAAGAAGGGGTTTAGGAACAACACGCTGAAGAGCTGGATCGCGTGCAGCCGGGACTGGACGAGAACCTCGTCGAGGTGCTCCCAGACGAAGGGCAGTGTCCCCACGAACTGCTTGCGGTATGCGTGCACTTCGCTCCAGTGGAAGTACTCCGTCACGACCCCGTAGCCCGCGTAGGGCGGAAGCGAAGTCGCCGCCTGCACTGCAATCCATGTCGCGAGGACGAGGACACCGGTCAGCAGTACGTAGCTCCAAAGGCCCGCGTGGCGAAGCGCTCGACGCGGGCCGAGAGAGAGCGTCACTGCAGCCGCGACTGCGAGCAGAAGCGCCCCGAGGTTCGGGCGGGTCAGCCAGCCAACCCACGTGAGTAGCGCGCACAGGGCGGCCGCGCGCGGCCCCCGGGCCACGCGCGCAGAGGTCGCCACCACGGAAACGAACACACCGACGGCCGCGACCTCGGTCCAGATGAAGTGGCCCAGATGCTGGTAGTCCCCCGAGAAACCCAGCAGCAGGCCGATGGCAATTGCGAAGGGCAGCGCCATGAGTCTTGCGGCGACCCACACCACGAGGCCAGCCACGACGCCCGCCAGAAGCGCGTGCAGCAGCATCACGCCGCTCACGCTCGCACCAAGTGCGAGCGGAAGTGCGGCGAACAGGGAGATCACCGGAGCGCGCGACCAGATCGCGGGATGTGGCGGACCCGGGGCCAGGTAGTGGTGCCACTGCACGGGCACGACGAAGCCCGAGCCATTCACCCACTGGTGCGCGATCAGCAGGTGCTCGATCGCGTCGGGAGTCAGCAACCAGCGCGGTAGCACCATCGCCACGATGGGAAGCGCAACGAGCGACCCGACCACGAGTGCCGCCAGCCACGAGACCCACGGGCGATCAACTCCGGGTTTTCGAGGAGTCACGCGTCCCTCAGGGCTTGTGCGCAATCACGGCGTCAAAGGGGCCCTGGATGCAGGACGGCAATGCACTGGCGTTGTCGCAGGGTCGCGCGATCGACTTCGGGCGGGCGGCGCTTCTGGAATCAGTTCGTCCGGGCCCAGGAATCCGAGCCGAGGTTCGCGCTTCCACCCAGAGTCGAGGGAGAAGACGGGAGAGGTTGAAGTGGCGAGCGGAAAGGCGTTCGTGGCCATGTTGTTCGAAACCGCGCACCCCTGCGTCGTCGCCAAGGTCGCCTCCAGGCCGGGCCGGCTCCTTCGATCAGTTCCTATAGGTAGCCGAGGTTGAATTTCAGTCTACCCCTCCGAGCTCGCGTTTCGGGAACGCGGTCTTCCATCTGATCGAGCAGCCGAGGACCTCGAAGCAGCAAACGCCCGCGTCCCCCGGATGCCGATCGAGGCGGAGCGAACTCAGTCGGACCCCTCTGGAGCTACGAATTTTGCCTCGATCTCATCGTGGGCAGACGGTCGGTGGACGACGGTGACGTGGTCGCCCTCGCGCATGACCGTGTCGCCCCGAGCCGGGATCAACTCCAGGCCTCGCAGCACCATCAGGACGGAGGAACCGGGAGGCATCGCGACCTCGGCCAGCGAAAGGCCGTCGGACCTCGAGCCTCGCAGGACCCGATAGGTGTGGGTGCGGTGGTCGAGTTGCTCGGCGGTCACCAGTTCGATCTCGACCGCGGGTTCCGCGACCATTCCGGCGCTCATGTCCAGCCACCTGGCGAGGGGGCGTACCAGCGCGCCCGGAAGGATCGCGCCGATCACGACCACCGTGAAGATGAATCCGAAGAGCCGTTCGATCTCGGCGCTCCCGCCGTCATTCCGGGCGGAGATCACGAGTACCGGAATCGTCGCGAGAATGATCGGGACCGCGCCCCGAAGACCCGCGAGGCTGATCAGGAGGTTCTCGCGCCAGGGAATGCGGAACAAGGAGAGCAGGCCCCCGACCACGAGCGGCCGGGCGATGAAGGCGACCCAGAGCGCAGCCAGGGTCCCCGTAACGGTGAACTCCAGCAGTTTGGAAGGCGTCACCAGAAGTCCGAGCAGAAAGAACATCGTGATCTGTGACAGCCACGCGACCGTGGCATGAACCCGTTCCGTAGTCGGCCGAAACGGAATGTTCCTGTTTCCCAGGATCATCCCGGAGACATAGGCCGCCAGCAGACCGCTGCCTCCGATCGACGCCGACACGCCGATCGTGATCAGCGCCGTCGCCATCGTCAGGACGGGATAGAGCGCCGAACCTCCGGAGGCGCCGAAGCGAAGCAGGTAGGCGCCGATCAAGCCCGCAATGCCGCCGACCAGCGCGCCGATCACGAGTTGCCAGCTCAAGCTCAGGATCAGCCCGAGTTCGAGGCCCTGGCGCAGGTCCGAATCGTGAAACGCGACGATGTTGGTGAGCGCAAAGACGAGCACGAACGCCATCGGGTCGTTGAGACCACTCTCGACTTCGAGGATCTCTCGCGCGCGTCCCTTCAGTCGCTGCTTGGCGAGCAGATCGAAGACCGCCGCGGCATCCGTCGAGCCGAGGATCGCTCCGATCAGTAGTGCGACCGCGAGGGTGTTCGTCCCGAAGCTCCACATACCCAATCCGGTCACGATCGTCACGCCGAGAACGCCCGCGGTTGCGAGCACCAGGGCGGGTCGCCAGGCGGATCGCAAGGTGCTGAGAGGCGTGCTCAGCCCGCCGTGAAACAGAATCAACCCGAGCGCGGTCGAGGCGATCTCGTAAGTGATTTCGTAGTCGTTGAAGTGGATTCGGCCCGGCCCGTCCTCGCCGAGCAGCATCCCGGCCACCAGGAATAGCAGCCCCACCGGGACGCCCATGAATCGGCTCACTCTGCTGAGGACCGCGCCTAGCGCGAGGATGAACCCGAGCAGCAAGGTGATCAGGGGCAGGTCGCTGAAGACGGGAATCTGGTCGAAGTCCGGCACGCGGCGAGCATAGGAGAAACGAGCAGTCTTTTTGGCCTATGCTTGGGTCCAGATGGACTTCGGGTTCAGCGAAGAGCAGGAGCTGTTGCGCGGCGAGGCGCGGAAACTGTTGGACGAGGCCTGTCCGCTCTCCGAGCTGAACGCGTTGCGCGAAACGCCCGAGGGCCATTCGCCCGAGGTCTGGAAGCAACTCGGCGAGCTCGGCTGGCTCGGATTGATCGTCCCCGAGGCCTATGGCGGCGCCGGCCTCGGCTGGCTCGATCTGATCGTGCTGCTCGAGGAGACTGGCCGGAGTCTCTTTCCCGGGCCCCTGGTCTCGAACAGCCTGGCGGCCGCGACCCTGGCGGATGCCGGGGACGATGCGCAGCAGCGCCGCTGGCTCCCCGCGCTGGCCGACGGCTCCCGCATCGGCAGCGTCGCCCTGCTGGACGAACGCGAGGCCTTCTGGCCCGACGCGATCGGGCTACGCGGGCAGCGCGACGGAGACGGCTGGCGGCTTTCGGGCGAGAAGCGCTTCGTCACCGACCCGACCGCGGCCGACCTGTTCGTGGTGGCCTTCCGGACCGGGGACGCGCCCGAAGCGCTCTCCCTCGGAGTTGTCGAGGCCGGTGCGCCCGGGGTCTCGGCCAAGCACTTCCCCACGCTCGACCAGACCCGGAGGCTCGGCAATCTCGAGCTTCTGGACGTGCGCGTCGCCGCCGACGCGGTGCTCGGCGCCCCCGGCGAAGCCTGGCCGGCGATCGAACGCCTGCTCGACCGCGGTGCCACTGCCGTGGCCGCCGAGATGCTGGGATCGGCCCAGGCCGCACTCGACCTCACCGTCCAGTACGCCAAGGACCGGGTCCAGTTCGGCTCGCCGATCGGCCGCTTCCAGGGCGTGAAGCACCCGCTGGCCGAGATGCACGTCCAGCTCGAATCGGCACGCTCGCTGGTCTACTACGCCGGCTGGGCCCTGGACGAGAGCCCGAACGACGTAGCTCGCGCGGCCTCGCGCGCCAAGGCCCTGATGACCGAGGCCTCCAGCCGGATCGGCACCGAGGCGATCCAGCTCCACGGCACCATCGCCTACACCGAGGAGTACCCGGCACAGCTTTACTACAAGCGCTCCAAGTTCACGCGCCCCCTGTTCGGGGACGCCGACCACCACTACG
This sequence comes from Myxococcales bacterium, assembly GCA_013215565.1. Lineage (GTDB taxonomy): Bacteria > Myxococcota_A > UBA9160 > SZUA-336 > SZUA-336 > JABSQV01. Next base: position 17,146 of record JABSQV010000025.1, on the reverse strand, counting down.
ATCGGCTGCTACGCCTGCGAGGCCTGTGATGGACTTCAACCTGACTCCCGAAGAAGAGGCCTTCCGCCGCGAGGTGCGTGACTTCCTGGCCGCGGAACTCCCGCCGCCCAAGCAGCGCGATGCCGCCTTCATGCCCGAGTGGTGGAAGAAAATCCGCGCGAAGCGCTGGATCGGGTTCTCGTGGCCCGAGGAGGTCGGCGGCGGCGGCGGCACGCTGATGCAGCAGTTCATTCTCAAGGACGAGCTGGCCCGCGCGCGTGCGCCGCTGCTGGGCAGCGACTACACGGGTCTCCACTGGGTCGGGCCCGCCATCATCCAGTTCGGAACGCCCGCGCAGAAGGCCCGCTACATCCCCGAGATCCTCGACGGCCAATCGATCTGGTGCACTGGCTACTCCGAGCCCGACGTCGGGAGCGACCTGGCGGCGCTCCAGTGCCGGGCGGTTCGTGAAGGCGACAGCTACCTGGTGAACGGTCAGAAGATCTGGACCTCGCTGGCCCACTTCGCCAAGTCGATCTTCCTGATGGTTCGCACCGATGCGGACGCGCCCAAACACGACGGGATCAGTTGCCTGCTGGTTCCCATGGATACGCCCGGGATCGAGGTCCAGCGCGTCCACAACATGGGCGCGGGCGGCTACGGTGACATGCTGAACCAGGTCTTCTTCAACGACGTGCGCGTGCCCGCCGAACTGCGCCTCGGCGCGGAAGGGCAGGGTTGGGAGATCATCTGCTCCGCGCTCCAGAGCGAGCGCTCGGGCATCACCGAGGTGAACCGACACGAGACCAGCCTCGAGGACCTGCTTGATCTCGCCGCTCGCTCCGAGCGTAACGGTCGGCCCGCCCTCGAGGACGCCTCGGTGCGCCGCAAGCTCGGGAGCTTCGAGACCCGGATCGAGGCCATGCGCCTGAACGGCATGCGCGCCCTCACCCGCCAGCTGCGCGGCGACTTGCATCCGAGCGAAGCGTCGATCAACAAGCTGCACAACTGCGACCTGCTGGTGGAGATGAGCGAGCTTGCCCTGGAACTACAGGGAAGCGCAGCCAGCTACTACGGCAGTGGCGAGGCGGTCCTCGACAAGGGCCGCTGGCAGCTGGCGGCGCTCTCCTGGCCCGCCACCGTCATCGGCGGCGGGACCCCCAACGTCCAGAAGAACATCATCGCCGAACGCATGCTGGGGCTGCCCAAGGACTGAACCGCCCCGAGCGCCTGATTCTGGCGAGTCGGCTACGCGGCGCCGTTGCAGTCGTGGATGCGCGAGCCTTCGGGCGCGCCAGGTGTCAGGCAAAGCTTCGGATCACCCATCCTAAATGGCTGATTTTGGGTTGGATTTTGAGCTGGATGCAGATCCGCCCGCACGCCTCCCCCGCGCGCACCCCACATCGTGTATCACTGGGGGCCCGGACGCATACGAGAACCCGGTCCGGAGACGAGAGGAGGTTCCGGGATGAAGCAGTTTCGCAATCGCGTGGCCGTCGTGACGGGTGGTGCGAGCGGTGTGGGAAAGGCGCTGGCCAAGGCCTTTCTGTCTGAGGGCATGAAGGTGGTGATCGCCGATGTCGAGGAGCCCGCACTGAAGGCGGCCACCGAGGAGCTCGGCGGAGAGGTGATGGGTGTCGTCACCGACGTGTCCAACGCGGAATCGGTCATGGCGCTGGCCGACCAGGTATTCGAGACCCACAGCGCCTGTCACATCCTGTGCAACAACGCTGGCGTGGCCGCGCCGAACCTGAACCTGTGGGAGACGGAGCCGAGTGATTTCAAGTGGGTGCACGGCGTCAACGTTGGTGGCGTCGCACATGGCGTACAGGCCTTCGTCCCGCGCATGCTCGAATCCGGCGAAGAGGGCCTGGTGATGAACACCTCCTCGGGAGACGGAGGCGTCTCGCCTCTGGCCCAGCAGGTCGTCTACGCCTCGAGCAAGGCCGCGGTCTCGATCATGACCGAGTGCCTGGACGCCCAGCTCGTCGGTCGGAACACGAATCTGCGCGCCGCCATCTTCTATCCCTCCGGGGGCATGCTGGCGACCGGAATCTGGACGACCAAGCGAAATCGCCCCAAGCAACTCGCGCGCAAGAAGGAAGTCGACGCCGCACAGGAGACGACCTTCGAAGATTTTATGGCAGGCGCGAAGAAGGCAGGCTGGGAACTGCCGGTCCAGGACCTCGATGAACTGGCGCAGTTCGCGCTCGAGGGCATCCGCAACCAGGACTTCGTGATCATGATTGGCCGGGAGATGATGGAGACCCAGCTTACCGACCGCGCTAAAAAGCTGGCGCGGGGAGAGTGCCCGATCGAACTGCAGCAGATGGGACTCAGCTGAGTTCGAACGATGACTCGGCGCTCCTGTGCCGGGCGGCGGCTTCGGCCAGCGGGGTTCCCTCGAAGAAGTCCGGGCGCGCTCCGGCGTAGAGGGCGACCGCGTTCTCGAAGGTAAACGCGCGGAAATCGTCTGCGCTGAAGAGCCCCCGTTCGACCAGTTCGTAGGCCTCGGCGAGCACCTCGCGATTGTCGGGGACGTCCCAGTGTCCGATGTCCGAGCTAAAGATCGCGTTCAGCCGCAGCCCGCCTGGATTGCGCTTCGTGTCAAAGGCCGTGGCATTCGCCGGGTCGTCGGCCTCGCAGCCGAAGAAGAAGTTCTCGGAAAAGATCCGCCGGATCTCGTCGACGCTCTGGATGCCGCTGCGCTCGAACTCGTCACGCGTGTTTTCGGGGCCGCCGGGATCCGTAAAGGGCCAGAGGGCATCCTCGAGTTCCGAGAGCCGCTTTCGCACTTTCTCGTCGCCGTACGCTTCGATGAGTTCCACGAGCTTGGGGCGGTCGATGCGCTCGGGGTCGTATTTCTCGACCGCAGTGCGGTTGCGCTTCCGGTAGTGGCCGATGATGTCGGAGTAGAGGGTCGCGGCCCAGGCGACCCCGCCCTCGAGAAACGCGAAGCGCAGAGACGGGAAGCGTTGGGCGACACCGTCGAGGAACAGCGCTCGGCAGTTCGCCTCCCCGGCGGCGGCGAAGTTTCCGATGTGGTTGTACACGTAGCTCGTCGCCGAAGCGCGGCTGCCCCAGCCCATCCCGCTCGAGTGGAAGGTCGGTGAGACACCGAGCTCTGTGCAGCGCTGCCAGACGGGGTCGTAGTCGTAGGGGCTGTCGATCCCGAAGGTGTCCATCCACTGCATCGGTCGCGGGCCCGGTCCCGAGGCCTCCACGTTGCGCATCACGTGACCGGCCATGAGCACGGTCTTGAGCCCACGCTCTCCCACGGCGTGGTCGAGTTCGGCGATGGCCTCGTCCGGGGTGTGCATGGGGATGCAGGCGACCGGTGCCAGTCGGTCCGAGAACTCTCCGTAGGCCTCAGCAAAGTGGAGGTTGAAGGCGCGCGCGGCGGCGCGTCGTACCTCTTCGTCGGCGAGGTTGAAAGTGAGGAGCCCGAAAGTCGGATAGACGACCGCGAAGTCGATCCCGAGTTCGTCGAGACGTTCGTAGAAGAGCCGGGGAAGCATCGCGGTCGCGCGATCGAGGGTGTTCTCGGCCGGGAAAGCCCACCAGGGTGGGCGCATGATGGCGAGCGCCCGCCGATCCCGCGCGCCGGCATGGGCCGCCGCGCGCATCTGCTCGAAGGTCTTCCAGAACGCGCGGTCGATCGACTCGCCCGCGAGCTCGCGCAGAACTTCGCGGACGACCGGGAGGTATTCGAGACAGTGGCCGTCGGCATCGATGATGGGGTGGTCGATGGCCGCGCGCACGGCTTCGGCCGAGGGATTGGACGGGTTCGGGGACATGGCTCACTCCAGTTCTGGGATTCGGGGACGCTCTTGCCGGGCGGTCCGAAATGGTTTCAGGACTTCGTCTTCGAATTGCTGCAAGCGCTCGACGTCGCCAGAGGGAATGCCCCCGAACATGATCTCGGCAATCCCCGCGTCCCGGAACTCACCGATCCGATCCACCACGTACTGAGCCGGACCGGCGACCGTGCCGGGCCCCAGGGCCTTCACTGCGCGCTCGATCAGGCCCTCGTCCTCCGTCAGGTAGCAGGGCACGAGCAGTGTGCGCCTGATTTCAGCAGGATCACGCTCGGTCGCCTCACAGTGTCGCTCCAGTACGCGGGCCTTGTGAAGGTAGTACGCGAGCGCCATTCCACCGCCCGCCCAACCATCCAGGTTCATCACGTCACCGTACCTTGCGAGGGTCCGGAGGGTCCGCTTTTCGCCCGTGCCCCCCACCAGGATCGGAATCGGTCCGCCGTGGCTCCCCGGCGAGAGGCGCGCCTGGTCCAGGCGGTAGTACTGGCCTTTGAAGTCCACCGGCTCGTCACTCCTGATCAGCAGGCGGAGCAGTCGACAGCTTTCTTCGAGGCGATCCTGCCGCTCCTTCATCGACGGGAAGTCCCAGCCGTAGGCTTCGTGCTCCCGCCGATACCAGCCGGCTCCGATGGCCAGCGTGAAGCGACCCTCGCTCAGGCTGTCGAGGGTTCCCGCGATCTTGGCCACGTGGGCCGGATTCCGGTAGGTATTCCCGAGAACGAGATTGCCCAGCCGCAGCTTCTTGGTCATGCCCGCCACCGCGGCGATCACCGTTAGTCCCTCGAAGGCGCCCAGGGCTTCTTGCTCGCGGTCGGCTCCCGGTGGGATGTAGTGATCGGCGAACCAGACACTATCCCAATCGCCTGCCTCCATGGCTTCTACCGAGGCACGGACGGCTTCCCAGTTCGTTCGGTAGACACTCACCTGAACCCCGAAGTTCATGTCTCCTCCCTTTGCGGCCCTCGCCCGGGTGCGAGGGATTCTGGCAGATCGACGACTACCGCGAGCGTCTGCTAGCGCTCGGGCCAGGCTGCCTCTAGTTCGGCCAGGCGGGACGCCATGCCGAGTTGATCGACGGTCGAGGCCCCGTCCACCGCGAAGACCTGTCCACTCACGTAGGAAGCCGCTTCGCTCACCAGGAAGAGCACGACGCTCGCGATCTCCGAGCGCGCGCCTTCGCGGCCCAGCGGCACGCTGGATCCGCCGGACGCGCCGATCGCCGCGTCGAAGCGCTCCACGCCCTCGGTGTCGGCGATGGGCCCGGGCATCACGCCGTTCACGCGCACCCCGTGTCGTCCCCACTCCACGGCACAGGTTCGGGTGAGCGAGTCGACGCCCGCCTTGGCTGCGGCGACGTGGGCCTGCAGCGCGGCGCCTTTGCCTTCGAAGGGCGCCGAGATGTTCACGATGTCGCCGCCGTGATCGCGCAGCCAGGCCTCGAAGGCGAGCTTCGAGCAGTTGTAGGTACCGAGCAGATCGATGTCGACGACGGTCTTGAAGCCCTTCGGCGAAATGCGGCTCAGCGGAGCGGGGAAGTTCCCGGCCGCGTTGTTGACCAGAATGTCGAGTCGGCCCCAGCGCGCGAGCACCTCGTCGAGGACGTGCTGCACCTGGTCGGGCAGTCGGATGTCGCACACCAGCCACAGGCACTCGATGCCATCGGCCTCCAGGTCGACCGCCGCCTTCTCGAGGTTCCCGGACTTGCGGCTGCAGATGCAGACGCGCGCCCCGTGGCGGCCCAGCGTCCGCGCGATCTCGCTGCCGATTCCCGTAGCCCCACCCGTGACAACGGCCACGCGCCCCTGCAGGATGTCCTCTCGAAACACGCTCATCTCGTCCTCCCGGCAGGGGATTCGCGTTGGAACGGCGATCCGCTGGCTCGTGAGAGGATAGGAGAAACAAGCGAGCGTTTGGGCCTGGGTCCGAGTTCCGGATCGGGGCGTTCTATCAGACCCAGCGCGGATGGGGCCGGGCCCTGGCCCGGCGTCGGCTTCCCGGGTCCGCGGCCTAAGGGTCCGGGGTGGGGATCCAGTCTCGCGCGCGGAACAGCTTGCTGAGTTCTTTCACGATGGCCTTGGCGCCGCGGGCACCGTCTGCCTGAACCGAGGGGCCGATGGTGTCGCTCAGCTTGGAGCCCACTGCCGTGCCCAGGTGCATGGCCCCGGTCGCGACCGCGGCCTGCGCCATGTGGGTATGCGTGGCCTTCTCGAAAAAGTTCTTTTCGTTGTGGTGCAAATCGGCCGCGGCGCCGGCGCCCAGGGACACCGCAGCGCCCGGCATCCGGCCGCTCTTTCCCGTCACGGTGAACTCCTCGATCGGGGTCTCTTTGCCGTCTAGAAGCATGGCGACGCGCGTGTTTGCGGCCACCTTGGTGGCGCCCGCCCCCAGGCCGATTACGAAGCGCCGGAAGCGGTTGCCTTCGTCCACTGCGAGCAGATCACCGCGGATCACGAGGAAGGGTCCCCCGGTCTTCGGGAGCGCCCCGGTGCTTCGTTCCGCCGCGAGCCCCAGCTTCCGAATGTCTACGGCCATCTGCTCGGACATGGCCTCGGCGATCAACTTGCCCAGCTTGATTTGCTCGGCGGCGCTGTCCTTGCTCGAGATGCTGCGGACCAGCTTTGAACCGACGGAACTGTCCAGCTTTACGCTGTCAGCGCCCACATCGTAGTCCTGGATCAGGACGAGGTGGGGTGCGGGCAGCTTCGAGCCGTCATCGAGGATGCGGGTCGAGTCGATGCTCGTGCGAGCGCAGGCGAGTGAAAATGAGATGAGGACAGCCAGGAGGAGGGTCATCGAGGTGTTGCGCGGTCTGGGAGTCATCGGAACTCCTGTGCCAGTCAGGCGTTTCGGCTGGGTGGCGAATTAAGCCTAAGGATAGAAGAAATCGACGGCTTTTTGGGAGCGGCTGCGAGCTCCGGTAGCGCTCGTGAGCTGACTGCCGGTGCGAGCCTGGCAGGCTGTGGGCCCGTTGTGTTTTCTCCGGCCTCGATCTCGTCAACTCACGACCAGGATGAGGGTTGACGCAATCGGGGTTCAGGTCAGCAGCAACAGCGTGACGAAGGCATTCCAGGTCATGGGCTGCGTCCCGACCCGTCGTTCGATCAGTTGCCGTTCCTTCGGGTTCAGGGCGTCGAGGCCGAGGCTGATGAGTGTCCGGTTCATTTCGTCGAGACTGAGCATTCGGTCGCCATCGGTATCGGTTGGCTGGAGGTAGGTGAGGAAGCCCTCGGCGTCGGCGACGAAGCGTCGATGTCTGAGCGCGAGCTCTGCAAACTCGTCGAATCCGAGCGCGCCATCCGAGTCGAGATCGAACACCCGGAACAGGGTCAGGAGTTCGTCTGTGCTCGCTGGAGGAGTCATATCTTGAAGCACCGCCAGCAGCTCTGCATGCGTGAGTCTGCCATCGCGGTCCTGGTCCAGCCGATCGAAGATGGTATGGAGTTCGTCACGTTCTTCGACCGTGGAGTGCGCCAGCAGTTGCAGCCGTGAGCTTCCCTCGGCCGCCGCCGCCAATTGGCCCCTGAACTGTGTCATCACCCGCTGGGCAGCGCGATAACGAAGCCGGTGTTCCTCGGGGCTCGCCAGTGCCTGCATCGATACGGGGACCAGCGAGGGTAGGGTGTGGCGCTGGATCAGATAGGCGGCCAGTGTGACCACGACGAAGGGCAGCGTCAGGGTCGGCATCGGGGCCACCAAAGGACCGAGCCAGATTGTGAGGAGCACCGTCAGCACTACGCAGATCAGGGCCAGGGTCAGGCTGCGTTTGTTCGGGGCAAAGAAGGTCCCGCCCAGGGCCATCGCAGTCAGGATCGCGTTGTACCCCCAAAGGCCTGACGCGATGGCATGCGGTGCAGCGCCGAACCCGATCGCGATGTAGGAGCCGATCGCGGCCCCGCTCAGCCCGACGGCAGCCCCGGTTGGGCTGTAGAGCAGCAGCGCGAGGAGAATCAGCAGGCCTGCGAGCGGCCGGTCTGCCAGGAAGATCTTTCCGAAGCCGGAGAGATTCGCTACGGCCAGATCACCCCAGCCCACGACCCCGTGGGGTTCGATCGGACCGCCCAGGGAAAACACCAGCAGTTCCTGGGGAACGTTCTCCAGGATGACGATCGCAAGATATGTCGCACCGATGAAGGGCAGCGTGAGAAGCGGAGCTGCCAACTTGCGATTCCACCAGGGAGCAATGACGGCCATCAGCCAGGTACTGAGGGCCGCGAACACCAGTGTGATGAGGCACCAGCCCAACTGCTGCAGCGGCGAGTCCGACACGACCCCAAACGTGGCGAAGGCGGCCCCGATCAGCAGCCCGTTATACCCATACAGGCCATTCCGTCTTGCGGTTTCCTCCAATCCCAACAACTGGGACGCAAGCGTCGACGCAACCAGCCCAAGCAGCGCCATCCCAAGCAGCCAACCGGACTGGATCCAGAGGGCCACGAGGATCAACAGTCCCGCAATCGGGTTGTTGGCGAAAAGAACCTGGCCGGCCCCTCTCAGATTGGAGAGCAGGAAGAGTCCGAGGGGATTCCGTGCAAACCCGCCCCCGAATCCCTGCATCGTCCCCATCCACGGGTAGGGCGCTCTGGTTCGGGTTGAGATGGGAGGCTGGGATCCGAGAAATGCGCGGAGCAACTGGTCGAGCGGGACATCCGCGTCCCAGCGCTGAAATCCTCGCTGCCCCTCCTGGCTGGAGCTCAAGGCGCGGATTCGCTGAGGCCGCTCCTGGAGAAGCTCACGGGGCGGGACTGAATCGCCTCTAAAACCGCCTCGAAGACGTTCAAAGAGTTTTCCGCCATGCTGTTCAGGGTGTCGAGCAGAGGATTGATTTCACAGATTTCCCAGCAGCAGACCCGCTGATCCTTTACCAGTGCTGCATTGAGTCGCTGTGCTTCACTCGCCCAGATTCCCCCGGGAGCTGGCGTCCCAGTCCCCATGCAGATGGTCGCATCCATGCTGTCCACGTCAAAGGTGACGTAAATCAGGTCCACCTCCGAGAGGTAGTCCAAGCATCGTTGCGCCGCCGCCTCGGGGCCGGATCTTCGCAACGAGTCGGTGGTGACCACCGGAATACCCTCGCGGGCGAGGGTGGCATCTTCTGCGGATTCGGTATCCCTCACTGCCACGTAGATCAAATCGTCGAAGCGGAGGTTGGCTTCGCCCGCGACCCCCAGGGCTTTGCAGCGTTCCCATAGGTCGCTGGTCTTCGTATCGAGCTGATTGATGGCTTCATCAAGGTTGTCGTTGCATGTGGCTGCCGCCAGCGGCATGCCGTGCATGTTCCCCGAGGGCGTGGTGTAGGGCGAATGGATGTCGGCATGCGCGTCAATCCAAATCACCCCCAGTCGCCGATCGGGGAAGGCTTTCTTGATGCCCGCGATGGTTCCGGCAGCCGTCGAGTGATCCCCGCCCAGCACAACCGGAAATTTATCTTCCCGCAGCACATCGCAGACGAGATCCGAGGAGCGCTGCAGCACCTTGTAGATTGCGTCGATGTACCTGGCATTGGGGAAGCGCTGTTGCCTTTCGAGCGCTTCGTTTTCGTTCTCGATTCCCCGTTGCTCGAAATTGACGATTCCATTGGTCGAGCGGCGACGCGATGCCTGTTTCTCGATCGCGGCTTTCTTCAGGAATTCGATGCCTTTCCACGCACCGCGGCGTCCCGCTCCGAGATCTGAGTCCACCTCTACGAGAGAGACCCCCGGGTTGCGACCGGCGTGGTCGTATTGCACCAGGATCTTCTTGAAGCTGCGCACCGCCGCCAGGGTCAAGGGCAGTTTCTGATCTCCTCGTTGCGAACTGACGAATTCTTTCCAGCTGATGCTCCCGTTGCCATTCAAGTCGAACCGATCGAATGCTTCATCAAGCTGTTCCGGTGTGATTTCTGGGTTGAGGCAGATCAGAAGCTCCGAAAACTCTGCTCTGCTAAGGGTCCCGTTCCGATCACGGTCCACGAGGGCGAAGATCGTTCGTAAATCGCCCCCGAGTTCGAGATCATCCCTTTGGGACAGCCACACCAGGAAATCCTGCTTCGGGAGCGGAGATCCCGGGGGCACCAGGTCTAGCAGCCGTTGGCGATCTCCGGTGCTGAGCCCCATGCCTGTGACGGCGAGCGCGTCGCGGACTTCAGTCCTCGTGAGCCATCCATCCCCGTCCTGGTCGAAGTACTCAAAGATCCGTTCGAATTCCTGGATCTGGGCAGGCAACGGGGACTTCCCGGCCGGGAAGTCTGGGAACGGATCCCGCGAAGCTTCAGCCTGCTTGACTCGCGGGAATTTCTCTTGCACGGAACCCCTCCGGTTTCAAGCATACGAGAAACCAGCGGGCTTTTGGGCCCGGGGCCCGAGAGGGAGTCTCTGCCACTCGCCTCCCGTCCACGCGGCGTGTTTCCCGGGCGCCTAGCGGAGCCCTCGCGCGGTCCGGGGTTACCGGAGTGCGAAGACGAAGATCAGGAGAGCGGAACGCCTTCGATCGTGATCCGGTGCATCAGGCGCCGATGTCCGTGGTAGTCGTTCAGCGCATAGTGCCAGGTGCTCCGGTTGTCCCAGAACGCGATCGAGCCCGCTTTCCATTGGAATCGGAGCGTATGCTCTGGCTGGGTCGCATGCTCGTACAGGTAGCGGAGAAGCGGCTTCGACTCCGCCGTGCTCCAGCCCGCGAAGCGCACGGTGAAGCCCGGGTTAACGTAGAGGATCTTGCGCCCCGTCTCGGGGTGACGGATCACAACGCGGTGCGTGGCATCCTGGGTCGCGGCGTTCGGGTTCCCGATGCGTCCTGCGAGATCGGTCGAACTGTGCTCCGAGGCCGTCTGTGAGGCTTCGCCAAAAACGTGTCGGCTGGAGTGAACGGCTTCCAGGCCCTCGAGGGTCTGCTTCAACCCATCGGACAGGCTCTCGTATGCGAGCGCTAGGTTCGCGTAGAGTGTGTCGCCGCCTGCATCGGGGACCTCGCGTGCGAGCAGGATCGAGCCCATCGCGGGCGCGTCGTCGTACGAGTGATCGGTGTGCCAGGCGCCGCCGATGTTGCTCCGCTGATCGGGCTCCTTGCAGACCTCGGCGATCCTCGGATGGCCGTCCACCGCTCGAAAGAAGCGGTTTACGTTGATCTCGCCCCAGCGCTCGGCGAACGCCAGGTGCTGATCGGGGCTGAGTTTCTGATCGCGAAAGAAGATCACGCCGTAGTCGGCGAACGCCTTGCGTACCTGCGCGAACGCCGCGTCGCTGAGGCCCGCCGCGAGGTCCACGCCGTGGATCTCGGCCCCGAAGCCCTCGGCCAGCAGCCGGATCTCGATTCCGTTCCCGTCTCGAGCGGCCGCCACGCTGTTCCTCCTACCGGGCCCGGCGGAGCCGACGTCGGCGTCGCCTCCGGAGAGCCGGGCCCGCCAAGAATAGGAGAAATCCGCGGGTTTCAACCACTAGCGCGAAGCGGCGTCCGCTCTCGGCGGAGCCCGGGCAAGACGTCGACGAGTGTGAGACGACCGCTCGATGCACGGATCCGGCAGTGTCGATCGGGGTATGATTCCGCGCGGAGGCGGGATGACGACGATCTATTACGAGAAGGATGGCGACCTGGGAGCGCTCGACGGCCAGAAAGTCGCGGTGGTGGGCTACGGCAACCAGGGAAGGCCCTGGGCGCTCAACCTGCGCGACTCGGGCCTGGCTCCGAAGGTCTGTGTTCGCAACGACGAGACGCGCGAGAAGGCGCTCGACGACGGCTTCGAGGTGGCGGAGCTCGAGGCCGCGAGCCAGGCCGACGTGGCCTGCCTGCTGATTCCCGATGACGTAATCCCGAATCTGCCGATCACGCGGCCTGCCACGGGGCTCACGATCGTGGCCAGTGGCTACACGCCGGCCTTCGGTCGGCTTGCGGTGGCCGGGGACATCGGCATGGTGGCGCCGCGCATGCTCGGGCCCGAGGTGCGCAACTGTTACACCGAAGGGACGGGCTTCATCAGCGCGGTCGGCGTCGAGACCGACGCGACCGGCACCGCGCTCGCGCGCACACTCGCCATCGCTCGAGGAATCGGTGGCCTTCGCGAAGGCGCGATCGAGATGACGCCCCGCCAGGAGGCGATCCTCGACCTCGCTGTCGAGCAGATCCTGTCTCCGGCGCTCACCCACGTGAACACGAGCTTCATCAGCGCGATGCTCGGACAGGGGATCCCGCTCGAAGCCGTCATGGCCGAACTTTTCCTCTCGGGCGAGGTCGAGCGCAACTACGGGATGCTGCGCAGCGAGGGATTCGTGTCGCAACTCGAGCATCACTCCCCGGCCAGCCAGTACGGCCAGCTCTCGCGACGCGGGCGCTACGACGCCCTCGACTATGCGCCCATCATGAGTGAGATCGTTGCATCGATTGCGAGCGGCGCCTTCGCCGACGAGTGGGACGCCGAGGGCGCGGCCGGCTATCCGAAGCTGAAGGAACTGAAGCAGCAGCACGCGGGTCCCGGCGTGAAGACCATGGAAGACGCCGTGCGAGCGCGCCTCGGCCCCGCCGTGGCCCCGGCGAACCGGCAGGACGACTGAACCGAAGAGGCTAGCCTCGAGCGAAGCGCTTTCCGGCAATTCGGGTACGGGTGTTTGCGCTGCGCGGCTCCAATGGCGCGGGTCTCGCGCATTCCTCGGGTCGATCATCAGCGCGAGCAGAAGGCCGCTCAAGAGAATTCCGCCGCTCAGAGCCCGACGATCGGCTGGCGCCATCGCGCTCGCCTGCTTCACCACGATCGGCCTCGAGCACAGGGGAAAGGAGCGCAATCCCGGCTTCGGCTCTTTGCGCCCGCCATCTTTCGGAGCGGGAGATTAGGCCGTGCACTGGGTCTGGGCAGAGCCGTGGGTGCGCGATGCGCCAGCACGCCTCGCATCCAGGTGCCCGGTGCTAGAAGGCGCCCGTTGCGCAGAAGGGCATCGAGGCGTAGCGTCGGACGTAACTGCCCGATGCGAAGGTTCCCTTCGCGAAATCCACAGTGAAGTCAGGGCACCGGCCAATCAGCTCTTCGAGCGCGATCCGCGACTGCAGCCGAACCGCGGCCGCACCGATGCAAAAATGCGGGCCATAGCTGAGCGCTAGATGCCGTCGAATCTTGCGGGTGATGTCGCATTCGCTGGCGTCGGGGCCGAATTCGCGCTCGTCGCGGTTCGCCGAGGCGTAGAGCAGCATCACCTTCCGACCGCTGGGAATCGTCTTGCCGTCGATCGTGACGTCCCTGGTGGTCGTGCGCGCGAGACCCTGAGCCGGCGACGTCAGGCGCAGAAATTCTTCGATGGCATTCGGAATGCGCCCCGGATCCTCGGCCAGCAGCTTCTTCTGGCCGGGATTCTTGGTCAGCAGTTCCGCAGCGCCGCTCAAGAGACCGGTCGTCGTATCGTTGCCCCCGGTCACCATGGTAAAGGCGAATCCCAGGATCCAGGCCGCGGAGACTTCGTTCCCTCCCGGTCTCGCGTGCACCAGAGCCGAGATCACATCGTCGCCGGGGTTCTTTCGAACCCGCTCAATCATTTCGCTGAAGTACCGGACTAACTCGCCGACGGCGTCGCCGCCGGAGCCGATGTTTCCATCCGCGCTGGCGGCGACGGTTGCGTCGGTCCAGCGATCGAAGAGTGAGCGATCGGCCTCGGGCACACCGAGGAAGTGACCGACGACCAGGCTGGGCAGCGGCTTGAAGAGTTCTTGCACGACATCGCCCTCGCCCATCTCGCGCAGTCGTTCGACCCGCTCGATCACGAACGCTCGAAGCAGAGGCTCGATCGCATTCAGTTGCCTGGGGGTGAAGCGCTTGATCGCGAGCTTGCGAATTGCCGTGTGATCGGGCGGGTCCATCATCACGATCGGAGACTCGATGTCGAGTTGTTCCATCTCGTTGTAGGCGATGGTCAGACCCTTGGCCGAGGAGAATGTCTTCGCATCGATCGCCGCAGCGAGAACGTGGCTAAAGCGCGAAAGGGCCCAGAATTCGCCTCGGTCGTTCTCGAACATGTGAACCGGGTCGTGGTCACGAAGAGCCTTGTACATGGGAAAAGGATCCCGCCAGGACTCGCCGCTGCGTGGTTCGAAGACGATAGGGGGCGGTTCGGCTTGTGTGGTCGACACCCGTGGCTCCTCGAGGTTGGATGGAAGTCAATTGTACAGAAGCAGCAGCCGATTCAATAGTTGGTCCGTCTCTGCGGACAGGTCCCTAGAGCATTGGAGAGGAAGGTGCGCTGGGCGCGGGCAGGGCCCTGAGGCGGAGGTCTTCGGCAAAGCAGAGCATTTGCGCTCGTAGCGCCTACCTCGGGGCCATGATCGTGACCGTGCCCTGGGCCATTGCACAGATACGACCCTCGTTATGCACGTCGATGCGCACCACTGCTTGCGTGCGCCCCAGGCTGACAATATTGGCGTAGCCATCGACGGCGCCTTGCGTGACGGGCCGCGTCAGGTTGATCTTGAACTCCGTGGTCGCCGCCCACTGGCCCTTCTTTATGACCGGGTAGCACACCGTACCTAGTAGATGATCGCAAAACGCAGAGATCACGCCACCGTGCATGTTCCCAATCGGCGTCAGGAGTTCGTCGCGCACCTCGAACTGACACTGCATGGTACCGGGACCGAGTTCGACGGTCTTGAAGCCTAGATATTCGTGGAGTGCTCCCGCACTGCCGCGCGCCTTTTTCAAGCTGGCGGCGATCTCTTGGTCGAATTCGAACGTCGGCTTGATCTCTCGCGCACTCACGGCCGGCCCTCCCTCGGCAAACGCTGAATTGTACACCTCGCCAACGGCCCAAGCCGACGAGCTCGGGCGGGAGGGGATGACCCCGGCATCCGGAACCGCGCGCGCCAATGTGCGGATCGCGCTTGTCCCCAGAAGAAGTCACGGGCTGACGATCTGGGGTACGCGAAGGACAAGCGAAGCAAGCGCGCCTTTGGGCCCAGAGTCAGGTTTCAGCAACGAGCGTTCTGTTAACTCGAAACTGGGTTAGGCCGGGGCAGGGCCGGAGGAGTTGAGAGCGGGAGTAGCACCTCGACCAGGGTCCCGCTGCCTTTTGTGCTCTCGATGAGGACCTGCCCAGCGGCCCGGCGCACGATGCCGAGCACAGCGGGGAGACCGAGGCCGCGACCCGACGATAGGCCGTGGGTGGTATAGAAGGGCTCGAACACGCGACTCAGCCCATCCGCTGAAATGCCCCTTCCGCCGTCTTCTACGGACACAACGACGTACTCCCCAGGGGGAACGACCCCGGCGGGTCCGTCGCAGGCTTCGGCCAACCGACGACGCCCGACCCGGACCGAAATCGGGCCGACGCCGTCGATCGCGTCCCGAGCGTTGGTCACCAGGTTGAAGAGGATTTGCTCCATCTCGGTATCCGACGAAAGGACGTTGGTGTCATCCGTCGTGACGGACAGGTCGATTGTGATCCCCGGACCCCCGAACTGAAGCAGGGCTTGTGCCTGGGAATTTACGATCGGGCCCACGGCGAGGCGGCGGGTCTCCACGATCTGTTGCTGGGCGAATGCGAGGAGCCGACGGGTGATGATGGCCGCGCGCTCCTGGGCCCTCCGGATCTGGCCGGCCAGCTCCAGAATCGAGCCGGTCGCGTCGGGATCGTCCTCGATCAATTCGCTCGCGCTGCCGACGACGGTGAGCAGGTTGTTGAAGTCGTGCGCGATTCCGCCAGCGAGTTGCCCTACCAGTTCGAGGTCTTCGAGATGGGGCCCCGCCGCGCCGGAACCCGGCAGCGTCGGGTCCCCAGCCCGGGGGCCGGATCCCAACTCGGCGGCGGGCCCGTCATCGGAAGGCGCTTTGCGGACTTCCGCCGACGAGCCCTCCGAGTCCCGGAGTGTCCGCTGGAGCGTGCGCGTTGTCATGACCAGACCCGCGCAGATGACCCCCAGAACCGCAGTCAGGATCAGCCAGAAATGGAGGCCGGGTTGCAACGGGGCTGCGGTTGCCACCAGACCTTGCTCGATCGCGAGGAGGACGACCAGCCAGCTGAGGGAGGTGGCTGCCGCCATGATGATCGCGGCTCGCGTGTTCCACATCAGGCCCGCCCCGAGCACCAGCAGAGGAGGGAGCAGGATGGCCGGGATCTCGACTCTCCCGTTCAAGAACGGGGGCACCTGCAAGAGCACCAACATCCCGCAGCAGAACACGATGGTGGCGGCCCGCGTGTGCCCCGAACGGTTCAGGACCAGGCAGGCGATCATGACCGCGGCGCCCACGAGCTGAACCGGCAGGATGTGGTGAAGCGCGGGATTCAGGACCGCAATGGTGATCCAGATCCCCAGCCAGCCGAGCGCGAACAGCAGGATCGGCTGGAGCACGCCCGGCTCGAGGCGACCGGTCGTCTGCGCTACGCGGGCGGGGATGGCGGGCTGAGGAGCGGGCATCGGTGACGGAGAGGATAGGAGAAACAGACGGGTTTTTGGGCCTGGTCAGATTCTGGCAACCAGCGTTCTGTTAGATCGAAGCTGGGTTCACCCTGGGCAGGGCCATGGGGCGGCCGGCGCTCAGGGCCGGCTTCTTGACCACGTACAGGTGAACGCTGCCGAAGCCGCCGATCGGCTTGTCGCTGTACTCGAGGCCCTGCTTGTCGAACATGCGCTTGAGGTCGTGAATGATGTCGCCGCCGGCCTCCCAGCTCTTGGCCACGGCGGAGCCGAGCCAGTTGCCGTCGTTGGGATGGTCGAAGTCGATCAGGACCAGCTTACCCTCGTGCTTCAGCACGCGCATGATCTCGCTCAAGGCTTTCTCGGCGTCCGGGTAGCCGGAAAAAGCCATCGTGTCGACGATCGTGTTGAACGACTCGTCGGCGTACGGCAACTGCTCGACGTCGCCCCGGGAGAGGTGCGCGGACAGCCCCTTCTCTTTCAGGTTGTCCGCGGTGGTCGTCAGCATGTGGGCGTTGTAGTCGATCCCGTAGGTATCGAACTTGTCCGCGTACCGGCTCATCAGATAGCCGGTGCCGAACGAGACCTCGAGGACCCTGGGCCCCTTGATCTCCGGGATCGCCCGCTTCAGCCAGTTCTTCCACAGCGGCAGATACTTGACGGCCCAGTCGTACGCGTCGGCGTAGCGGGAGTAGAAGCTGTCCCATCTCTCGGTGAACCCAGACTTGTCGGACTCGGCCCCCACACGCGAATTGTACGCCGATTTCCGATGGAGCGGAATACATTCCGATCGCGACTGCCTAACGCGGCCTAGGCGGAGCGTCTGAAATGCTTTCAGTTGGCGAACTCCAGGTTCCGCGCCCGGCGTAGTAGAGAGGAGTTCAACGCGCAGCTTGATTCGATCCTGTCGAAGGCGCGGGGAAAGGTCGAAAGGGGGCCTCAGTCTCGGCTCGCTTCTGGGTTCACCAGATGCACGGTCTGCGTCGGGTAGG
>JABSQV010000024.1 GCA_013215565.1 Myxococcales bacterium | reverse complement strand
GGTCGCGACCGCGGGCCAGGCCGAGATCGACATGCGCTTCTCGCCGCTGGTGCAGATGGCCGACAGCCTGATGCTCTACAAGTACGTGATCAAGAACGTGGCGCAGCGCGCGGGCAAGACCGTGACCTTCATGCCGAAGCCCGTCTTCAACGACAACGGCTCGGGCATGCACGTGCACCAGTCGCTCTGGAAGGACGGCAAGCCGCTGTTCGCCGGGGATGCGTACGCGGGGGTCTCCGAGACCTGTCTTTACTACATCGGCGGGATCCTCAAGCACTCGCGTGCACTGGCCGCGTTCACGAACCCGACCACGAACTCCTACAAGCGGCTCGTGCCTGGCTTCGAGGCGCCCGTCACGCTGGCCTACTCGAGCAGGAACCGCTCCGCGGCGGTGCGGATTCCGATGTACTCGCCGAATCCGAAGGCGAAGCGGATCGAGGTCCGGTTCCCGGACCCGACCTGCAACCCCTACCTGGCGTTCTCGGCGATGCTGCTCGCAGGGCTCGACGGGATCGAGAACAAGCTCGATCCGGGCGAGCCGCTCGACCGCGACATCTACTCGCTCACGGAAGAGGAACTCGCGCCGATCCCGGTGATGCCCGGGACGCTCGAGGAGGCGCTCGACTGTCTCGAGGAGGACCAGGACTTCCTGCTCAAGGGAAACGTGTTCACGCGCGACGCGATCGACACCTGGCTCGACTACAAGCGCACGGTCGAGTGCGCCGAGGTCGCGAAGCGGCCGCACCCGCACGAGTTCGAGCTGTACTACGACATCTAGGGGCGAGCCCCGATGATCCCGGGCCTTCGGGGGGCGCCGCGCGGCGCTCCCCGGAGCGCCTGACTCCCGGCGGGCCCTAGCCCGCGAGGTCGCGGAGCGTGTAGAGGCCGGGCGGCCGGCCCACCAGCCAGCGCGCGGCCCGGACCGCGCCCTGCGCGAAGTTCTCGCGCGAGAGCGCGCGGTGCGAGAGTTCGAGACGCTCTCCGGGCCCGGCGAGGTAGACGGTGTGTTCGCCGATCGAGTCGCCGGCGCGCAGCGACTGGAGCCCGATCGCGCCCGGCGTGCGCGCCCCGGTCTCGCCCTCGCGGTGGTAGACGGCGTGTGCGTCGAGGTCGACGCCGCGCGCCTCGGCGGCCGTGCGCGCGAGCCGAAGCGCCGTTCCGCTCGGGGCGTCGAGCTTGCGGGCGTGGTGAAGTTCGAGGATCTCGAGGTCGTAGTCTTCGAGCCTGCGCGCGGCCTCGGCCACGAGGTCCAGCAGCACCTGGATCCCGGCCGAGAAGTTCGCGGCCCTCAGGATCGGGATCTTGCCCGCCGCGACCTCGATCCGGGCGAGCTGCGCGGCATCCTGGCCGGTGGTCCCGCTCACGAGCGCGACCCCGCGCTGTGCCGCGGCCTCGGCGAGCCCGACGCTGGCCTCGGGCAGCGAAAAGTCGATCGCGACCTCGGCCGCCGCGAGCGCGATGCCGGGATCGTCGCCGACCCGCACGCCGGGCGCGACCTCGTCTCCGAGCTGCGGGTGTCCCGGGGCCTCGAGCGCGGCTGCGACTTCGAGGTCCGGTGCGGCTCCGACGACCGCCAGAACCTGCGTGCCCATTCGGCCGCAGGCCCCGCTGACCACGACGCGGGTCACGCGCGCGGGAACCCCGCGAGCGCGGCTTCGAGCCGGTCGCGGTTCGGTTTGCTGATCTCGGTGAGCGGGAGCCGCAACGTCGGTTCGGGAATCCGGCCCAGAATCGCGAGCGCCGCCTTGACCGGGATCGGGTTCGATTCCAGAAACAGCGCCTGCATCAGCGGAAGCAGCCGGTAGTGCGCGGCACGCGCTCGTGCCCAGTCGCCCGCAGCGGCGGCGCGCGTGATCTCGGCGACCTCGCGCGGCGCGACGTTTCCGGTGGTCGTGATCACGCCGCGGCCCCCGATCGCGAGCAGCGGAAGCGTGAGCGCGTCGTCACCCGAGAGCACGACGAAGTCTTCCGGGGCGAGCGCGATCGTGTGCGCGGCCTTCACCAGATCTCCCCCGGCCTCCTTGAGGCCGACGATGCCGGGCGTCTCCGCAAGCTCAGCGAGGGTTTCGGGCTCGATCCGAGACGCGGTCCGGCCCGGAATGTTGTAGACGAAAATCGGAAGCCCGGTCTCGCTCGCGACGGTCCGGTAGTGGGCCACGACCCCCTCCTGGGTCGGCCGGTTGTAGTAGGGCGAGATCAGCAGCGCCGCGTCGGCGCCCGCCGCGCGCGCCTCGAGCGTGAAATCGACAGCCTCCTGGGTCGAGTTCGAACCGGTGCCAGCGATCACGGGCACGCGTCCCTCGGCCACGTCTACGACGCGCCGGATCACCTCGACGTGCTCGGCGGGGGTGAGCGTGGCCGATTCGCCGGTGCTGCCGGTCGGAACGAGTCCGTCGATGCCGCACTCGATCTGCCACTCGACCAGGCGCGCGAGTGCGTCGAGGTCGAGCGCACCGTCGGTCCGGAACGGGCTGACGAGCGCGGTGAAGGTACCCTCGAAACTCATTTCGGCTCTCCCGGGTAATCGAGTTCAGCGTCGAACACGAAGGTCGCGGGGCCCGTCAGCCAGAGGGGTCCCCGGTCCCGCGGCCAGCGGACTTCCAGGTCCCCGCCGCGCAGGTGAAGCACGAGTTCGCGCTCGGCACGGCCGGTCAGGATCGCGGCGACCGCGGTGGCGCAGGCGCCACTCCCGCAGGCGAGCGTCTCGCCGACCCCGCGCTCCCAGGTCCGCTGTACCAGTTCGCCCGCCGAGAGAAGTTCAGCGAACTCGACGTTGGTGCGTTCGGGAAACGCGGGGTGGTGCTCGATCCGGGGCCCGAGTCGCTCGAGCGGCACCCCGGCCACGTCATCGGTGAAGATCACGCAATGCGGGTTGCCGATCGAAACGCAACTCACGAGTAGCGTCCGACCGTCGAGTTCGAGCGGCACCTCGAGCGCNGGGCCGCTTCCCGACTCGGGCCGCAGCGTCGTCGGAACCTTCTCCGGCTCGAGGATCGGCGGGAACAGCCGCAGTTCGACCCGATCCTGGTCGCGCCCCTGCGCGGCCGGGTCGGGGCCGAGCCAGCGCACCCGCACCANACCGCCCAGCGTCTCGACGTCGAACTCGTCGGCGTCCGCGAGGCCGCGATCGCGCAGGTACTTGGTGAACGCGCGAAGCCCGTTCCCGCACATCTCTGCGAGGCTGCCGTCGGCATTGCGGATGCCCATAAAGAACGCGGCCTGGCTCGCCGGCTGCACGAGCAGCAGTTGATCGCCGCCCACGCCCCGGTGGCGGTCGAGCGCGTAGCGCGCGAAGGCCGCCCAGTCCCGGACGGGCTCGCCCGCGCTGCAGTCGACGACGACGTAATCGTTCCCGGCGCCGTGCATCTTGCTGAACGGAATCCGCATCAGCGTTCGAAGTCCGGAATCGTTTCGCCGCTCCAGGTCTCCTCGAGGGTCTGGCGGCGCCGCACGAGTTCCGCGCGGTCGCCTTCCACCATCACCTCGGCGGCGAGCGTGCGGCCATTGTAGTTCGAACTCATCGAGAAACCGTAGGCGCCCGTGTCGCGCAGGACCAGCAGGTCGCCGCGCTCGAGCGGCGGGAGCGGCCGGTCCTTCGCGAGCCGGTCGGTCGACTCGCAGACCGGACCCACCACGTCGACCGCGGCGGGTTCGCCGGGTCGTTCGGGGTCGGTTTCGATCCGCGGCTCGGCCCCGTAGAGCATCGGTCGCAGCTGGTCGCTCATGCCGCCGTCGACGATCACGAAGCGGTGCTCGCCGTTTTCCTTGCGGTAGAGCACGCGCGTGAGAAAGATACCGGCCTCCGCCGTGAGCGAGCGCCCCGGCTCGCATACCAGCGTCGCGTCGAGGCCCCCGACGACCTCGAGCAGCGTGTCTGCGTAGGCCTCGGGCGAGGGTGGGTCGTCGGAGCCCGAGTACTCGACCCCGAGTCCGCCGCCGACGTCGATCAACTCCACGTTGCAGCCCTCCCGCCGCAGCGTGAGCACCGCCTGCTTGATCCGGAGCAGGGCATCTCGAATCGGCCCGAGGTCGCAGAGCTGCGAGCCGATATGGCAATCGACGCCCACCACGTCGATGTTCGAGAGCGCCTTGGCGCGCGCGTAGGCGTCGGTGGCCGACTCGATCGGAATTCCGAACTTCGAGTGCCTGAGGCCCGTCGCGATGTAGGGGTGGGTCTTCGGATCGACGTCTGGATTCAGGCGAAACGAGATCGGCGCGCGCGTGCCGGCCGCGCCCGCGCGCTGGTCGAGCAGCTCGAGTTCCTCGAGGGACTCCACGTTGAACATGCGAATCCCGGCCGCGAGCGCGCGGTCCATCTCGTCGCTGCGCTTGCCGACGCCCGAGTAGATGATCTTCTGCGGGTCTGCTCCGGCGCGAAGCGCACGTTCGAGTTCGCCCGCCGAGGTCACGTCGACACCGCAGCCGCGCTCGAGAAAAGTCCGGATCACCGCCAGGTTCATGTTGGCCTTGACCGAGTACGCGACCAGCGCCGGGGCGTCCCCGAACGCCGCCCGGAGCCGGTCGGCGCGCTCGATCAGGCCGCTTCGGGCGTACGCGTAGAGGGGGGTGCCGAAGCGCCGGGCGAGTTCGGCCACGGGGACGTCCTCGAGGAAGAGCCGCCCCTCGCGGCGTGCGAGGAGTTCGCGGTAGCTCAAGGCTTCTCTTCCTCTTCGGTGCAGGTCGGATCCACGAGCGCTGGAGCGCCTGCATTCGAGGCGTCTGCAGGGCCGCGCGTAGGCGGGCCGTAGTGGCCGCAGCCCAGGATCGCGAGCCAGAGCGCCAGCCAGGGCGCGACCAGGCACCCGCGGACGCCGCGCTCGCTCACGTGCCTTGCCGATCGAGTTCGGCGCGCGTCCGCACGAGATCGCTCCGCGCTTGCTCGAGCGCCGCCTCGACTCTGGCCCGCGCCGGCCCCCCCACCAGCGACCGGGCCTCGATCGACCGCTCCGCCCGGAAGAACTCCGCCGGGTCGAGGTCGAGCGCCGGGTGGAACCCACCCAGTACCTCGCGCGACAGCCGGTCGAGCGGGGTCTTGTGTTCGTCTGCGTGCGCCACGATCCGGCCCACGATCTCGTGCGCCTCCCGAAACGGCACACGGGCCTGCACCATGCGCTCGGCGAGGTCGGTCGCGAGCAGCATCGGGTCGGCGGCCGCGCGCGCCATTGCGTCGTCGCGCACGCGCAGGGATGCGAGCGTGGAGGCAAGTAACTCGAGCGAGCCCGCGGCGGTGTCCACCGCGTCGAAGAGCGGCTCCTTGTCTTCCTGCATGTCGCGATTGTACGAGAGCGGCAGGCCCTTGAGCGTGACCAGCAGGCCGGTGAGGCTTCCGATCACGCGTCCCGACTTGCCGCGCACGAGCTCGGGTCCATCCGGATTCTTCTTCTGCGGCATCAGGCTCGAACCCGTCGCGAAGGCGTCGTCGAGCTCTACGAACCCGAACTCGGAGGAGTTCCAGAGCACGAGTTCCTCGGAAAGTCTCGAGAGGTTCACCATCAGGATCGAGAGCGCCGCGAGCAGTTCGAGCGGGGCGTCCCGGGCGGCGACCGCATCCAGGCTGTTGGGACTGGGGCCCTCGAAGCCCAGCGCGCGCGCGGTCTGGTCGCGGTCGAGCGGCAGCGTGGTGCCTGCGAGCGCGCCCGCGCCTAGCGGCGAGTGCCGCACCCGGGATCGCGCGTCCGCGAGCCGTCCGTCGTCGCGCGAGAGCGCCTCGTAATGCGCGAGCCAGTGGTGCGCGAGGCGCATCGGCTGGGCGCGCTGCAGGTGGGTGTAGCCCGGCAGGATCACGTCGATCTCGCGCCCCGCCCGCTCGACCAGCGTCTCCCGGAGTCCGAGCAGCCCTTCGCGGAGTTCCAGGATGGCGGCCCGGATCCAGAGCAGCAGGTCGGTCGCGACCTGGTCGTTGCGGCTGCGGCCCGTGTGGAGCTTTCCCGCGAGCGGACCCACGATCTCGCCGAGCCGCCGCTCGACGTTCGTGTGGATGTCCTCGAGCGCCGGGTCGAGCTCGAGCTCTCCGGCCGCGAATTCGCGCCCGATCTGCTCGAGCCCCGCAACCAGCCGCTCCCCCTCCTCTGAGGTCAGCAGACCCTGTTGGGCCAGCATTTGCGCGTGGGCGATGCTGCCCGCCAGATCGTGGGGTGCGAGCCGCCGGTCGAAGTGGACCGAGGCCGAGAAGCGCTGCAGGACCGGATCAGTCTCCTTCCGGAACCTGCCGGCCCAGGGCGCCCGGGTGTCCTTTCGAGATCCCATCGTCGCGCACCTGGGGCGCGGGGAGTCCGGCCGGGGTCCAGCACGCCCGGGCCGGCCACGCCGACCCCGCGAGAGTGCCGCGCCGGGGCCCGCAATGCCAGCCCCCGTCCGCGGGACCGCCTCCCGGCGGTGTGTTAGAGATGAGTCTCGTGAGCTGGACTCCCAAGCTTCGGGCGCTCTTGATCGCGGCCTCCGTGGTGGTGTCGCTCGATCAGCTGTCGAAGCTCTGGATCGTGTACAACGTTCAGCCGTTCGATCCGCTGGTGCTGATCCCGGGATTTCTGAAAATCACCCACGCTCGGAACCCGGGGATGATGCTCGGGCTGCTCCCGCAGATTCCGGTCGCGGTCTTCGTGGGCTTTGCGCTGCTGGCGCTGGGGCTTCTGTTCTACTTCTTCCGTCAGGTTGCAGCAGACGATCGCCTGTCCGCGACCGCGCTCGGGCTGGTGGTCGGCGGTGCCCTGGGGAATCTGGCGGACCGCATCACGCGCGGCGCGGTGGTCGATTTCCTGCAGTTCGATCTGGGCTGGTTCATCTGGCCGGACTTCAACGTGGCCGACGCCGCGATCGTGATCGGCTGCGCCCTGCTGGTGCTCGATCTGGCGGCGGCGGAGGCGGAGGGCCGCGCCGCGCCGGACTCCCGGACGGGATCGGGGCGCGATCCGGGACCCGAGCCGGGGGCGTGACCGCGGCCGCGTACGTGGGGGTGGGTTCCAACCTGGGAAATCCCGCCACCCGCGTTCGAGCCGCGATCGAGGCGCTCCGGGCGCTCGGCCAGGTCCGGGCCTCGTCTCTCTACCGCACCGAGCCGCTCGGCGATCCCGGCCAGCCCTGGTACCTGAACGCGGTCTGTGAACTTCGGACCGGGCTCGCTCCGGAGCCCTTGCTCGCGGAACTCCAGTCGCTCGAGCGGCGCGCGGGCCGCCCCGAGCCGCGGGTTGGCTGGGGGCCGAGGGTGCTCGATCTCGATCTCCTGCTCTACGACCAGCTGGTGCTGTCGTCCGGGGCGCTCGAGCTGCCGCACCCGCGTTTCCACGAGCGCCGCTTCGTGCTCGAGCCGCTGGCCGAGCTGGCGCCCGGCCTCCGCGCTCCACGGCTCGGGCGCTCGGTGCGCGAGCTTCTCGATGCGCTCGAGAATCCTCTGCGGGTCTACAGGATCCCGCGGATTTTTTTGCGCCCGGCTTTGCCGGGCGTGATAGCTTCTGGCCCTGCCCCGGAGGTTCAGACGCGATGAAATTCTTTCTCGACTCGGCGCACCTGCCGGACATTCGCGAGGCCGCCCAGCTCGGAATTCTCGACGGTGTTACCACGAATCCGAGTCTGCTCTCCAAGGAGGAGGCCGACCCCGTAGCCGTACTGCGCGAGATCTCCAAGGTGGTCGACGGGCCGATCAGCGCCGAGGTCGTGAGTACCGAACACGCCGGGATGGTCGAGCAAGGCGTTGAGTGGCGCCGGATCGCCGAGAACATCGTGGTCAAGATTCCGATGTCCACCGAAGGCCTGAAGGCGATCCGCACGCTTCGCGAACAGGAGATTCCCACGAACTGCACGCTGGTCTTTTCTCCGACCCAGGCGCTGATGGCCGCGAAGGCCGGCGCCGCGATGGTCTCGCCCTTCGTCGGGCGCCTCGATGACATCCAGGTTCGTGGGATGGAAGTCGTCGACGAGATCGTCCAGGTGTTTTCGAACTACGAAATCTCTACCGAGGTGCTCGTGGCCAGTATCCGCAGCCCCGTCCACGTGGCCGATGCCGCCCGGATCGGGGCCGACATCTCGACGATGCCGTGGTCCGTGATGCAGGCGCTGGCGCGACATCCGCTGACCGACATTGGAATCGAGCGCTTTTTCGCGGATTGGCAGAAAATTCAGAACCGTTAACCCTCTACGCGGGCGAACCCGCACGACGAGCTCGGATGCGAAAGGACCGAAACGCCTACGCGGTACGGGCGGTCGTGAACGCCCTCCGCTTGCTCGAAGCGCTGGCCGAAGACGAGGTTGGCTCTGGGGTGACCGAGCTCGCGCACACCCTGGGCCTTCCCAAGAACAATGTGTTTCGGCTGCTGGCCACGCTGGAGCTGTACGGGTACGCGGAGCGGTTGTCCTCGACCGGCCACTACCGGATCGGCACGCGGGCGCTCTCGCTCGGCGACTCGGTGCGGTGTGCGCGGCGGCTTCCGGAATTTGCGCGGCCGGTTCTCGAGGATCTCGCTTCCGCGCTCGGCGAGACCGCGCACCTCGCGGTCGGCCTCGGCCCCGAGGTCCTGGCGATCGAAGCGCGCGAACCCGACCGCAGTGTGCGCGCCGCGACCCGGATCGGGAAACCCCGGCCCGCATACTCGACCGCGCTCGGAAAGGTTTGGCTGGCCTATTCCCCGGAGCCGTCCCCGCTGCGCCCGGAACTTTCGCCCCGAACCCCGCACACCATCGTCGACCCCGACAAGTTTCGCGAGCACCTCCGCGCGGTGATCTCCGAGGGCTTCGCGGTCGACCGTGAGGAGACCGAGACCGGCGTGGTTTGTGCCGCGGCCCCGGTCTTCGACGCGGCCGGCGGGATCGTGGCTGCCCTCAGCGTGACCGGCCCGGCGTTCCGGTTCGACGAAAACGGCCTGCTCGGGCGGGCCGTTCCGGGGGTGGTCTCGGCCGCCAACGGCCTCTCGGCGAAGCTTGGCCATGCGGGCGTCCAGCCCGAATTCGAGGAGATGCCGACGCGCACCTGAGGCCCCGGGCTCTGGTAGACTTTGCCCGGTTTCGGAGGGCGCGGATCGGTCCCCACGCGCAGCGTCGCGTCCGCGTACGGAGGTGGATCACCTTGGTTTCGAAAGAAGAAGCACTCGCCTATCACGAGGCTGGACGGCCCGGTAAGATCGAGGTTCGACCCACCAAGCCGTGCGTGACGCAGCGCGATCTGTCGCTCGCCTATACCCCGGGCGTCGCCGAGCCCTGCCGCGAGATCGAGCGCGACCCCGATGCTGCCTTCCGCTACACATCACGCGGAAACCTGGTGGCGGTCGTGACCAATGGGACCGCCGTGCTCGGGCTTGGCAACATCGGGGCGCTGGCGGGCAAGCCCGTAATGGAGGGCAAGGGCGTCCTGTTCAAGCGTTTCGCCGGGATCGACGTCTTCGATATCGAACTCGCCAGCGAAGACCCCGAAGACGTGATCCAGGTCTGCAAGCTGCTCGAGCCTACCTTCGGGGGCATCAACCTCGAGGACATCCGCGCGCCGGACTGTTTTCACATCGAGGAGACGTTGATCGAAGCGCTCGAGATTCCGGTCTTTCACGATGACCAGCACGGCACGGCCATCATCTCGGCCGCCGCCTTTCTGAACGCGCTCGAGATCACGGGTCGCCGGATCGAGGACACGAAGGTGGTGTTCGCGGGGGCGGGGGCCGCCGGGATCGCGTGTGCCGATCTCTACCTCAAGCTCGGCGTGCTTCGCGAGAACGTGCTCATGACCGACAGCCGGGGCGTGATCTACTCCGGTCGTACAGAGGGTATGAACCCCTACAAGGCGCGCTATGCTGCCGAGACCGACGCCCGCAGCCTCGGAGACGCGCTCGCTGGAGCCGACGTCTTCGTCGGGGTGAGTGCCGCCGGACTGGTCACGAAAGAAATGGTTCGCAGCATGGCCGACCGCCCGCTGATCTTCGCGATGGCCAACCCCGACCCCGAAATCACGCCGGGCGAGGTCGTCGAGGTCCGGGACGACGCGATCATGGCCACGGGACGCTCGGACTATCCCAACCAGGTCAACAACGTGCTCGGGTTTCCGTTCATCTTCCGCGGAGCACTCGACGTCCGGGCGAGGAAGATCAACATCGAGATGAAGCTCGCGGCCGTCCACGCGCTGGCCGAGCTCGCCCGGCTGGGCGAGCACGGTCTGCCGGAGGAGGTCGCACGGGCCTACGAGGGCGAGCAGTTCGTGTTCGGCCCAAACTACATCATTCCCAAGCCCTTCGACCCCCGGGTTTTAATCGAGGAGTCGCTCGCGGTCGCGAAAGCCGCGATGGAGTCCGGCGTGGCTCGCGTGGAACTCGATCTGGAGGAGTACCGGGAGGTCCTCGAGAGTCGCCTGGGCCGGTCGCGCGAGGTGATGCGCTCGGTCATGAACAAGGCCAAGAGCAAGCCCAAGCGGATCGTGTTTCCGGAAGGCAAGGAAGAACGGGTGCTGCGGGCCGTCGAGCGACTGTGCGAGGAGAAACTGGCGGAGCCGATCCTGCTCGGCGACGTTGGCGAGATCCGGGCGAGTGCGGAGCAGTACGGGATCGATCTTCGCGGCGTAGAGCTGATTGATCCGAAGAGTTCGGACAAGCACGACTTCTACTGCAAGGAACTCATGAATCTGCGGCGCCGAAAGGGCGTGACGGAGCGGGACGCCGCCCGGCTGCTGAGCCGTCGAAGCTACTTCGGCGTGATGATGGTGCGGATGGGCGACGCGCACGGTCTCGTGGCCGGACTCACCAAATCCTATCCCGAGGCGGTCCGACCGGCTCTCGAGGTGGTGGGGCTCGCGGAGTCGCATGAGCGTGCCGCCGGAATCTACATGGTGATCCAGAGCGAACGAGTGCTCTTCTTCTGCGACGGCTCCGTCAACGTTCGCCCGACGGCCGAGCAACTCGCGGACATCGCCGGGCTGGGGGCCTCCGCGGCGCAGTGGCTCGGCTTCGATCCCGTCGTCGCGATGCTCTCGTTTTCGAACTTCGGGAGCTCTCGGGGTTCCGAGACCAACCGCCTGGGCCAGGCGGTTCAGATCGCGCGGACGCGCTGGCCGGATCTCGCCATCGACGGCGAGATGCAGGCCGACATGGCCCTCAGCCCGGCCACGCGCGATGCCCGCTTCCCGTTCTCGACGATCAAGGGGGAGGCCAACGTGCTGGTGTTCCCGAGCCTCGATGCCGCCCACATCGCGGTCCGGCTCATGGGCACGGTCGGTGAGGCCAGCGTCGTCGGCCCGATTCTGATGGGAATGCAGAGTCCCGTGAACTACATCCAGCCCCACGCGACGGTCGAAGACATCGTAAACCTGAGTGCGATCACGGTGCTCCAGGCCCAGAAGGAGTATTGAGGGACCATGGAGGAGAAGCTCAAGCGGCTCGACGAGCTGAATGCGCGCGCCGAGCTCGGGGGCGGGGCGAGGCGGATCGAGCGGCAGCACAAGGCCGGGAAGCTCACGGCGCGCGAGCGGATCGATATCCTCGTCGATCCTGGAACCTTTCAGGAGTACGACCGGCTTCGGACCACGCGCGGCGACGACGTAGACGAGGCGCCCGATCAGGTGCTGGGCGACGGCGTCGTCACGGGTGCGGGCCAGATCCACGGCCGGCTGGTGTTCGTGTTCGCCCATGACGCGACGGTGTTCGGCGGATCCCTGGCACTCGGGTTCGGCGCCAAGGTCTGCAAGATCATGGATCACGCGGCCCGAGTGGGGGCGCCCATGATCGGGCTCAACGAATCGGGCGGGGCGCGGATTCCCGAGGGCGTGACCTCGCTGGCTGCCTACGGCGACATCTTTCTCCGAAACGTGCAGCAGTCGGGTGTGATCCCCCAGATTTCAGCAGTCATGGGCGCCTGCGCGGGCGGGTCCGTCTACTCCCCCACCATCACGGACTTCGTCGTGATGGTGAAGGGCACGAGCAACATGTTCATTACCGGGCCCGACGTGATCCGTACCGTCACGCACGAGGAGGTCAGCAAGGAAGACCTCGGCGGTGCGATGGTGCACAACGCTCGCAGCGGTGTGGCTCACTTCGCGGTCGAGAACGATCGCGAGTGCCTGACGCTGATCCGCAGCTTGCTCTCGTTCATCCCCCAGAACAACCTCGAAGATCCGCCCTTCGTGGCCACCGAGGATCCGGCCGATCGGCGTGACCCCCGGCTCAGCTCGCACGTGCCCGAGAATCCGAGCAAGCCCTACGACATGTCCGCCCTGGTCCGGATGGTGACCGACGACGGGCAGCTGCTCCAGGTGCACGAGCACTACGCGCGGAACATCATCGTCGGCTTCGCCCGCTTCGGCGGGCGGAGCGTGGGCGTGGTGGCGAACCAGCCCGCGGTCATGGCCGGCTCGCTCGACATCAATGCCTCGGTCAAGGCGGCGCGCTTCGTGCGCTTCTGTGACGCGTTTAACATTCCGCTGGTCACGTTCGTCGACGTTCCCGGCTATTTGCCCGGTACGCAGCAGGAGCACGACGGGATCATCCGCCACGGCGCCAAGCTGCTCTACGCCTTTGCCGAGG
This sequence comes from Myxococcales bacterium, assembly GCA_013215565.1. Classification (GTDB taxonomy): domain Bacteria; phylum Myxococcota_A; class UBA9160; order SZUA-336; family SZUA-336; genus JABSQV01. The sequence goes on along the minus strand of JABSQV010000024.1, from coordinate 21,426 downwards.
CGACGGTGCCCAAGGTCACGGTGATCACGCGTAAGGGCTACGGGGGCGCCTACGATGTGATGAGTTCGAAGCACCTGGGTGGTGACGTGAGTTTCTGCTATCCGCAGGCCGAGATCGCCGTGATGGGCCCCGACGGGGCGGTCAACGTAGTATTCCGGGAGGAACTCGCGAATGCCGACGATCCCGAGGCCCGCCGCCGGGAGCTGACGGACGAGTACCGGCGCCGCTTCGCGCACCCCTACAAGGCCGCGGCGCTCGGCTACGTCGACGAGGTGATCCGACCGGAAGACACGCGGCCCCGCGTGATTGCGACCCTGCAGATCCTCGAGAACAAGAAGTCTCCGGCTCCGCAGAGGAAGCACGGGAACATTCCCCTATGAGCCATGCCGGGGCGGCTCCTCCGTTCCGAAAACTGCTGATTGCGAGCCGGGGCGAGATCGCGGTCCGGATCATCCGGGCGTGTCGAGATCTCGGGGTCGCGAGCGTCGCGATCTTCTCGGAAGCCGATCGGGCTGCCCTGCACGTGGCGCTGGCCGACGAGGCGCATCCCTGCGGACCGCCCCCCGCGCGCGCGAGCTACCTGGACGGCTCACGCATTCTCCAGATCGCGAAGGAAGCGGGTGCGGATGCGCTTCACCCCGGCTACGGCTTCCTTTCCGAAAATCCAGACTTCGCCCGAAGCTGCGCCGAGGCCGGCGTGGTCTTCGTGGGACCCGCTCCCGAGACGATCGAGGCGATGGGCGACAAGGTCGCCGCGAGACGCGCGATGCAGGCGGCCGGCCTCCCGATCGTACCCGGCTCCACCGAGCGGCAGAGCGATGAAGACGCCGCCGCGACCGCGCGCGAGATCGGCTTTCCGGTGATGATCAAGGCGGCCGCCGGCGGCGGCGGACGGGGGATGCGCCTGGTTCAGCAGGAAGCTGAACTCGAGCGCGCGCTCAAGCGCGCGCGCTCCGAAGCGCGGAGCGGGTTCGGCGACGATGCGATCTACGTCGAGAAGGCCCTGGAGCAGCCGCGCCACATCGAGGTGCAGATCCTGGGGGATCGCACGGGCCAGCTGATCCACCTGTTCGAGCGCGAGTGCTCGATTCAGAGGCGGTACCAGAAGCTGATCGAGGAGGCTCCGGCCAACCGGCTGTCGAGCCGCCTGCGAGAGGAGCTGGCACAGGCCGCGATCGCGGCCGCGACCGCGGCCGGCTACCACGGCGCCGGGACGGTCGAGTTCCTGCTGGACGCGAGCGGGAGCTTTTACTTCCTGGAGATGAACACCCGGATCCAGGTCGAACACCCGATCACCGAACTCGTCACGAACATCGACATCGTCGCGGCCGGAATCCGAATCGCGGCGGGAGAGCCACTCGGCATCCAGCAGCGCGAGGTGGGGCTGGCCGGGTCCGCGATTGAGTGCCGGATCTACGCGGAGGATCCGGCGCGCGAGTTCCTGCCCTCGCCCGGCGAAGTCGGCGCCTACCGCGAGCCCGGTGGTCCAGGCGTCCGGGTCGATTCCGGCATCAGGTCGGGCGACACCGTCCATGTGCACTACGATCCCCTGGTCGCGAAGCTCAGCTGCTGGGGACGTAACCGCGCCGAGGCGATCGCGCGTACGCGGCGGGCGCTGAGCGAGTTCGTGATCGACGGGATCCCCACTTCGATTCCGTTCCACATCGCGGCGCTCGAGCACCCGGCTTTCATTGCGGGCGACTACCACACCGGCTTCGTCGCAGAGGAACTGGTTCCCGCGCTCCGGGCGCAGGCGGAGGGCGGATGAGCCGCCGAATCGTGCTCGACACCGACATCGGGGGCGACGTCGACGATGCGCTCTGCCTGGCGCTCGCGCTCGCCTCTCCCGAGATCGAGGTCGCAGCGATCACGGCGATCGGCGGCGGGTCTCGAACCCGGGCCCGGGTTGCGAGCAAGCTGCTGGAACTCGCGGGCCGCACCGCGATTCCGGTCTTTGCGGGTTGCCGGGTTCCGGTTCTGGGGGGTTCGGGGATCGGGAGCTCGCAACAGGTACTCGGCGACGGCCAGCTCGAGCCGGGCGAGGAGCCGCCGATCGAAGCGGAGCACGGGGTCGATGCGCTGATCCGGCTCTTCGAGGCGGACCCGGAACTCGAGCTCGTGATGATCGGGCCGATGACGAACCTCGCCGTGGCGCTCATGAAGGAACCCGACCTCGCGGGTTGCGTACGTCGCCTGACCGTGATGGGCGGACACCTCCGCAGGGTCGCGTACGGAGGGCACCTGTTCGAGCGCGGGGTCGACTACAACCTCTGCTCCGACCCTCAGGCCTCGCTGGTGGCGCTGCGGGCCGGAATTTCGACCCGGCTGGTGACGGCCGACGTCACCCTGCAGAGCTGGATCAGGGAAGCCGACCTCGAGCTGCTCGAGGCGCGCGGGACGCCGTTTCATTCAGCACTCGCCCGGGGGATCCGCTGCTGGACACCGATCCAGAACAAGATCTTCGGCGGGGCCGGCTGTGACATGAGCGCCGACAACGTGGCGTTCCTGCACGATCCGCTCGCGCTCGCCGCGGTCTACGACGAGCGTTTCTGTCGCTTCGAAGATCTCGAGGTCGAGCCCGTGATCGCGGACGGCGTATTTCTGACGCGGGAGTGCGACGAGGCCCGACCGGAGAGTTTTCCGTTCCGGTGTGCGACCGAGGTCGACGCCGAGGCCTTTCGCCTCTACTTCATGGATCGCGTGCTCGGGTTCGAGCCCGGTCCGGTTGCAGCCTGAGGAGATCTCAGATGAGCGAGTCGATCGAGGTTCGGGGAAGCTGTGATCCGCGCTTCGCTCGCGTACAGGAGGTGTTCGCGCAGGCGTTCGAGCGCGGCGACGAACTCGGCGCGTCGGTCTGCGTCACGCTCGAGGGCGAGACGGTCGTGGACCTGTGGGCGGGCTTCGCGGACGAGGCGCGCAGCCGCGCCTGGGAGCGCGACACGCTCGTGAACGTCTACTCCACCACCAAGGGCATGACGGCGCTCTGCGCGCTGCGCCTGGTCGAGGAGGGCCGGCTCGAGCTCGACGCCCCGGTGGCCCGCTACTGGCCCGAGTTCGCGGCGGCCGGCAAGCGGGAACTTCCGGTCCGCTACCTGCTCAGTCATCGCGCGGGACTCGCCGCGGTGCGTGCCCCGCTTCCTCCGGGTTCGCTCTTCGACTGGGCCTGTATGACCAAGGCGCTGGCCGAGCAGGCGCCGTGGTGGACGCCGGGCAGCCAGCACGGCTACCACGCGATCAGCTTCGGCTTCCTGGTGGGCGAACTTGTGCGTCGCATCACGGGCCGGAGCCTCGGCACCTACTTCCGCGAAGAACTCGCAGAGCCGCTCGGCCTCGAGTTCTACATCGGACTCCCGGAGGCGCTCGAGCCCCGGGTGGCGCCACTCGTGCAGGGCCCGGTCCACGCGGGAGACGGCCCCAACCTGATGGAGATGATCCTCGGGGATCCCGAGAGCCTGGCCTCGAAGGCCTTCACCAATCCGCCACTCGATCCCATGGCTGCGAACTCGCGTGAGTGGCGCGCGGCCGAGATTCCGGCCGTCAATGGCCACGGAACTGCGGCCGCGCTCGCGCGCGTGTATGCCGCGCTCTCGCTGGGCGGTGACCTGGACGGTGTGCACGTCCTGTCGCCCGAACTGATCGAGCAGGCCCGGACCCAGCAGTCGCTCGGAAAGGACGCGATCCTGGCGCTGGTTTCGCGCTTCGGGCTCGGCTTCGGGATGCCGCCCGCGGAGGAGCCGACCGGCCCGAACTCCGAGGTCTTCGGGCACGCCGGGATGGGGGGCTCGTACGGTCAGGCCGATCCCGAGAACCGCATGAGCTTCGGCTACACCATGAACCTGATGCACATGGGGGCCTGGCTCGTCGATCCGCGCCCGCGCGCGCTGCTTCGCGCGGTCTACGCCGCGCTCTAGCCGAGCCTCGCGAGCAGGCGCGGGAGTTCTCGCAGGTCCTGGATCACAAAATCGGGTTCGGGGCCGTCTACGGGCTTGGGGCCTTCTACTGTATGGGGGCTGCGGCGGAGCAGGATCGACCGAACGCTCGCGCGCCGCGCGGCGGCGACGTCGGTCCGGCGCTTGTCTCCCACGAACACGGCGCGCCGTGCGGGAACGCCGAGCCGGCGCAGCGCTTCGCGAACCATCGCGGGGTCGGGCTTGCGGCGCCCGAAGTCTGCAGACCAGAGGGCGGCGCCGAGGTGCCGTCCGATACCGGCCCGCGCGAGCGCGCGCGCGAGGTGGTCTCCCGGGATGACGTTGTTAGAGACCAGCGCCAGCCGGTAGCGGCGGCTCAGTTGCGCCACGACCTCTCGCGCGTAGGAAAAGACCGGCTGCGCTTCTTCGTTCGCGAACGCCTGCAGGAGCCTGCGGCGTACCGCGACCGGGACATCGGCCAGGACCCGGTTCGGATCGGGCTGCGTGCCCGCGCTTTCGAGTTCCCGGTAGGCGAGCCGCAGCCGTACCCCGGCGTCCTCGACCGTCGCTTCGGGATTGTCGACTCCGAGCCCGCGGAGCTGGGCGATCAGCAGCGGATCGCGTCGTGCCCGTGCCCGCAGGAAGCCCGGGATCTCGGGGAGCAGCACGCCGCCCATGTCGAGTAGGACGGCCAGGACGCGACGGCGTGTCAACGCTCAGGGTCGGCTGGCGGAGCTTCGGGAGGTGCGTCCCGTCTCCGGATTACAATCCGCGAGACCCAGATGCCGCTCTCGTAGAGCACGAGCAGGGGGAGGGCGAGCGCGACCTGGCTCACGATGTCGGGAGGCGTCAGGATCGCACTGGCGACGAACATGATCACGACGGCATACGGGCGGGATTTTGCAAGCCGATCCGGGGTCACGATTCCGGCGAGCGAGAAGAAAAAGATCGCGACCGGAAGCTGGAACGCGATCCCGAATGCGAGGTAGAGGCGGGACATGAAGGCGAAGATCGCCTGGACGGACCAGCTGGTGCGCACGATGTCGGATTCGAGCGAGAGGAAGTACTCGAACACGAACGGGAACGCGACGAAGTAGCCGAAGAGGGCTCCGGAGAAGAAGAGCAGGGTGGTTGCGAGCACGAACGGGATCGCGAAGCGCCGCTCACTCTGGTAGAGGGCGGGACCCACGAAAATCCAGATCTGGTAGAGCGTGACTGGAAGCGAAACCAGGAAGCCCACCAGAATCGCGGTCTTCACGTACGCGAAGAAGATCTCGGGCGGGTTGATCGCGATCAGTTCGTAGTCGCGCTTGCGCAGCGCGTTGACCGCGGGCCCCATCAACAACTCGAAGAGTTTGCTGGCGAAGAAGCCCGAGACCCCGGCGCAGATGCCCCAGACTCCGACCAGCCAGAAAAGGCGCCTCCTCAACTCCTGTAGGTGGGAGGTGAGCGAGCGCGGAGTGTCATCCATCGGACTTCGAGTCGTCCGTGTCGTGATCCTCCGGCGGCTTCTCGGCGGAGGCGTCCTCGCGTGCTGCTGCCTGTCCGGCGTCGCCCTCTGCCTTGCCGGCGGGCTTGTCGGCGGGCTTGTCGGCGGGCTTGTCGGCGGGTTCGAAGGTCGAGGTCAGGGACTCGCGCAATTCTGTCGAGGCTCTTCGGAACTCGCTCATGCCGCGGCCGAGCGAACGCGCAATTTCGGGGAGCCGCTTCGGTCCCAGCACAAGCAGGCCGATCACGAGTACAACCAGAAGTTCCGGCATTCCGATCCCGAACACGACCGCCCCTCCCTGAGCGCCCGCCATCACGCGCGCGGTTCCGAAAGACGAGCTACGGAAAGAGTACGCGATCAATCGCGATTGGATAAGGGGACCCGGGAAAGAGGAGGCCCAGGCTGCGGGGCGCCGCTCCGCAAAGCCTCCAGTTTCCCACCCCCCGGAGGAAACCGCGACGCAAACAGAGCGGCGACGCCCGCAGTCGAATAAGAACAGACATGCGCGCTCAGTGCAAGCGACTTCTCGACGGAACTTCGACAGAAATCACTTCTGGAGATTTTTCTGAAGTTGCCGAGTAACGAATCAGGCTCGTGCGCGGAATGCGCAGCAGGCTCTGTCCACCCGACCTGCGAATCCACAACCCCTCGGCGTCCTCGCCGAAATCCAAAATACCCGCGATGCGATCGACGCCGCTCTCGGTCCAGACGGTGATGCCGCGTCGGATCCGCCGCCGCAGGTGAAGGCAGACGCGCGCCCCGCGGCAGCGTCGGATCAACGAGACCGCGTCATGGGGCGCATCTGCGAGCGCGTATGGGTCGCGCGGGGCCCGGATGCGCGCGGAACGCAGAATCCGGAGCAGGCGTCCGACTCCGTGCACCGCGTCGAGGTCGCCGCGAGGTCCGAGGCGGATGAGATCTTCGATCTCGGCCGGCGTGCCCCGGACAGGTGCAAAGCGAACGCACAGGAAGAACCCGTCCGTTTCGGCGTCAACGATCGTGGCTTCCAGTCTCTCGGGGGGCTTCGGGCGGCTCAAGCGAGCGACGCTAGCGCGTTGTTGCCGTTGCCGGAAGCTCGAGCAGGATCAGATTGTCGTTTGCGCCCGAGGCATCGGCCGAGAACTGGCCCCCCATGCGCTCGATTGCGGCGCGCGCGAGCACCACCTCGAGCGGCAGCGAGGCGCCGGGGATTCCGGGGGGTGGCACCAACACTTCTTCGGGGCTGTGGAACCGGATCAGTACCCGGTGCTGGGAACCCTGCTGAAAGTTCCCCACCTGTAGGTCACCTCCGGACGGAATCATCTTGAGCGCCCGGTCGAGCAGGGCCCCGATCGCGAACGCGAACTGCGCCGGGTCGACCATCGCCGGCTGCGCGTCCCGTTCCAGTTCCTCGAGTACCACCACCTCGCGCGCCCGCATCCGGCTCTGGCGCCGCCCGAGCTCCGCATACAGCAGGGCGGCGAGATCGACCGGCTCGGGCTCGGGCGGCCCGAAGCCGGCGTACTGCTCGAGCAGCGACAGCGTGGTCTCGACGCTCTGGAGATCCTCCTCCAGAATTGTTCCGAGCAGGGCCCGGGTCTTCGGATCCTCGGGCTGCTGCGATAACAGCGACCCCTGCGTGCGCAGCTTGCGCAGCGTCGGCCGGATTTCGGCTGCGAGCGAGAGGGCTAGGCCGCTGTCGAGCACCGCTGTGTGGTCCGCCGAGGGTACGGCCTCCCGGGCGCCCGGTGCGTCGCCGGCCCCCGGGGTTCCGGCCTCGGGTTCGCTCTGGATCTGTTCCAGGGTCTGCTCGACGGCCGCCTCGAGCGGGTCGAGTTCCAGCCCCAGCGCGTCCGCGTTCTGGGGCTCCGGCTGCGAGCGGGCCGCCACTTCCGGCTCGAGCGGCGCGGGCCCGACCCGCAGGTCCTCGGGCTTGAGGGTCCCGCTCGCGCAACCCGCCAGGCCCACTTCGAGCACGGCCTCGAGTTCGCCGAGATTGCCGGGCCAGCCGTAGGCCGCGAGGGAGGCGTGGGCTTCTTCGGAGATCTGGATGCCGCTTCGCCCCGTGCGCTCCGCCCAGGCCCGGGCCAGCGCATCTGCGAGTCCGCGCAGATCGCTCCGCTCCCGGAGTGGAGGTAGATCCACGCGCAACCAGGGGAGTTGCGCCATCGACGCCGCGAGACGCTCGGGCCTGGAGGCCGAGGCCACGAAGCGCAGCGACTCGACGCCGCGCAGACCGGCCTCGCCGAGCAGGTGTGCGAGTTCCTCCTGCACCGCCGCGCTCGCGCGCTCGAGGTCTCTAAGGTAGAGGGTGGCGCGGCGTCCGGCGGTGCGTGCGAGCAGCGTTTCCTCGACGCGGCCGGGCTCGAGCAGTGCGGCCGGGAGCAGCAGAAGCAGGCTGCGCGGTGGCTCGGAGAGATCGTGAATCGCGCGCGCGACGAGTCCGCGTGCGGTACCGCTCTCACCGATCAGCAGGACGGGCCGGTCGGCCCGGCGCGGATCGATTGCACTGCGCAGGCTCGACAGGTCGAGTTCCCCGTACTTGCGATCCAGCTCGTCCGCCACCCAGTTGCGGCGTGCACGGTCCCGCAGACTCGGCGGGGGCGCCGTCCGGGCCAGCAGTTCGCGCGTCGCGGTCTGCAATTCCGGTCCGCCGAGCGTCCACGCGATCCGCTCCAGCGGCCGGTCGTCGATGCGGCTCTCCAGCCAGCGCAGCCCAGGTCCCCCTTCCGGGGGATCGATCCAGAGCACAGGCGCGGGTTCCCGGCGGGGGCCGACCGCGCCAGCCAGAAACCCGAGCAGTTCCTCGAACCCGGCCGCGCCGTTCCCGGGTGCCGGGACCACGATCAGGTCCGCCACCGGGGCTTCCCGGAACTGCGCGAGTTCCGGGGGCCCGCTCGAGACGACGCCCAGCGCTGCAAGTTGCGGAGTCAAGGTCCGCAATCCGAGCGTGTCTCGGCCGACGATCCAGATGGAGGGCATGCTGTGGGCTCCCGGATCCCGTGGATAGACGGGAATCGCACCCACCATGCTACCGCGCCCGACGCTGAAATGGGCAGCGAACCGCCGCGATCGGGCGTGGCTTGATCGCTCCGGGGCGGGAATCGGCCCGGGGGCGGCTGCGGCGCGCTAGGCTAGCGGCGATGGCGGCCCGCGTTCTGCCCCAGGGAAAGTTGCCGGCGCCCCTGCTCGGGGCGTTGCTGGGCGAGGGCGCGCCGCTCCCCGACGAGGTGCGGCTCGGGCCCAGGGTCGGCGAGGATGCCTGCGCGATCCAGGTTCCAGCCGGCGTACTGGTGGCGGCCACGGACCCGATCACGCTCACGGGGGCCGGGGTCGGCGCGCACGCGGTCTGGATCAACGCCAACGACGTGGCCGTGATGGGCGTGCGCCCGCGCTGGTTCCTGGCCGTGCTGCTGCTGCCGCCCGGGACGCGCGAGGTCGACGTCCGGGCCGTGTTCGCGGAGACGCGCGCTGCGCTCGCACGCGTGGGAGCGAGTCTGGTCGGCGGGCACACCGAGGTGACGGCGGCGGTCACCCAGACCGTGGTGGTGGGGCAGATGCTCGGGATCCGGGAAGACGGTCGCTTCGTGCCGACCGGGGGCCTGCGTCCGGGCGATGGCGTGCTCCAGGTTGGGCCGGCCGCGCTCGAGGGGGCCTCGGTGCTCGCGGCAGAGGCGCCGCTGGAGGACGCTGGACTCTCCCCCGCGCTGCTGCGGGAGGCCCGCGCGGGGCTCGAGCATCCCGGGATCTCGATCGTCGAGCCGGCTCTGCTCGCGGCAGAGCTCGGGGCGCGGGCGCTTCACGACCCGACAGAGGGCGGACTTGCGACCGGACTGGCCGAACTCGCCGACGCATCGGGCCTTGCGCTCCGGGTTGATCCGGCGCGCGTGCACTGGTTCGGGCCCGCGTCTGAGATCTGCCGCGTACTCGGGGCCGATCCCTGGGGGGTGCTCGCGTCCGGCTGCCTGCTCGCGGGATTTGCGCCGGAGCGACTGGAGCCCGCCGAACGGGAACTCGCGGCCGCGGGCTTCGAGGCCCGCCGGATCGCGGTGGCCGAGCCCGGGGCCGGCGTGTGCACGCGCGCGGGCGAGCCGCTGGCGGTCTTTTCGCGCGACGAGGTGGCGCGGATCCTCGGCGCGGGACCGGGTCTCTAGTAGAATTCTGCCGGGGGAGGCGCAGTTCCGGTGAAGGATCGACCCGAACAGTTGACGGACGGCGGGCCCCGGATCGAACTCCGCCGCTGCTTTGCGGATCCCTACGCCGACGCGATCGCGGCCGCGCGTACCTGCTACTCGGATCGCGTGATCCGCCCGGAGGAGGTCACCGAGGGCCAGCGGCGCCGGATCGGTCCGCTGACCTTCGAAGGCGGACACCACACCGTCTACCAGCACAACACCTTCGAGTTCTCGCTCGAAGGGGTCTCTCGGCAGCTGGTCTGGTCCTTTCTGCACCGCCATCCCTTCTACAACTCCGAGCAGCAAAGCCAGCGCTACGTCCTGCTCTCCGAAGCGCGCGCACACGTGCCGCCGAGCCTCGGGGGCCGGGATCGCGAACTCTACGAGTCGGCCGTTCTCGGCGCGTGGGCCGCGTACGCGGATCTGGACCGTTTGCTCCGCCCGCTGGTGCGCGAGCGGCTTGCAAAACTCTGGAATCTGGGGCGGCGCAAGTCGCGCACTTTCCGGCGTTCGATCGAGCGCGATGTCGAGAAGCGCTCGATCGAGACCGCGCGCTACGTGATCCCGGTCGCGTGCCACACGGCGATGGTGCACACGATCTCGGGCCTTGTCCTGCACCGGCTTCGACGCATGTCGCGTTCCGGAGACGTACCCGAGGAAGCGTCGGCCCTGGTCGCACGCATGGTCGCGCTCGTGGAGGAACTCGATCCGGATTTCTTCCGCTATGTCGGGCGCGAACCGCTCGCCGAAGAGGATCTGCTCGAAGCGCGCGTGCACCAGGCCGTGCCGGTCTCGGAGCAATGGCGCGCGGACTTCGACCGCAGGCTCGGCAAGCGGCGAGCGCGGCTCGTGTCAGCGACCCCGGACGCCCCCGCGCGGGTCGCCGATGCCGTCCGCACCGTGCTCGGCCGAGGCGTGGGGGAGGTCTCGGACGCGGCCGCGATCGAGGCGGTCCTCGACCCCGCGCGCAATCCCTACCGCCACGACGCGCTCAACGTATCGACGCACTCGCCGCTGATGCAGGCCCTCGACCACGCGCATTACAGCTTCGAGAAGCGGCTCTCGCACACCGCGGACTCCCAGGATCAGCGCCACCGCATGGTCCCCGGGTCGCGTCCGCTGCTTTCGCATCACGATGCCCCCGAGCCCGATGTCGAGGTCCCGGCCCTGATCGATGCCGATCCTCAGACGCGGGCGCGCTTCGACGAGGCCGTCGCCGCGCTCTGGGACGCCAAGAACGAACTGGTGCGCCGCGGCGTCGACCTGCGACTCGCCCAGTACCTGCTTCCGAACGCGCGTTCGGTGCGCTTTACCGAGTCCGGTTCGCTGCTTCACCTGGTCCACAAGTGGACGCAGCGCACCTGCCTGAACGCGCAGCGCGAAATATACGAGGCTTCGCTCGACGAGGTCGAGGCGGTCCGGGAGTTCCATCCCGAACTCGTGCGCTGGATCGGGCCCCCCTGCGTAGTGCGCAACGGGATCGTAAGCCCGCGTTGTACCGAGGGCAGTCACTTCTGTGGCGTGCCCGTCTGGAAAAGCTTTCCAGCAGTCGAGCGCGCGATATAATCCGGCATGGCTTTTTTCTGCTCTACGCGTCCGCGCATCCGTCTGGTGGCCCTGGCCGCGGCGATGCTTGTTGTGCCCGTGTTCTCACACGCGGCGGGCGGCCAGACCGACCTCTCCAAGCTCGATCTCGGCGGTGACTGGTACGTGTTGATCCACTACAAGAGCGACCGGTCCGAGGATCGCTCGATTACCAAGTTCAAGGACCTGGCCTGGACGATCGAGCAGTCCCCCAACACGCTCACCTGGGAGGAGTATCCCTACGTGATGTTCGACGAGAATACGGAACTCGTCCGGCGCCACGCGATGGTCAAACACCTGCCCTGGGAGCCCGAGGATTCGGTTCTTTCGAAACTCCGGTCTCACGTCGACGTGAGTTCGCGCGCCATGAAACGAAAGCGCATGAAGGGGAATTTCGAGAAGGGCTTTCGTTCGCTGCCGCCGCTCATGTCGGGCGGGCTCAACATTTTGACCTTTACGCGTACCTGGACCGTGGTCTTCGAGCCCGAGAAGGTCCGGGTCCAGGTGATCGACTCGCTCGCGTCGGGCTCCGAAGCGATCGGAGAGATCGAGGGTGCGACGGTCTTCGAGATCACCGAGAAGGTCGGCGAGAACGAGTACCGTGGCCGCTATGCCGCGGACTCGCGCCGCGGGACCTTCCGCATGCTCCGCTCCTCCGAGCGCCGCGTCGTCAAGTAGTCCGTGGCGGAGGTGTCCTCCGTCCGCGCTGCGCTCCCGTCCGACCGGATTCGGCTGCAGGAACTCTGGCTCGAGTTGATCGACTATCACCGCGCGCTCGATCCGCGCTATCCGACCGTATTGCATCTGCGCGAGGTCGTGATGAGTAAGATCGACGAGGCTACGGGCTCGTTTCGGTTCCGCCTGCTGGTCGCCGAGCGCGCCGGACGCATCGTGGGCTTCGCGCTGGCCGAGATCCAGCGCGAGCGGCCGCGGCCCGCCTGGATCCACGAACTCTACGTCGAGTCCGCGGAGCGCCGGCGGGGCGTCGCAGGGCGCCTGGTCGAGGAGGTGCTCGACTGGTTCGGGTCCGAGCAATCTGAGCGCGTCTACGTGCGCGTCGAGTCCGCCAACCGGGATGGGCTCGCCTTCTGGGACGCGTACGACTTTGAGGAGCGCGCCCGGGTGCTCGAGCGAATTTGCTAGAGATCCGCCCGGTCTGCTTTGCTATTCTCGACGGGTGATGGCACTGCACCCCCTCGCTCGGGAACTCAACGAAGCGATCCGCGCGCAGAGCCCCGACGCCTTCGAGTTGCTCTCGGAGCGCGGGCGCGCGCTCTACATGCCGAAGGGCATCATCTCGCAGTCGACCGAGGCCCGCGAGAAGGCGCACCGGATCAACGCCACGATCGGTGTGGCAACCGAGGGCGATGGGCCCATGTCGCTCGCCTCGATCACCGAGCAACTCGGGAGCGTCTCGCCCGCCGATGCGCTGAACTATGCGCCCACGGCCGGAAAGCCCGCGCTCCGCGAAGCGTGGCGGCGAAAGCTGCTCAAAGAGAACCCGGCGATGCGCGGCTCCGTGTTCGGGCTCCCGATCGTGACCTCGGCGATCACCCACGGGCTCGCGCTCGCGGGCGACCTGTTCGTGGATCCCGGAGACCTGATCGTGCTGCCCGACAAGCTCTGGGGAAACTACCGGCTCACCTACGGGGTCCGGCTCGGGGCCCGAATCGAGACCTTTCCGACCTACGACGGCGAGGGTGCGCGGCTCAATACTGGCGCGTTCGCCGAGGCGCTGCTCGCGGGGCCCGAAAAGGTGATCACGCTGCTCAACTTTCCGAACAACCCCACCGGCTACATGCCGTCTCCTTCCGAGGTCGCAGAACTTCGCGATGCGATCGTGCGTGCGGCCGAGCGCGGCCAGCGGATTCTCGTGATCGTCGACGATGCCTACTTCGGGCTCGTGTATTCAGACGAGGCGCTGCAGGAGTCCCCGTTCGGCCTGCTCTCGAACCTCCACCCGAGGGTGCTCACCCTCAAGCTCGACGCCGCGACCAAGGAGGTGTTCGTCTGGGGGCTCCGCTGCGGGTTCCTCACGTTCGGGCCTCCGCCGGTGGACGACGCCGAGCCGCTGCTTGCGGCGTTCGAGCGCAAGATGATGGGCGCGATCCGCGGCGGCATCTCCTCGAGTCCCGCGATCTCGCAGCAGATCGTGCTCGCGGCGCTCGAGTCGCCTCGCTTCGAGGCGGACCGTCGCGAGAAGTTCGAGGCGCTGCGTGCGCGCGCGCGCCGGGTCGATGAGGTCGTTCGGAGCGACCGCTACCGTGTGTCCTGGGACGTGTACCCGTTCAACGCGGGTTACTTCATGTGCATCCGTGTGAAGGGGGTCGAGGCCGAGGTGCTCCGGGTGCACCTGCTCGAGAAGTACGGGGTGGGCGTGATCGCGCTGGGCACAAGCGACATCCGGGTCGCGTTCTCGTGCGTGGAAGAGCCCGAGATCGAGCCCCTGTTCGAGTCGATTCACGAGGCGATCCGCGAACTCGCCGCCTGAGGCAGGGCCCCGGCGGAGCGCGCGGTTGACCCTGGCGCTTGGGCTCAGCGGCTGCCTCGCGAGCGGGCTCTGGTTCTCGGCGAGTTTCCCGCCGCTTGGGCTGGCCCCGCTGGCCTGGATCGCGCTGGTGCCGTTCCTGCTCGTAACGGCGGGTGCGGGTGGCGTGCGCGGGCTGTGGCTCGGCGGAACGTTCGGTGTGTTCGCGGCGCTCCCGCAGGGCGCGTGGCTGCCCGGAGTCGCGCGCGAGGCGTTCGGGGCCACGGGGCTCGGCGGGATCGGCCTCTGGCTCGCGGCATCGCTCGCGTTCGTGCCGGCGTTCGTGGTGCTGGGCGGTGTGATCGGGACCCAGCGCCTCCGGCGCGCGCGCTTCCCGTTCGTGGTTGCGCTCGCCTGGGGGCTTGTCGAACTCTCGCATCTGGAACTCTTCCCGCGGATTCCGTGGGGTGCCCTCGGCGCGACCCAGATCGACACCCCGGTTGCGCCCGTCGGCGCCTGGATCGGCGTACACGGCGTGAGTGGTTTGATCGCGTTCGCGAACGCGCTCGTCGCGCAGACGATCGCGCGCGCCCGCATGCGGAGGCTCGGGCTCACCGCGGCCGCGGGTCTCGCAGGCGTGGGCCTGGTGCTCTTCGTCGAAGCGCGCCCGCGCGAAGCGCCCGAGCGGAGCCTGCGAGTCGTGGCCGTCCAGCCCGCCGTCCCCATGCAGACCGCGCGCGGAACCCCGGACGCAGGCGGGCGCCTCGCCGTGCTGCTCGATCAGACCCGGCGTGCCGCGGGGGCCGATCTGGTGGTCTGGCCCGAGAGTTCGATCGATGCGAGCCTCTCGGGCCGGCCCGACCTTTCGCGCAGGATCCAGGCCCGGGTCGACGAGCTCGGCGTGCCGCTCCTGTTCGGCGGCTTCGAGATCGCCGATGGGCGGCGCCGGAACCAGGCCGTGTTCGTCGCGCCCGGGGTGGCTCCGCGCGTGGTGTACGAAAAGCGCCGGCCGCTGATCCTGGCCGAGGCGGTTCCCGGCTGGCTCCCGGCCTGGATGCGGCGCGCGCTCGGCCGCCTGGTCCCGCCGCTCCGTCTGCTCCCGGGCCGCGAGCACGACGCCGACCTGAAACAGTTCGGGGCGCCCGAGCTTTCAATCTGTTACGAGGCGATCCTGAGCGACTTTGCGCGAGATCCCGAGGCGGGCTTCCTGCTCAACCTGGTGAACGATGGCTGGTACGACCGCACGCCCGCGGCCCGGACCCACCTGCTGCTCGCGCGCTGGCGCGCGATCGAGGCCGGTGCGCCGCTCCTGCGCGTGGCCTCGACCGGGATCACGGCCCGGGTCGACCTGCGGGGCCGGCTGGTGCGGACGCTCGCGGTCGGCGAAGCCGGCGTGCTCGTGGAGACACTTCCGCTCTCGACGCGTGTGACCCCGTTCGAACGCCTCGGCTACGCACCCGTGTACCTGGCCGCGCTTGTGCTGGTGGCTTCCTTCGGCTTCGTTTCCCACCGCTAGCCGATCAGCCCGGACGATTTCGGACAGCTTCGGACACAATCGGCCACTCTGGGCCATTGTAAGGACCCGCGGCCGGGGAGTATTCATTCGGGGGTGACGACGCTCGGCGTACCCCGGCCCCGGGGCGCGGGCCACCCTCCGGCCCGGCCCCGGGGCCCTCGCTTCATCCGGTCCCCGTCGAGGGGAGTAGAGGGATGTACCGGCTGACGGAATTCTCGCTCCGCCGCCCGTGGCTCACGCTGGCGGTACTGCTCGTGATCACGGGTGTGCTCGGGGCCGGGCTGCCGAAGGTAAAGCCCGCGTACGGGTTCCGGGTGCTCGTAGGCAGCGATCAGCCCGCAATCCAGGCGCTCAGCTCGCTGGTCGAGCAGTTTTCGGGTAGCGACCCGGTGCGCATCGCGTGGGAGTGCGGGGCCGGACAGCCCTGCGAGACGGTCTTCGACGTGGCTTCGCTCGGGATGGCGGACGCGCTGACCCGGGAACTCGCGGTGGTCACGACCTCGGTCACGCTCGCGCTGGGATTTCTCGCGCTGATGACGTCGGCGTGGCAGACGCTGGCGACCTTCGGGTTCTTCTTGGCGCTCTCGATCATGGGGGCGATGGTGTCGACGCTCTTCGTACTGCCCGAACTGGTGTTTGCGTTTGCTCCCGACTCCGAGGGAGAGCTCGACTCCGCCAAGCGGGCCCCGCATGCGGAGGGAACCCCTCCCGTACTCTCAGCTGCAGCGCAGAGTCGCTGAAAGGCTCCACCGTCGATTAGGTGGTGCCGAAGGAGTCATGTTGAGGTTTCTGCCGAATTGGGTTGCGCCCTCCGCATGCAGCCGCAGTACAATTGATGCGCCATGTACCGGCTGACCGAAGTCTCTCTTCGCCGTCCCTGGCTCACGGGAGTACTGTTGCTCGTGATTACGGGCGTGCTCTGCGCTGGGGTACCCCGGGTTAAGCCCGCGTACGGATTCCGGGTGCTCGTCGGAAGTGACCACCCCGCAATGAAGGCGCTCGACTCGCTGGTGGAGGAGTTTTCGGGCGGTTACCCGGTCCAAATCGCGTGGGAATGCGGTGCCGGACACCCCTGCGAGCGCGCATTGGACGAGGTCTCGCTGCGGATGGCCGATGCCCTAACTCGCGAACTTGCGGCCGCCCCGAACGTAACCGCCGTACTCGGCCCTTCGAACGCCCCGTTACTCGTCCCGGGCGAAGGTGGCTTCGAAGTACGGCGCTTGGTGGAGCGGGGAGAACCTGCGAGCGATGCCCGCGAACTCGCCGAGCGCGCGCTCGACGATCCGCTCTGGGTCGGGGACCTTGTCTCCGAGGATGGGCGGGTAGGCGTGATCGTCCTGCAGCCCTCCGACAACGAACCCGAGACCGACCTCCTGCTGACCGACATGATCGATGGCGCCCTCAAGCCCTTCCGCGACCGAGGCTTCTCTTACCACGTGTTGGGCGAAGCAACCCGTAACGTTTCCGGGGGCCGGGCGCTCGCCGAGAGTACGGGGACGCTGATTCCGGTACTGGTGCTCGTGATTGCGGCGGTACTCTACGTGCTCACCCGGTCGTGGCAGCAGACTTTGGTCACGCTGGTGACGATGGGCACCTCGTTGCTCTGGACGCTCGGAGTGCTGGGCTGGATCGACTGGCCCCAGGACGGAATGCTTCAGGTCCTAGCGCCGCTGATCGTCATCGTGGGTGTGTGCGATGCCGTACACCTACTGAGCCGCTACGCGGCAGAGCGCCGGGCCGATCACTCGGCTCCGGCTCGGGTTGCACTACTTGCCGCTGCCCGTGATGCGGGTCCAGCGTGCACGATTACGACGCTTACGAGTGCCGGGGCCTTTGCGTCCTTTACGGCCAGCAACCTCGACACGTTCGTGCGCTTCGGCGTAATCCTCCCGATCGGGATCCTCGCCTGCCTGATCCTCAGCTTCTCACTGCTCCCAGTGCTGATCCAGTTGCTGCCCGCCGATGCCCGAGGCCCCGAGCGTACAAGCGCAGCATGGGTCCCCGTAATCGATGCCGTTGTGGCGACGAGTTCCAAGCGCGCGGTTCCGCTGCTGCTAGTGACTGCCCTGCTGTTGGCCGTGTTCGGAGCTGGGTGGGCCCTACATCTGCGTGCCGACATGTCCTGGACCGAATCGCTGGGAGAGTCGAGCGAGATCGTGCAGTCGATCGAGTTTATTGAGGAAGCGCTGGGAAGGTCGCAGTCGCTCGAGGTAGACATCCGCTTGCCACCCGGGACCGCGGTCGAAGATCCGGCCACGCTCGCGGCGATTGCCCGGTTCTCCAAACGCCTTTCTGGCATCGATGGCCTGGGCGATGCCGAGAGCGTTCTGGATCTGATCCGACGACTGAATCGTCTCCTCCACCAGGATGCGCTCGAGTTCGAGCGTCCGGGCGATTCCCCCGCTGCGAACGCAGAAATTCTCGAACTGCTTACATTCGACGACCCCGACACGCTGGATCGCTGGCTCAGTCTGGATCGCTCCCGGCTGCGCGTATCGCTTGCTGCGCTCGAGACGTCGCAGTACGAGCGACAAGCCGCGCACGCGGAAGTACGCCACTGGAGCCGGGAGGAGCTTCCCGAAGGCTGGGAGATCCAGCTGACGGGCGCGGTCGCGGTCCAGCATGACTGGATCCTCGACGTTCAGACGACCCAGCTTCGGAGTTTCCCGATCGCGTTCGCAATCGTGTTTGTGCTCGTCGCAGGGTTCCTTCGCTCCTGGCGGTATGGGCTCGCGGCGATGGTGCCGACGCTGCTTCCGGTCGTGGTGGTGCTGGGTGCGATGGGCTGGCTCGGTATGAGCCTCGATGTGGCGCGCGCAATGCTGGCGGCGATCGTGATTGGCATTGGCGTGGACGACTCGATTCACGTGCTGCGCCAGTACCAGGTGCGACGCGGCGCCGGCGAGAATACCCACGACGCGATGCGGGGCGCGCTGCAGCACACGGGCCGCGCGGTGGTCACGACCTCGGTCGCGCTCGCACTGGGATTCCTGACGCTGATGATGTCGGCGTGGCAGACGGTGGCGACCTTCGGGTTCTTCGTGGCGCTCTCGATCCTGGGCGCGCTGGTCGCAAGCCTGTTCGTACTGCCGGCCCTGATCTTCGTGTCTGCGCCGAGGGAGAGGTGATGGTAGCGGCCCCGAACCGGGAAGACCGCAGCGTACCTTCCCAGCAGCGGCGGCGCCGGCTACTAGCGCTGATCGTGCTCGCGCCGGTGTTGGGGGTGCTGGCGGCCGGGATCTTCCAAACGCTCGAGACCCGCATCGGGACTGAGACGCCGTGTTGGATCCTGCCGAACGGCGTCGTCATGTGGAATCCGACCGCTCTCGACTGCCCGCTCCAGGTCGAAGATATCGTGCGGCGGGTCCAGATCGGGGGCGAGACGATCCGCATAAGCGATTTTGCGACGCTCGAGGCGTTGCTCGCGCGCGCGCGCGGACCGATCCGGGTGGAGGTCGAGCGAGGGAACGCCGAACGCTGGGTCGAAGTCCCGGTGTCCGCGGTCCCGCAGTCGACGAGGCTCATGCGTCTGGCCGTGGCGCTGCTGGCCGCGGGATTTTTGCTCGGCCTTCCGATCTACCTGCTCTGGAGCACGCAGGCCGCGGCTGCGCTTCCGCTCGCCGTGTTCTACGCGATCGTTTCTTCGCTGCTCGTCACGGCCCTGACGGGCAGAGACTCGGCCGGGATGTCGCACTTCGCCCTCGCGCTGGTCGTGTTTTCGCCTGCGGCCTTCGGGCACCTGAGCTTGACTTTCCCGCGGCTACGTCCGGTCATGCTGCACGACCCGCGCATCGCTGCGGTTCCGTATGTCGTGAGCCTGCTGCTGCTCCCGATCGGCTGGTTCTCGCTCGAACGTGCGCCCCTGCTCTGGCCCATCTTCACCTACTTGCTGGGCGGTCTCACCGCCGGGGCGTGGTCTGTGCTTCTGCTTTCGTGCGCGTACGCACTGCGCGAGACGGACTCGGTGCTCGAACGCGCGCAGGCTCGCCTGGTCTTCTATGGTGCGCTTGGGATTCCGGTGCTGGTCACCCTGCTGTTGACGCCGGCCGTCGAGACGCGCGGAGAACTTCTCTCGGTTTACCTCTGGAGTGTTCCAGTCGCGATGCCGCTCCCGATCGCGCTCGCGATCAGCCGTTACAACCTGTTCGAACTCGGCTGGGACGTACGCTACTGGATCGCGCGCCTGCTCTTCATCGGGACCTCGGCGGTCGTGGTCGCGCTGATTCTCGCGGCCGCGCTCGCAATCGCCGATGCGCCCGCAGAACTGCGTGAACTTACGCCTCTGTTTCTGGTGAGTCTGATCGGGACGGCCAGTATCGAACTCGTGCGTGGCCGCTTGCCCGCGCTCGTCGAGTCGCTGGTCTCGCCGCGAATGCAGCAGCTCCGGTACGCAACCCGCGACATGGAACGCGCGCTGTCGATTCCGGCGGATGAAGATGCGGTGGCCCAATCCCTGGTCCAGGCGCTGCGAACTGGGATTGCGCCGCAAGCGGGCTGTGTCTGGCTCGGCAGCGAAGATCTCTGGCGTCCCGCTGCCCCATTCGGTTTCAACCCGCCCACGCGCGCCGCGCTCGCTTCCGAAGCGCGGCGCCTGATCGGCGGCCGCCGCCGCGTGTACATGGCCGCCGAGCCCGAGCACAGCGCACCCAGACTCGAAGCCGCCGGTGTCGAGGTCATTCTCTCGATCGAGGCGGGCGGCCAGCGCTTCGGGCTGGTGCTGCTCGGCCACCCGTCCCAAAGGCGTAGCTACGCCGGGAGCGAATTGCTGTTTGCGTCGGCGGTGGCCGCACGCGCAGGGATGGCGCTCAACCAGGCGCGTCTCACGGGCGAACTCCTGGCCGCCGAACGACAGGCCTCGGCGGGTCGTCTCGCACTCGGATTGGCCCACGAGGTCGGCAAGGAACTCAGCTGGGTGCGGCGCCTGGCGACTCGACTCCCGGAACGCTTCGACGACCGCGAACGCCTGGCGCGCGACGCGTCCATGCTGCGGGACCTGAGCGAGTCGCTCGAGCAGTCCGTGCGGCGCTTCGTACACGACGCGACCGAGCAGCGAGACGAGCCGATCGAGATTCAGGGCTTCGCGATCGTGGCCGAGCGTGCGGTCCGGCGCGTGGAACGCCTGCACGGCAAGGACCGCATACTCGTGACCCTCGACCCCGCCGTGCGTAACGCGCGCTGCCACGAGAACCTGGGCCGGGTGTTGATCAACCTGCTCGACAACGCGCTCCACGCGAGTCCCTGTGAAGAGTTAGTGCGGCTCTACGCGACCGTCGAAGACGACTGTCTCCAGGTCGCGATCGAGGACCGCGGCCCCGGAATCCCGCCCGAAGAGCGTGAGCACGTGTTCGAGGCCGGCTACACTACGCGCCGCGACCAGGGCGGCTCGGGCGTCGGACTCACGGTGGCGCGCGAGATCGCGAGTACCCTCGGCGGAACCCTCGACCTCGACCCCGCCCCCGAGCGTGGCACCCGCGCCACCCTCCGGATCCCGACCCTGCCGGATCCGGCCTGATCCGGGCCCGCGGTCGGAGCTAGGGCCCTAGCTCCGGCCCGACCGCCCCTCGCTCCACATCGATGGACTTGGCTGAAAAGCGGGCGGCCAGCGCCGCCGTGATTGCTTCCTCCAGGGACGACGTAAACTCCGTCGGACTCGATGCATCCAGGGTCTTGCTCGTGTCTCCATCGCGGTCGTTTGATGGAGCATATTCCTTGGTTCTGCCCTCCAACTTCTATCCGACGGGCGCGTCCGGCGTCCGCGGTCCTGCGAGGGTCTCGCCCGTTCCCGCCGTCCCCGACAATCCCGAACGCCGTCCCGTGGTGGCCGTGGGTGTCCGAAGCCGTCCGGGACCCGGTTGCAGAACAGGTTGGGGATTGGATCAGCGTATCCCTGGTATTCGGTGCACCTACAACGAGTCGAATTCCCAGAAGACGCCGTTCGTTTTGAGTTCGAACGGAAGGCGTTCCTCTCCGATCACGGCGCCCGAGGAATCGACCACATCAAATGCAATCTTGCACTCCGACGGAGAGACGGGGTTATCGAAAATACTCCAACTGAAGAGAAAAGCCTGGTCCTTCGGCTTCGTCTGCTTGAAGTACCCCTGTTTGTAGTACCCACAGGCACCGGGCCTTTCCGGCCTGACGACGAGATCCGGGCGTGGAACGATCCCTAGAGTGCCTGCCTGACTCAGCTCGATCGTTGCCTCGGCATAGGTCCCAAAGGAGTCGATCTCGAGCACGAGCGTGTATCCGGGCCGCTCGAGCCGATATTCCAGCGGGACCTCGCAGGTGAAGAAGGGTTCGTCCTTATC
>JABSQV010000023.1 GCA_013215565.1 Myxococcales bacterium | reverse complement strand
GGTGTGAAGTCCGCCAGACCGCTCTTCGCCTGCCGTTGCGTGATCGCCGCCGTCAGCGTCGTCTTCCCGTGGTCCACGTGTCCAATCGTCCCCACGTTCACGTGCGGCTTCGTTCGCTCGAACTTCGCCTTCGCCATGATCTTCTTCGCCTCCTGGGAAAAGTTGCGAACCTTTTCGATGAACTGATCGGCCCGGAGCCCACGGGCGGAGTCGAACCGCCGACCTCATCCTTACCAAGGATGCGCTCTAACCTCCTGAGCTACGTGGGCACTGGAGCGGGAAACGGGACTCGAACCCGCGACCCCAAGCTTGGAAGGCTTGTGCTCTAGCCAACTGAGCTATTCCCGCATCGTCCACATAAATTCCTCGCCTGCACCGGGCCCGGCCGGTGGAGAGGGGAGGATTCGAACCTCCGTAGGCTCACGCCAACAGGTTTACAGCCTGCCCCGTTTGACCGCTTCGGTACCTCTCCGCGAGTGAGATCGATGCCACCCTCCGAAGCGCGCCACAAACAGCGCCCGCGACGCCCTCGCCAACATCCAACCCCGGCGAATTCTGGGCATGAACCTGCATCGCGCAGAAGCAACCCTCGCCGGAACGACCCCACCAAAACCTCGGAGGGTTGACCCTGCCCACCGCCAAGCCTATTGAGACTGCTCCCCGATCCGATCCGCCATGACCCGGCCCCTACCGGACCCCAGCCCGATCCCCCAGATACCGTGTCCCGCTCAAACAAATCCTGTGGAGCTGGCGGGGGGACTCGAACCCGCCAACCTGCTGATTACAAATCAGCTGCTCTACCAGATTGAGCTACGCCAGCGCAACTACCCTCAAACCCTGAGAAAATTCCGCCCGCAACAGGAACTGTCCGCGTGCCCGAGGCGCAAGAAGCCACGGCATGGCACGCAGTCCAGGCTTCACAGAGCGGGGCGCGTATGAATACGACATTCTGTCGGAGCTTTCCACTCCCGGCGCCGTGCTTCCGCCACTCGCAGCAGCAAAAAGGCCGCGGCCGCGGCCACCCCCAGCGAATCGATCCGGCCGATGAGTGGAATTCCCACCACTTGGTCGGCGCGCGCGCGGACCATCTCGCGGATCCCCCGATCCTCGCTTCCAAACACCCAGATCAACTCCCCCGCAAGCAGCTCGGGGTCGAGGGACTCGATCGGCCGGCCACCCGCTTCGGCCGCGAAGACCCGGAGTCCCTCCGCCCGCGCCAGATCGAGCGCACGCGCCAGATTCGGAGTCCGGCCCACCCTCAGGTGCTCGAGCGCCCCGGCACTCGCCCGGATCGCACCCGGCCCGATCGGGGGCGCGTGCCGGTGCTCCAGGACCCGCCCGCCGAACCCGGCAGCCTCGGCCGAGCGCGCGATCGAGCCCAGGTTTCCGATGTCCGTGACCCGGTCGAGCGCCACCAGCAAGCGGGGCCCGGAGTCCTCGAGCAGGGCTTCGAAGCTCTCCTCGGGAAAGGGCTCGCTGCGCGCCAGCACCCGGATCCGCCCCGCCGCCTCCCGGGGACCCCCCGAGGACGGCCGCGTCGGAATCCCGCGCTCCTCGAGTAGCGCGGAGAGTTCGCGGAGCCCCGGAGTCGAGCGCTGCTCGGGCAATTCGACTTCGAAGATTCGGCGACGACCCGCGCGGATGGCCTCGATCACGGGACGGACGCCTTCGATTCGGTCGCTGGCTGGAGCTCGAGATCGCATGCTTCCACTCTAGCCTGAAACGCTGGCCCGAAGCCCCGGCCGCCAGTGCGCGTTGTTGCTGCCTACGAGCCCGTCCGATAGGTTCCGGCCGGGGGAGCTTCGATGACGCCGCGGGCGGTTCCGGGACGCTTTCGACATCCGCGGAGCGGTCGTCTGCTCGAAGCGGCCGTCGATCCCGGGCAATGGCGCGCGCGTCGCGTGCGCGGAATCCTGGACTCGATCCAGCAGGATCTCGACCGGGGCGGGACGCCCCGCGTGCGCCGGATCCTACAAGAGCCGCGCGAACTCTACCGGCTGGAGCTCGAACTCCCGGAACTGGCCTACCAGCGGATCACGATTCTGGACCGCGAGACGCTGACCCATCTGCTCGAGAAGCTGCCCGAGCGCTCGCTGGGCGACCGGTTCGCGATCCGCTAGCCCGGGTTCGCCCGCGCGGCCGCCTGCCGGAGCAGGAGCGGCCCAGGAGAGGTGGTGCCCGGAGCAGGATTCGAACCTGCACGGGACCGAGGTCCCAAAGGATTTTACGCATCTCCCGGGGGTTTCCCCCCGGCACGGACTATCTCTTCACCCCGAGGCGCACAGATCACGCTCCTGGGTGCCGGGCGCTCGTCGGCGGGGATTATCGTTGGGGCTCACCCCGCTAGTCTCTGCACCTTCCGCAGAACCATTGCCCTCTGCGGCTTGGCTCAGGATTACCATGCCCCGCGCCGGACGCGGGGTGCAGGCTTCCCTGAATTCACCCGGTTTTTTACCCACGCGTCACCGCGCGGGAGACCCAACCCTGAGTCCCCTGTGTCTTCCAGTTCCACCATCCGGGCACCGGCCGAGACTATAGCGGCCCGCCATCGATTCGACTCGATGGAGGCGGCGACCGGATTCGAACCGGTGATCAGGGCTTTGCAGGCCCGCGCCTTACCACTTGGCTACGCCGCCAACGCCCCTGCTTATAGGCGAGAGCCGGGTGCTTCTCAACCGGTGTCGAGACCTGGAACCGGGATCTCGCGCGCTCCCATGCGAAGTCGCGGGGGGTGCCAGGCTGCGTCCACCGCAAGCAGCAGGTGTGCCTGTGCCGCCTGGCTGAAGCGCGCCGGGAAGCGGCCCTTGACCGTGCAGCGAAGCACCCCGTCCTCTGCGACTCTGAGACTCTCGGGGTCGAGCCGTTCGGAACTCAGATCGGAGAGATCGATCGTACCCGCTTCGGGCGCGTAGGCATGGACGAAGAAAGCGGTGTCTTCGAGGTCGATCCGTCCGCGGAAGCGCCCGACCTGAACCACGAAGACGCCCTCGCCTTCGTCGAAGCACACGCCTCGCTCCAACGCCCGCCGAAGGCCGGGGTGCGAGATGGGCCGACCCTCGTGGGAGAAGTGCCCGTCGCGCCCCAGCACGAGCCCGGTCGGACCAAGCGGCGGCGGCCCCCTCAGCGCGTCCCGGGCTCCGCGCGCAGCGTCGCGTCGCTCGCGACCCGAACGCTCCCGCAAAAGTCGTAGCGCAGCCAGTAGACCAGCCGGCGATCGCCCCCGGGCAGTCGATAGATCCACTTCTCGTTGTAGCGAATCCCGTGCTCTTCCCGGGTCCGCGGGTCGTTGACGCTCCCCACCTGGTCGTCGGGCTCGCCCCAGCGCTCGCTCGCAGCAAAGCGCGTCGCGGGAGGCCGGTCCGCGGAGTCAGCGGTCACACTCGCCCCCAACCATGTTGATCATGTCGAAGGTGGGGATCAGGTCGGCCAGCATTCCGCCATTCAGCATCTCGCTCATCGGAGCCAGGTTGATGAAGCTCGGCGGCCGGCAGCGCACCTTGTACGGCTTTCCACTCCCGTCTGACACGACGTAGAAGCCCAGTTCCCCGTTGGGGGACTCGATCGCGGCGTAGGCCTCACCGGCCGGAACCCGGATCCCCTCCGTCACCCCTTTGAACTGCTGGATCAGTTCCTCCATGCGGCCGAAGACCCGGTCCTTGCCCGGCCAGCGGATGTGCGGATCATCGACATCGACCGGTTCCCCCCGGGTCCCCAGGATGACGGGCAGGCACTGCCGCACGATCCGGATCGCCTGGTGCAACTCCTCCTGCACCACCAGGAAGCGGTCGTAGTTGTCTCCCACGGTTCCGATCGGCACGTCGAAGTCGAGTTCGTCGTAGACCAGGTACGGCTCGGCCTTGCGGAGGTCGCAGGCGATTCCGGCTGCGCGCAGCAAGGGCCCGGTCACCCCGTATTGGAGCAGCCGCTCTGCGTCCATCATGCCGGTGTTGCGGAAGCGGTCGACAAAGATCCGGTTCCGGGTCACGACGCGATCGAAGTCGACCAGGAGCGCGTCGATCTGCCGCAGGATGTCCTCGCAGCGCGCCACGAAGCCGTCGGGAACGTCGCACTGGATTCCCCCGATCCGGATGTAGTTCGAGGTCACGCGCGCCCCGCACAGGTTCTCCTGCAGGTCCCAGCAGAGTTCGCGCGCTTCGATCCCGTACAGAAACGGGGTCATGGCTCCCAATTCGAGGCACGCGGCCCCCAGCCGGGTCAGGTGGTCTCCGATTCTTGAAAGTTCCCCGCCGAGCACGCGCACCCACTGCCCGCGCCTCGGTATCTCGCATTCGAGAAGCTTCTCGACCGCCATGACGAACGCGAGGTTCGACAGGATCGCCGAGTTGTAGTTGAGCCGATCGGTGTACGGAATCGCCTGATACCAGGTTCCGCTCTCGCACTCCTTCTCGAAACCCCGATGCAGATAGCCGACCTGAACGTCCATGGCCCGGATCGTTTCACCCTCGAGTTCGGTGATGATCTTGACCGTGCCGTGGGTCGCCGGATGTGACGGGCCCAGGTTCAGCACCTGACGGTCGGTGTGAAGGTCGCCCTTCGCCCGCTTGCCCTCGAAAGGGAGTCCCGGCCTGACTAGATCGACCAAAGCTCGACCTTCAGTTCCGCGGCCCCATCAGGGGCTGGCGGCGCTCCTTGGGATAGTCCTTGCGCAGAGGATGACCCTCGAACTGCTCGTACAGCAGGATTCTGCGCAGGTCCGGATGGCCCAGGAACCGAACTCCGTAGAGGTCCCAGACCTCGCGTTCCATCCAGTCGGCGGCGGGCCAGACGCCCACGCACGACGGGAGTTCGCAGGGGTCTTCGGAAACCCCGACCTTCACGCGAAGCCGGTGGCGGATCCCCGAGGGCTGTCTGCCGCGAGCAGCCGTCTCCAGCGAAGCCAGGTGATACACCACCTCGAACCGCGGCTTCCGCTTCAGATAGTCGACCGCGGTGAGATCCACGAGCAGGTTGAAGCGAAGCCCGGGATCGTCCCGCAGCAAGGTGAGTACCTCCGCGATCCTGTCCGCCTCGACGACGACCGTCACATCTCCGAGTCTCGTGTGTCGGTCGAGCACCCGCTCAGCCAGGCACGCCGTGACCTGCTCGAGCAGTCTCTCGGTCACCGGCTGTAACCGTCTCGCAGAAAGCCGACCCGCCGGCCCAGTTGCTCCTCGGTCCGAAGCAGATCCTCCTTATGGAACCAACTGCCCGCGCGGTCCAGGGTCGCGAGTTCCACTTCCCGGCTCATCACGATGGCTTCCTCGGGGCAGGCCTCTTCGCAGAGTCCGCAGAACATGCAGCGGGACATATCGATGTCGAAGACCTCGGGATAGCGCTCGATGGAATCCTCGATCTCGCCCGGCAGAATCGTGATGCAATCCGTCGGACACGCGAACTCGCAGAGGCCGCAGGCCACGCACTTCGGCTTTCCGTTCTCGAGCTGAACCAGCACGGGATGACCCCGGAACGCGTCCGCGTAGTCGACCCGCTGTTCCGGGTACTGCACGACGAAGCTCGTCACATTTCCGGTGATGTAGCCCCACAAATTGCGGAAGAAGTGGCGGGACGTGACCGCGAAGCCGACGAAGATCATCGGGAGATAGAGGCGCTCCGCCAGTCCGAGACGCTCCCGTCGCTGGACCCTCACCACCTGTCCGGGCACGCGACCTCTCCCTAAAACACGGCCCTGCTGGGGCTTTGGTACGGGCAGTATAGAAGCTGCCCGTCGAGAGGCAACGCCGCGCGCGCCGTTCAGGATCCGGCCGTGGACGCTCCGGCCAGACGCTCGGCGCGGTAGGAACTCCGGACCAGCGGCCCCGAGGCGACGTCGCGAAATCCGAGCGCGCGGGCCTGCGCTTCCCAGACTTCGAACTCCCGAGGCTCGAGGTAGCGCTCGACGGGCAGGTGCTCGGGTCCCGGCCGCAGGTACTGGCCGATCGTGATCAGCGAACAGCCGGTCTCGCGGACGTCGGCGAGTGTCCGCATCACCTCCGCTTGGGTCTCGCCGAGCCCGAGCATGATCCCGGTCTTCACCGGAATCTCTGGCCGGATCCTGGCCGCCGCCGCGAGCACACCCAGCGACCGGACGTAGTTCCCCTGGGGCCGCACCCGGCGCTGGAGACGATCGACGGTCTCGAGATTGTGGTTCATGACGTCGGGCCGGGCGTCGAGCACCGTGCGCAGCGCCGTCTCGCGGCCCTTGAGGTCGGGGATCAGGACCTCGAGCCGGCAGTCCGGGCATCGCTCTCGGATCTTCCTCAGGCTAGCCGCGAAGTGCGCGGCACCCCCGTCGGGAAGGTCGTCTCGCGCCACCGCCGTGAGAACCGCGAAGCGGAGTCCGAGGCGAGCGATCGCCTCGGCCACGCGCGCCGGCTCTCCCGGATCGAGCGGCTCGGGTCGCCCGGTTCGAACATCGCAGAAGCCGCAGCGGCGCGTGCACAGGTTCCCGCCGAGCATGAAAGTCGCGGTTCCGCGCGACCAGCATTCGGAGAGATTCGGACAGGCCGCGGAACTGCAGACGGTATTGAGATTTAGTTCCGAAACCAGGCCGAACAGGCGTTGCAGTTGCGGCGTCTCCCGGTAGCGAACGCGCAGCCAGTCCGGTTTTCGGCGCGTTTCGGGGCGTCCGGAGTGCGGCGTGAGCTGCACGAGTTCGCTCATCCGAACTCCTTGCAGAGCGCCGCCTCGAGCCGCGGGAGCACCT
Source organism: Myxococcales bacterium (assembly GCA_013215565.1). Taxonomy (GTDB): domain Bacteria; phylum Myxococcota_A; class UBA9160; order SZUA-336; family SZUA-336; genus JABSQV01. The sequence continues at coordinate 250,542 of JABSQV010000023.1, read as the reverse complement.
CGCTCACCTCGAGCGAAGCGGAAAATTCGCACATGTTGATCATCTCCGCCTCCGGGAGGCCACAGGGCACGACGGCGTCGAAGCGTTCCAGGTCACAGCAGACGTTGAGGGCAAAGCCGTGAAGCGTCACCCAGCGCCGCAGACCGATTCCGATCGATGCGATCTTGCGGCGTTCGTCGATCCAGACCCCGGTATAGCCCTCGCGCCGACACGCTGGAATCCCGAACGCCGCCAGCGTCTCGATCAGTACGGACTCGAGGGTGCGCAGGTAACGGTGCAGGTCGCGGCCACGCTGCGCGAGATCGAAGATCGGGTACCCGACGAGCTGTCCGGGTCCGTGATAGGTGACGTCTCCGCCCCGCTGGATCCGGAAGACCTCGTAACCGGCACAGCGCAATTCGGAATCGGAAAGAGGCGCGTTCTCGGGCCGCGATGCACGGCCAAAGGTGATCGTATCCGGATGCTCTAGCAGCAGCACGGTGTCGGTCCCGGCTCCGGCCAGGCGGTCTTCGCGTAACTCGTTCTGGACCGCCAGTGCCTCGGCGAAGGGAATCCTCCCGAGCTTTCGGATTTCGATGCTAGCTCCCGAACTCGTGTGCATCGCGTGTCAATTCCTCCGGGTTCTCGAGTAGCCTCCGGATCTCGCCCAGGAACTGAGCGGCCTTTACGCCGTCCAGAACGCGGTGATCGACGGATAGCCCAAGCGTCGTCACGGTCCCGATCGCAAGTTCATTATTCACCACGATCGCGCGAGGCAGAATACTACCAACCGAAAGAATCGAACTCTGCGGCGGCGTAATAATTGCGTAGAAGCCGTTCACTCCGAACATACCCAGATTGGAAATCGTAAAGGTCCCGTCGGAGTAGTCGCTCGGCTGGAGCTTTCGCATACGCGCACGCTGGATCAGCTGATTTGCTTCCTCGGCCAACTGGAAGACGCTCTTGCCCTGGCAGCCCTTTACGGTTGGAGCAACCAGTTCGTCGTTCACGTCGACGGCGAGCCCTACGTTGATCTGGCCGAACAGCGCCACGTCGCGCGCCTCTGGCCGGTAGGTGGCATTCGCATCGGGAAACTTCTCGAGTGCGAGTGCCGACGCCTTGATGATCAGATGCGTATAGGTGAGGCGCGGGCGCCCCTTCCGGGATTCGGCGTTCACTCGATCGCGCAGCTGACGCAGAGCATCGGCACGGACGTCCATCTGCACGTAAAAGTGCGGAGCTTCCTCTTTCGACCGGATCATGTTGCGGATCAGCGCTTTGCGCTTCTGTGAGAGCTGCAGCACGCCGGTGAACAACTCGCCCTCGCGCTCAACCGCCTGGCGCTTTTCGCGGTCGAGGAAAGCCTCTACGTCGGACTTGGTGATGCGCCCCGATGGGCCGCTCCCCTTGACCGCTTCGAGGTCGAGTCCCAGATCGGTCGCAACCCGAAGCGCAACCGGGGTCGCGCGCACGCCGTCGGCCTCGGGAGTCTGCGCTTCGAGTTCACGAAGATAGGCGTCGACGTCGGAGAGCAGGATCGCGCCGACCGGCCCGCTCCCCTCGATTTCGGAAAGATCAACGGAGCGCTCCTCGGCGCACCGCCGCGCGGCCGGCGTCGCCCGCAGGCGGCCGTCATCGAAGCTGAGGGGCGTTACCCGAGGACCCGCCAGCGCGGGCGGCAACCCGAGTGGCTGCGCCGCCGGAGAAGCAGGCGCGGGCGGCTCGCTCGGGGCCTGTGGCAGTGACGGGGCCACGGCCGGAGCCGGGGCCCGTGGCAGCGACGGGGCCACGGCCGGAGCCGGGGCCAGCGTCGAACTCTCGACCCCGGCCGCTGCGACCTCGGCATCCGTCTCTCCGGGCAGGCGAATGATCGCGATCGTGGCACCGACCTCTACGGTCGAGCCCGGCTCCACGACGAGCTTCTCAATCGTGCCGTCGGTGTAAGACTCGAACTCCATGTCGGCCTTGTCGGTCTCGACATCGGCCAGGATCTCGCCGCGTTTGATGTGATCCCCGACACGCTTGCGCCATGCGAGCAGAGTTCCCTCCTCCATCGTGTCGGAGAGCTTGGGCATTCGGATCACTTTCGGCATTGGCGCCTTCTTTTGTTGGCTAGAGGGTAGCCTTCAGCACGGCCTCGACGACCTGATCCGCGCAGGGCAGGGCTAGGCGTTCCAGGTTCTTGGCATACGGGGTCGGAACGTCGGCGGCCGCCACCCGCTGAACGGGCGCCTCCAGGTCGTAGAAGAGATGCTCCTGCAGGCGTGCGGCGATCTCGGCTCCGACGCCTACGTTGCGCCAGCCCTCTTCGACGACCACGGCGCGCCGGGTGCGAGCGGCCGAAGCGAGCACGGTCTCAAAATCGAGCGGGTCGAGGGTCCGGAGATCCACGACCTCGGCCTCGATCCCCTCTTTCGACAGCTTCTCTGCAGCATCCAGGCTTTCGAGCAGCATGCGCGACCAACTGATGATGGTCACGTCGCGTCCGGGGCGCTTGATCTCGGCCTGGCCGAACGGGATCAGGTACTCCTCCTCGGGGACCTCACCCCGCGTCGCATACAGCATCTCGTGCTCGAGGAACAGAACCGGATCGTCGCTTCGGATCGCGGTCTTGAGCAGTCCCTTCGCATCGTAGGGGGTCGACGGAAGCACCACCCGAATACCGGGAACGTTCACGAACCAGGACTCGATCGAGTGCGAGTGTTGGGCCCCCTTCTGCGTCCCGCCTCCGAAGGCCGCCCGCACCACGACCGGCAGCGACACCGCACCGCCGAACATGTAGCGCATCTTCGAGAGGTGGTTGATCAGTTGATCCATCGCCAGAATCCCGAAGTTGAGCGTCATCAACTCCGCGATCGGCCGGAGCCCCCCCTGGGCGGCCCCCGTCGCGAGACCGACAATGGTCGCCTCCGCGATCGGCGTATCCCGCACGCGGCGCGCTCCGAACTCTGCCATCAGCCCCTCGGTGACGCGGAATGTGCCGCCCACCAGACCGATGTCCTCGCCGAGTAGAAAGACCCGCTCGTCCCGGGTCATTTCCTCGAACATGGCGTGATTGAGGGCTTCGAAGAAACGCTGTTCAGGCACCGGGCTCCTCCACGTACAGGTCCTCGTAGAGCGCCTCGGGAGCCGGAACGGGACTCTCCTCCGCAAAACGCATCGCAGCCTCGACGGTCTCGTTCACCTCCGCTTGCAGCGCGTCGAGACGGGCCTGATCACAGATCTGCCGCTTGAGCAGGTGCCGGGCGAGGCGCGGGATCGGATCCCGCTTTCGCCACAACTCCTCCTCCGCACGCGGCCTATAGCGCGCCGGATCGGTCATCGAGTGGCCCCCAAACCGGTAGCAGCGTGCCTCGATCAGGACCGGGCCGGCCCCCTGCCTCACGTGGCGCACGACTTCGTCGCAGAGTTCCCGCACCTCGAGCACGTCCATCCCGTTCACTACGTGTCCCGGCATGCCGTAGCCCTGGGCCTTCTTGTAGATCTCGTTGAACGACGAGGAAATTCGCACGTCGGTCGCGATACCGTAGAAGTTGTTCTCGCACAGAAAGATCACGGGCAGGTTCCAGAGCTTCGCCATGTTGAGTGACTCGTGGAAGACACCGTTGTTCGAGGCCCCGTCGCCGAAGAACACCATCACCACGCGATCCTCGTCTTTCATTTGCACGGAGAGCCCGAGGCCCGCCGCCAGCGGGAGGTTCCCGCCGACAATGCCGTACCCGCCGAGAAAATAATTCTCGGCATCGTAGAAGTGCATCGAGCCGCCCTTCCCCTTACAGACTCCGGTCGTTCGTCCGTAGAGTTCGGCCATCAGCCTGGCGGGATCGGCGCCCCGGGCCAGCGCGTGCGCGTGGTCTCGATAGGTGGCGTTGACGTAGTCGTCGTGGTTCAGGGCCGAGATCGATCCGGCCGCAACCGCCTCCTGGCCGGTGTAGAGGTGGGTAAAGCCACCGATGAAGGAATCGGCATAGGCCTCGGCCACCCCTTCCTCGAAACGGCGCGCCAGCGCCATGTCGCGATACAACCTGATCTGATCTGCGTGAGGAATCGTCATCAGAGATCGAAGTCCCCTTGCTCGAGCAGCTCCCCGACCCGGTGCAGAAAACCGTTTCCTGTCGCGCCGTCGATCACGCGATGATCGTAGGAGAGTGCGAGGTGCATCATGGGCCGGATCGCGATCAGGTCCTCGCCATCGCGCTCGACCACCACCGGGCGTTTTCGAAGGCCGCCCACGCGCAGGATTCCCACCTGCGGCTGGTTGATGACGGCGAAGCCGTAGAGATTTCCGCGGCGTCCCGGATTCGAGATGGTGAAGCTCCCCCCCGCCAGTTCGTCCGCGGTGATTTCACGCTCTCGCGCCCGCCTCGCCAAATCGTTGACCGACTCCGCAAGTCCCGCCAGCGAGAGCCGGTCGGCGTCGCGCACCACCGGCACCAAAAGCCCCCGTTCCGTCTCGACCGCGACCCCGAGATGAATCCGGTTTCTCTCGACGATGGTCTGACCGACGACGCTGGCGTTCATGCGCGGAAATTCACGAAGCGCGCGCGCCGTCGCCTGAAGCACGAAGGGCAGAAAGGTGAGCTTGAAGCCGCGCTGTCGCTCGAAGCCGGCCCGGTGCTGCTGCCGCAGCAGGTGGACCTTGCCCAGATCGATCTCGGCGACGGTTCCGACGTGGGGAGAGACGATCTTGCTCACCACCATGTGCTCGGCAATCCGGCGCCGGATCGGCGAGAACGGCACCTGCTTGTCGCCCTCTCGCAGCGCGTAGGCCGGAAGCTTCATCCGGGACAGGAAGTCGCCCAGTGTCGCAGGCACGGCCCCGGCAGCGGGACGCTCCGCGGGCGCGCGGCGATCCGAACCGGCCTCCGACGCAGCCAGGTGGTCGATCAGGTCCTGCTTGGTCACGCGGCCCCCACCGGCCTGGACCTCGGCCAGATCGACCCCGCGCTCGGCCGCCAGCCGGCGTGCGAGCGGGCTGGCCCGGCCGGACTCCACGCGCGTCTCCTGCGGCAGCGGCGCCGGCGCAATCGCCGGCGGGAGCGCCTGACCGGCCTCCCGCGCGGCGGGCTCGAGCACCGCAATCGCGGCCCCGACCTCGACCGTCTCCCCTTCCTGCCGGAGCAGCTCGCGGACGACCCCGGACTCGGGTGCCGGAATTTCGGCGTCAACCTTGTCCGTCGTGATCTCACACACCGTCTGATCCTTGTCGACGAAGTCCCCCGGGCGGACCTGCCAGCGCTCGATGGTCCCCTCGACCACGCTCTCGCCCATCTGCGGCATCGTGATTCGAATCGACATCGGTCCTGGCAGCCCTCCGCGCCCGGGTCGCGCCTGACCTGCCTGAGGACAGGCCGGGCAACATGGCCCCTCCCCCCTTTCGGGCGAAGTTGCCGGCGCCTTGAGCGGCAGATTCCGCGCTCAGCCGAGCTTATGCAAGCGGCTTCTGGATCACGGGCAGAGACAGCTCATCGGTCTCCCGGTGGCGCGGGACATTCCAGCCGGGAGCGCCCTGAACCTTCGCCTGAAGCTTGATCAGGCCGTCCAAAACCGCCTCGGGACGGGGCGGACAACCCGGGATGAAGAGGTCGACCGGGATCAGGGTGTCGATGCCCTGAACCGTCGCATAGTTGTTGTAGGGCCCTCCCGAGCAGGTGCAGGCCCCGAACGCGACCACCCACTTGGGCTCGGCGATCTGGTCGTACACCTTCTTCAGGATCGGGGCCTGGCGGTGGCTGATGGTTCCCACGACCATCAGAAGATCGGCCTGGCGCGGCGAGAAACGCGGCAGGGCCGCCCCGAAGCGATCGATGTCGTAGCGGGGGCCCGCCACGGACATGAACTCCATGCCGCAGCACGCCGTCACGAATGGATAGTTGAAGAACGAGTACTTGCGACCCCAGTTGACCACCCGGTCGATCCGGGTGGCGAAGAAGGAATCGCTCCCCTGGCGCAGGGTCTCGTGCCGCTCTCTCATCGCCGTGAATATAGCGGGTCCGGTATCCTATGGCAGGAAGGAACGAGTCATTGGGAACCCTCGGCGCCTGGTGCGTACACCTCTACACCGCCTCGAGCGCGGTCTTCGGAACCTGGGCGATCTACTCGATCTACCAACACGAATACCAGCTCGCGATCTACCTGATGCTGCTCACGCTGCTGATCGATTCCACCGACGGCGCCTTCGCGCGAGCGGCGGACGTCCGCGGCCGGATCCCGTGGTTCGACGGACGGCGCCTCGACGACATCGTCGACTTCTTCACCTACGTGCTGGTGCCCGCCTGCTTCCTGATCGAAGCGGATCTACTCCCGCACCCGGCCTGGACGGCGGCGCCGGTGCTGGCCTCTTGCTACGGATTCAGCCGCAACGATGCGAAGACCGACGACCACTTCTTCACGGGCTTTCCGTCCTACTGGAACGTGCTCGTGATCTACCTCTACCTGCTGGAGATCGGACCTGCGACGGGGCTTGCGCTCACGCTCGGGCTCTCGGTCGCCGTCTTCGTTCCGCTGCGTTACATCTACCCGAGCCGCACGCGCGTCGCACGCCCCGTAAGCCTGGCCGTGCTCGGAATCTGGCTGCTGTGGTTCTCGTGGCTCGGGGTCCGGCCCGACCCGGACCCCAGGTGGCTCTGGCTCAGCCTCTTCGGACCGGGCTACTACCTGGGTCTCTCGCTGCTGCTCAACATTCCGGCATTCCGAAGGGCTGCGGGTGCGCCGGGGTGACCGGCGAGCCGCGGCCCCGGAAGAGCGCAGAAGGGCTACGCTGACCCGCGATGACGTCCCATGAAACCCGGGTTCTGCTCGCGGGTCCGCGCGGATTCTGCGCCGGCGTAGACCGCGCGATCGAGATTGTGGAACTCGCGCTCGAGCTCTACGGCCCGCCGGTCTACGTTCGGCACGAGATCGTCCACAACCGTCACGTGGTGGAGACCCTGCGCGGGAAGGGAGCCCGCTTCATCTCGGAGATCGCGGAGGTGCCCGACGACGGGCTCGTGATCTTCAGCGCCCACGGCGTCTCGCCGGAGATCCGCCGCGAGGCAGCCGTGCGGGGCTTGCGCACGATCGACGCCACCTGTCCGCTTGTGACCAAGGTCCACATGGAGGCGCTGCGCTTCGCGCGAGACGGCCGCGAGATCGTGCTGATCGGGCACCGCGGTCACGTCGAGGTGGAAGGGACGCTCGGGCACGCCCCCGACCGCATGCACCTGGTCGAGACCGTCGAGGATGCCGAGCAGCTCAGCGTGTGCGAACCGGACGCCGGCCGCGGGCTCGCCGTGCTCACACAGACGACCCTGTCCGTCGACGACACCCGCGACATCCTGAACGTGCTCCGGCGCCGTTTCCCGGAGATCCGAGTTCCGGCCAAGGACGACATCTGCTACGCGACCCAGAACCGCCAGAACGCGGTCAAGTCGATCGCAGCAGAGGCGGAACTGGTGCTGGTCGTAGGGGCGCCGACCTCGAGCAACTCCAATCGGCTGGTCGAGGTAGCCCGGAGCGCGGGCGCGCGCTCGGAACTCGTGGAACACGCCGACGCAATCCGGCCGGCGTGGCTGGGCGGCGTGCGGGTGGTGGGCGTCACGGCCGGGGCATCCACACCCGAGACCCTGGTCCAGGGCGTGCTGGAGCGACTCCGCGCGCTCGGCTGCACGCACATCGAGGACGCATCGATCGTCGGAGAGTCGGTCTCGTTCGCACTCCCGGCCGAGCTCAAGCGCGACTTAGTGCCCGAATCCGCGATCACATCGCGGAGCTCGGACTAGAAGAGAGCCCAGGCAGCCCCGATCACCCCGCCGATCAGCAGCAGCGTACTGGCCAGGAACCCGATCAGGAAGCCCCGTCCGCGCTTCTCCGGATCCGAGACGTAGCCGCGCAGGTAGACCAGGCGGCCGACCAGGAACACGACCCCGAGTCCCGCACCCACGGGGGCACTCACGAAATGCCCGAAGAGCCAGAGCGACGGCAGGAAGACCAGCAACTGCTCTCCGGTATTCTGCTGCACGCGGAAATAGCGCTCGAAGGTGGGATGGCCCGTCGTCGCGGGAGCCGAGACGTTGTAGCGAGCGCGGGCAAGCCCCGTAAGGGTCCCGAACACCAGGTACTCGAGGACCCCCAGGCTCGCGACGAAATAGATCCAATCCACGGAATTTCCTCCTCCCGGTCCGGCTCCGGTCGCCGGCCGGCACAGCGGGAACGAGTCTACCAGGGGCCGGATCGCGCCGGGTTGACGCCTGATTTCGCCGGCGCGTACGCTAGCAGGCCCGCGCTCTTCGAAGCAGCGCGGAAGGCCGCCCATGCAACCAGCCGAGCGCGCGCACTACGACGAACATGGCTACGTCCTGGTCCGGGGACTCTTCGACCGCAGGGAATTCGAGCCATGGATACAACGCTTTCTCGACATCGTGACCGGCCGGGTGGAAGTGCCCGAGGGAATGCTCGTGATGCGGGACGTCATGGTGGCGAAGGGCGCCGTGGTTCCGACGAGCCGCGAGCGAGGCGTCGCTAAGATCCAGGACTTCCAGAGCGACCCGGTGCTCTACGACGGCTACGTTCGCAATCCCCGATTGCTCGACCGGGTGGAGACCTTCACGGGCCCGGACATCAAGTCGATCCACACCATGCTCATCAACAAGCCGCCCGACGTGGACGGCCGCCATCCGCTCCACCAGGACCTGCTCTACTTCCCGTTCCGACCGGCCGCCCGTATCGTAACTACGTGGACGGCGCTCGAACCCTGCACGCGCGAGAACGGCTGCCTGGCCGTCGTGCCGGGGAGCCACCGGTTGGGGTTACTCGAGCACGAAAACCCGGACTGGGAGCACCTGAACTTCGGCTACTTCGGAGCCAAGGCAGAGCCTCAGGCCGAACGCCTGTACCTGGAGATGGAGGCCGGCGACACCGTGTTCTTCCATCCGCTGCTGCTTCACGGCTCGGGGCGCAACCGCTCTACAGGATTTCGCCGCGCGATCTCGGCACACTACGCGGGCGCCGACTGCCACTACCTCGAAGCATCGGGGCTCCACGCCCCACACCGCTACCGACTGGTCCGCGGACGCGAGCATGCAGACGGGATCTGATCCCGCTGCAGCGCCACGGGCGATGGCTGAAACGCGGCTTGTCGACGTCGGCGGCCACCGGCTACGCGTACGAAGCCTCGGCCGGGGTTCGCGCTGCTACGTGTTTCTACACGGGCTGCTCGACACACTCGAGATCTGGCGCCGCGTGGAGGAGAAACTCCCTGCGCGCGGCCGCCTGGTGCTGGTGGATCAGCGCGCCCACGGCGAATCCGACGCGCCCCCCGGACCCTACCGCCGGGAAGAACTGGCGGCCGACGTGATCGGACTCCTCGACGCGCTCGAGATCGAACGGGCGGTTCTGGTCGGGCACTCGATGGGCGGGATCGTCGCGATGACGACGGCCCTGTCCGCCCCGGAACGCGTAGAAGCCCTGGCCCTGCTCGGCACGGCGAGCCAGTGCAGCGAGCGGGTCGCCGGCTGGTACGACGAGATCGCGCAGGCAGGGGAAACCGAGGGGCTGCCCGGGCTCGCGCGCAAGGTCTTCGGCTCGGATTCGTCGCGCCAGGTCCGCGGAGATGCGGCCGGAATCGCGCACCTCACCCGGACCCTGCGAAGCCTGTGGGACGACCCGCTCACCCCCAAGCTCGCGCGCATTGAGTGTCCGGTGGTGCTGGTCGTCGGAGAGAAAGATCCCATGGGGCCCAAGGCGTCGACGCTGATTGCGGACGCGCTGCCCGATTCCACGCTCCGGGTACTCCCAGGCGTGGGACACTGGAGCCACGTCGAGTCCCCGGACGAGGTCGTCGAGGCACTCGGAACGCTTACGACAAGGATGGCAACATGAGCCGCACGCACAGTCCCCGGATCGAAATGCTCGGGATCGACGCGTCCAAGGCCGCGGCCGCCGAGGCTTCGATCCCCGAAGCGTTTGCAGAACTCTCCGTGTTCCGCGTCTTGCTTCACCACCCCGAACTCGCGAAGGCGATCACGGGGCTGCTGACGACCCTACTCTTCCGCGGAAGCCTCGACACCCGCCTGCGCGAGCTCGTCATCATGCGAATCGCGTGGGTCACGGGCTCCTGCTACGAGTGGACCCAGCACTGGCGCGTCGCGATCCAGCTCGGGGTGAGCGAGCAGGACCTGCTCTCGGTTCGAGATTGGAAGAACGCGCCCAGTCTGGGCGATGCGGAGCGCGCCGTCCTGGCAGCCACCGACGACACCCTCGAACTCGGGAAGGTTCGGAACCAGACCTGGTCCGCGCTCGAGAAGCAGCTCGGAGACGGGAAGGAACTCCTCGAACTGGTCGCCTGCATCGGAAACTGGCGGCTTTTCTCGCAGTTGCTTCAGAGCCTCGAGATTCCGCTCGAGGACGGCGTCGAGGCCTGGCCGCCGGACGGGGTCCCGTCTCCGGCCGCAAGCTGACGAAGAGATCCACCTTCTGGACCGCCCCGGTCCGGGAAAGGAGTCCAAATGCACCCGGCGCTCCGAACTCCGCTGTGCGATCTACTCGGCATCGAGATACCAATCGCCCAGGCCGGCATGGGCTACGTGGCGCGCGGAGAACTCTGCGCGGCCGTTTCCGAAGCCGGCGCGCTCGGCGTCATCGGAGCTGCCTCGCTCTCGCCCAAGCGTCTCCGGGAGGAGATCCGCAAGGTCCGGGATCGCACCGATCGGCCCTTCGGGGTCGACATCCTGTTCGCGACGATCGGTAGACCAGAGCGCGGCGAGGCCGAGGCTCGTTTCACGCGCGAGATCCAGGGCCACATCGACGTCGTGTTCGAGGAACGCGTGCCGGTTCTGATCAGCGGCCTGGGCAATCCCGGACCGGTCGTTGCGAAGGCCCACGACCAAGCCATGGTGGTGATGTCGCTCGTCGGAAACACCCACAACGCGGTGAGGGTCGCGCAGGGCGGCGTCGACGTGATCATCGCGCAGGGCTACGACGGCGGCGGGCACACCGGCCGGGTCGGCACGCTCGCGCTCCTGCCCGCCGTGATCGATGCGGTCGACGTCCCGGTGATGGCGGCCGGCGGCATCGCCGACGGACGCGGACTGGCCGCCGCGCTGGCGATGGGGGCGGTCGGGGTCTGGATGGGGACACGCTTCGTGGCGAGCGACGAGGCGGACGGCCACGTGGACTACAAGCGACGGATCGTCGAGATCGACGACGAGGGCACGACCCGGACCCGCTGCTTCAGCGGCAAACCATGCCGCGTGATCAAGAACCAGACGACGGAAGCCTGGGAGGCGCCCGAGCTCCAAGCCAGGATTCAGCGCTTTCCGCAGCAGGTCGGGGTCGTCTCGGAGTGGCTCGGCGAGGACCCGTACCGGGCGGGCCGGCATCAGGGCAAGACCGAGATCGGTGCACTCGCGGCCGGCCAGTCCTCGGTCCTGATCCACGAGGTGCTCCCGGCCGGCGAGATCGTGCGCGGGATCGTGCGCGAGGCGGACGCGGCGCTCGCGCGACTCGCTCCGGCCGCGCGACCCGAAGGGCTTCAGGGTGCCGGCGCGTAGGCCTGAGGCCCGCACGGCAAGTCTCTCATTTTACAGGGGAAGTTCGAATCTGGACGAATCAGTACCGATTCGATAGGGTGTACTGGAGCGGCCTTTCGGCCGATGATTCACGGCAGAGGAGAGGGACCCCCCGCATGAGCGTCGTCAGGCTGACCGAGCCCGCTGCCAGCAAGGTACTCGAACTGCGCGCGCGCGACGGAGGCGCGGAAGCCGCCCTCAGGATCAAGGTCATCGGGGGCGGTTGTAGCGGGCTCCAGTACCAACTCTCCTTCGATAGTGCGACGGAAGACATGGATCACGACCAGGAGATGCACGGCGTTCGACTGCTCGTCGACGCCAAGAGCGCCATCTACCTGGCCGGCGCGACCGTCGACTACGTCGACGACCTGAACGGCAGCGGGTTCCGGATCGAGAACCCGAACGCCACATCTACCTGCGGCTGCGGCGAGAGCTTCGGCGTCTAAGTCCCGCCTTGCCCGGCCACCCCCCCGGCGCCGAAACCAGGCCGAGCCTTCCGGCAGACCGGCGCGGCCGCCGGCTGCGCGACCTGCGCATCTCCGTCACGGACCGCTGCAACTTCCGCTGCCCGTACTGTATGCCGGCCGAGATCTACGGAGAAAAATACACCTTCCTGCCCCGCGGCGAGGTCCTGAGCTTCGAAGAGATCGAGCGGCTCTCGAGGATCTTCGTCGACCTCGGCACCTCGAAGCTCAGGATCACGGGCGGAGAGCCTCTGCTCCGCGCCGAACTTCCGACGCTGATCAAGAAGCTCGCCTCGATCGAGGGGATTCGGGACATCGCGCTCACCTCAAACGGCCAGCTGCTCGAGGATCAGGCCGGGCCGCTCCGCGATGCCGGCCTTCGGCGGGTGACCGTCAGCCTCGACAGCCTCGACCCGGAGCAGTTTCGCCGAATGAGCGGCCGCAATTTCGGACCCGAGCGGGTCCTGGCCGGAATCGAGGCGGCCGACCGGGCGGGACTGGCGCCGATCAAGATCAACTGCGTCGTTCAGCGGGGGCTCAACGACCCGAGCTTCATCGAACTCGCTCGCCATTTCCGCGGCACGCGCCACGTCGTGCGCTTCATCGAATACATGGACGTCGGGACCCTCAACCGCTGGAAACCCTCCGAGGTGGTCGCAGCGAGTGAGATCCTCGACCGCATTGCACGGGAGGCACCGCTCGAGCCGGTGGGTCCCGCCTACCCGGGCGAGGTCGCCAGGCGCTATCGCTACCGCGACGGCTCGGGCGAGATCGGAATCATCGCGTCGGTGACCCAGCCCTTCTGCGGCGACTGCGTGCGGGCGCGACTCACGCCCGATGGCCGGCTCGTCACCTGCCTGTTCGCGACCGATGGACGCGACCTGAAAGCAGCGCTCCGGGGCGGAGCGAGCGACGCCGAACTCCGGGACCTAATCCGGTCTGTCTGGACCCAGAGGGACGACGCGTACTCGGAGCAGCGAGGCGCGGCCGCTTCGCGCGCGAGCGAGTCCCCGAAGCGGCGCAGGGTGGAGATGTACGAGATCGGAGGCTAGGTCCGTGTCCTCGGCTCCGCTGCCGATCCAGCCCAGGCTCGAGTTCGGCTTCATCAGCAGCATGGCGGGCCCGGCCGACACGCGCGCGACGGTCGAGGGCGCCGAGCGCCTCGGCTTCGACTCGCTCTGGGTGGGGGACCACGTCGCATTTCCGGTTCCGATCCTCGACCCGCTGCTCCAGTTGGCTCAGGCAGCCGCCTTCAGTGAGCGCCTCCGCTTCGGAACCTCGGTCTACCTCGTCCCGCTGCGGCACCCGACGCCGCTCGCGAAGCAGGTTACAACGCTGGACCACCTGACCGGGGGCCGCTTGATCTTCGGTGTGGGCGTGGGCGGCGAGTTTCCGGACGAGTTCCTGGCCTGCGGTGTGCCGGTTCACGAACGGGGCGCGCGTCTCGAGGAAGCCATCCCGCTGCTGAGGCGGCTGGTCAACGGAGAGGAGACGGAGGGCCCCGGCCCGTTCTACCGCTTTCCGCCCGTTCGACTGCGCCCCCGGCCGGTACAACCGGGGGGCCCGCCGATTTGGTGTGGGGGTCGCGCGGACGTCGCGCTCCGGCGGGCCGGACGCATGGCGGACGGCTGGATCTCGTACGTGGTGACACCCGAGGCCTACCGGCGCGGGCTCGAAATCATCGCCAAGGGCGCGACTGCCGCCGGGCGCGAGATCGAAACCTTCGGAACCGGCCACCTGCTCTTCACCCGCATCGATTCCGACCGCGAGCGAGCACTCGACGTCGCGAGCGCACATCTGAGCCAGCGCTACGCGATGGACTTTCGACGGGCCACGGCGCGCTACGCGGCAGTCGGACGGCCCGAGGACGTCGCGGAGCGGATTGCCGCATTCTGGAGGGCCGGCCTTCGCCACGTCGTGCTCGACCTGGTCGGCCCCCGCGAGGAACGGGACCTGCAACTCCAGCGCTTCGCGGCCGAGGTGCGTCCACTGCTCTCTAGCCTGGGGTAGCCCGGGTGGCGGGGCTGGAGCACGAGACCGGACTCGAACCGGCGACAGCCACGTTGGCAACGTGGGGCTCTACCAACTGAGCTACTCGTGCGTAACTTCTTTATCGCCGTGTGCCGCGACCTCGTCAAGGCCCGCCCGCGGGCTCAGAGCTTCTCAACGTGAGGCGCGGCCTCGAGATCCCGGGTCGCATTGCGGGTATCGAAGACTCGCGGAGCCAGGCGCGCCACGCGCGCGTAGTCGACCGAGCTGTGTGCGGTCGTGATCACGACCAGATCTGCGTTTCGGAGCTCCTCGTCGGTGAGGGGCACCGATTTCCAACTCGCGTTGTCGGTTGTGACCTCCGGGAGCAGCGGGTCGTGGTAGCGGATATCGGCCTGCTGCTGGCGAAGTCGCTCGAGAATCTCGAGCGCCGGCGACTCTCGCGTATCGGCCACGTCGGCCTTGTAGGCCACGCCGAGCATCAGGATACGCGAGCCGTTCACGGGCAGGCGGTCTCGATTGAGAATGTTCGCGATCCGATCGCAGGCCCAGTCCGGCATGCTCGTGTTGATTTCGCTCGCCAGTTCGATGAAGCGCGCGTTGTAGTTCAGGCTGCGCAGCTTCCAGGCGAGGTAGTTTGGATCGATCGGGATGCAGTGGCCGCCAATACCCGGCCCGGGCTCGAACTTCATAAAACCGTAGGGCTTGGTCGCCGCGGCTTCGATCACCTCCCACACGTCGAGTCCGAGCCGTTCGCAGATCACGGCGATCTCGTTCGCGAGCCCGATGTTGATCATGCGGAAGGTGTTCTCGAGCAACTTCACCATCTCGGCCGTTCGCGAGCACGAAACGGAGACCACCTCGTCGAAGACCGAGCCGTAGAGGCTCTCGGCAAGCTTTCTGCAGAGTTCGGTGTCGCCGCCCACGACCTTCGGGACCTGTCTCAGCGAGTAGCGTTCGTTTCCGGGGTCGATCCTCTCGGGCGCGAAGGCAAGCGAAAAATCCTCGCCGAGCCGAAGCCCCGACTCCTCGAGCATCGGGCGAAACAGTTCTTTGGTCGTGCCGGGGTAGGTGGTGCTTCCGAGCACCACCAGTTGCCCCGATCGCAGCGTCCGCCGAATCCCCTCAAGCACCGACATGATGTGTGAAACGTCGGGGTCCTTGGTTCTCGTGAGCGGGGTGGGCACGCACACCTGGATGCAGTCGAGCCTCCCCAGTTCCCGCATGCTCGTCGTGGCAGAGAGCTTCCCGTCCGCGACGAGCCGCGCCACATCTGCCGCCGAAACGTCGCCCAGGTAGGAGCGCCCGGCATTCACGTGGTCGACGCGATCTCCGTCGAGGTCGACGCCGAGAACCCGGAACCCGGCGTCCGCGAAGGCCAAGGCGAGTGGCAGGCCGACGTAGCCGAGCCCGACCACGCCGATCTCGGCCCTCCGCGACTCGATTCGCTCGGCGAGTTCTTCGAGGCGCGTCACGCGTCCGCGTCCGAATCCGCGCCGAGGTGCGCGACCAGGTAGTCGTAGCCCGACCAGAGCGTCAGGCCGGTCGCAACCAGAAGCAGAACCAGTCCGACTTCGTAGGTGGGCAGGACCCACAGCGGATAGTAGATCAGGAGCGCCGTCACGGCAGCCGTCTGAAAGCCGGCCTTCCACTTGCCCATCGAAGAGGCCCCGAGAACCACCCCTTCGGCCGACGCCATCGCACGCAACGCCGTCACCGCGATCTCGCGGGCCAGGATGGCAACTACCAGCGGCAAAGCCCAGAGCGGCAGCCGGTCCACCGCAACCAGCATCACGAACGCCGTCATCACCAGGAGCTTATCCGCGAGCGGATCGAGCAGTTTCCCGATCCGGGTCACGGTGCCGTCGCGCCGGGCCAGATAGCCGTCTAGGAGATCGCTGAGCGAGGCCGCCAGGTACCCGACCCCGAACACCAGACTCGCTCCGCGCCCGGGAAAGAACGGGAGCAGGAGCAGCAAGGGAACGACCGCGATCCGCCCGAGCGTGATGCTGTTCGGAATCGTCCAGAACTGCTCTCGCGGAAGCCGGCCTCCCACGTGCGGCGTCGTCTCAGTCGAAATGCCCATGGTAGTGTCGGTAGAACTCCAGGACCTTCCGCACGTAGCTTCGGGTCTCGCTGTAGGGAGGAATTCCCCGATGGCGACGCACCGCCTCGGAGCCCGCATTGTACGCTGCGAGCGCAAGCGACAGGTCCCCCCGGTGGGTCCGGACCAGTCTGGCGAGATGCCGCGTCCCTCCATCGATGTTCTGCCACGGGTTGAACGGATCGTCCACCCCGAGGGAGGCCGCGGTGGGTGGCATCAACTGCATCAGGCCCTGGGCTCCCTTGTGCGAGACCGCGCGGGCGTCGAATCCCGACTCGGCGTGGATTACGGCCTTGAGCAGCGCCGGAGAGATCCCGTGGCGTCGGCCCGCGCCCAGGATGAAACTGTCCCAGGCGGCGGCCCGTCGGCTCCACCCGCCCGGGCGCCGCTCGCGAATCCGAGCGTCCGGCGACCGATCCGGGGCTCGTTCATGGTAGCCCGCGTGCCGCGGGCCGTCGGAGAAGTGCACCGTGCCCTGGGAGTCGGTGTACTGCCAGACCTGGGCACCGGCCCCGCCGGGCGCGGCCAGGAGCCCGATCAGCAGCGACCCCCGGAACAGCCTGCGAACGTCGTCGGAATGACGCATCTGGACCCCCCTCCGCCGTATCGGCTGCCCGGCTCGCGAGGCTTGAATCCCGCCCCGGAAGCCCGAGTCGGTCGTGCCTCGGACGCCGGCGCCCGGGTGCGCTCCCCGGCCCCTGCTGGCCCACTTGGTGGCGGCCACCCGGGTAGATAGAATCAGCGAATCGTGGCGTACGAACAGGACTTTCTCGTGTTGGGGAGCGGCATTGCGGGGCTTAGCTTCGCGCTCCGGGCCGCCCAGCACGGCCAGGTCTCGCTGGTCACCAAGAAAGCGAGCACGGAGTCCGCCACCAACTACGCCCAGGGCGGAATCGCCGCCGTCGTGGCGAGCGACGATTCCTTCGAGGCCCACGTCCAGGATACGCTGAGCGCCGGCCAGGGCCTGTGCGACGAGGAGACGGTCCGCTTCGCGGTCGAGCGCGGGCCGGCCGCCGTCCGGAGACTCGTGAACCTCGGGGTTCGCTTCGATCCCGCGAATAGCGGTCCGGGCTACGACCTCGGCCGTGAGGGCGGGCACTCGAGGCGACGCGTCCTCCACGCCTCAGACTTTACCGGTCGCGAAATCGAGCGTGCCCTGGTCGAGGCCGTCCGGGCACACCCCAGAATCGAGGTCTTCCCTCACCGACTGGCCGTCGACCTGGTCACGTCGAGGAAGCTCGGAGAAGCGGGACCGCCGTGGATCCGGGGAGCCTACGTGCTCGACTCGGCCTCGGGCAGCGTAGAGGCGTTTCGGGCCCCGATCGTGTTCCTGGGGACCGGGGGCTGCGGAAAGGTCTACCTCTACACGACCAACCCCGAAATCGCCTCGGGAGACGGGATCGCGATGGCCTACCGGGCCGGTTCCACCATCGCGAACATGGAGTTCATCCAGTTTCACCCGACCTGCCTGTATCACCCCGACGCGCGCTCGTTCCTGATCAGCGAGGCAATCCGGGGCGAGGGAGGCATCCTGCGCACCCGCTCCGGCCAGGCCTTCATGGCGCACTATCACGAACAGGCCGACCTTGCGCCGCGCGACGTCATCGCGCGTGCCATCGATGCGGAACTCAAGCAGTCCGGGGACGATTGCGTTTTCCTCGACTGCACGGCGATGGATCCGAGCTTCGTCGAGCGACGCTTTCCGAACATCTCGCGCCGCCTTCTGGACTACGGGATCGATCTCTGCAAGGAGCCGGTTCCCGTCGTGCCCGCCGCCCACTACTGCTGCGGTGGCGTGCGTACGGA
The DNA here is from genome assembly GCA_013215565.1 of Myxococcales bacterium. Lineage (GTDB taxonomy): Bacteria > Myxococcota_A > UBA9160 > SZUA-336 > SZUA-336 > JABSQV01. Next base: position 232,654 of record JABSQV010000023.1, on the reverse strand, counting down.
CCTGCGGGGGGAGACGGAGATCGGCAGCCTGTTCGCCGCCGGCGAGACGGCCTCCACCGGACTCCACGGTGCCAACCGGCTCGCTTCGAACTCGCTGCTCGAAGGAATCGTGTTCGCCGAGGCCGCCGCGGAGCGTGCAATCGAACGACTGGAGGAGCTCCGCAAGGCGCCGCGCGCGGAGCCCTCGATCGCCGAGTGGGACACGGGCGATGCGGTGGATCCTGCAGAGGCCATCCTGGTGAACGCCCACTGGGACGAGATCCGCCGCTTCATGTGGAACTACGTCGGAATCGTGCGGAGCGACAAGCGGCTGCAGCGCGCGCGACGTCGGGTCGAGCTTCTGCGTACCGAGGTCAGGCAGTACTACTGGACCTACAGGCTGACGCCCGACCTCGTGGAACTCCGAAACCTGGCCGACGTTGCCTGGCTGATCGTGCACAGCGCCCTTGCAAGAAAGGAGAGTCGGGGGCTGCACTTCACCCTCGACCATCCGCGGCCCGATCCTGGGGCGCCCAGAGACACACAGCTCCGGCGCGGGGACGCATGAGGATCCTGGTGACCGGTGGGGCCGGCTACGTCGGCGGCTTTACCGCCCGCTGGCTGCAAAAGGCCGGGCACGAGATTACGGTCCTCGACGATCTGTCGAGCGGGCATCGCGCGGCCGTGGAATTCGGGACGCTGGTCGTGGGAGACGTCGGAGACGCCCAAACGGTCCGGAAGCTCCTGGCGGACTGCCGCGCCGAGGCCGTGATTCACTTCGCGGCCTCGGTCCAGGTCGGAGAGTCGGTGGAGCAGCCGAGTCTCTACTGGAGAAACAACGTCGCCAACACCTTGACCCTGCTCGAAGGCATGATCGAGGCCGGGATTCGCCGGTTCGTATTCTCGAGTTCCGCCGCGACCTACGGTCCCTCCGACAGCGAGACGCTGCGCGAAGATGCACCCACCGATCCGCAGAGTCCCTACGGAGCGACCAAGCTCACGATCGAGCGGATCGCGCACGACTTCGCGCGGGCCTACGGCCTCGGCTTCGCCGCGCTGCGCTACTTCAACGCCTGCGGCGCGAGCCCGGATGGCGCGCACGGCGAGGACCACAGTCCGGAGTCGCACCTGATCCCGCGACTGCTGCGCGCCAGCCTCGAAGGCGGCGAGAAATTCCGCCTGTTTGGCGACGATTGGTCGACCGCGGACGGGAGCTGCGTCCGGGACTACGTGCACGTCGACGACCTGGCCGCCGCCCATCAGGCGACGCTGCTCGCCTGCAGAGATGGGCAGGGGCGGGTCTACAACGTCGGAACCGGCCGCGGCCACTCCGTGCTCGAAGTGATCCGATCCGTCGAACGGGTGACGGGAAGCCCGGTCCCGTGCGAGACCGCTCCGCGCCGCGAGGGAGACGTGGCGCGACTCGTCGCCTGCCCGGATCGTCTGCGCCAGGAACTGGCCTGGGAACCGGCCTGGCGCGATCTCGATTCGATGGTTGAAACGGCCTGGGCGTGGCACCAACGCCACCCGGACGGCTACGGCGACTGATTCCGGCCCGACAGGTACTGAGTGATGCAGTGCATCACGCTCTGATGCAGATCCTCGGACATCCCGTAGTTTTCGACCGGGATCCACACGACGTGATCGGCGAGACGACGCAACTCTCCCCCGTCGAATCCCACAAAGGCGACCGTGGGAACACCGCGCTCCCGGGCATAGCGGCAGGCCTCGACGACGTTCGGGGAACTCCCGCTCGAGCTGATCAGGAGCACCGCGTCGTCGGGGCCGAGGTAGTAGACGAGCTGCTGCCGAAAGACCTCCTCGTAGGAAAGGTCGTTCGCAAGCGCCGTGAGCATCGGGACGTTTGCGGCCAGCGAGTGCGTCCGGAAGGGCCGGTCTCCGGGCGCGTAAGTCAGCTTGGTCGCATCGCAGATCGTGTGGTTGGCAATCGCGGCACTGCCGCCGTTACCGGCCACCCAGAGCGTGCCGCCGCGCTCACGCACCTGATCGAAGACCCCGAGCACACCCTCGAGCGATGCGCGGTCGAAGGCCTCGATCGCCTCAAGGAAGCGCTGGTAGTAGCCCTCCACGAACTCTCGAAAATCAGACACCGCCCCTCCTGAGTCTCGCTTGAAATCCGTTTCCCTGGACCGAGCTTCCCGCCTGTGTGCCTAAGATGCGCCGCGCCCACCCATCACTGCCGGAAGCGTTCGAAGCAGGATTCTTGCGTCGAGAAAAAGCGACCAGCGATCGATGTACTCTAAATCGAGGCTCACCCACTCCTCGAACTGAACCTCGCTGCGACCCTGAACCTGCCACAGGCAGGTGAGGCCCGGGCGCATGCTCAGGCGGCGGCGCTGGCGGGTCTCGTAGAAGCCGACCTCGCTCGGGATCGGGGGCCGGGGCCCGACCAGGCTCATCTGTCCGGCCAGGACCTGAAGGAACTGGGGCAGCTCGTCGATCGAGAGCTTGCGCAGAAGGCGTCCGACCCGGGTCACACGTGGGTCCCGCTTCATCTTGAACACCGGACCGGTCGCCTCGTTCTGGCTTCGGAGCTCCGCGAGACGCTCTTCGGCATCGGTGTACATGGTTCGGAACTTCACGAAGCTGAACTCCCGGCCTCGAAGCCCCACCCGATTCTGAACGAAGAAGACGGGTCCCCTGGAGTCGAGCTTGATCGCGATTCCAATGACTGGCCAGAACGGAACTGCGAGTGCGAGCCCGACGAGTGCACCCAGGATGTCGATCCCGCGTTTGACCGTGAGCGCCCAGCTGGGGTGGTGGTGCCGGGTGGAGAAGGTCACGGCCGGAACCCCCAGCAGTTCGTCGAGCAGGGGCCGCGCGAGCCGCGTATCGAAGAGATCGGCGGGTACCGTGAAGTCTATGCCGATCGCCTCGCAGACTTCGAGGGCTTGCTGCGTCGATCTGGACGAAAGCCAGCGACGCGGCAGCGCAAAGATCACCTGGTCCACGACGCGGTGCGACGCGATCGTGTCCAGAGTCTTGACCGGGCCGAGCAGCAACTCGCCCAGCTCGCGCCGATCTTCGGGCTGCGGATTGTCGTCCAGAAACCCGAGGAGCTTGCAGCCGCGCTCGCCGCGCTTCGACTGCAACTGCGCGGCAAGTCCACGCGCCCGGCGGCCGGAACCCAGAATTACGACGTTCTGGAACTCCTCGGGCCAGGCATCCAGTGGAGAGCGCGGCTGCCAGTACAGCACCCTGCCGGCAAACCAGAGTCCGGAGTAGAAGGCGACAAAGATCGTCCCGAAGAACCCGGGCACGATGCGCTGGCTCACCAGCGACGCCATCAGTACGATCGCAACCGCCGCAAGCACAGCGCCCGCCAGACCCCCCAGAAACAGCCTCGCGCTGCTGCGAGCGATGTAGAAGTCGTACCCCTTCACGCAGAAGATGGCCATGGGACAGAGGAAGAAGGCCATGAAACAGAGAACGTTGCCGCCGACACTGAATGGATCCGGGGCCGGGCCCGAGATCGTACGAAACAGGACGCTCGAATGAATCTCGAGCGCCCCGATGCAGGCCGCGACGCCCAGCAGACCGTCGCTGGCCGCTGCTCGGACCTGGAACAGGAGCCGCGCCTGCCTGAAGGTCACAGGCGCCTCCCAAGATTCCGGGGAAGCGGGTCCCGCCGCACGCGTGGGTGCCAGCGGCGCCTTCGATTGTGGGCCCCTCCGCGCTCGGGGAGGCTCAACGCCTCACCTGAGGGGGTTCCCGGCGCCTGCGCCCCGACACTCGTTCGCGCAACGAGTCGGGCCGCTCGTCCCGGCGCCGGCCAGCTCTACCGAAGGCACTGCGGGCTGCCATCCCGATAGCACCGCATCGCCATGCCTCGGCCGGATTCCCAGCCGACTTCCCGTTCCTATTTCCCGCTGCCGCTACGCGCACCCGCGAACCTAGCAGGCAGCTGCGGCGGTGAAAGGCACACAACACGCCGTCGCCCCCAACCGAAACCCCTTGCGGGACTCACCTAATTGTCACCCCAGATCGCTTCCAGCGTAAGCACCCGGAGCGTGTAATCGAGGATCGAGGAAATTGGGTACAGGGCCGTCTGAATCGCATGTCCGGTCTTTCCGAACCAGTTCGGGGGCACGTTGACCACATCACCCGGGCGGAGCGCGTAGTTGGTCTCGCCGATCCCATATTCGGCGATGTCCTCGAAGTTCACTGCGAACGCTCCGACCCCGGGTCGAACCAGACTCGAGGCGTTCCGGGCAGCCAGCAAGGTAGGCCCCTGCGCCGCGAAAAGCGCGTCGAGCACTCGCATGTCGGCGATCAACTCGTAGGAGCCCGGGTTGCTGACCTCGCCTAGGATGAAAAATCTACGACTTCTCGATTCGGCGAGGGAAACGCTCACCTGCGGATATACCACCAAACTTTTGGCGGCCTCCTCGATCGCCCGCTCGATCTCGGGGATCGTCTTCCCCCGAACTCCGATCTCTCCCACCATTTCGACCGAGACCCGGCCATCCGGGCGGACCACCAGGCTCATCTCTCCGGGCTCCGGCAGCAGCACCACGGTCAACAGGTCTGCCGGAGCGACCCGGTACCCGGCCGTCTGGAACGACGGGGAGGGATTCTCAATCGTCGGTGCAGAGGAGAAACAGCCCGAAACGAGCCAGGCCGTGGCTCCAACTACGACCGCAGCCGAGCGGTTCTTCATGAGGTTGAGATGCATGGGTCCAGAGGAACGCCCTATCATAACAGAGCAAGCTTTGGCGATTGTGTGGCCTCGACGCCTCGGCAGGATGGTGCAGACTCAGTGTAGTATCCAGGATGGTGGACTCTAGTACGGAAGCAGGGAACGCCGCCTCGCTTGACAGGGCCGGGCGCGTCGAAATGCAGCGAGGCGCCGGCCACGACTCGCCCGAGATGCTGCTGCGTGTCTTCTGCCTACTCGCTGCCGCCGGGCTGGTCGTTCCCGGCTTGCTTCTGATCTCCCCGATATGGGAACGCTCGGCGTACCTTAGCCACGGCTATCTGATCCCGATGATCGCCATCTTTCTGCTCTACCAGCGGAGGAGCGAACTTTTCAGAGCATTCCGCGAGGGCACCCCGGGCCGCTTTGGGGTCTTGGCTGTGCTCGTTGCCGCCGCCTTTCTGGTTCTGGCCGTGATCGGCGACGCAGTCTCCCCGGCCGGGGTCAGCGTGCCGCTCGTCCTCCTGGCGGCGTGCTACGCCATCGGAGGGCGAGAACTGCTGCGTGTGGCAGCGCTCCCCACCGGGTTTCTGATCTTCATGGTGCCTCCGCCCGGCGGCGTGGTGAACGCTGCGCTGATCAACCTCAAGCTTGCAGTGACCAAGATCTCAGTGGGAACGCTTCATTACTTCGACTATCCCGTCGCAGCAGCAGGGAACCAGTTGATGATTCCCGGGCACACGCTCTTCGTCGCAGATGCATGTAGCGGTCTCACTTCCATCATTACGCTCATCCCACTCGCCGCCATCGTCGCGTATCTGCTGAGCCACGGGTTCTGGCGGCGCCTCGTGATCATGCTCTCGGTCGTTCCGCTGGCCATGGCAGCCAACGCGCTGAGGGTGATTGTCACCGTCATCGCGGTTCCGACCTGGGGTGACGAGGTCGCGCAGGGCCTGCTGCACGAGACCTTCGGCGTTTCGACCTACATCATCGGTACCCTGGCCGTCCTCGGGATCACACGGCTGCTCCGATGAACGCGCGCGCTCGTCTGATCGCGGTGCTCCTGGCGCTACTCCTCCCGGGGGTCGGGCTCGCCTACTGGAACGCCTACGCGCTGAGCGATAGGGGATCCTTCGATACCACCGCGATCGGTCAAAGGCTGGGCGGACGGGTCATCGGAAGGGTCGACATCTGGGGTCCCGAAATCGTCGACGTGATTCGTCCCGACAAGTACCTGCTCCGCCGCTACGACGAGGCGGGCTCCCCCTCGATCTGGACCTATGTCGGCTTCTATCTCGGCGTTGGGCAGCTCGGAGCCGGGGCTCACGATCCCGCCCTCTGCTACCCCGCGCAGGGCTGGGAGGTCATCGACTCCCGGGCGATCGAACTCTCGCTCGAAGACGGTTCGAAGGTCAGAGCGCAACTCATGCGCGCGCTGCGGGACGGACAGCAACAACTGGTGCTCTACTGGATCCAGCCCGCGTACCGCCAGCCGAGCGCGTGGGCCCAGGAGCAGATCCTGCGCATCGCCGATGCACTGACCGGCCACGATCAGTATGCGTTCGTCCGCCTGTCTACCCCTTACGGTGTGGACCTGAGCAGCCAGGAGCAGTTGGTGAAGTTCGCGACTGCACTGGCGCCGAGAGTCCAGACCGCGGTACGCAGCGCAACTCCCGGGGGCAGCTGAACCCGGCCCGGAACAGGCTCGGCCGAGCCGCTGGCGCGAGATCAGCGCTCCGAACCCTGGCAGCGCCGGTTCGCTTGAGCTAGTCCCCGGGCTCTCTGTCCGGCGCCGCGCTCTCGAAGAGCGGAAGTTGTAGACCGCCGGGCTCGGCCTCGTCGACCGGCACCGGGTATTCCCCCGAAAAGCAGGCGTCGCAGAAGCCGTGCTTCATCCCTGCTGCGACGGTGCGCAGCGCCGGGAGCGACAGGTAGGCCAGTGAATCCGCGCCGATCGTATCCCGGACTTCGGCCACGCTCTGATTTGAGGAAACCAACTCTCCCCGCGTGGGGGTATCGATGCCGTAGAAACACGGCCCGATCGTCGGGGGCGCCGCGACGCGGACGTGGATCTCCCGGGCTCCGGCCGCCCGAATCAGCGGCACGAGCTTCGACAGGGTCGTTCCCCGCATGATCGAATCCTCCACGATCACGATCCGCTTCCCCTCGACCACCGCCCGCATCGCGTTGTGCTTGATCCGCACCCCGAAGAGCCGGATCTGCTGCTCGGGTTCGATGAAGGTCCTGCGNACGAAGTGGTTGCGAATGACCGCGGTATCGAACGGGATCCCGGCCGCCTCGGAAAAGCCGAGGGCGGCAGCCAACCCGGAATCGAGCACGGGGACCACGATGTCGGCCTCGGCCGGGCACTCGCGCGCGAGGGCCCGCCCGAGTTNCTTGCGGATCTGGTAGACGTTCGAGCCAAACACGACCGAGTCGGGCCGCGCGAAATACACGTGCTCGAAGACGCAGAAGCGCTCGTCGGCCGCCGGGAACGGGTCAGAGGAGCGCACCCGGCCGCGGCGGATGCAGATCACCTCGCCCGGTGCAATGTCGCGCTCGAAGGTCGCGCCGATCAGGTCGAAAGCGCAGGTCTCGCTGGCCACCACCCAACCCGAGCCGAGGCGACCGAGAGAGAGCGGCCGAAACCCGTACGGATCCCGGGCTGCGACCAGCGCGTTCTCGGTCTGGAGAACCAGAGAGTAAGCCCCTCGCAGCCGCGAGAGGGCATCGCTGACGCGCTCCTCGAAGCTTCCGCGGGATCGCGCGATCAGGTGAACGATCACCTCCGTATCCATCGTGGACTGGAAGATCGACCCGTGGGCTTCCAGTTCTTCGCGAATCGCACTCGCGTTGGTGAGATTTCCGTTGTGGGCGATCGCGACCTGCAGCTTGCCGCTCGTCGCATGGAAGGGCTGTGCGTCCTGAAGATAGCTGCCGCCCGAGGTCGAGTAGCGCACGTGGCCGATCGCGTGCCTCCCGGGGAGACGCTCGAGCTTGGGTCCGCTGAAAATGTCCGACACCAGACCCATTTCGCGGTGTACGAACATCTCATTGCCCCGGCGCGACACGATGCCGGCGGACTCCTGGCCCCGATGCTGGAGCGCGTAGAGCGCCAGGTAAGCAACCTTGGCGGCCTCCGGGGCCCCGGCGACGCCCACGACTCCGCACTCCTCCCGCATCCGATCGACCCCTGGCGGAGCCACGAAGGGGTGGAGCCTCGGCAGCGTGCGCGGATCCATCAATCGAGCATCTCCGAAAGTTTGCCGGACCAGAGATCGTGCGCCTCCCGGAGCCCGACGTCGACCCCCGGATCGATCCGGATGCGGTCCCCTCCGGTCCGGCCGATGACGGCGGCCGGAACCCCGTGGCGGACGGCGAGGTGCAGCACCGCCTCTACCCGCGCGGGATCGCAACTGATCACCGCGCGCCCCGCGGACTCTCCGAACAACCGGGCTTCGACCCGCAGCCCCGCGCCCGGAAGCGCTCCCTCGAAGCCGATCCAGCCCGAGATCGCGCTCTCCGAGAGTGCGACGGCGGCACCTCCCTCCGAAAGATCGTGTGCCGAGCGCAGCAGCTTGCCGGCGGCCGCCTCAACCAGAAATTCCTGCAGGCAGCGCTCCGCGGCGAGATCGACGACCGGCGGGCGTCCTCGTTCCCAGCCGAGCCGGCGCGCAAGGTACTCGGACGCCCCGAGTTCCTCCCGGGTCTCGCCGAGCAGCAACACCGTATCGCCGACCGCCGCGAACGCCGCACCCACCGCATCCGAGGCCTCGGCCAGCAGACCTAGCATACCGATCGTGGGGGTGGGCGGGATCGCGCCTTCCCCTCGCGTCTCGTTGTAGAAACTGACGTTGCCCGAGACGACCGGGACCTCTAGCGCTGAGCAGGCATCCGCCATGCCCCGCACGCACTCGACGAACTCCCACATGATCTCGGGTCGTTCGGGGTTCCCGAAGTTGAGACAATTCGTAACCGCGAGAGGCCGGGCACCGGTGACGGCCACGTTGCGCGCCGCCTCGGCCACCGCGAGCTGCGCCCCGCGGTAGGGGTCGAGTTCACAGTAGCGCGGGTTGCAGTCGGTACTGACTGCCAGCCCGCGCGCGCTCCCGGGAACCCGCATCACGGCGGCGTCTCCGCCCGGCCGCAGGACCGTGCTCGACTGCACCAGTTGATCGTACTGCTCGTAGACCCAGCTTCGAGAACAGAGGGCCGGGGAAGAGAGCAGATCGAGCAACGCTCCGCCCGGATCCTTCTCCGCCGGGATCTCTCCGAGTTCGAGTTGCTGCCGCTCCCGGAGTCCGGCCGGTTCCGCGCGCGGCCGGTCATAGACGGGGGCGCTCGCCGCCACCGGGTCGACCGGAATGTCCACGACCACCTCGCCACTCGAAACGACCCGCATGCGCCCGTCATCGGTGATCCGGCCAACGACCGTACACGCGAGTTCCCAGCGGCCGCAGAGTGCGATGACTTCGTCCTCGCGGCCCGCCTCCACGACGAGGAGCATGCGTTCCTGGGACTCCGAGAGCAAGATCTCGTACGGCGTCATGCCGACCTCGCGGACGGGCACGCGATCGAGATCCATTTCGATCCCGGTGCCGGCGTTGGACGCCATCTCGAAGCTGGAGCAGGTCAAGCCCGCCGCGCCCAGGTCCTGAATTCCCACGACCGCCCCGGTCTGCAACGCAGACAGGGTCGCCTCGAGCAGTTTGTTCTCGGTGAACGGGTCTCCGATCTGTACGGTCGGTCTCATCTCGGCCGAGGCTTCGTCGAAATCGCTTGAGGCAAGCAGGCTGGCCCCGTGAATCCCGTCGCGTCCGGTTCGAGACCCCAGATAGAGAAGCGGATTGCCGACGCCGCTCGCCTTCGCGAGGAAGATCCGGTCCACCTCGACGATCCCCAGATTCATCGCATTGACGAGGATGTTGTTGCGGTACCCGGGATGAAAGCTGAGTTCTCCCCCCACTGTGGCACAGCCGAAAGAGTTTCCGTAGTCGGCGATTCCCTTCACGACGCCGCGCAGCAGGAAGCGCTGGTGCGCTTCCTCGAGTGGACCGAAACGGATCGAGTCGAGACTCGCAAGCGGGCGGGCACCCATCGTAAAGATGTCGCGCAGGATGCCACCGACCCCGGTCGCGGCCCCGGCGTGCGGTTCCACGAACGAGGGATGGTTGTGGCTCTCGATCTTGAAGACCGCCGCAAGCCCGTCTCCGATCGCGACCACGCCCGCGTTCTCGCCGGGGCCGTACAGCACGTCTCGGCCCTTGGTGGGCAGGGTCGCGAGCCAGCGCTTGCTCGACTTGTAGGAACAGTGCTCGGACCACATGACCGAGAAGATCCCGAGTTCAGGCAGCGTCGGGGTTCGGCCCAGAATCTCGAGGATCCGCGCGTACTCCTCATCGCTGAGGCCGTGATTCCGGGCAGCCTCGAGGTTGACTGCACCGACGCTCACGCTTCCGTCCCGTCGCCCCGGCACCCGGCCAGGAACGCTCGGAGCAGCGGGGCGCCGTCGGTGCTTCCGAGAAGCGGGTCGACCGCATGCTCTGGGTGCGGCATCAGGCCCAGGACGTTGCCCGCCTCACTCACGACGCCGGCGATGGCATCGTTGGACCCGTTCGGATTCGGCCCGGCATAACGGAGCGCGACGCGGGCCGGCCGCTTCAAATCGATCATGTACGCACCGCGCGCGTGCTTGATCGGAATCTCGAGTTCCCTTCCCGGGGACAGCCCGGCATCAAAGCGGCCCGGATCCTCGACCCGGACCCATACGTCCCGACACACGAAGCGCCGGTCGCGGTTCGGAACCAGGGCGCCGGGAAGCAGTCCGCTCTCGCACAGGATCTGGAATCCGTTGCAGACGCCGAGCACGGGAAGGCCCGTGGCCGCACGCGCTTCGACCTGGCGCATGACGGGCGAGAAGCGAGCCATCGCGCCCGCCCGCAGGTAGTCTCCGTACGAGAATCCGCCCGGAATCGCGACCCCGGTCAGTCCCTCGGGCAGCGTCCGGTCTCTGTGCCAGACCATCTCGACCTCGGCCCCGAGCCCAGCGAGCGCGCTCGCCATATCCCGGTCGTCGTTCGAGCCGGGAAACACCACGATCCCGACCCGCGGACGCACGTCCGCCTCGGCGCCCTGCTTCGGGGTTACGATCTGCGCCACGCTGCTCACCGGCCGCTCTGTGCCTCTCGCCCCAGCCTCGGAAGCTCCGTAGACGAAAGCGCACCGCGGCCAGCCAGCTCGAACACGGTGCCCGCGGGCTCCGTGCGACCCTCACCACCCGCAGCGAGTCTAAGAGCCGGGTTGCACAGGTGTCAATCGCGCACCGAGGTCGGCCCGGGACGGACGAATTCCGCAATCGGAGAAGTCGCTTCGCTCGGGCCAGAGCCCGTGGCAGACTAGTGCTCGATCTCGATCTCGTAGATCTCGATCACCGGATTCGCGAGTAGCTTCTCGCACATCTCGACCGCTCGAAGACGCGCCTGCTCGGGATCGTCCGCATCCAGTTCGAGCCGGATCACTCTGCCCGCGCGAACTTCCGTAACCTCCGTGTAGCCGAGTTCGGAGAGCGCCTGTGCGACCGCGCTCCCTTCGGGATCCAGTATCCCCGGCCGCGGCGAAATCAGTATTCGGACCTTCACGACCCCTCCAGCTGCTCGACCCGTTCGAAGATCCGGTCGACGTGCCGGAGCGCGTGGTCCAGATCGAAACAGGCCGCGAGTTCCTTCGAATCCAGGAGCTTCCCGATCTCGTCATCGGCAAGCAGGCGGTCGTAGAGGTGTCCGCCTTCGTCCCAGACCGCCAGCGCGTGCCCCTGAACCAGGCGGTAGGCCTGGTCCCTCGACTGTCCGCGTCGCGCGAGCGCGAGCAGCACCGCACCGGAGAAGATCAGGCCACGGCTGGATTCCAGGTTCTCGCGCATCCGCTCCGGATAGACCTCGAGACTCTCGAACAGATCGGCGCTCCGGTGCAGCATGAAGTGCACGACGGTCGTGGCATCGGGCCCGACGACGCGCTCCAAGGAACTGTTCGAGATGTCGCGCTCGTGCCAGAGCAGTTGATTCTCCAGTGCGCTCGCCGCGTAGCCGCGGACCAGGCGCGCGAGCCCCGACAGGGTCTCGAAGCGCCAGGGATTCCGCTTGTGAGGCATCGCAGAACTCCCCTTCTGCGATCGCCCGAAAAACTCCCGAACCTCCCTCACCTCGCTGCGCGCCAGGTGCCGGATCTCGATCGCGAGCCGTTCGATCGAGGTCGCGGTCTGCGCAAGCGCGCCGATCAGAGACGCATGCCGGTCCCGCGCGACGATTTGGGTCGAGATCGGGGCAGCGGAAAGGTCGAGTTCCGCGAGCGCCGCTTCCTCCACCGCCGGATCGAGATGCGCGAAGGTCCCGACGGCTCCGGAGATCTTTCCCGTCGCGATCTCGCTGCGCGCGCTCGCGAGCCGGGCGCGGCTTCGCTTCAGTTCATCGCAGGCGTAGAGAAGCTTGAGCCCGAAGGTCGTGGGCTCGGCAAAGATCCCGTGGGTGCGGCCGACCGTGACGGTGGCGCGGTGCTCGCGCGCTCGCGCGAGCAGCACCTCGATCAAGCGATCGAACTCAGACAGACAGAGGTCGGCCGCATCCCGAAGCTGCATCGCGAAGGCCGTGTCGAGCACGTCCGAGGAGGTGAGGCCGAGGTGCACGTAGCGGGCGGCCGGGCCGACCTCCTCGGCGAGCGCGTCCAGGAAGGCGTTCACATCGTGGTGCACGAGCGCCTCGATCTCGGCAACGCGGGCGGGATCTACGCGGGCACGCGTTTCGATCGCTCCAAACGCGTCTCGCGGAATCTCGCCGCGCTCCGCCAGGGCCCGGCACACGGCGACCTCAACGCGAATCCAGTCCTGATAGCGACGCTCGTCGGTCCAGATCCGGGCCATCTCGGGTCTCGTATAACGAGGGATCAACCAACGTCTCCTTTCCGGCCGCTACACGCCGAGCCGGAGGTAATAGTAGGCGAGCAGCAGGTAATAGGTCACCGGGATCGCGAGCAAGGCAGAGTCGACTCGGTCCAGCACACCCCCGACCCCGGGCAGCAGGCTTCCCGCGTCCTTCACGTCGGCGTCGCGCTTGAGCAGTGACTCGACCAGGTCCCCCACGATCGCGGCGATCGCAATCAGCAACCCGAAGGTCACGGCCGCGGCATAGCTCAGGTCGTGGGAGAGGTTCCCCGGGAGGTAATCGAACACGGCCTTCGCGCCCACCGCGCACAGGGCTCCGGCGACGAGGCCGCCGAGCGCTCCCTCGAGGGTCTTGTTGGGACTGATGGCGGGCGCCAGCTTCCGGCGGCCGTAGGCGCGACCGACGAAGTACGCGCCTGTATCACAGCCGTAGACCGCCGCCAGACAGAGCATGATGTAGAAGAATCCGATCGCGGGATCGATGTCGACCGCGGCGAGATCGCCGTAGCGACGGACCAGGTCTTCGCTGATGAAACGAACCGAAACGGCGTGCGCGAGCAGCCAACCGACGTAGAAGACGCCGAAGAAGGTCGCCGAGACACTCGCGATCGCCTCGTGGATCTCGCGCTGAGCCAACTGCAGGATCATCAGCGCCAGCAGCACCGCCGTCATCAGGCTGGTTGCGTAGAAGAGGTCGCCCACGTAGACGATGACGGGCAGGAGCGCGACCGCGGCCGTCCCCAGTAAGCGGTGCGGACGCGCGCCCTTGAAGCTGATCAAGTTGTAGAACTCGTTCACGGCAGCGACCGCGAACCCGATCACCAACGCGACGTAGGCAAGCCCGCCGAGCTTGCAGACCCAGACCACGGGCGGAATCAGGATCGCGGCCGTCAGCCAGCGCAGCGCCAGATTGCTCACACGCCGCCTCGATCGAGTCGGCACCGGCGTGGGCGGCCGCGGATGCGGAACCGCGGAGGCCGACGAAGCCCGGTCCGCCGGCGGCCGGCTTCCCTCCGCGCCCTTGTCGCCGATCTCTGCCGTCACCGCACCTCCCGCCGCGGGGGACCCTACCACCCCGGGCCGGCCTCGGGGACTCGTCCCGGGCGGCCGGGACCGGCACGCTTCGCGCCGGCGCGCCCGCTCCGCTAACGCCCGCTGTGGCCGAAGCCTCCAGATCCACGCTGGGTCGGACCCAGATCCCCTTCCTCCACGAGCTTCCACGTCGCGCGTATCACGGGCGCCACCACGAGCTGCGCGATGCGCTCCCCACGCTGGATCTCGACCGGCGCATCGCCGGAGTTGAGCAGCAGCACCTGGATCTCGCCCCGGAAGTCGGAATCGATCGTCCCCGGCGCATTCACAAGCTGGATGCCGTGCCGGCGAGCCAGACCGCTTCTCGGCCGAATCTGTGCCTCGTAACCCTCCGGAACCGAGACCGCGAAGCCGGTGGGCAGGGCGGCTCGTGCACCGGGTTCGAGCACGATCGGCGCCTCGATCGCGGCCTGCAGATCGACGCCGGCGCTCCCGGATGTCGCCGGCGCGGGTAGGGGCAGGTCGGAATCCCGCTCGGGATGGACACGCGCGATCTCGATGCGCAGCTCCTTCAGGGACCGATCTCCCAGCCGTCGCCGAGCGCCGCAAGCGTCCGAACCGGCCCCACCGCTGCCAGCGAGAGCGGCCTGCCAAGGAAGCGCTTCGCGAGTCGGCTCAGATCGTCGAGCGTGACGCGCTCGACCGCAGCCAACGTGCCGTCGATTCCGAGGTCGTCGATGCCGGCCAGCGCCTGGCTCGCAATATGCGCCATCCTGCCCCCCGGGGAATCGTGGGCGAGCACCAGACCGGCACGGTAGTGCTGCTTGGCCACCTCGAGTTCCGATTCCAGCAGTTCGCCGTCCCGGCCGGAACGCAGAACCCCCGAGACCACCTCGAGCGTCTCGTCGAGCTTGGAGGGGGCGACGGCGAAACTCACGTTGAAGCTTCCCGAGTCACAGTAGCTCGTGAGAGAGGAACCGATCGAGTAGGCGAGACCGCGCCGCTCCCTCACCTCTCGAAACAGCCGCGACGAGACGCCTTCGCCGTACACCATCGACAGCAGCTCGGCTGCCTCCCGGTCGGGATCCGCCTGCGGGAGGCCGGGAGCGGAAAGGGCCACGTGCACCTGCTCGATGTCGCGCTCGGCAAAGCGGCTCAGCGGGCAGTGCTCGGCCGGTGGCGACTTGGACGGCGCGTCGCCCGGCTCGAGTCCTTCGAAATCCTCCCGCACCCGGGCCACGAGTTCCTCGTGCTCGACGGCGCCCGAAGCGGCCACGATCATCTTCCGAGCTCCCAGATGCCGCCGCAGGTGCCGGCGCAGCTGGGGCAGTTCGAGCCGGGTCACCGCAGCCACGGACCCCACCACCGGGAGTGCGAGCGGGTGATCGCCGAAAAAGGAGTGGTCGGCGAGCTGGTCCACCAGATCCTCGGGTGAATCTTCTACCGCCAAGATCTCCTGCAGGATCACGGCGCGCTCGCGGTGCACTTCCTCCTCGAGGTCGGGCACGCCCTCCCCCAGCGCGTTCGATGCGAGGTCGCCGAAGAGCCCCATCAGCCGCGTCAGGTGTTCCGCCAGGACGCGGGCGTGAAAGCAGAGCACCTCCTTGCTCGTGAACGCGTTCGATGCTCCGCCCAGAGAATCGATCTCGCGGTTGATCTGGTCGACGCTCCGCGAGGGGGTCCCCTTGAACAACAGGTGTTCGAGGAAGTGGGAAATCCCGTTCGAGTCGCGCGTCTCGTCGCGTGAACCCGTCGGAAAGTAGAGACCGAACGCGATACTCCTGGCACCCGGCACCGGTGAACTGACCACCAGCGGCCCCGACTCAAGCTCCGTCCGCCTCGGAATCAAGCGACCTCCCGGACACGCGGCGAGACCGTTCCGGGTCCCAGCGCATGACGGAACGTGTCCTTCAGGCCCGTTTCTCGGGATCCTCCGAACTCTCGGCCAGCGCGGCCCGGCGCGAGAGGCGGATCCGCCCACTCGGATCGACGTCGATGCACTTCACGAGCACGTCGTCGCCCTCGACACAGATATCCTCGACACGCGCGACCCTGCGGTCCGCCATCTCCGAAATGTGCAGCAGACCGTCGGTGCCCGGGAAGATCTCCACGAACGCACCGAAATCGGTCACCTTCTTGACCTTGCCCGAGTAGTTCCGGCCGATCTCGGCTTCCTGGGTCAACTCCTCGATCATCGACTTGCAGCGTTCGACCGATGCCAGGTCCGGTCCGAAGACCATCACCCTGCCCGAGTCGTCCACGTCGATCTTGGCACCGCTCGACTCCTGAATTGCCCGGATCACCTTCCCGCCCGGCCCGATCAGGTCCCGGATCCGGTCCGGCTTGATCCAGAGCAGATGAACTCTCGGAGCCGTTTCCGACATCTCCGAGCGCGCCACGAAGCCGGGGAGCGACTCCGCGGTCTCTCGCGCCATACACTCCAGAATGTGGAGGCGCCCGTCCCTGGCCTGGGCCATGGCCTTTTCGACGACCTTCCAGTCGAGGCCCGAGATCTTGATGTCCATCTGGATCGAGGTGATTCCGGTCGTCGACCCCGCCACCTTGAAGTCCATATCTCCGAGGTGATCTTCGTCGCCGAGAATGTCGGAGAGCACCGCATAGCGGTCGCCCTCCTGAATCAGCCCCATCGCGATCCCGGCCACCGGAGCCTTGATCTGGATTCCGGCGTGCATCAGGCTCAGCGTCGTCGCGCAGACCGTGGCCATCGATGAGGAACCGTTCGATTCCAGAATCTCGGACACGGCTCTTACCGTGTAGGGACTCTCCTCGTCATCGGGCAGGATTGCCAGAATCGCGCGCTCGGCGAGCGCTCCATGTCCGGTCTCGCGCCGGTTCGGACCCCGCAGGGGCCGCACCTCGCCGACCGAGAACGGCAGGAAGTTGTAGTGCAGCATGAAGCGGCGCGAGAAGCGCGGCCGCAAGCCATCGATCACCTGCTCGTCGGCCGAGCCTCCGAGCGTGATTGTGCCCAGTGCCTGCGTCTCGCCGCGCGTGAAGAGGGCCGATCCGTGGTTCCGCGGGAAGACCCCCACCTCGCAGGAAATCGGGCGGATCTCGTCCGGGCCCCTGCCGTCGATCCTGGGGTCTCCGGCGAGGATCCGTTCGCGCATCACCTCGCCCCGCAGATCGTGCAGCGTGGAGCGCGCTTCCGCGAGGGTCCGGCGTGCGGTCGCCTGGGCCGACTCGAGTTCCGCCAGCGAGCCGATACTCAGCGGCTGCTGCAGCAACTCGGCCGAGACCTCGGCGATCGCCTCGGCCTCGAGCGCATCGAAGGCGGCGTAACGCTCCTTCTTGTCACGAATTTGGCTCGCCTCGAGAATCCCGTCCAGCGAACGGCTCCTGAGCCGCTCGACCAGCGCCTCGTCCCGCTCGGCGGCCGAAACTTCCCGCTTCTGCTTGCCGGCCCGGGCGATGAGTTCGGCCTGTGCCTCGAGCGCCGGGGCGAGTGAGCGGTGGCCGAATTGCAGCGCCTCGAGTATTTCGGAATCCGCAACCTGGTCGGCGCCTCCCTCCACCATGATCAGCGCGTCTGCGCGGCCCGCGACGATGATGTTGACGTCGCTCTGCTCGAGTTGCTCAAAGCTGGGATTGAGCACGAGCTCGCCCTCGACGCGTCCGACCCGGCAGGCGCCGATCGGACAGGGGAAGGGAAGGTCCGAGAGGTTGACCGCCGCGGATGCACCGATGAAGGCCAGCACGTCGGTGTCAAAATCGGGGTCGGCAGAGAAGACCTGAGCCGTAACCTGCGTCTCGTCTCGATAGGCGTCGGGGAAGAGCGGACGCAGCGCGCGGTCGATGAAGCGCGAGGTCAGGATCTCCTTCTCTGTTAGGCGGCCCTCCCGCTTGAAGAAGCCGCCCGGAACCTTTCCCGCCGCGTAGTACTTCTCGATGTAATCCACGGTCAGCGGAAAGAAGTCGATCCCGGGCCGCGGCTTAGCGGAGTTGACGGTGACGAGCACCGCCGAACCGCCGCAGGTAACCACGACCGAACCTCTGGACTGCTTGGCGAGGCGGCCGGTCTCGATCCCCACGCTTCGGCCGCCAAACTCGAATTCTACCTTCTCCATCGTCGCTCCTCGTAAAGACAGCGCAGGCGACACTCACACGAGAATTCGCCCGCTCAAAGCTATCGGGTTGGTGGAACGAGATGTGGGGTAGGAATTGGAAGGGATGCGGGATCAGCGATCGGAAAAGCCTCGGCGGGTCTCCGAGCTTCGCCCATCGCTCATCCCACATCTCGCAGTTTGTCGAAAGATGCCGGACTCCTGCCCGGCCGGTTCCTCTTCTGACTATCTCCGAAGTTCTAGGCGCTGGATCAGCGCCTGGTAACGGTCACTACTGCTTCTCGAGAGGTAGCCGAGCAGCGCCTTCCGCTGGCTCACGAGGAGCAGCAATCCTCGCCGCGAGTGGTGGTCCTTCTTATGAATCTGAACGTGCCCCGTCAGGTCTCGGATCCGCTCAGTGAGCAGCGCGACCTGAACCTCTGTGGTTCCGGTATCGCCCTCACTGCGACCGAACTCTCGAACGAGCTCGGCGGTCCGCGCAGTCGTCAGCACCTGAGGCTCCCAGTCTACGGGCTTTCGGGGCTCGGATACACTCCCGGGCCCCGAGCGAACAGCCGCGCCCCTAAAGCAGAGAACGCGTGATCTGGGGCATGCCCCCAGCCGGCGCCTGTATAGCAGAGAGGCCCAGACGCCGCAACCGGATCGAGCGACTAACCTGCCGTCCCCTCAAGGAAAACACGGACCGTTCGGAGTTCAGGGATGCCCTTCTCCGCCTCCATCAGGGCGACCATGCGGCCCTTGGCCACGAGCTGCAGCAGACCCTCGTGGGGCACGCCACGCAGTTCCCGGCGCAGCAGACGAACGCCGTGACTCACGCGCCGCGCGGTCTCGACCGGCACCTCGCAGGTGGGAAGTCCGGTCGCCGCGCACATCGGGATCACGCGGGAAGGCTCGATGGTTCCCGCAGCCTCGATCTCGGCGAGTGCGATCGCCCCCTGCCCCGTAAACGGCCCGCTCGCGGTCCGAGTGAGCTCCCACAGGCAGCCGCCGGTACCGAGTTCGTGGCCCAGGTCGTGCGCCAGCGATCGAAGGTAGGTCCCGGCACTGCACTCGACGTCGATCTCCACGAAGGGAGGCGCATAGCGCTCCAGGCTCAGGCGGTAGATCGTCACCGCCCGAGCGGGAAGCTCTACGGATTCTCCGCGGCGCGCGCGCCGGTAGGCGGCTTCACCGCCCTGCTTGATCGCCGAGTACGGGGGCGGAACCTGAGAGATCTCGCCGCGGAAGCCCTCCAGCTGTTGCTCGAGCTCGGCTCGGGCCGGCCAGGGGGGCCCGGTGCGCGCCACCACCTCCCCTTCGAGGTCGTAGGTGGTGGTTTCGAGCCCGAGCCGAATCGAGCCGCGGTAGGCCTTGGTTCCGTGCGTCAGAAGCTGCGATAGCTTCGTGCCCTCGCCGAGCGCGATCGGGAGGACTCCGGTTGCGAGTGGATCCAGCGTGCCCAGGTGTCCGACCCGACGCTGCTTCGCCAGCCGTCGAATCCGCTGCACCACGTCGTGAGACGTCATCCCACTGGGCTTGTCGATCACCAGAACGCCGTCGATCACGCTGCTACCCCTAGTTCCCGTCTTCGTCGGTGCCGGGATCGGACCCGTTTGCGAGCTCCGCCAGAATCTGCTCCACGCGCTCGCCTCGATCCACCCCCCAGTCCACCTGGAATTCGATCTCGGGGACCCGCCGCAGCCGGCCCAGGTCCGCACACATCCGTCGGATGAAGGGACGCGCCTTCTGCAGCGCCCGCTCGACGGCCTCCGGA
This sequence comes from Myxococcales bacterium, assembly GCA_013215565.1. GTDB lineage: Bacteria > Myxococcota_A > UBA9160 > SZUA-336 > SZUA-336 > JABSQV01. The sequence continues at coordinate 213,215 of JABSQV010000023.1, read as the reverse complement.
TCCTGGAGGGCACGGTAGAAGACGCGCGCAACCGAAAGATCCGGCGCGACTTCGGCGTCGGTGATGGTCACGAAGCGCAGCCGCGGATCCTGGACCTTCTGGCTCAGGATCTGCGCCACCAGATCCCGAAATTCCTGCTGTCGCCGCTCGCGACGGTGCTTCATTCCCCACCTTCGAAGCTCTCAACTTCGTCGAGCAAAACCACGACGACGTCATCGGCCACCACCTCTCCCAGGGCCAACCCCTCTACGAAACGGACGGCGCGCTCGAGCCGGCCGCGCAGATGCACCGGATCGTTCCCGACGCTCACACAGCCGATCTCGAGCGTGTGCCAGTCTTCTGGATCCCCGACCTCCGACACCGACAGGTTGAAGCGCTGGCGCAGCCTGGACTTGATCGACTGCGCCACGCGACGCTTTGCCTTGATCGATTCCGCCTCCTCGATCTGCAACTCGATCAGAGCAGCCGCGATCAGCATGGAAAGCTCCGGCGCACGGATCGCTCGAGCTGGCTAGAGCGTGTCCGCGGTCTCCTCGACGACGAAGGATTCCAGGATGTCCCCCACCTTGACGTCATTGTAGTTCTCGACCCGGATTCCGCATTCGAGACCCGACTGAACCTCTCGCACGTCATCTTTCACCCGCCGCAAGGATGCGAGCCTGCCGGAGTACGCGACGACCCCGTCACGGACGACACGAATCGAATTCGACCGCTTGATCAGGCCATCGGGCACGAAGCAACCCGCGATGGTCCCGACCCGCGGAATCTGAAATAGCTGTCGGACCTCCGCGTGCCCCTCGACCTTCTCAGTCAGCTTGGGCGGGAGCAGGCCGAGCATGACCCGGGTCACATCGTCGATCAGATCGTAGACCACCTCGTAGAGCCGGACGTCGATCCCCTCTCGCTCGGCCAGCTTGCGTGCGGCGGGCTCGGGCCGGACGTGAAAGCCGATCACGGTTGCGCGAGACGCAACCGCCAGGGTCACGTCGCTCTCGTTGATCGCACCCACCCCGGCGTGAATCACTTCGACCTTGAGCTTCTCCCCCGATTTCGCCCCGATCAGGTCCCGAACCGCCTCCATGGTTCCGTGCGTGTCCGCCTTCAAGACGATCGTGAGCTGCCGTTCTTCCTCGACACCGAAGCCCGCGAAGAGTTCGTCTGGATCGATTTCTGAGCCCAGTTCGGGTTCCGGGATCGCTGACTGGCGCCGCGCCTCGATCCGATGCTCCACCAGGTCCTTCGCCTCGCGCTCGTCCTTGACGACGAGCAGCTCGTCGCCTGCCTGGGGCACGGCCGAAAGCCCCACGACCTGAACCGGGGTCGAGGGACCGGCCTGCTTCATCTCGTTGCCGCCCTCGTCGAGCAGCGCGCGAACGCGCCCGGAGCAGATTCCCACCACGATGGCGTCGCCTCGCACGAGGGTTCCCTCGCGGACCAGCACCGTCGCCAGCGGGCCGCGGCCTCGATCGATCTGCGCCTCGATCACGACGCCGCGCGCACGGCCCGACCGCCTCGCGTCGAGTTCCAGAATCTCAGACTGAAGCGCCAGCATCTCGAGCAACTTGTCGAGGCCGGTTCCCTCGGTTGCGGAGACCTCGACGCAGATCGTGTCTCCCCCGAACTCCTCGGGGACCAGGCCGTGCGTCAGCAGCGCCTGCTTGACCCGCGCGGCATCCGCCTCCGGCTTGTCGACCTTGTTGATCGCAACCAGGATCGGGACCTCGGCCGCCGTCGCGTGAGAGATCGCTTCAACCGTCTGCGGCATGATCCCGTCGTCGGCGGCGACGACGAGGACGGCGATGTCCGTCACCTGGGCTCCGCGCGCTCGCATGTGCGTAAAGGCCTCGTGCCCCGGCGTGTCGATGAAGGTCAGCCCACGGCCGCCCTTCTCAACGCTATAGGCACCGATATGCTGGGTGATTCCCCCGGACTCAGCCTCCGCCACCCGGGTATCGCGAATCGCATCCAGCAGCGAGGTCTTCCCGTGATCGACGTGGCCCATGACCGTGATGACCGGATTTCGAGCTTCCGGCGCGGCCCCGCCGGTGGCCGCGGCCACGACCCGGTCCTCGACCGTCTCGGTGACCCGCTGCGCCTCGATGCCGAGTTCCGCTGCCAGAAGTTCCGCGGTGTCCGGAGGGACCAGCGCGCCGCGGTCGACTTCGAGGTTCAGGCTCCGCAGACGTCGCTGCAGCTCACCGATCCGAACCCCGACGTAGCGCGAAATTTCGGCGAGCGGCATCGGACCCCCGATGCGAAGCTCCTTCTTCTGGGGCGTCACCGGGCCGCGGGCCGATTTCGCGACCGCGGCGGCGCGGCGGCGACGCGGTTGCAGTCGAGACTGCTGCTCGACGACCTGTCTCCGCTGCTCCAGGCGGCGCTGCACATTGCCCTGCATCATGCGCGCGATCGACTCCTGCTCGCGCAGTGTCACTCCCTGCAGAACCTGGCGCCGGAGGAGACCGCTCTTGGCCGAATCCGCGTCGCGGCGGCCGGCCGCTGGACCCATCGCCGTCGGAGCGACCGCGGGCGACTCGGCCGGCGCGGGAACCGGGCGCGGCACCCCGGAGGGCTCTATAACGGGACCGCCCGGATCCGCGACCTCGCTCTCCTCGGGATCCGCCAGCGACTCCGCCATCGGAGCCGCGGACGCCGCCACCAGGGGTTCGGCAGCCGGACTTTCGGGAGCTTCCGAAGCTTCTACGGCTTCCTGCTCTGGCAGGATTTCGGGGATTTCACGAGCCCGCTCGAGTTCGGCCGGCTGGCCCTCGGGAGCCGGAGACTTCGCCGGCTTGCGTCGCCGGCGGATCACGCCCGTCCCCACGCGCGTCTCCACCCGCTCGCTGATTCCCGCCCCTCCGAGACGACGCCGGATCTCGTCCGCCTGGGCGTCCTCGACTCCGACCAGGGCACTGCGCAGCGAGATCCCGATCTCGCCCACGCGCTTGAGGAACTCGTCGCGCTCGAGCCCGAGTTCCTCGGCGATCTTGTATGCCCTGACCTTCGCCATGCCGATCGGTCTCCGGGACGCTACGCGTCCGCGCCGGTCTCCGGCTTCACTGCCGGCTCCGCTTCTGGAACCGCTTCTGGAACCGCTTCTGCGGCGGGAACTTCTGGCGTCTCCGCGGGCGCCGCCGGCTCCGGCTCCGGGGCTCCGGGGGTCTCCGGCTGGGCCTCCCGCGCCGCCTGCTCGGCCTCGGCTTCGGCCGCCGCCGCGAGGCGCTCGGCCTGGATTTCGCGCGCGCGTTCCTGGGCCCGGGCAGCGCCCGCCGCTGAGATTCCCGGAATCTGCGCCAGGAACTCCGTCTCGGCCTCGGCCAGCGCCGCCAGGTCCGAAACCCCGTGGTCGAGCAGCAGCCTGGCCTCCGCCTCGCCGGCGCCCTCGACTACGGAGAGCGCCTCTTCGAGATCGCCCTGGGCTTCGAGCATCTTCGTCTCGCTCTTGATGTCGATCCGAAAGCCCGTCAACTGCACCGCGAGCCGAACATTCTGCCCCTTCCTGCCGATCGCGAGCGAGAGTTGGTCATCGGGCACGACCACGTCCATCTGCTTGTTGACGTCGTCCACCATCACCCGGACCACCTGGGCCGGCGCGAGCGCGTTACAGACGTAGCGAACGGAATCGCTGCTCCACGGCACGATATCGATCTTCTCGCCCCGGAGCTCTCCGACGACGGCCTGGACGCGACTCCCGCGCATGCCGACGCAGGCGCCCACCGGGTCCACATCGTTGTCGCGGGACGAGACCGCCACCTTCGCGCGCGCACCGGGCTCGCGCGCCGCGGCCGAGATCTGGACGATCCCCTCGTAGATCTCGGGCACCTCCTGCTCGAAGAGCTTCGTCAGAAACTGGGTGCACGAGCGAGACAGCAACACCTGCTGTCCCCGCGCTTCCTTCTGAACTTCCAGGATGTAGGCGCGGATCCGCTCGTTCACCCGGTACATTTCACGCGGGACCTGCTCCTTGCGTGGAACGATCCCCTCCGCCCGCCCCAGGTCTACGATCAGATTTCCCTTCTCGATCCTGCGCACGATCCCGTTGACGACCTCGCCGACGCGGTCCTTGTACTCGTCGTAGACGATCTGACGCTCGGCGCCCCGAACTTCCTGAATGATCACCTGTTTCGCGGTCTGCGCGGCGATTCGCCCGAACCCCGTCGTATCGATCTTGAGTCCGATCTGATCGTCCGTCTCGACCTCCGAATCATGGCTGAGGGCCTCTGCCAGCAACACCTGCGTGGCGGGATCGGTCACGGATTCGACCACCGTCTTGAACTCGAAGAGTTCGATCTCACCCGTGCTCTCGTTGTACTGCGCCTCGATCTCGCGCTCGAGACCAAACCTGCGCCGGGCCGCCATCACGAGCGCTTTTTGCAGCGCGTCGATCACGGCCGCTCGTGTCAGGCCCTTGTCCTTGCAGACCTGATCGATGATGCGCTTCAGATCGATTTCCATCGAACTACCTCTCGCCCCGGCGACTGCGGTGCCGCGGGTTGCGCTCCCGGGTGTCGCCGGCGAGTGCCGGATCGAAGGCCTTCGCTTTGGCAATGGCCGAGAAAGGAATCTCGCATTCCCCGGACTCCGTACGGACCGTCACCCGGCCGGCGGAGCAGCCGAGCAACTCGCCCCGGAAACGACGCCGGCCGTTTAGCGGTGCACGGGTCTCGAGCGCCACGCGCCGGCCCAGCGCGCGTTCGAAGTCCACCTCACGGCCGAGTACCCGGTCCATCCCCGGTGAGCTGACTTCGAGAAAGTAGGCAGAGCCCACCAGACCGGTGGCGTCGAGCGCGTGCCCGAGTTCGCGCGAAACTCCCGCACACTGGTCGAGCGTCACGCACCCGTCTCCGGCGGGGGTGTCGAGCACGACCCGCAACCTGCGCTGCGCGCCGGTCCCCGAGAGCGCCGCCTCGACGACCTCGAGTTGGTGACTGATCGCAATCGGCTCGATCACCTGCAGAATCTCCTCGGGAATGTCTCGGTACATAGAATCTCGTCACCGGCCAAGCGGGCGTCGCACGACCCCTGCTTCGGGACTCGTGCTGGACGCCCGGAACAAAAAAGGCGGCCTGCCGCCCGCCTTTCAGGGAACCGATCACAAGAGGAGTCTGCGGATAGATACCAGAATCAACCGCACCCGGCAAGCGCAGGTGCCTGATTCTGCGGGGAATTCTGCCCTCTCCGGCGCCTAGCCCGGTCGCTCGAGTGCCCCGACCAGAGCCGCCGGGCCGGGGACTCCGTGGCGCTCGCAATAAGCCCGAATCCCGTCCCGAATCTCGACCGCGGTCCCGGGATCCCGATAGCTCGCGGTTCCGACCTGGACGCAACGAGCGCCGCACAGCAGGAAGGCGATCGCGTCCGCTGCGGTCGAGATGCCCCCGATGCCGCAGATCGGGATCTCCACCGCCTGGGCCAACTGCCAGACCATGCGCAGCGCCACCGGCCGGATCGCGGGCCCGGTGAGCCCCCCGATGGTGTTGTACAGCACCGGCCGGCGGGCCTCGACGTCGACCTCGAGCGCCTGCAGAGAGTTGATCAGCGAGAGGCCGTCCGCCCCTTCGCCCCGGCAGATCCGGCCCATCTCCGCGATCGAAGTCACGTTCGGCGAGAGCTTCACGACGAGCGGGAGACGCGTGGCGGCCCGGCAGGCGCGTACGAGATCGGCGAGACCGCCGGGGTCCTGGCCGAATTCGGCACCGCCGGCCTTCACATGTGGACAACTGGCGTTGATTTCGATCCCGGCAAGGCCCGGGGCGCCGTCCAGACGCTCGCAGACCCGCGCGTAGCCCTCGACCTCTTGCTCGAACACGCTCGCGAAAACGACCACGCCCTCCGGAATGGCCGGGAGCTTCTCGGACAGGAACGCTTCCACGCCCACGTTCTCGAGGCCGATCGCGTTGAGCATCCCGGACGGGGTTTCCACGATCCTGGGCGATGGATTCCCGGCTCTCGGGGCGAGGGTCAGGGACTTCGCAAAAATCCCTCCGAGTTCGCGAAGGTCGAGAAACGGCTCCAGTTCGGTCCCGTAGCCACAGGTCCCGCTCGCGAGCATCACCGGATTCGCGAGCCGAACCCCGCAGAAATCGACGGAGAGATCGATCCCGGCGGCCGTCACGGAAGCGCGTCCCAGTCGAGCCGCGCGGCATCGAAGACCGGCCCGTGCGTGCATACGTAGCGGAATCCGGTGTCGCACGACACCGCGCAGCCGAGACAGATCCCGAACCCGCACGCCATCGTGTTCTCGAGCGAAACGCGACAGCGCGCACCCGCAGCCGCCGCGATCTCGGCTGCCCGGCGCATCATGGGCGTCGGACCACAGGCCAGCACCCAGGAACCCGGCTCGGGCTTGAGCAGGTCGGTGACGAGGCCGGCGTGCCCGAGCGAACCGTCGTCCGTCGCAAACTCGAGCTCGACCGGGAGTGCCCGAAATGCTTCGAGGGCGAGCAGTTCCCGCCGGCTGCGCCCGCCCAGCAGGACCCGGGTCCCCGCGGGCGCTTCACGCGCCAATTCGTAGAGCGACGCAATTCCAGTTCCACCCCCGACCAGCGTCGCGGGACCCTCGGGAACCGAAAATCCGTTCCCGAGCGGACCCAGCACCCCGACCGCCTCGCCCGCTCGAAGCTCGGAGAGCAGCGCCGTTCCGCGCCCAACGACCTTGAAGCGGAATTCGAGTGCATCGGCACCGCCCCGAAAGACGGCCATCGGCCTGGGTAGCAGCGGGTCGCGCGCGCGCACATCCGGATCCGGGAGCAACATCGCGAACTGGCCGGGGCGATGGCCCGGCCACTCGGGCAGCTCCACCCGCAACAAATCGGGCCCGGCGGAAAGCACGCGACCGCGCGCGCAGATCAAGGGGCCCTCCCGGCACGAGCGCCGGCCGCGCCCGAATGCCAGCGTACCTCAGCCCCCACTACGGCCCCGCTCGACATCGATTCCGAGGGCGCGCAGCTTGCGCGACAGGCTCTCGCGTGCGAGCCCGACGACTCCCGCGGTGCGCGAGATGTTCCAGTCGTTCACGCGCAGTTTCTCCAGCAGGAATTCCCGCTCGAATGCGCCCCGGGCCGCTGACAATTCGTCGCCTCTTGGCGCCTCCCGGTCGCGTGTCCGGATCTGCTTGGGCAGGTCTTCGACCTCGATCCTGGCGCCCGGGGTCATGAGCACGAGCCGCTCGACGATGTTCCGGAGTTCGCGCACGTTGCCCGGCCAGGAATAGTCGACGAGGTGCTGCAGGGCCCCGGCCGAGATCTGCTTGCTCGCCCCGACACCCTCGGCGGAAAACAATTTCAGATAGTGATCGAGCAGCAGCGGGATGTCCTCGTGCCTCTCCCGGAGCGGGGCGACGTGGAAGGGGATGACGTTCAGGCGGTAGTAGAGGTCTTCGCGGAAGGCGCCCTCCGCCATCGCGCGCTCCAGATCCTTGTTCGTGGCCGCGATTACGCGCACGTCCACTTGGATAGTTTCCGAGCCCCCGACGCGTTCGAAGCAGTGCTCCTGTAAGATTCGCAGAATCTTGGCCTGGGTCATCAGGCTCATGTCGCCGATTTCATCGAGGAAGATCGTGCCTCCGTTGGCGATCTCGAACTTCCCGGCCCGGGTCTGGATGGCCCCGGTAAAGGCGCCCTTCTCGTGGCCGAAGAGTTCGCTCTCGATCAATTCGTCGGGAATCGCCGCGCAGCTCACGGCCACGAAGGGGGCCCCCGCCCGCTTCGATTGTGCATGAATCCGCGACGCGACCAGTTCCTTTCCGGTCCCGTTCTCACCGGTGATCAGAACCCAGCCGTCCGTCGGCGCGGCCATTGCGATCTGGTCCATGAGATCCCGGATAACGCGCGAGTTCCCGATCATCTCGCTGCGGCCCGTGATCTCCTCGCGGAGTCGGCGATTTTCCTGTCGCAGGCCCGCCTGCTCGAGGCCGTGCCGGATCGCCAGCAGGAGCTTGTCGCAGGACAGCGGCTTTTCGAGAAAGTCGTAGGCACCGAGGTGCGTGGCCCGAACCGCGAGCTCGATGGTGCTGTATCCCGACATCATGATCACGGGGAGCTCGGGCCAACCGGCGCTCAGTTGCTCCAGGATTTCGATCCCGTCCCGCCCGGGCATCGAGACATCGAGCAGCACCAGATCGGGCACGCCGGCGGCGATCGCTCCCAGCGCCCCCTCGCCCGAGCCAGCGACCCGGGAGCGGTACCCCTCGTCCGAGAGGATCTCGGCCACCGAAGTGCGGATGCTCTCCTCATCATCCACGATCAAGATGGTCGCGGCCATGGCTTCTGATCCTACGCCGACGTCGGCAGCTCCACGATGAAACGCGTACCCCGCGGATCGTTATCGCGAACTCGAATATAGCCGGAGTGGTCGGAGACGATCCGGCTCACGATCGAGAGCCCCAGGCCGGACCCGTTCCGCTTCGTCGAGAAATACGGCTCGAAGAGCTTCCGGCGGACCTCCGGGGGCACCCCGCGGCCCGTATCGGCGACCTCGAGTCGGACGGTCCCGATGGTGCGGTCCACCCCGGTCGAAACTCGGACCTCGCGGCGTCCCTCCGAGATCTCCTCGACCGCGCCGAGCGCATTGTCCAGCAGGTTCAGGATCACGCGCTTGATCTGCTCCCGGTCGAGATCGAGAGCTGGAAGCTCGGGATCCAGATCGGTGATGAATCGGACGTTGGGCTTCTCCTGATACATCGAGACGGTGTCCCGAACCAGCGCATTCAGATCGGTCGGGACCGGATCGGTTGCTGGAAGCCGTGCGAAGTGCGAGAACTCGGAGACGAGCAGCTTCAGGGCCTCGACCTGGCCCATGATGGCATCGGTCGACTGTTCGAGCAGCCGGCGGCGCGGGCCATCGACGGCATCGGCCAGGTTCCGACGAAGACGCTGCGCCGAGAGCTGGATCGGCGTGAGCGGATTCTTGATCTCGTGTGCCATTCGCCGGGCCACGTCGCGCCACGCCTCCGTGCGCTGCGCGGTCAAGATCTCGGTCACGTCGTCGATCACCAGGACGAAGCCGGCAGCCGCGCCATCGACATCGCGCAGGCGCGAGGCGATCCAGTTGAGGGTCCGGACCTCGTCTCCGACCGTGACCGGGGCCTGCATCCGAACCGTCTCGGCCGGGCTGCGCCCGAGCCGCCGCATCACCTCCTCCATCGTGGCGAGCGCGCTTCCCTCGACGACTTCCCCGACCTTCCGGCCCAGATACGGGGCCGACCCGATCCGGAGCAGACGCACCGCTGAGGGATTCAGGCTCGAAACCCGACCCTCGGCGTCGAGCGCGATCACGCCGGCCGCGACGCCGCGCAGAATCACCTCCATCTGCTTGGTCCGCTGCTCGAGGTCCTCGTTGGTGAGGCGAATGTCGGTCGCCATGCGATTGAAGGCCTCGATCAGGAGGCCAATCTCATCGTCGCCCTGCCGATCGATCCGGACATCGAGATTGCCGGCCGCAATCTCGGTCGCCGCCTCCGCGAGCCGCTGGATCGGGACCGTGACCTGCTTGGCCAGTCGAAACCCAATCCAGGAGGAGAAGAGCAGGATCGAGAGCGTGATCATCGCGAGCAGCAACCACAGGTTCGTGGCCAGCGCCCCGCGCGAGGGCTCGATCCGGCGATACGAATCGAGCGCGGCATTGATCCTGGCGATCCGGGTCCCGATGCTGCGCGGAATGAACGAGTTCACGACCACCACACCGACCACGTCGCGGCCCTGGAAGGTCGAGCGAATCGGGACCCCTGCCCGGATCAGCTCTCCGGGTCCCGCGGCCTCCACGACGACAGACGGCCTACCTTCGAGACCCGCCCGGATCAGTTCCGAATCGGGCCCGGCAAATGCCACCACGGCCACCTCGGGGTGGGTGGCGCTCGCGAGCAGTTCCTGCTGCGCGCTAAAGATCTCGATGACGCCCAGGTTGTACTCAATCTGCTTCTCCGCCACGAAGCTGCGGAGCCGCTCCAGGGCATCTTCCCGCAGCAGCCTGCGTTCTGCGATCTGTCCGGCGAGCTGCGTGGCGAGATGGAGCGAACTCTCCTCGGTCCTCTCGTAGTAGGCCGACGCCACCTCGAGCGACTCGCCGAGCGTGTCGGAGATCTCGAGTTCGAACCAGGTATCGACCGATCGGGTCACCAGAAACCCGGAAAATACGAAGAGCACGGTGGTCGACACCACGGCCATGAACGCGAAGGCGACCACGAACTTGGTATTCAGCTTGGAACCCAGGATCCCGCGGCGGCGTTCGATCACCAGCTTGACCACGTTGCGCCCGCAGAGAAACACGAGCACCGCGATCCCGACGACGTTCAGGTAAACCAGGCCCAGGAAGATGGTGTTTCGCGCAATCGGCACGTCGCGCCCGAACGAGAGCAACTGGCGCTCCAGCAGCACGAGGACCGCGAGACCGAGCGCAACCACGACCGCGATCCACCACTCGCGCCGACGGCGGCGCCGTTCAGAAGGCGGAAGCGGCCGGCGCGGGTGGTCCGGATCCAGCGGCCCCAACTCGGAAGACGGCCGCGAGCGCGAGGTGACTTCGCTCAAGCCCGCGAACGCTAACGCCCCTTCCCCGGGGCTTCAACGACCGGCGTCCACCCGACTGCCGGGCGCGACCAGGGCGAACCCCGACCGCTGGGCTCGGACGGATCCGGGAATCAGGCGCTTCGGCGCCCCGCGAACGCGGGTCGAAGCCCCGGAAGCGCGAAGCGCCGGCCCGGTGCTTCCGTCTCCGGGCTGTGGCTTTCGACCGTCCAGCAGCGCGGATTGGCCCGGATCTCGGCGACCAGCGCCTGGTTCAGCGCGTGGCCGGTCTTCGACGCCTTGACGTGCCCCTGGATCGGCAGCCCGAGCAGCGCCAGGTCGCCGATCAGGTCGAGCAGCTTGTGCCGCACGAACTCGTCCGGAAAGCGCAGACCCTCACGGTTCAGGACCCCGCGATCATCGAGGACGACGGCATTCTGAAGCGACCCCCCGAGCGCGCGTCCGAGCGACTGAAGCCCCTGGACCTCTTTCAGAAACCCAAAGGTGCGGGCCGGTGCGATCTCCCGCACGAACTGCTCCGGGCGAATCCGGACGGATTCGAGCTGCGAGCGACCGATCGCTGGGTGCGAGTACTCGATTTCGATCGTCACCTTGAACTCCCGGGAGGGAACGATCCGCACGTAACGGTCTCGATCCCGGATCTCGATCGGGCGCCGGATCACGAGTCGGCGCCGCATCCGACGCTGCGGCAACAGACCGGCCTCCTGGATCAGATAGACGAAGGGCGCCGCACTGCCGTCCATGACCGGAAGCTCGGGCCCCGCAACCTCGACCGTGCAGTTGTCTACGCCGAGGCTGCGCAGCGCAGCCAGCAGGTGCTCGACCGTGGAGAGCTGTGCGTCACGGGTTCCGAGCGTGGTCGCCAGGAGCGTGTCGACGACCCACTCCGAGCGGGCCGGGAACCGGATCCGGGAGGCGAGGTCGGTCCGCTCGAATAGGATCCCGGTGCCAGCCGCCGCAGGCCGCAGGGTCAACTCCACCGGCTTGCCGCTGTGGAGCCCAATGCCGGTGCAGCCGACGCGAGACGCGAGCGTGTGCTCTGCTCCCGTAAGCGCGGTGCTGGATAATTCGGTCAGCCGCAAAGCCTGTGTCCCCCCCGGCCGGGCTTCGTGCAACCCACGTGCCACCGTGATCCCTCCCGGCTCAGGGCCCTGAGAGCGACTCAGGTGGAGATCTGGCCCCGGGCTCGTGACCTTGGTATTACAGCGTAACCCATTCGTCACGGCCCAAGGAAGCCCGGACCGCGGCGAAGCCGACCGACGCCCGGCGGAGCGATCAGCGGGCACCGGCCGAGAAACTTCGACCCGCCGCGTCCAGAAGCTCGTCGGCGCTCGAATAGCGCTGGGATGGGTCCTTTTCGACACATCTTAGGATCAGCCGCTCGAGCTCGGCCGGGACCTCCGGCCGCAGGCTGCGCGGCGTCGGGGGCGGGGTGTGGACGTGATGGTAGGCAATGTTGCCCTTGCGGAAAGGCAGGACCCCGGTCGCAAGCTCGAACAGCGTGACGCCCAGCGAGTAGAGGTCGGTCCGGTGGTCGAGGGCGCGCCCCTGGGTCTGTTCGGGCGACATGTAGAAGGGCGTCCCCGAGACCAGGGTGGTCGCGTTGCGAACCTCCTGCATCACCTTCGCAAGCCCGAAGTCCATGATCTTCACCTGGCGCTCGGGGGTCCACATCGTGTTTGCGGTCTTGATGTCCCGGTGCACCACCCGTCGGGAGTGCGCGTAGGCCAGCGCTTCCGCCATCTGCTGCAACACGTCCAGCAGCGTGTCCACCGGGCACGGGCCGTGCTCTCGGATCAGGTCCTTCATGTTCCTGCCGGCCACGTACTCCATTGCGAGGTAGAAGCCGTCGTCCTCGCCCGCATCGAAGATGGTGACGATGTTCGGGTGGTTGAGCTGCGCGGCGGCCTTGGCCTCCCGCAGAAAGGAGCACGCGGCCTTCTCGTTTCCGCGCATCCCATCCGGAAGGACCTTGAGTGCCACCTCGCGGTCGAGCACGCTGTCACGGGCGAGGTGTACGACGCCCATCCCCCCCCGCCCGAGTTCCCGAATCACCTGGTAGCGGCCCCCACCGCGAGCCGCCTGGTTGGGGCCGCACGAGCCCCCACCCGGTTGCGCTTCGAGTTTCGCGATCTCTGCCTTGACCTCTCGAAGCTGGGTTGACGCGTCGCGGTAGTGAAATGCGAAGGCCAGGATCTTCTCGAGGACCTCGAGGGCCTGACGCAGACTGCCGTGCTCCCTGAGACCCTCCGCGAGCAAATAGTGGGCCTCTAGGTTCTCGTCGCTCACCGCCTCAGCCGCGGTCGCCTGTTCCAGCTTCTTCAGCGAAAGCGTCCCCATGCCCTGCTGCTTGAACAGGTTGCCGAGCAGCAGGCAGGCATCGGCATAGTTCGGCTGACCCGCCTCGACCCGTTGGAGCAGCCGAATCGACTCTTCGAGCTTACCCGCGTCCGCCTGAACCCGGCCGGCTTCGAAGGGCTTCCCGGCCCGTTCCAGCATGTCCGCGCGGCGATCCGGGTTTCCAGCGCGCTCGAAGGCACGGGCCGCCTCGTCGAACAGGGCACAGTGCTCGTAGGCCTCGGCCGCACGTTCATGCACCTCGGCCGCGCTGAACATCTCGGCCGCGGCCAGGTAGTCCTTTGCTTCCCAGTAGCAACTCCCGGCTTCCTCGAACTCGCCGAGTTCCCGATACAGTGCACCGGCCTCCGCGTACTCGCCTGCCTCCTTCAGGTAGCGGGACGCGTTCTCCAGGTCGCCGGTCCCCCGCAGGTGGCGCCCGCGCAGGCGCGCCGCTTGCGCCGTGTCTCCGCCTCGGTCGCAGGCGTCGGCCGCCAGGTCGGGGCGCCCCGCGCGCAGGAACCACTCGCTTGCGCGGTCGCAGTTTCCGGCGTCGAGCGCCAACTGACCCGCGCGTGCGAGCGCGCCGGCACGAACCAGAATCCGTTCCGCAGCTGCCACGTTCCCGAGTTCGGCCAGCAGTTCCCCCGCACGCAGCCCGATCGACTGTGGACTGGGGGCCGGGGCATCTCCCTGCCCGGGAGAGCCCTGCAGCGCGACTTCGAACGCCCGGACCAGCGCCTCGGACGCCCGCTCGCGCAGCCCGGCCTGGAGGAAGACCCCGGCCGCGCGTTCGTGGAGCCCCGCGGCCTGGTAGCACTCTCCGGACTGCTCGAAGCGGGACGCGCGCTCGAACTGCTCGGCCGCAGCCGAGTGCCGGCCGACCGAGCGGTAGCCGCGGGCCGCTTCTTCGAAGCGGCCCAGACGCGCATAGATGGCCGCAGCCGCCGCGGGCTTCCCGGCCCGCGCGTAGAGTTGCGCCGCCTCCTCGAAGCGGTTCTGGTCGTGGCGAACTTCCGCAGCGCGCTCGAACTGCTCGCGACGGACGAACAACCGGGCGCTTTCTTCGAGCAGCCCTTCAGCGCGCAGAAAATCCCCGGCCCGCACCGCGCCTTCCTCGACCTCGATCTCGCGCGCCAGCCTCACCGCTTTGCGGCGCGTTCGGCGCGACTGCGTCCCGGGTTTCCGGGTCCTCGCGGATCCCGCGCCTGCCGCGGAATCGGGATTGCCCGCGGAAGCCCGAATCAGGAACGCGAGGCTGGCCAGCACCGCGCCGAGCGCAACCAGACCCCCGAACAGCAGCACCGGGTCCGCGTCGGATCCAGCCAGCGGCGAGTCGGGAACCAACTGCCTAACCGCGACCCGCACGGCATCGGTCAGGCGGAGTGCGAATTCCCGCTCGATCTCCGTGACCTCTGCACCCGCCGGGACCCGGACCCAGAGCCCGAAACCGCCGGCTCCGAACGGAACCAGGGCAGCCACGAGCAGGCACAGCGAGACGGTCCGGCGCATCTCTGCTCCATCGACCGAACCGGGCGGCGCTTTGAGCCGCTCGGGACGGCTCGGGATCCCGCCGGCATCGGTGGCGCCCCCTGGCGGCGCGAGGCTCAGACCAGGAAGCGGATCGCGAGCGCCAGGATGGAGACCAGCAGAATCGGGCGAATCAAGCCGGGGCCGATTCGCGAGCCCCAGCGCGCGGCCAGGTAGCCCCCGATCCCGCTGCCCACCGCGAGCACCAGGCCGTAGCTCCAGACGACGAGGCCGGCAATCACGAACTGCGTCAGCGCCACGGCCGTCAGCGCCGCGATGATCACCACCTTGACACTGTTGGCACGGACCAGGTCGAGGCCTCCCGCCCCCACGAGCGCCAGCAACAGCGGGATCCCGATCCCGGCCTGAATCGCACCGCCGTACACCCCGAGCGCGAAGTAGATCGCGACCTGGAGCGGAAGTGAAAGGCGGCGCGGCGCGGAGCCGTCGGTCCTGGGCTTGCGCAGCAGCAACGGAAGCGCCGCCAGCATCGCGAGCCCGAACACGGGTTCGAAGACCTCAGGAGAGACCCGGGTCGCGAGCCAGGAGCCAAGCCAGGAGCCGAGCAGCGTCGGGGGCAGCAGGCGCAGACCCAGGTCGATGCCCGAGACGCGCTCCTGACGGAATCCCACGACCGCGGTCAGGTTCTGGGCCAGCACCGCCACCCGGTTGGTCGCGTTCGCGACGATGACGCTCAGGTTGGAGTCGAGCAGGGTCAGCAGGGGCACGGCCAGGAACGAGCCCCCGCCGGCGAGTGTATTCACGAAGCCCGCCACGATCCCGGTCACGAGCAGGGCCGCGACCTCGAACATGCCCGGCCAGGGCTCGGGAAGGATCAGAGCAGCTCGTCCTGGCGGGAACGGCCGCGCCCAGGAGCGCCCCGCCGGCGAGGAATTCCGAAGTGCTCGAACGCCCGTCCGGTCGCGATCCGGCCCCTCGGCGTCCGGTCGAGAAACCCCCTCTGGATCAGAAACGGCTCGTAGATGTCCTCGATGGTTCCCTTGTCCTCTCCCGTGGCCGCAGCCAGCGTTTCGACCCCAACCGGACCGCCGCCGTACTTCTCGATCAGGGTGAGGAGAATTTCCCGGTCCATCCGGTCGAAGCCCGCCTCGTCGACCTCGAGGCGCCCGAGCGCGTGGCGGGCCATGTCGAGGTCGATCCGGCCGTCGCCCTCGACCTCGGCGTAGTCGCGCACCCGGCGGAGCAGTCGGTTCGCGATCCGGGGTGTTCCGCGCGAACGGCTCGCGATCTCGCCGGTCCCCTCGGGTTCGACGGAAACGCCCAGGATCTCTGCACTGCGCCCGACGATGCGAACCAGGTCCTCGGCCGGGTAGTAGTCGAGCCGCGCGATGTACCCGAAACGGTCGCGCAGCGGGGAGGTCAGAAGCCCGGCGCGCGTGGTGGCACCCACCAGCGTAAAGCGCGGAAGATCGATCCGGACGGTTCTCGCCGAAGGCCCCTGTCCGATGATCAGATCGAGCCGGAAGTCCTCCATCGCCGGATACAGGATCTCCTCGACCCCCGGGGACATGCGGTGGATCTCGTCAATGAACAGGATCTCGCCCGGCTCGAGGTTCGACAGGATCGCGGCGAGATCCCCGGCCCTTTCGAGGACGGGCCCCGAGGTCACGCGGACAGAAGCGCCCATCTCCGCACCGAGAACGTGCGCGAGCGCGGTCTTGCCGAGCCCGGGCGGACCGTGGAACAGGGCGTGATCCAGCGCTTCGCCGCGCTCGAGCGCGGCCTGAACGAAGACCCGCAGATTGCCGCAGATCCCCTCCTGACCCACGAATTCGTCGAACGAGAGCGGGCGCAGCCGGTTCTCGACCGCGGTTTCCGCCTCGACCCGTTCGCCCGCCAACAACTCACCGGGCCGCATCGCGCAGCGCCTCCCGGATCAAAGTCTCGAGCGTCGGATCGCCGGGCAGGCGCTCGAGCGCCGCGCGGACCGCGTCGTCCGCGTGCGCGCGAGGGTAGCCCAGGTTGAGAAGCGCCGAGAGCGCCTGGTCCCGTGCACCACCCAGGAGATCCTGATGGGGCTCGAGTTCGATACGATCGACCTTGTCCCGAAGCTCGATCAGCATCCGCTCCGCCGTCTTCGCGCCCACGCCCGGAATGCTGCGCAGCGCCGACACGTCCCCACGGCGCACGACGTCTCCCAACCGCTCGGCGGGCAGGCCGGACAGGACCGCTAGGGCGAGCCTCGGGCCAACGCCGCTAATCCCGAGCAGGAGCCCGAACACCAGGCGCTCCCGGTCGGTCAAGAAGCCGTAGAGCGCCAGCGTGTCCTCGCGAACGTAGGTGTAGATGCGGAGCCGCACCGTCTTGCCTTCCTCGGGCAGTGACAGAAAAGTCGAAACCGGCACGCGCACTTCGTAGCCCACCCCGCCCACGTCCAGGATCACGCCCTCCGGGCGCTTCTCGGCCAACCGACCCTCCAGCAGGGCGATCACCCGCGCACTTCCCGCGTCTCGCCGCGACCGCGGCGCCCGCGCCGCGCGGATGCGGAATCGGAGGCTCGGCCCCGGGCCGGCAGGGAGTGACCGTGACAGATCGCGACGGCCAGGGCGTCCGCCTCATCGCTGGCCGGCGGCTTCCCGAGGCCCAGAAGCCGCTGGACCATCCGCTGAACCTGATCCTTCGACGCTCGTCCGTAGCCGGTCACCGCGACCTTCACGGCTGCGGGCGCACATTCGGCCGTCGGGATTCCGGCGCGCCCGCAGGCGGTGAGCGCTGCGCCACGCGCGTGGCCGAGGAGTAGCGCCGAGCGCGGGTTCCGGGAGACGAAGACGGCCTCCAGCGCCGCGTGGTCGGGCCGGGTCTCCGAGATCACCGCCTCGAGTCGCTCCATGATCTCGGCGAGCCGCGACGCGAGGCAATCCCCGCCAGGTCGGATCACGCCTCCGGCAACCCGAACCAGCCGCGAGCCGACGAGATCCACCACGCCAAAGCCCGTGGCCCGCAGGCCTGGATCAATTCCCAAGGTGCGCACGCCCCCTCCGTGGCACGAGGCCGGGACCGGCTTCAGCCCGCCTCTGCCATCCGCACCATCTCTGCCTCTGAGATATCGAAATTCGCGTGAACCCGCTTCACGTCATCGTGCTCATCGAGCGCTTCGAAGAGTCGCAGCATCCCCTCCGCGTCGGAACCCGAAAGCGCCACGGTTGCGCTCGGGATCATCGAGACCTCGGCGCGGTCCGGCGTGAATCCACGTTCTTCGAGCACGGCGCGCACATTCGCCAGTTCCTCGGGCCGGGTCTGGATCTCTAGCGAGTCGTCCTCTTCCGTCACGTCCTCCACGTTCGCCTCGATCGCGACTTCCATCAGGGCCTCGCGGTCCACCCCGGGACCGACGAAGGCGAGAATCCCCTTCTGCTCGAAAAGGTAGGCAACGCATCCGCTCGAGCCGAGATTGCCCCCGTGGCTGGTAAACAGCCGGCGGATCTCGCCCACCGTTCGATTGCGGTTGTCGGTCAGGGTGTCGATCATGACCGCTACGCCGTTCGGCCCGTAGCCCTCGTAGCGAACCTCCTCGTAACTCCCTCCCACGAGCCCGCCCGTCCCCTTTTTGATGGCTCGCTCGATGTTGTCGTTGGGCATGTTCGCCTTGCGGGCGTTCTCGATCGCCAGACGCAGCCGCGGGTTCGAGTCCCGATCCCCCCCGCCGAGCCTCGCCGCGATGGTCAGTTCGCGGATCAGCTGCGTAAAGGCCTTACCCCGCTTGGCGTCCACGGCTGCCTTCTTGCGCTTGATCGTGGACCACTTCGAATGGCCGGACATGCTTCTCGCCTCGGTTCCCCGGCGCGGCTCCAGCGGCTGGCGCCGGACGGCCCGCAGGGGGCGGTGCGTTCCCACGTGGCGCTCGTGTGCGGGATAACACCCTGGCTCGAACCGGTCAACGGATCCCCGCGCGGCACGCGGCCCTCCGGGGCAGCGCCCCGTAAGGGTCCCGGGCACTGCTGCCGATGGAGCACGGAGGGCCCGTGCCCGTTTTCGGCACTGCGGAAAGTCTCTCCGGATTGCCCCGGGAGGGAGGGAGCGCCCGATGAAGGAAGAGGTCGCGATCGGAATCGATCTCGGAACCAGCAACTCCTGCGTGGCGGCCGTGATCGGCGGTCAGCCCCGTGTCCTGCCCAACGCACACGGCGAGCGCACCACGGCATCCGTGATCGCCTTTGCCGAGGACGGCAGCGTCTCGGTCGGGAACGAGGCCAGGGCGCAGGTGATCCTGGATCCCACCCATACGGTCTCGAGCGCCAAGCGGCTGATCGGGCGCTTCATGTTCAGCGAGGAAGCCCGCAAGGCCTCGGCGATCGCGCGCTACCGGATCGTCGAGGGCGAAGGCCACTCGATCCAGATCCAGGTCCGGGAGCAGAGCCTGTCGGTTCCCGAGGTCTCGGCTCTGGTGCTGAAGCAGATGCGTTCTGTCGCGGAGCAGGAACTCGGCCGCTCGCTCGAAAGCGCCGTCATCACGGTCCCCGCGCTCTTCAACGACAATCAGCGCCAGGCGACCAAGGACGCCGGGCGCATCGCGGGTCTGAACGTGCTCCGGATCTTGAACGAGCCCACCGCCGCCGCTCTGGCGTACGGCTACGGGCAGGATCTGCGCGCGAAGGTGGCTGTCTACGACCTCGGAGGTGGGACCTTCGACATTTCGATTCTGGAACTCGGAGGAGACGTCTTCGAGGTCCTGGCCACCTGCGGCGACACCTTTCTGGGCGGAGACGATTTCGACGACCGGCTGATCGACCTGCTCGCCGAAGAGTTCCAGGAGCGCCACGACAAGAACGTGCGTTCGGACCCCTTCAGCTACGAGAAGCTCAAGCAGGCCGCCGAGAAGGCCAAGCTCGAGCTGTCCGAGAAGGAATCCGTCACGGTGGAAGTCCCCGCGCTGTGTTCGGTTGACGGAGAGGCGCTGGGCATCCAGCGCGAAATCAGGCGGGGCGAATTCGATCAGCTCGTGCAGGATCTGTGTCAGCGGACCTTCAAGGTCTGTGACGAAGCGCTTCAGCAGGCCGGCCTGACCGTGCAGGACCTCGACGGAGTGATTCTGGTCGGCGGCTCGACCCGAATGCCCGTGGTTCGCGAGGCCGCGAAGGAGTACTTCCGTCGGGAGCCCGACGGCTCGATCAACCCCGAAGAGGTGGTTGCAGTCGGCGCCGCGATTCACGCCGCGTCGCTTATGGGAAGCGAGACCGACACCTTCCTGCTCGACGTCACGCCACTCTCGTTGAGGGTCGGAATCGCGGGCGGTCTGACCAAAGTCGTGATCGAGCGGAACTCGCCGGTCCCAATCGAGCGGACCGGCGTATTCACGACCGCCCGGGACTTCCAGGAGTCGGTCTCGATCCGCATCTACCAGGGCGAGGCGAGGACCGCCCGGGAAAATACGCTGCTCGGCGAGGTCGAGTTCTCGGGGTTTCAGCCGGGACCGCGCGGAGAGGTCAAAATCGAAGTCAGTTTCGCAATTACGACCGAGGGAATCCTGAAGGTCTCGGCCAGCGATCCGGTCACGGGCGCCGAGCGCTTCACCTCCGTCACGCTGTCGGGCGGTCTCAGCGAGGCCGAGATCGAGCGGATCATCCGGGCCGGCAGCGGAGGCGAGTCGGCCGGCAGCGTCCCGACCGGCCGAGACGAGCAGCAGGGCGCGCCCACGGGGCCGGAGCTGACCGCGCTCCAACCCGAGGATCCGCGCGCAATTCCGCTGGATCCGGACGAAAGCGTAGACGCAGAACTCGTTCAAAAATGAGGCAGACGGATCCGGCTGGAGGCCGTACGCGATGAGTCCCGGCGAGATCCAGGCTCTCGCGCGGCTCGCGGGCGGCATGGACTACTACTGCTTGCTGCGAACCGAGCGAACGGCTTCGCTCGACGAGATCAGGCGCGCCTACTACAGCGCCAGGCGCGCCTTCCATCCAGACCGCTACCTGAGGGAAGACGCACCGGTCCAGACTGCGGTCGACCAGATCTCGCGCCGCATCAACGAGGCGTGGGTGGTGTTGCGCGACGCGGTGCGCAGGCCCGCGTACGATCGAGGCCTCGCGGAGGGCCGGTTGCGGTACACGCTCGAGGATGAGGAATCGCGCCGGGAGCAGTCCCGGGCGCGGACCGGCAGTACGCCGAACGGCCGCAAGTTCTTCGAGCTCGCGAGCGAGGCCGAAGCCCGGGGCGAGATCGAAAAGGCGATTGCCCACATCCAGACCGCGTTGACCTTCGAGCGCGACAACCCCGTCCTGCTGGAACAGTTGACCCGGCTCCGGTCCAGCCGCCAGGCGGGCTCGGACGACGGCGACAGCCCCTACGCAATCCGCTAGCGCACGCCTGCCCCGAGCCATCGCGAGCCCGCAGGCCTGCGCTCGTACCGATTGACCCACAGCCTCCGGGTCGTGCATGATCCGCGTGACTGGGCGAAGCGCGCTTCGGCGTGAGGCGCGGCGTGGCGCACGCACGTTTCGCAGGCCCTTACGCGAGCTTAGTAACCCCTGGAGTTCCCGGGCCCGGCCCCGGGGCGTGGAGCCTCGAAGATGTCAGAAGCAGCCGCGGCCGCAAAGCCGCTCCCCGTGGTCCCATTCTTGAAGATTCCCGAAGCCGGCGATCCTTACCTCGAGGGACAGAAGTGCGGCGTTTGCGGGGCGATTTTTCTGGGAGAACGTTCGACTTGCTCCAGCTGCGGCGCACGCGACAAGCTCGAAGCGTTCCGGCTCGCGAATCAGGGCACGCTCCACGTCTACTCGATCGTGCACCGCTCCTTCCCCGGCATCGACGTTCCCTACGTGTCGGCCATCGTGGATCTCGAGGGCGGTGGCACCGTCAAGGGGAATCTGATCAACATCGAGCCCGACCCCGAGAAGATCCAGATGGGGATGCCGGTCGAGGTGGTTTATCAGGACGCCCTCGGTCGCAAGGACCGCGAAGGCAATTCCTATCTCAGTTACTTCTTCCAGCCTCGCGGCTGAGCGACAAGGAGCGCAACATGAGTGACGTCTACGTTCTCGGCATCGACATG
This sequence comes from Myxococcales bacterium, assembly GCA_013215565.1. Classification (GTDB taxonomy): domain Bacteria; phylum Myxococcota_A; class UBA9160; order SZUA-336; family SZUA-336; genus JABSQV01. The sequence continues at coordinate 191,822 of JABSQV010000023.1, read as the reverse complement.
ATCAAGTTCGGGCGCTTTCCCGAAAAGACCGTGCCGCAACTCGGCGCGACGGCAGCCCTGATGGCCCTCGACGACGCCGGGCTTAAGATTCAGCAGATGGAAGCCGTCTGCTGCGGCAATCTCGGCCAGGCGGGCGGCATGGTGGGTCAGCGTGTGCTCCAGGAAATCGGCCAGACCGGCGTTCCGGTCGTGAACTGCGCCAATGCCTGTGCAACGGGTGCAACCGCATTCCGCGAGGCCTGGATGAGCATCAAGGCGGGCGTGTACGACCTCGTGCTTGCGGTCGGAGTGGAACAGATGGGCCGCGGTCTGCTCGGCGGTGCGGGCGGGGGCTCGGGAATTCCCAAAGAGGGCCTGCTCGGCTCGGGAACCATGCCAGCGGTGTTCGCAGAAGCCGGAATGGAGCACAGCCGCAAGTACGGCACCAGCTTCGAGCAGTTCGCCAAGGTGTCCGTGAAGAACCACCATCACTCCACGATGAACTCCAAGGCCATGTACCAGATCGAAACGCCGCTCGAAACGGTCATGAACGCCGAGATGATCGCCTATCCCAATACCAAGCTGATGTGCTCGGTCAACGTGGACGGCGCGGCGGCGGCGGTTCTGGCTTCGGAGTCCAAGGCACGGGAGCTCGGACTCGGCCGGGCCGTAAAGGTCAAGGCTTCGGTGCTGACGAGCGATCCGTGGCAGGAACGCGACCTGGTCATGCCCGACGTGAATAGTTGCACGCGACTCGCGGCGAAGGCCGCCTACGAGATGGCGGGCCTCGGCGCGGACGACGTCGACCTGGTGGAACTCCACGACTGCTTCGCCACCGCCGAGATCCTGCATTACGAGAACCTGGGACTCTGCGGGGATGGCGAGGCGGGCAAGTTGATCGACGAGGGCCAGACTGCGCTGGGCGGTCGGGTTCCCGTGAACGTTTCGGGAGGCCTGCTGTCCAAGGGCCATCCGCTGGGCGCAACCGGCATCGCCAACATCTACGAGGTCTCCACGCATCTGCGCGGCGAGGCCGGAGAGCGGCAGGTCGAGAACGCGCGCATCGGAATGACCCACGTGATCGGCCTCGGCTCCGCCTGCGCGATCCACCTGCTCGAGAAGGTGAACTAGGCGGCTACGACGCCGGAGCCAGCTTCCCGCCGTGCGCGGGCCCGGTTACGAGCCGGGCCCCGGGGCCTGCAGCGCTTCGTCCAGCGCCTCCCACGCGAGCAGGGCGCAGCGGCGCCGCGAGGGGAAACGCGAGACCCCCGCGAAGGCGCGCAGCCGGCGATCCGTTCCAGGCGCCGGACTCCGGCCCTCGACGATGCGACGGAGTTCGGCACGCAGGCCGGTTGCCTCGCCGATCGGGCGGCCGGCGAGCAGTTCCGTCATCACGCTTCCAGCCGCGACCGCGATGCTGCAGCCGCGTGTGCGTGCAGAGAGAGCCGCCAGTCTGCGTCGGCCCGGCTCGGTCGGGTCTTCGGCGAACTCGACCTCGACCCGAACCTGATCGCCGCAGACCGGATTGTGCACGGTCGCGGCCGCGTCGGGCGCGTCGAGCGCCCGCCGGTGCCGGGGATTGCGGTAATGGTCGAGGACGACTTCCCGATAGAGGGCCTCGACCTCGCTCAGCTCGGACACTTGTCGGAACTGGGCGGCCCCTCCGGGACCTCGATCCCATCCGCCGAAATCTGCACGCCCTTCACGTCGCGCAGCGGGCGACCCGACCCGGTCGAACCGCGGCGCACCTGCAGGACCTCTGACATAATCGAGAGCGCGATCTCCTGCGGCGTCGCGGCCCCGATGTCGAGCCCGCAGGGCGCAGCGACCCGGCGCAGTTCGTCGGCCGAGAAGCCGTCTTCGAAGAGCCGCTCGATCACGAGCGCACTGCGCTTGCGGCTCGCCACCAGCCCCACCCAGGCCGGGCCCTGACGTAGCACGCGAGAGAGCGCCTCGTAGTCGCCTCGGTGCTGGGTCGTGATCACGACGTAGGTCTCCGCGTCGCACTCCGCCTTCGCGTAGTCCGGATCGTCCGCGATCGTAAGATCGGCGAGAGGAAAGGCTTCGGGCGTCGCGAGCGGATCGTCGACCGTCACGCGAAACTCGAGCAACTTGCCGATCGAGACCGTCGCCTCGGCGATGCGCCCGTGCCCGAGCACGAGCAGGCTAGGCTCCGGGAGGACCGGCTCGACATACACGTTCATCTGCCCCCCACACGGCATCCCGACGCCCAGCACCTCGTCGTCGAGATCGACCCGCAATAGCCGCGGCCGCCCATCCGCGAGCGCCCGAAGCGCTTCGTCCCGGACTGCGGTCTCGGCACAGCCGCCGCCGACCCAGCCAAAGACGGTCCGGCCCGCGGCATCGATGATGGCCTTGGCGCCCGGCCCTGCCGACGCGCTCCCGATCACCTCCACCACCGTGGCCACCGCGCACGGGCGCCGCGACTCGGTTAGCTGCCGCAGCTGGCGCACGAACTCGGTCGAAGAGGGAATACTCAAGCTGAATCGCTCCTTCACCGAGTCTATGCGGCGGCCGGTCCCGCGTAAACGGAGCCGCGAGGGGCAGGTTTGACACGCCCGGCGCTCGCTTCGTAACATCCCGCGGCCATTATGAAATCGAGGCGGAAACCGGGCTCGGGCGGGACCCGGGCGGGGCCCCCGAGACGCGCGCGCTGGCTGCGGGCGCCGGCCCTCCTGCTGATCTTGATTGCGGGCGGAACGCCCGGCGGGCTCGCTGCGGAAGCCCGGAGCGAGCGCGTGCTCCCTCGCTTCTCGGGCCCACTGCTGGGCGGCGGAATCGGCAGCACCGATAGCTTCGCGGGCCGGCGCGGACTGATCTACGCGTTCGCGACGACCGACGACTCCGCGCCCGAGATGGCGCGGCTGGCGGGACGGATCATCCGGGATGCCGCGGGCGCGAACATCGCGGTCCTGGCTGTCAACCGGGACCTCGAGCCCGAGCGCGTGCAGCCCTTCGTGGACGGCTATTTCGAAGGCCTGCCCGTCATTCTCGACCGCGAGCTTTCGATTACCCGCAAGCTCGGCGTACCCCCGGGCAGGTCAGCGCTCTACGTCATCGACGCCGACGGATACATCATCAGCGCATTCGCCTGGGAACCGGAGGGGATTTTGGGTGCGGCGGAGGCGTACGAGGCCGAGTTGCGCCGGGTTCTGCGGCTGGAGCCACTCGATCAGAGCACGCGCCCCTTGCTCGGGACCTCGCCCCCGGCGCCCGCGTTCGAGCTCGAGAGCCTCGCAGGCACCACTGCGAGTCTTGAGAAACTGCGCGGGAAGGTGATCGCGCTGGTCTTCTTCCTGCCGACCTGCCCCCACTGCCACGACGCGCTCCAATATCTGGACCGTCTGAAACGGAAGCCGGGCTACGAAGACCTCGAAGTCGTTCCGGTCAGCATTCGGAACCGACCCTTTCTGATGCGCGAAATGCGGGAGGACCTCGAACTCGAACTCCCACTCTACGTCGATCTGGAGGCGTCGACGCAGCAGTCCTACGAGCACCGCCTGGGCGTTCCCGATACCGTGCTGATCGATCGAAGCGGCAGGATTCTGTCACGCTTCGGCGGCATCAGCCCACGGATCGAGGCCATGATCTCGATGACGTTGCGTCAGGCGCTGGGCGTCCCCAACCCGATTCTGCTCAGCCGTTCCGAGTACAGCGGCTCGGGGATGTGCCAGGCCTGCCACCGCGCGCAGCATTCGAGCTGGCTGCTGACCCGTCACGCGCACGCGTACGACACGCTGCTCGAGCACGGGGAGGAGCGAAACTCGGAGTGCATCGGGTGTCACAGCGTAGGATGGAGCGAGCGCGGAGGGTACGACCTGGATCAGCCACGGGAACATCTGGAAGGCGTGCAGTGCGAGAACTGCCACGGACGCGGCGGGCCGCACCAGTCTCCGGACTTCCTGGCCGAGAAGGGAGGCTACGCGGGCGTGTGTGCGGACTGTCACACGGCCACCCACTCCCTGAACTTCATCTTCTCGGAGCGGTTGCCCGAGGTCTCGCACGCGGCGCAACTCCGGTTCGCGAATCTCTCGCTCGAGGAAAGGCGGGCGCTGCTCGAGCAGCGCGAACATCGCCAGCGATCCCTCTTCCACGACGCCGACTACGTCGGATCCCGGGCCTGTGCCGACTGTCACAGCCGGGAATTCGCGCTCTGGCAGAAGACACCACACGCGCGAGCGCTCGAAACGCTGGAGGCGCAAAAGCGGGCCGGGAGCGCGGATTGCCAGCGCTGCCACACGACCGGCTTCGAAGCCGCAGGCGGCTTTCCGAGCGGCGGCGAGGCGCTCGGCGGTGTCGGCTGCGAGAGCTGCCACGGTCCGGGGGGCGCACACGTTGGCCCCGATGCCCGCAGGTCGGGTACGATCCTGGGGCTGACCGACAAGTGTGACAGTTGCGTGATCCTGCAGATCTGCGGTAGCTGCCACGACGATGCCAACGATCCGGGCTTCGAGTTCGAACTCGAGGAAAAGCTGGAGCGGGTCCGGCACGGTTCCGGTTCCGCACCCGCGGGGAGTGCTGCAGAGTGAGCGTTTCCGAGAAGGGCCGCCGCCTGGTACGAGAGATTCGCGAGAGTCTGATCGAACTCGAAGCCAACGGAGTCGATCGCGTGCCACGCGCGGCCCCGCCTGCGCCTAACGCGCCCGGCTTTCGTCCGGCCGTGGCTCCCCTGGACGCCTCCCGCATTCCCCGCGGGGGAGATTCCGAGCGAGCGCTCCGGGCGGTGGTCAAGGAACTGGGAGACTGCACACGCTGCCGACTGCACGAGGGGCGGCGCAACATCGTGTTCGGCGAGGGCAGCCCCGAGGCCCCCGTGGTCTTCGTCGGCGAAGGGCCGGGGGAACAGGAAGACCGCAGCGGCCGGCCCTTCGTGGGGCGCGCGGGGGAACTGCTCACAAAAATGATCGAAGCGGTCGGATGGACCCGGGAAGACGTGTACATCTGCAACATCGTCAAGTGCCGGCCCCCCAAGAACCGCGATCCTCAACTCGACGAGGTGGCATCCTGCAGCCCATTCCTGGAGAAACAGATCCGCGCCATCGCACCCCGGGTCATCGTCACGCTGGGAAAGCCCGCGGCACAGAAGATGCTCGGAAGACCCGTCGCGATCACGCGTGCCCGCGGAACTTGGGAAGTCTGGCACGGCATCCCGCTGATGCCGACCTACCACCCGGCCTATCTGCTCCGGAACTACACGAAGGAGACGCGACAGGCGGTCTGGGATGATCTGCGCGCGGTACGGGCGCGCGTCGACGGGGCGTAAGCGGCTGCGCGCCCACCGGGTCTGGCTCACCGCCGTCCTGGCGTTCGGACTCTCCGGTGCCGACGCGGGCCCGGTGCGGGTCGGCTTCGGGCGCGCAGCCCTGCCCGCGCTCGAAGGTGCGCCGCTCGGGGGGTACGGGGGGCTTCGGGATCGTCGCGCCGACGGCACACTCGACGCCCCCGAGATTCGGGCGGTCGTCTTCGCCCGGGGAGAACTTCGCGTCGCACTCGTCGTCGCGGATCTCGTGATCCCGCGCAGCGCGCTCCGGGCGGATCTCGTCGCAGCCACGGCGCCCCTCGAACTGGACGCAATCGTGTTCACGGCGACGCACACGCACTCGGGCCCGGGCGGCTACCTTCCGGGCTGGCTGGCGGAGCGGGTGACGGGTGGCGCGTTCGATCCCGAGATGCCGGGCCGCATCGTGGCGGCCGCCTCCGAGGCCCTGGCGGCGGCCGCGGCCGATCTCGCGCCCGCCGAGATCCAGAGCGGCGAGGCCACACTCGAACTCGCGCTGAATCGGCGCCGGGCCGACGGCGCACGCGAGCGCGCGCTGCCCGTGCTGCGCGCGCGCTTCGGCGACGGCCGCGCGCCGCTGCTCGTATTCGCGTACGGGGCACACCCCACGGTGCTCTCGCCCGGCAGCACCCGCTACTCGGCCGACTACGTGGGAGCCGCGCGCCGCTGGCTCGAAGCGCGCGGTACTCGCGCAGTGTTTCTGCCGGGTCCGCTCGGAGATCAGGCGCCCGCGCCCGCGGAAGGGGAACTCTGGGAGGGACCGCCCGAGGCGCAGTGGAAGCAGGTGAACGAGATCGGCGGCCGGCTCGGACGCGCGGTACTGGAGGCTTCCGCGGCGCTCGGGCCCCCGTCGTCGCCCGAACTCCAGCTGGCCGAGCGCTGGACCGAGCCGCCCCCGCTTGCACTGCGCCGCTTCTGCGGCATCTGGTGGCTCACGCCGCTCGTCCGCGCTCCGCTCGAGCGCTTCGTGGCGAAACGGGTTCCGCTGCACGCGCTCCGAATCGGTGACGCGACCCTGATCGCGCTCCCGGCCGAGCCCACGGCCGCGGTTGGAGAGGCAATTCGGAGCCAGATGCCCGGCGGCTCGACGCGCTTTGTCGTATCTCTCTCCAACGATTGGCTCGGATACGCTGTCTCCGGCGAGACCTTCGAGCGAGGCGGCTACGAAGCCTGCCTGTCTCTGCACGGGCCCGGCTTCGCTCCGTGGCTGATCGCAGAGGCGGTGGAAACCCTGCGCGGGATCGATCGGGTTCCCTGAGTTCGAGGAAGAAGGACGAGGCGATGGCGACCGAGCTCTGCGGAATCCTGCTTCATCCCGCTGGACACACGCTCTCTCCGGCATTGCACAGGGCGGCCTACGACGCACTCGGGCTGGACGCCGTCTACCTGCCCTTCGACGTGCCGGCCGAGCATCTCGCCGCAGCGGTTTCCGGCATGCGCGCCCTCGGGATTCGACAGCTGTCGATCTCGATCCCGCACAAGCAGGCGGTCCTCGAACTCGCAGACGAGGTTTCGGAAGATGCGCGCCGGATCGGGGCCGCCAACACCCTGACCCGGAGCGGAGACCGGATTCGCGCCGACAACACGGACTGGTTGGGCGTCCGCCGGACGCTCGAAGCCATGGGGCCGTGGCAGGGGCGGCGCGCAACCGTGCTCGGTGCGGGGGGTGCCGCGCGGGCGGTGGTATTCGCGCTGCTGGAGTTCGGCATGCAGGTCACAGTTTCGAACCGGACGCAGGAACGGGCCGTGCGCCTGGCCCGCGATCTCGGCGCGCGCGCGGGAGCGCAGCAGAAGACCCCCGACCTGCTCGTGAACGCGACGCCGGTGGGCATGGATCCAAACCCGGACGACACCCCGTTTCCGACCGGACGGCTCGAGCCCGAAATGACGGTATTCGACACCGTCTACCGGCCCCTCGAAACCCGCCTGCTCCGCGAGGCGCGCGAGCGCGGCTGCAGAACCCAGGATGGCCTCGACATGCTCGTGCACCAGGCGGTGGAGCAACTGAAACTCTGGTCCGGCCGCAGCGCGGACCCCGGCCGGCTTCGCGGAGCCGCCGAGGAGGCCCTCAAGCGAGGTTGAGGAGTTCCGCCACCTGCTCCCGGTGATGGACCGAATCCCCGTAGCTGACCTCGATGGCCTTCGCGCGCCGGAAGTACAGGTGACAGTCGTACTCCCAGGTAAACCCGACCCCGCCGTGGATCTGGATGTTCTCGGCACTCGCGCGGCGGTAGGCATCGCTCGTGAACGCCTTGGCCATCGAAGCAAATAGCGAGGTCTCCTCGAGATCCTGCGCGGCGTTCCAGGCGGCGTAGTGCGTGATCGATCTCGAGGACTCGAGATCGATCAACATGTCGGCGCACTTGTGCTTGATCGCCTGATTGACCCCGATCGGCTTTCCGAACTGAACGCGTTGCTTCGCGTATGCAACCGCGTCCTCGAGCACCTTCTCCACGCCGCCGACGGCCTCGGCCGCGAGCGCGACCAGCCCGCGGTCGCGAACCCAGCACCAGGTGTTCCAGCCGGCCGCGTCTTCGCCCAGAAGCTCCGCGCGCACACCGTCCAAGCGAAGCTCCGCGATCCGGCGCGTGGGATCGATCGACTCGAGCGGTCGTACTTCGAGTCCGGGCGCCCCACGATCGACGAGGAGCAGCGACATCCCGGACTCGGCCTCTGCGCCCGTCCGGGCGACGTCTGCGCCCGTCTGGGCGACGTCTGCGCCGGTCCGGGCAACGACGACGATCTGGTCGGCATTCTGGCCATCCGGAACGAACAGCTTGATCCCGGTCACGCGGTACCCGGAGCCGTCGCGCGCCGCGCGCGTCTCGAGATCGCGCGCGTCCTCGGTTCCGGACTCCTCGGTGATCGCGAACGAGAGAATTCTCTCGCCGGCCGCGACAGCGCCCAGGATCTCCTCTCGTTGCGTGGCGTTCCCGGCCCGCAGCACCGCGAGCGTTCCCTGAAGCGTCGCCAGAAATGGGGATGGAAGCAGCGCACGCCCCGTCTCCTCGAGGATCGCAACCAGATCGACGAAGCCAAGGCCTGAGCCCCCGTACGCCTCCGGAATCAGGAGCCCGAGCCATCCGAGTTCGGCCAGTTGCGCCCAGACCTCGGGGCTGTAGCCGCGTGGATCTTCCATCCACTCCCGGACCCGCGAGATCGGACACTCCCGCTCGAGAAACTCGCGCGCGGTGCCTCGGAGCAGTTCCTGCTCGGCCGTCCATCCGAAGTGCATGCGGCGCCCCCAGAGAGCTCCGGCCCAGCGGCCGAGGCGCCGGATGGTACCCTGGATCGAAACCCGCGGTCAACGCGGCTGCCTGTATAAGTGACTGATTCGTATGTGTTTTCTCCCTCCGATCCAGCCCCCGGGGAGATCGGCGGGTCGCGTCGGATGCTTCGTACTACCCTGTCGCCACCCGAGTCATGAGCGTGCGGATCGAAGCCCGAAACGTCACCAAGCAGTTCGGCGATCGCGTCGCGCTGCGTGACTTCTCGGTCGACATCGCGCCGGGCGAGGTGTTCGGCCTGATCGGGCCCAACGGCGCCGGCAAGACCACCTTCCTGCGGATCCTGACCGGATACTGGCTGCCCACCGCGGGTGACGTGCGGGTGGATGGAATCTCGGTGGTCGCGCAGCCCGAGCGAGTCAAGACGCAACTCGGCTACGTGCCCGAACAGCCCAAGCTCTATTCGGATCACCGTGTCGATGGCTTCCTGCGGCTGATGGCGGAACTCCGGGGACTGCGCGGGCCCACCCGCGAGGACGCAGTCGACCGGGCAATCGAACAGTTCAGCCTCGAAGAGGTCCGGCGTCGGCGGATCGGCGCGCTGTCGAAGGGCTTTCGTCAGCGCGTATCGCTCGCGCAGGCCTTGCTCCACGATCCGCCGCTGCTCGTGATCGACGAGCCGACGGTGGGGCTCGATCCGGCACAGCAGATCGAGCTCCGCCGGATCATCCAGGCTCTCGGCGGCAAGCACACGCTGGTCCTCTGCACGCACCAGCTCCGGGAGGCAGAGGCGTGCTGCGATCGGGTCCTTCTGCTTCAGCGCGGGAGTGTGACCCGCGTCGCAACGGCGGCGGAACTGGCTTCGGGCAAGAGCCTCGAGGAACTGTTTCTCGCCGAGACGATGCAGCGGGAGGACGCCTCGTGAGCTGGCGGATCTGGACCCTGCTCCGCAAAGAACTCCGCTCGCTGTTCGCGACGCCGATCGCGTACGCCGTCCTGACGGCCTCGGTCTCGGTCACCGCCGTGCTCTTCTTCGGGAGCCTACTGCGCTTCAACCAGATGCTGTTCGTGTTCCATGGATACGGCATCGGAGCGGGCGGATTCGATTCCGGAACCACCCCGCGACAGCTCAACCTGCTCGAAGAGGTCTTCATCCCGCTGAGCCAGGACGTGAGCCTGATGCTGATGCTGGTGGTTCCCGTGATCACGATGCGGGTCTTCGCCGAGGAAAAGGCGCAGGGGACCGACGAGTTGCTACTCACGACCCCGTTGCGTTCGTGGGAGATCGCGGCCGCGAAGTATCTGGCCACCTGGGGGTTCGTGGCCCTGCTGCTGGCGGTGAGCGCGCTCTATCCGGCCGTGGCCGCCCAGCAGGCGAACCTGGGAGTTCCTCATCTACTCGCGCTGTACCTGGGAGAACTCGGCTTCGGGATCGCGGTCGCCTCGATCGGGCTGGCCTGCTCCTCACTCAGTCGCAACCAGATCGTCGCCGCCGTCGTGGCCTATGCGCTCTCGTTCATTCTGTACGACTTTCAATGGCTCGCGACGCTCGTCAGCGAGTCATTCGCGCGCGTGCTGGAGGAAGTCGAGCTTCAGTCCCACCTGGAAGCGTTTGCGCGGGGCGTCGTCGGGCTTCGCCACGGGGTGTACTTCCTTGGGGTCGGCGCGGTCGGGTTCACGATTTCGGTCGGATCGATCGAGCTCGGGAGAGCGCGCTAGTGCGCTTCCTGGCACCGGCCGGGCTCGTGATGCTGCTTTCCGGGCTCGGGGCCTCCTACGTGAGCAAAGCGCCCTCCTGGTTCGAAATCGGGAACCTGGTCGCCGGCCTGGGACTCCTCGCCGCTGCCGGAGTCCAGGCTGCGTTCCGCTTTCGCGGGTTCAGCGGAACGCCCTCGCGAAGCCTGGCCCTGCGCTGGGCCGCGATCGGGGCTTCCGTCCTCGCTGCCTCGCTGCTCGCCAACATTCTCGCAGTGGGCTGGACGGCCGCGCTCGACTGGACCGTGGAGGGAACCTACACACTCTCCGAGCAGAGCCTCCGGGTGCTGGAGCGGATCGACGCAGACCCGGGCGACCCGCCCGAGTTGTTGCTGTTCGAAGACACTAAGATCTGGAAGGAAGTCGACCCTCTGCTCGCCGTGTACGCGGCCGCATCGAGCGAACTCAGGGTCCGGCACCTCCGAGAGCAGGAGGCCCCGCCGGAGGCCCTGCGACTCCTCGCGGGCCTCGAGCACACCGTGCTCGCCTGTCGTGATGGACGCTGCGAGGCAGTCGGGTTTCCGTCGGAGGAGAACATCACCAACGCGCTGCTGCGGCTGCTGCGGCAAGGGCACCCGGTTGTCTACTTCCTGCTCGGGCACGGAGAGGTCGACCTGGCCTCGGAGAGCGAGCACGGCTTCTCGGGACTCGCCCGCGCCCTCACCCAAGAGGGCTTCCGGCCGCGCGGCTGGATCGGGCCCGCCCACGAGGAGCTGCCGGCCGACGCCAGTCTCGTGATCATCGCCGCCCCCGAACGCAACCTGTTGCCGCGCGAGCTGGAGGCGCTGGACCGTTACCTGGAGCGCGGCGGCCGGCTGCTCGTCTTGCTCGAGCCGAGCGTGGACACCAACCTGAACAGCTTCCTCGAGCGCTGGGGCTTCGAACTCCCGGCCGGGATCGTGGCGGACCGGGCCACGAGTCCGCTGCTCGAGGAGGCAAAACTCGTCAGCCTCGTCAGCGGCTCCTACAACCCGAGACACCCGGTCACCCGCGGCATGCGCGCCCGGCACATGACGCTGCTGCCGGGCGCGCGAGCCGTGATCGCGCGCCACAAACCGGAGCGCGACGATCAACTCCGGGGCCTGGTGTACTCAAGCCACCATTCCTGGCTCGAGCAGGACGTCCGCGGGGCGCTCGCGGGCCGCGCGCTCCAGCCGGGGGGGGGCGAGACCGCAGGGCGCGAGATCCCGGTGGCGGCCGCAGGGCTCTATCCCCGAGGAGACACCGAGGCGCGCATCGTCGTGATCGGCGACCGGGATTTCGCATCGAACCGGCTCCTCGATTCTCTCTACAACCGGGATCTCCTGATGAACTCGGTGCTCTGGCTGGCCGAGGAGGAAGACGAAATCACGATCCGGTCAAAGGTCTGGACGCCGCCCGGGCACCCGCTCACGATCCAGCAGACCCTGGCCTACTTCTACTTCTTCGCGTTCGCGCTTCCCGAGGTGTTGCTCCTGCTGGGAATTCACGCCTGGGTTCGCCAGCGCAGCTGAGTCGGCTGCGGAGCCTTCCATCGCGCCGTCTGGACAGGACCCCGCGGCGCATCTATCGTCGCGGCCCAGGCGCAAAGAAGGAGGACTCGATGCGTAGGGCGATATTGACCGTGGGCGTGCTGATCCTGGGCCTCGCGGGCTGCGGGAACTCGGATCTCGGGGACGTTGCCGAACGCCAGAAGGAGATCCTGGAGAAGCTCGCAAAGCTCGAGCAGGGCCAGAAGCAGCTGCTGGCGACTCGACCTGCCGCGCGCCAACGGCCGACCGTGGATTACGACAAGGTGCACAAAATCAACGTTGGGAGCGCCCCGATCAAGGGCAATCCCAACGCGGCCGTGACCATCGTGGAGTTCTCGGACTTCCAGTGCCCGTTCTGCGCCAAAAGCCTGCCGCTGCTCAATCAACTGGTGGCCAAATACCCGGACCAGGTGCGGCTCGTGTACAAGCACTTTCCCCTGAGCTTTCACCAACAGGCACGACCGGCCGCGATCGCTTCGCTGGCGGCCCAGGAGCAGGGGCGTTTCTGGGAGTACCACGACGTACTCTTCGCAAACATGGCGAAACTCAATACCGCCGACTGGGAGGGCTTCGCCAAGGAGGCCGGGCTCGACGTCGGGCGCTTCAAGCAGGATTTGGCGGCGAAGCAGGCCGAGTACGACAGGCGCGTGACCGCGGACTTCAACGACGGTCAGAAGGCGGCAGTCAGCGGCACGCCCACGGTCTACATCAACGGCAAGAAGGTCAAGAGTCGCAGTCTGGGCGGTATGAGCCAGATGATCGACGAGGCGCTCAAGAAGGGCAGCTGATCTCAGCGCCGCTTCACTTCACGCTGTTTGACCGCCCGGATTCGAAGGCTTCGATGTAGGCGCGGATCCGGGCGGCGTTCGCGCCCAGATCGCCGCGCCCCAGGTGGGACCGCGAGCGGAGGTCGATCCGGGAACCGCTGCCCTGCGCGCGCACGCGGATCACGACGTCGTCCACGAAGCGGAAGAAGCGCGTTCGGTCGCGTGCCTGCAGCGTTGCGGAGGCGGCATCGGTGTAGCTGAGCTCCCAGCCCTGCATGCCCCGCGCCGTCGCGAGTGCGAGTTCGAACGCCTCGGCGGGCGGCACGGCGAGTTCGATCGGGGCGAGATCCGAATACGCGCTCTGCTGGATCGGGGCCATCCCTGAGTCGTAGGCCGCCCCGAGGAGTTTTCCCTCCATGAAAGCCGGGGGATCGGCCGGGTCGGTGGTGATGTCGTTGATCGCCGGAGACCCGGACGCGTAACCCAGCGCGCCGAGCGTGACCAAGAGCGGGATGACCGCCGCGATCAGGGCCCGGCGCCGCCAGGGCTTGGCCAGCGCCGCCGCGACGGCCGCGGCGCCGCCGAAGCCGATCGCGCTCAGGATCGCGAGCAGAATCGCCGGCACGAAGATCGCCTGGAATCCGATCGCCGGGTCCACCAGGCCGGTCCAGGTCGCGAGCGGCCCGACGATGACGCCGACCGCGATCAGAAAACTCGGCAGATTCCAAATTCGACCCACGCCCCCCCCCTTCCGCAAGTCCGAACGCTGCGCGCGGCCGCCAGCTTATCAGACCCGCGAATCTCGCCGCGGCAGGCGGCCCGACTTGTGCCTGCTCCGGAGCGGGGCAAAGATCTAGGCGTGGCACACACGCACGCACCGGGGGAAGCGCACGCGAGCGGTGCGCGCAGCCCGGCCCGGGCCGACGTCCGCGCGCTGCGCACCGCGTTCGCGATCACGGTCTCGGTGCTCCTGCTCGAGGCGGTCGGGGGCGTGCTCACAGGCTCGGTCGCGCTGCTCGCGGATGCCGGGCACATGCTGACCGACGCCGGCGCACTCGCCCTTGCACTCGGCGGTGCCTGGCTCGCGCAGCGCCCCCGTACGGCGCACAAGAGCTTCGGCTACGGCCGGGTCGAGATCCTGGTCGCCCTCGTGAACGGGCTGCTGCTCGGGGGCGTGAGCGTCGCGATCATCTTCGAATCGATCGGTCGACTTACCGAACCGCGCGCCGTCGCGGCCGGGCCCATGATCGCGATCGCAACAGTCGGGCTTGCGGCCAACCTGCTATCCGCGTGGCTCTTGCATCGCTATCGGAGCGAGAAGATCAACGTTCGGGCCGTGTTCGCCCACGTGGTCGGCGATGCGCTCGGTTCCGTGGCCGCGATCCTGGCCGGAATCGCGATCCTGGTCTGGGACATGACCGCTTTCGACGCGATCGCGGGCCTCGGAGTTGCGGCGCTGCTGATCATCATGGCCTTTCGCCTGACGCGGGAATCGCTCGACATCCTGCTCGAGGGAGCCCCGCGCGACCTTGACGTCGAGCAGATCCGGCGGCAGGTCTGCGAGATCCCGGGGGTCGGCTCGGTGCACGACCTCCACGTCTGGACCGTGAGCTCGGGCTTCCTGGCCATGAGCGCCCACGTAGACGTCGAATCCGGCACCGATCCGGCCCGAATCCGGCGCGCGATCCACGCGCTGCTCCATCAGCGCTACCAGATCCGGCACACCACGATCCAGACCGAAGAGCCCCCCGAGCTGCTCGAGATCCAATCGTGAAGGCCGGCGGCCCGGCTCGGCCGGGAGGCCCGGAACATCCCGATCGCTGCGGGATATAATGCCGCCGGCCTAGAATCGAGCAGCGGCCGGGGAGCAGGATGTCCAGGAAGGATCTAGTTCAGATCAGCGGGGCCGTTCAGAACATTTTGGGTGGGGGCCGCTACCAGATTAAACTGGATAACGGCCACGTGATCACGGCTCAGCTTTCGGGCCGGATGCGCCGCTTTCGGATCCGCGTGATCGTGGGAGATCGCGTGCAGGTCGGAGTGTCGCCGTACGACCCGACTCACGGCTTCATTACCTACCGGGAGCCCCCCGGATCGCGGCCGCCCGCGGCCAAGCCGCAGTCCTAAGCAGGGCGCCCGATTCTCGCGGTCCGAGGCTTGGGCCGCGAGCAGTACCTGCGGTCCGGAACCTGCCGCGGGAGGATGACCAGCAATGAGCCAGGAAGCGCCGGAATCCGCTTCCGGAAAGGCCGCGTTGATCGAGGGTCTGCCGAACGCGCCGGTGCGCCGCTGGATGCGTCCGCTCGCGCACTTCCTCGAGATCGAAGCCGCCAGCGGGGCGGTGCTGCTGGGCGCGGCGGTCGCCGCGATTCTGCTGGCGAACTCCGAATACGCCTACCTGTATCACTCGATCTTGAACATCGAGTTCGGCCTGTCGCTGGGCGAGATCGCCATTCAGCACACCGCCCGCGATTGGATCAACGACGGGCTGATGACGGTCTTCTTCTTCGTCGTCGGCCTGGAGATCAAGCGCGAGTTCCTGTTCGGAGAACTCGCGGGCCGGCGCAAGGCGACGCTCCCGATCGCGGCCGCCTTCGGCGGCATGATCGTCCCGGCCGGCATCTACCTGGCGCTGCAACTCGGGGAGCCGGGCGAGGCCGGCTGGGGCATTCCGATGGCAACCGACATCGCGTTCGCGGTCGGGTGTCTCGCCGTACTCGGTTCGCGCGTCCCGCGTGGTCTCCGGGTCTTCATTCTGGCACTTGCCATCGTCGACGACATCGGGGCGATTCTGGTGATCGCATTCGGATACAGCTCCGGCATCGAGTTCGCGTCGCTCGCGGGCGCCAGCCTGCTCTTCGCGCTGTGTGCGCTGCTCGCGCGCGTCGGCCTGCGCTCGGTCCCGATCTACTTCGGAATCGGGACCGTGATCTGGTTCCTGTTCGAACACTCGGGCGTCCACGCGACGGTTGCGGGGGTGATCCTCGGATTCCTAACGCCCGGCGTTCCCTGGGTGGGCGACGATCGCTTCGCGCGCTTCCTGGACGGCACACTCTCGCGCATGCGCCGAGCGCACACTACGGATGCAACGCCGAGCCGGCACGCGATCCTGCGGGAGGTCTCGCTGACTGCGAGAGAAACGATCTCCCCACTGGAACGGCTCGAGACGGCACTTCATCCCTGGGTCGCGTTTGGGATCATGCCGATCTTCGCCTTCGCCAATGCCGGAGTTCTGATCACCACGGACGGATTCGCCAGCCCGATCGCAGTCGCGGTCGCACTCGGGCTGATGGTCGGAAAGCCGGTGGGCGTCGGCCTCTTCTCGTGGATCTTCGTCAGGCTGGGACTCGCGGCCCTGCCGACGGGCGTCAACTGGCCGACGGTGATCGGGGGCGGCTTCATCGCCGGAATCGGCTTCACGGTCGCACTCTTCATCGCGAACCTCGCCCTCTCGAACGAACTCCTCGAAGCGGCCAAGATCGGGATCCTGAGCGGATCCGCCGTCAGCGCCATCGTCGGCTGTACGCTGCTGCTCTGGGTACTCCCGACAGGCGGCGCCAAAGCCGGTACCCTTCCCGAGGAAGGAGTCAGATGAGCGCGGCTGCTCCGCGAGTGCTGCTGCTCTGCGGCAGTCCCAGCGACCTCGACCTGGTCCTGGACTCGAGCGAGGTGCTCGAGTCTCTCGGGATCCAGGCAGAAATCCGGGTCGTCTCCGCTCACCGAACGCCCGACGAGGCCGCGGCCTGTGCGCGCGGGGCCGAACTGGAAGGGTTCGAGGTGATCATCGCGTACGCCGGGATGGCGGCACACCTCGCGGGTGTCGTCGCCGCACACACGCAGTTGCCCGTGATCGGCGTCCCGGTCTCGGCCGGGGCCCTCGGCGGAATCGACGCCGCGCTATCGACGCTGCAGATGCCGCGCGGAACGCCGGTCGCGAGCGTCGCCATCGACGGGGCCCGGAACGCGGCCCTGCTCGCTGGCAGGATTCTCGGCGCCGCCCACCCGGAGCTTCGCGAGCGCCTCCGGGAAATTGCCGAACACGACCGAGAGCGCTACCGGCCGGAGCGGATCGAGGACGAGATCCAGCGGCGGCTCAGGGCGCGCAAGTCCCGGCCGAAGAGCGGGTGACGCAGGACACCCTCGCCGACCTCGCCAGCTTCGCGATCGCGGTCGGGCTGCTGTGGAAGGGCGCGGACTGGGTCGTGACCTCGGCCGCGCGCACCGCGAGCCGTTTCGGGATCTCGGACCTCGTGATCGGCATGACGATCGTGGCGATCGGGACCTCGGCGCCCGAAATGATGGTCACCCTGACCGCCGCCCTCGGCGACTACGACGACATCTCGGTCTCGAACGTGGTCGGCTCGAACATCTTCAACATCGGCATCATCCTGGGCGGCTGCGCGCTGGTGCGCGCGTTGCCGACCAGTCACACGCTGGTCTACCGCGACACATCGATGCTGCTCGGAGCGGGCCTGCTGCTGATCTCGCTGCTGCAATTCGACTTCGGTCTCACGCGTCCCGATGGTCTGCTGATGCTCGGACTGCTGATCGCCTATCTCGTCTACCTGCTCAAGCGGAAGCAGGCGCCGGACGAACTTCCCGACGATGCGCGGTTCGGAAGCGCCACCTGGCGGGACCTCCCCCTCTTCCTGATTGGCCTGGCCGGCGTGGTGGGCGGTTCATGGCTCCTTGTGCGGGCCGCTGTCCAGATGGCACACGACTTCGGCATCGACGAGTGGGCGATCGGGGTCACGCTCGTGGCGATGGGCACGTCGCTGCCTGAACTCGCGGTCTGCGTGGCCGCGATCCTCAAGAATCGACCCGGCATCGTAATCGGGAACCTAATCGGGAGCGACCTGTTCAATGTACTCGGCGTACTCGGGCTGACCGCCATCGTCCACCCGCTCGAGATCTCGACGCCCGAGATGACCTCACCCAGTCTCTACTACATGGGCGCGATGACGCTGGTGCTGCTGATCTTCATGCGCAGCGGCTGGCGACTCTCGCGCCTCGAAGGGCTGGTACTGATCGCGATGGCGCTTTTCCGCTGGCAGCAGGACCTGAGCCAGGGCCTCTAGCCGCGCCCCCATCGAGGCTGCGGCGCTCTCAGTACGCGAGCGCGGGCAGCCAGGTTACGAGCCCGGGCCAGGCGAAGACCGCCGCGAGACCCACGAGCTGCAGGATCACGAAGGGAATGATTCCGCGGTACAGGTGCCCGACCTCGATCTCGGGAGGCGCGACACCCTTCAGGTAGAAGAGCGCAAACCCGACCGGGGGGGTCAGGAACGAGGTCTGGAGACAGACCGCGATCAGCATCGTGAACCACAGGCGGTCTACGCCCAGTGCGGCGATGATGGGCTCGACCAGCGGAAGCACGATCAACGTGATCTCGATCCAGTCGAGGAAGAAGCCGAGCACGAAGACGAGCAGCATCAGCGAAAGAACGATGCCCGTTGGCCCGAAGGGCAACCCGGTCACCGCGGCCTCGATCACCTCGTCTCCTCCGAGCCCACGCAGCACGACCGAGAAACAGGTCGCCCCGAGAAAAATCGCGAAGATGAACGAACTGGTGCGCGCCGTGCTGCGAGATACCTCGCGCAGGGTGGAGAGATCGAGTCGCCCCCGAGCGAGTGCGAGCAGGGTGGCTCCGAACGCACCTACCCCGGCCGCCTCCGACGGGGATACGATCCCGAAGAAGATCGACCCGAGCACGGCGAGCACGAGTCCGAGTGGCGGAACCAGATCCCGGAACAGACTGAAGAGCGGACGCGCGTCCGTCCCGGCGGTACGCAGATGCGCCGGGATCCGAGGGGCGAGGTGCGGGCGCGCGAATGCGACCAGGGCGATGTAGCTCGCGTAGAGCCCCGCGAGTAGCAGGCCCGGGAACACGGCTGCCAGAAAGAGGTCTCCGACCGAGAGTTGCATCCGGTCGGCCATCAACACGAGCATGATGCTCGGCGGCAGCAAGATGCCGAGACAACCCGCCGACGCCACCGTTCCGACCGCGAGTTCCGGCTGGTAGCGGTCTCGAAGCATGGCCGGAAGCGCCAGGGTTCCCAGCAATACGACCGACGCCCCGATGATTCCGGTCGAGGCTGCCAGGATCACGCCGAGAAAAGTCACGCCAAGCGCCAGCCCTCCCGGAACCCGCCCGAGGACGCGCTGGATCGAGCGCAACAACTCGACCGCGATCCCACTCTTGTCGAGCATGTGGCCCATGAAGATGAACAGCGGCAGCGGAACCAGGCTGTAGCTCGACATGGTCCCGTAGATCCGGTCGACCACGAGCCCGAGATAGGAGAGATCCGCATCGACGTAAACCCCGAATCCGTTCAGGACCTGCCCGGCAACCGCAAACAGCAGACCGACCCCCGCCAGCACCCACGCCACCGGGTAACCTGAGAAGAGGCCCACCACGAAGGTCGCGAACATCAGCAACACAAAGACGAGGTTGAGTTCGAGTTCCATCCCGCTCGATCACTCCGTCTCGCGCGCACGCAGGGTCGCGAGATTCCGGGCTGCCACGCCGAGTGCCTGCAGCGCCAGCAGAACCATCGCCGCGAAGAGCACGCCCTTGATCAGGTATCGAGCGGGAAGACCGCTTGGATTTCCTGAACGCTCACCGATCGTGAAGGAGCTCCAGAAGAAACCCCAGGCATCGAAGGCCACGATCAGGCAGAAGGGAAGGAGCAGCCCCAGGCAGCCCAGAAGCTCGATCCACGCGCGGGTTCGCGCCGAGAAGCGCGCACGCAGCAGGTCGACCCGAACGTGCTCATCGACCGCGTAGGTGTAGGCGAACGCAAGCAGGAAACCTGCGGCAAAGAGATGCCATTGCAGTTCCTCGAGCTCGATGAATCCGCGCCCGAAGCCGTAGCGCATCACCACGTTCCCGATCAGGACCGCCATGAGAAGCGGGTACACCCAGGCAGCGGCGGTCCCGATCCGGGTCGAAAGGGCGTCGACGCCGTTGGCGAAGCGCTGGAGCAAGTTCACCGCTGGTAGGCGATCGAAGCCCACCGGGCATGCTCGGCCCGGAACGCCTCCTGCGAGGCGAGCACGCGGGCAAAATCCGGGTCCTCGGCAGACGCCTCCGCCAGAACCTCGAGAGACAGTTCTCGGAATCGCTCCAGGATCTCCGGGGGCCAACTGTGCAGCACCACCCCCTGCGCTTCCAGATAGGCGATCGCATCGCCCTGAAGCGCGAGGCCTCGGGTCATGCTCCAGATGATGTTCGCGTTACACGCGGTCTCGATGAAGGCGCGCTGCTCCGGCGACATCCCGTCCCACACCTGCTTGTTCACGATCAACTCGAGAATCGAAGACGGCTGATGCCAACCGGGAAAGTAGTAGTGTTTCGCGACCTTGTAGAACCCGAGCGCGCGATCGACGGCGGGCATCGAGTATTCGGTTGCGTCGAGCACGCCGCGCTCCAGACTCGGAAAGATGTCTCCGCCCGCCAGCATCGTGACCGAAGCCCCGAGCTTTCGGAGCACCTCCCCCCCGAGTCCGGCGAAGCGAATCTTCAGGCCCTCGAGGTCCGAGAGTTCGTAGATCGGGCTCGCGAACCAGCCCGACGCTTCGGGCGGCAGCACTCCGCACGGGACCGGAACTGCGCCGTGTCGCGCGTAGAGTTCGCGCCAGAGCGCGAGGCCTTCCCCCTGCTGGACCCACGCGAGAAACTCGCCCGCCTCCGGGCCGAAGGGCACCGCCCCAAAGAGCGTGATCGCCGGAATTTTCCCCATCCAGTAGACGGGCCACGAATACCCGGCATCGAGAAAGCCCGCCGTGACCGCGTCGAAGATCTGGAGCGGCGGGACCAACTTGTCCGCGTCGTAGACGCGGAGTCGGATGTCGTCCCGGCCCATCGACTCGATGATTTCTGCGAGGTGCTGGGCGCTCTCGCCGAGGACCGGCTGGTTGAAGCTGAAGGCCGACTGCACCTTGAGTCGAACCTGCGACCTCGGGACCGGCGCGTCGCTCGGAGCCTGGGAGCAGGCGGAGCCCAGGCCGAGCAGCAGCGGCAACGCGTACAGCGCCGGTCTCAGGACACCCGATCCGCATTTTCCGCTCACTCGAAATGGCCCCCGCGCTACGCGCTGCTACGGCGCAGGACGCTAGAGTGCGTCGTAGACGGACTCGATCAACCCGAAGCCGCGCGCGTCGCCGGCCAGGCCCATCTGCATCTGGTTCATCACGTAGGCAAACGCGAGTTTCGCGTCCGGATCCGCAAAGGCGATCGAGCCGCCGGCGCCGGGATGACCGAAGGCACGCGGGTTCGGTCCGAGCGGGATCATCGGCTGCGTCAGGAAGAAGCCCAGCCCGAAGCGCATCGGCATCCCGAAGAGCACCGCATCGGGCCCGTTCGCCTGCTCGCTGATCGCGCGATCGCGCGCCTCGGTACCGAGCACGTGGATGCCGTCCACCTCGCCCTCCACGGCCAGTGCGCCGTAGACGCGCGCGAGCCCGCGCGCATCGCCGTGACCGTTACCGGCCGGAATCTCGGCCCCGCGCCACGCGCGCGTATTCACGGTGCCGGGACCGGTTCCGGGATTGTTGAAGGCCTTCGAAGCCATCGACTCCGGGTCCTTCGCCATGTCGGCGAACGGGTTCGGGGCGCTCGCCGGAGGCTCCGGCGCGGGCAGCATGTCGGCGACGCGCGCATCGTGCTCGGGACCGAGGCCGATGTGGAAATCGACGCCGAGAGGCTCGGCCAACTCCTCCCTGAAATAGGTTCCGAGGCTACGCCCGTCGATGCGCCGCACCACCTCGCCGACCAGGTATCCGAAGGTGAGCGCGTGGTAGCCATGCTTGGTCCCGGGCTCCCACCAGGGCTCCTGCTCCGCAAGCGCGCTCGTCATCAACTCCCAGTCGGCCAGCGCGGTCGTGGGAAGCGGCTTACGAACCGCCGGAAGCCCGGCCCGATGCGAGAGCAGGTACGAGACCGGCAGGCTGCCCTTGCCGGCCTGGGCGAACTCGGGCCAGTAGTCGGCAACCGGGGCATCCGGATCCAGCCGTCCCTGCTCGACGAGACGGTGCGCACACAGCGCCGTCATTCCCTTGGTGGTCGAGTAGACGTTCACGATCGTATCGGGTTCCCAGGGACGCGTTCGCCCGGCATCCGCAAAGCCGCCCCACAGATCGACGACCGGCCGGTTGTCGAGCACGACCGCAACCGCGGCTCCAACCTCTCCGCCTTCGGTCCCTTCGGAGTCGCGAAAGTTCTTCTCGAAGGCCTCGCGTACGCGCTCGAAGCGCGGGTCACACGCTCCCTGAATCTGTGCCCGGTCGGCCATGCGCTTCTCCTCTGGGCGGCGAGCCGCCGCCAGCCGGCCGATCCTATCAGGGGCCGCGCGTTCGATCGACTGCCGGCCTGGTCGGGCAGCGTCGCGGGTCGGCCGACCCGCACCCGCGCTGGATCCGCTTCAGACGCCCCCGACCTCGATTCCGCCCGGCGTGCTCTCGACCAGTTCACCGATCGAGGCGAAGCTGCCAACGCCGGCGCGTTCGAGTTCGTCGAGCAGGGTGCGCTCTCCCTCCGCGGGAACCGCGAGCAGGAGCCCGCCCGAGGTCTGCGCATCGCAGAGCAGCAGCCGCTCGTGTTCCGCGACCGGGCCATCCCAGCGGAGGTGAGGCTCGACGTATGCCAGGTTTCGCTTCGTGCCACCCGGCACCTGGCCCTTCTCGGCAAGTTCGCGCGCGAAGGGAAACAGCGGAACCCGAGCGCCGTCGACGCGCGCACCCAGGCCCGAAGCGAGCGCGAGCTGATGCAGGTGTCCGAGCAGGCCGAAGCCGGTCACGTCGGTGGCCGCCCGAACCCCGGCGGCGAGGGCCGCGTCCTTCGCGCCGCGATTGAGGGTCATCATCGACTCGATCGCGCAAGCACGGTCTTTCGCGGAAAGCACACCGCTCTTGATCGCCTGCGCCGCGATCCCGGTTCCGATCGCCTTGGTCAGGACGAGCCGGTCGCCGGGCCGCGCTCCCGCCTGGGTCAGTTCGCGCCCCGGGTCCACCCGACCGATGACGCAGAGCCCGTACTTGAGTTCCGGGTCGATCACGGTGTGGCCGCCGACGATCGCGCAGTTTGCCTCCGCCGCCTTGTCGCGTCCGCCGCGGAAGATGCGCGCGAGAATCTCGTGGGGCAACTCGTCCTCCGGGAAGCCACAGATCGCGAGCGCGACCTGCGGCTCGCCCCCCATCGCGTACACGTCCGAGAGCGCATTCGCGGCCGAGATCGCACCGTAGATCTCGGGCTCGTCCACGATCGGCGTGATGAAATCGACTGTGAAGACGAGGGCTGCGCCATCGGGCGGACGCAGCAGTGCCGCATCCTCCATGGGAGCGACCGCAGCATCGACCCATGGATGATCGAAGGGAGCGACCCGACGCAGGACCTGAACCAGGTCCTCGGCTCCGAGCTTGCGGGCTCAGCCGCCGGCCGGGACGAGCTGTGTGAGCCGAATCTCGCTCAAGCGCTCTGTGCCTCCAGGATTTGGGAGATCATGCGCCAGTCGGCCGTTCGACGCGAACATCCCTGCCGCGCTGGCATCCTAGCCCCCCGAGAGCAGTGCTTCGGCCTCCGCGGGCGGTGGCGTCGGGTCTTCCAGGTCATCCAGGTAGCCCGGGGGCAGCGCGACGGTCTGCGTGCCCGCGCTCTTGCCCCGACTCACGCGCAGCGCCGAGCGCGGGAACGGCTCGTGCCGATCGAGACCCTCGAGCGTGCGCTCGAGTTCGTCCAGGCTCGAGACCGAGACGAGTCGCACGCGCAGCGACGCGCTTCCGCGAAACCCCTTCGTGTACCAGCCGGCGTGCTTCCGAAAACTCCGCAGCCCGTAGCTCTCGCCGAACCACTCGGCAAGTAGACGAGCGTGATCACGCATGACGTCGATCACCTCTCCGAGGTTCGGCGGGGGCTCCGGCTCCCGTCCCGAGAAGACTCGTGCGAGATCGCGAAACAGCCAGGGCCGACCCAGACAGCCGCGGCCGACCACAACTCCGTCGCACCCGGTCTCACGCAACAGGCGTACCGCGTCCCAGGCCTCCCAGACGTCTCCGTTACCGAAGACCGGGATCGTATCGACGGCGTCCGCCAGTTCGCGGATCGCCGACCAGCGCGCCTCGCCGTCGTAGAGTTGCGCCGCGGTGCGCGCGTGTAGGGCCACGGCCGCACAGCCCTCCCCTTCCGCAATCCGTCCGGTCTCCAGAAAGGTGGGGTGATCGTCATCGATCCCGATTCGGAACTTGATCGTCACCGGTACCGCACCCGCGGCGTGCACGGCCGCGCGGACGATGTTGCGAAGCAGCGCCCGCTTGAGCGGGATCGCCGCGCCCCCGCCCCTGCGCGTGACCTTGCGCACGGGGCACCCGAAGTTGAGGTCCAGATGGTCGACAGCCCCCTCGCCCACCAGGCGCCGTACGGCCTCGGCCGTGTAGTGAGGGTCGGTCCCGTAGAGCTGAAGGCTGCGCGGCGTCTCATCCGGGGCGAAGCCCGCGAGCTTCCGCGTCTTCGCGTGCCCCTCGACGAGGCCCCGGGCCGTGATCATCTCGCTCACGTAGAGCGCAGCCCCGAAACCGCGGCAGAGCCTGCGGAACGGCGCGTTCGTCACGCCTGCCATGGGCGCCAGCACCACCGGGGGCGAGACCGCAATCGGCCCGACCCGGACCGCAGCGAACTCGCCCTCGTAGACGGGTTCGACGTCCCGGTTGATCTCGCTGCGCTGTCCCGGATCCACGGGACCTTGATACCGCACCCGGCCCCCGGCCGCCGCCCCCGAGTTGACGCTTTCCCGCCCCGCACGGAGGATGGGCGTGGGCGAAACGGACGGGAGGCGGGCCGTGGCGAACTTCGAGGGCAAGGTGGCGTTCATCACGGGCGGCGGCTCGGGGATCGGGCGCGGAGTCGCGCTCCGCCTCGCGCAGGACGGCGCCGACGTCTGCGTCTCGGACATGGATCTCGAAGCCGCGGAGGAGACCGGGGAGCTGGTCCGGAAGGCGGGAAGAAAGGCGCTCGTGGTCCGCGCCAACGTGGCGTCCGAGCCGCAAGTCCTGGACGCGGTCTCGGCCTGCGTCTCGGGCCTGGGCCGGCTCGACTTCGCCGTGGCCAACGCCGGGATCGCGCGCGGAGGCTCGATCCTCGAGTTCGCGCTCAAGGACTGGCAGGACCAGCTCGACGTGAACCTGACCGGGGTGTTCCTGAGCGTGCAGGCAGCGGCGCGCCGCATGGTCGAACTCGGACACGGCGGCCGGATCGTGTGCATGGCCTCGCTCGCGGCCGCCAACACCGGCGCCTCGATCTGGGGCTACTCGGCCACCAAAGCCGGGGTGCGGATCATGGTTCGCGGCTGGGCCCAGGAACTCGGCCCATACGGGATCACCGTCAACGCGATCGGTCCCGGGATTATCGATACCCCGCTCGCACACGCGCTGGCCGGAGACGAGGGGGGTGCGATCCGGGCCTCGGTCGAGCAGCGGACGCCCGTCGGGCGCGTCGGCCGGCCCGAGGACATCGGCGGACTGGTCGCGTTTCTGTGCGGGCCCGACGGCGAATTCATGACCGGCTCCTACCTGATCATCGACGGCGGCCTGCGCGACGCGCGGACGCAAGCCGATCCCGACCCGAACGACCCGCGCGTGCGCGAGCTCCAGCAGCACATGCAAGCCAGCATGAAGCGGCGACAGCGCACGCAGACGCTGCTGGACGATCGCTGAGCCCAGGCGTAGCCGGGCTCAGCGAGACTCGGACGCGACCTCGCTCTGGAAGCGCACGCGGGAGCCTGCTCGAGCGGCGAGTATGGACGAGGCGCCCCGCGCCGTGCTGACCCGGTCGCGGCGCTGCGGTGTATCCTTGGCCCCCACCCGAAGCGAGGAGGAACGATGGCGGGACCGCTGGCTGGAGTGAAGATCATCGAACTCGCCGGGATCGGACCCGGTCCGTTCTGCGGCATGATGCTCTCGGACATGGGCGCCGAGTTGCTTCGCATCGACCGCGTGAACGCGGCCGGCGGCTCCTTTCCGGACGGCCCGCGCGCCGACATCCTGGGCCGCGGCCGACGCAGCGTCGCCGTCGATCTCAAAAGTCCGGCCGGCATCGAAACGGTCCTGCGCCTGGCCGAAAAGGCAGACGTGCTTTACGAGGGCTTCCGGCCCGGCGTTACCGAGAGGCTCGGGCTCGGTCCCGAGGTCTGTCTCGAACGGAACCCACGGCTCGTCTACGGCCGCATGACGGGGTGGGGCCAGGAGGGGCCGCTCGCGCAGGCCGCCGGCCACGACATCAACTACATCGCGCTCGCGGGCGCGCTGCACGCAATCGGGCGCAAAGGTGAAAACCCGGTTCCGCCGCTCAACCTCGTCGGAGACTTCGGCGGTGGAGGCATGCTGTTGGCCTTCGGAATCGTGTGTGCCCTGGTCGAACGCGACCGCTCGGGCCAGGGCCAGGTGGTCGACGCCGCAATGGTAGACGGCGTGGCGGCGCTCATGGCCATCATTTTCGGCGCGCACTCTTCGGGCTGGTGGCACGACGAGCGCGGGGTCAACATGCTCGACACGGGCGCCCACTTCTACGAGACCTACGAAACCAAGGACGGAAAGTACGTCTCGGTGGGGGCGATCGAGCCGCAGTTCTACAAGCTCCTGGTCGAGCACTCGGGCCTGGCTGCGGAGGATTTGCCGAACCAGAACGACCGCTCGCACTGGTCCGAGATGAAGGAACGGCTCGCGGCGATCTTCCGCACCCGCACGCGCGACGAGTGGTGCGAGATCATGGAGGGCAGCGACGTCTGCTTTGCGCCGGTGCTGACATTGTCGGAGGCGCCCGAGCACCCACACGCGGTCGCGCGCAACGCCTTCCGCAACGTCGAGGGGGTGATTCAGCCCGGACCGGCTCCGCGCTTCAGCCGCACTGCTCCCGATCTCGACCGGCCGCCCGCGCTCCCGGGTGAGCACACCAAGGAGGCGCTGTCCGACTGGGGCTTCTCGACCGCCGAGATCGAGAAGCTGCGAGAGGAGAAGGCGATCGCCTGAGTTTCACTCGCCCAGCTCCTCGGTGATCTCGAGCGCATAGAATTCGACCGCGCTCCCACCCAGGATCGCTGCGCGTTCGTGCGCCGCGAGCGGCTCGAGCAGGATTTCGGTCGCTCGCCGCCACTCGCGAAAGCCGCGCGCAGTTTCGACGACGGGCCAGTCGCTGCCCCAGAGCAGTCGCTCCGGCCCGAAGCTCTCGAGCAGAAGGTCGACGTAGCGACGCAGAGCTTCGACCGACCAGCCGGCGCCCGCCTCCGTCACCAGGCCCGAGAGCTTGCAGCAGATCCCGGTCCCGCGCGCGACCCGCGCGAGTTCGCGCGCCCACGGCTCGAAGCCCCCCTTCTCGATTTCGGGCTTTGCCGCGTGATCAATCACGATCCGGAGTTCGGGGTGACGCTCCACGAGCCACGGCAAACGGGACAGGTGTTCGGGCCGGATCAGAGCGTCGAAACGGAGCCCTCGAGCTTCGACCTCTCGTAGGCCGCGCGTCACCTCGGGCCGGAGAATCCAGTCCGGATCGGGCAGATCCTGGAGCATCGGCCGGATCCCCCGAAGCGCCAGCGCGTCGGAGAACCCTTCGAGCTGTTCCCCCACGTCCCGGGCTGCGAGGTCCACCCAGCCGACGACGCCGGCGACCCAGGGCGTACGTGCCGCGATCTCGAGCAGGTAGCGCGTCTCGGCCAGCGTCGGGGCCGCCTGCACCAGCACCGTGCCCTCGATGTCCGCCTGGCGCAGCAACGGCTCGAGGTCTGCGGGTCCAAAGTCGCGATAAAGCGGTTCGAGCTCCGGCGTCAACCAGGCATAGTCGCCGCGTGCGAGCTCCCAGAAGTGCTGGTGGGCATCGACGCGGGCAGGACTCACGCGAACTCCGCGGTCGGCGCGCCCGGATCGAGCAACCCGTTCGCGCAGAGTTCGCTCCAGAGCGCGTCTGGAATCGGGTGACGCACGAAGTCCGCGTTCTGCTCCAGCTCCGTGCGGGAACGCGCGCCGGGGATCACGGAAGCCACTGCCCGGTGCCTCAGCGGGAACTGGAGCGCCGCCGCCTGGAGCGGAACGCGGTGTCGGGCACAGACCGCGCCGATCCGCCGTGCCCGCTCGACCACCGCCCCGGGCGCCGGGCGGTAGTCGTAGCTGGATCCGGAGCCGGCCTCTGTCGCCAGGAGTCCGGAGTTGTAGGGACCCCCGACCACGACCGACACACCGCGCTCCTCACACAGCCGCAGGAGTTCGAGTGCGCCCTGTTCGAGCAGCGTGTAGCGGCCCGCGAGCAGAATGCAGTCGAGTGCCACGCGCTGGAGCGCCTCGAAACACACGGCGCTCTCGTTCACGCCGAGACCCACGGCTGCGACCGCCCCGGTTCGGCGCAACTCCTCGAGCGCGCGGAATCCTCCGGCCATGGCCGTCTCGAAAAGCGCGGCGTGCGCGGACTCGCCGTGCGTGAGCAGCCCGATGTCGTGGAGCAAGAGCATGTCGATGCGCCCGGTGCCGAGCCTGGACAGGCTCTCCTCGAATGAGCGCATCACTCCATCGTAGGAGTAGTCGTAGCGCGCCTCGAAGGGCAACGCGTCAACGAACGCCGGGTCCTCGGAAGCTCCGGACGGGCGCTCTTCGAGCAGGCGCCCGACCTTGGTCGACAATACGTAACTCGGTCGCGCGCGTTCGCGGAGCACGCGACCGAGACGCGCTTCGCTGAGTCCGAAGCCGTAGAGCGGCGCGGTGTCGAAGAACCCGAGCTCTGCTTCGAGTGCGGACGCGACCGCATCGAGCGCAGTCTCCTCTGCGACCGGCGCGTAGAGGTTTCCGATGGCTGCGCCGCCCATGCCGAGGGATGTGACCTCGAGCGCGGTCTCACCGATGCGTCTTCGGCCGGCGGGATCCATGGGCTCTCCTGGCGAGCGCGACTCTATCCGAAACACGCGCGTTGACAAAGACTCGCCCCGCCTCCCACGATGCGCTCCGTGAGTGCGCGCATCACGGGCTTCCGCGTCCGCGACATTCGCTTCCCGACCTCCGACTTCCTCGACGGATCGGACGCGATGAATCCGGACCCCGACTACTCCGCCGCCTACCTGAGTCTCGAGACCGATACGCCCGGTCTCGAGGGACACGGAATGACATTCACGATCGGGCGCGGGAACGAAGTCTGCGTGGCCGCGATCGAGGCGTTTCGGCCGCTGGTCTGTGGCCTCGCGCTGGATGAGATCGAGGCGGATACGGGTGCTTTCTGGCGTCGTCTCGCCGGGGACAGCCAACTGCGCTGGCTCGGGCCCGAGAAGGGTGCCATTCATCTCGGGCTCGCTGCGGTCGTGAACGCCACCTGGGACCTGCTCGCGCGCCGCAGCGAAAAGCCCCTCTGGAAATACCTCTGCGATCTGCCACCCGACGCGCTGGTGCGCGCCGTGGACTTCAGGTATATACGCGACGCGCTCACGCCCGACGAGGCGTTGGCGCTCCTCGAAGAAAAGCTCCCGGGGCGCACGGAACGCGAGACCGAGATCCGGCGGGACGGCTACCCGGCCTACCTGACCTCTGCAGGCTGGCTCGGATACTCAGACGAGAAGATCCGCGAACTCTGCCGCGAGGGCATCGCCGCGGGCTGGACCTGCTTCAAGATCAAGGTGGGCCGCGACCTGGACGACGACCTGCGGCGGGCGCGCGTAGTCCGCGAGGAGATCGGGCCCGGACGAAAGCTGATGCTCGACGCGAACCAGGTCTGGGAGGTCGACGAGGCGATCGCGGCCATGCGCGAGCTCGCCGCCTTCGACCCCTGGTGGATCGAGGAGCCAACGAGTCCCGACGACGTGCTCGGGCACGCGCAGATCGCGCGCGCCGTGCGCCCGATCGGGGTCGCGACCGGCGAGCACTGCCAGAACCGCATCGTGTTCAAGCAGTTCCTGCAGGCGAACGCGATCGACTTCGTGCAGCTCGACGGCTGCCGGCTCGGCGGCATCAACGAGGTGATTGCGGTGTTGCTGCTCGCAGCGCGCTTCGGGGTCCCGGTCTGCCCGCACGCGGGCGGGGTCGGGCTCTGCGAGCACGTCCAGCATTTCTCGATCTTCGACTACGTCTGCGTGAGCGGCAGCCTCGAACATCGGGTCACCGAGTACGCCGACCACCTGCACGAGCACTTCGTCCAGCCCGCTGCCGTGCGCGGCGGCCGCTACCTCGTACCACTCGGGCCGGGGCTCGGGGCCGAAATCAAGGCCGAGAGTCTCGAGGCCTATCGCTGGCCGGACGGCCGCGTCTGGAAGGCGCGGTCCTGATCGTCCTCGATCACTCGCCCGCGAGCTGCGACTGGAATTGCTTCATATCGAAATAGTCGCGCCAGCCCACGATCTTGCCCTCGCGAAGCTCGAACGCCCCCATGACCGGAAGCTCGACCCAGTTCTCTCCGACGAGAAAGCGGTCGGTACGCTCGGTGAGCACCACGCCCTCGGCGTTCTCGGCGAGCTGGTGGATGACCCAGTCCACCTTCTGCGCCATGCCCATGAATCCCGCGAGCACTCCACGGATGCCGTCGATCCCGGCAACAGGCTCGAGCGGGATGTTGTGATAGACACACTCGGGATCGAAGAAGGCCAGCATCCGCTCCAGGTCGTTGGCGTTACAAGCGGCGACGAAGTCGCGCACGATCTCGGAATTCGAGCTCATCGAAAGATCCCCCCTCAGTCGAGATAGTCCGGCTTCCGGCCGTCGCGCCGGGCCCGGATCGCCTCGTCGAGATTCTCGGTCGTCATCCGGACCAGCAGCTGGTTACGGTTCTCGAGATCGATCGCCTGGGTGAGACTTCCGCTCTCGAGGTTCGACCAGAGTACCTTCTTGGTCATCGCGACCCCGTGCGTGCTGTAGCCGCAGATCTGGTCGGACAACTCGAGGGCGCTCTCGAGCAGCTGCGCATCAGGCACGATGCGCGAGACCAGCCCGATCCGCTCCGCCTCGACGGCATCCAGCTCGCGGCCGCTCAGGATGATCTCGAAGGCGCGCGAGGCCCCGATCGCGCGCGGGAGCAGGAAGCTCACACCGAGTTCGGTCCCGGTCAGTCCGTTGTTGATCCCGGCGCCCCGAAAGGTCGCGGACTCGGCCGCGATCCGGATATCCGCACCCAGGATCAGACACAGTCCGCCGCCGTAGGCGGGTCCGTTGATGGCCGCGATCACGGGCTGCGGGAGCGCGCGCATGGCGGGAACCAGGTCCGACATGTACTCCATGGCCCGGATCGCGATCCGGGACATGCTCAGGCCCTCGGCGTTGGGCGGCAGCCCGGTCGACTCCAGGTCGAGGCCCGAACAGAATCCGCGTCCAGCGCCCGTCAGAATCACGACCTGGCACTCGTTGTCGGATGCCACGCTCCGGAATGCCTCGTAGAGTGGCTCCACGACCTCGAAGGAGAGCGCGTTCAGACGGTCAGGCCGGTTCAGCCTGATCACGCGAACCGCTGGGCGCGGCTTTTCGATCTCGACGAACATGGCCCGCCTCAGGATCCCAGAAGGAGATCCAGGTTACGGGCGTAGAAGCGGTCCTTCGATTCTTCTCCGATGCCCTCCAGCGCGCGCTCGAAACGCGCGAGCGGATCGCGACCGCCCTCGGCGTGTGGGTAGTCGCTCGAGAAGAGATAGAGTTCGTCGCTCGACTCGCGGATCAGCTGGCCCACGTCTTCGAACGGGTACGGGGTAAAGCGAAGCTGCGCGCGGACCTGCTCGGACGGCGGGCGCTTCATCTCCGCGAGCTGGGGCTCCGAGCGCGACCAGATCTCGACTGCGTGGTCGAGGCGCCGGATCATCGCCGGGACCCAGCCTGCGCCGAGTTCCATGCAGCCACCGTGTAGCCCGGGAAAGCGCTCGAGCACCCCGTCCAGCACCAGGATCGAAAGAAACCGTTCCGGAGCGTGATAGATGACACAGAGATCCTTGGACCCGATCACCTCGGCTCCGCCGCGCGCCGTGCGCGTTTCGGGGCGCCCATCGTTCATCCACTCGTCCGCGATCGTCAACGGCGCGCTGCCGACGTGCAGCACGAAGGGGACGCGGGCCTGCTCGAGCCGGGCCCAGATCGGATCGTGGTCGGGATGACCCGGGGAGCGGCCGCCCGGCGCGCGCGCCGGAATCCAGATCACGCCTAGCCCGAGTTCCAACGAGGCGTCGATCTCGTCCAGGGCCCGCGCGACGTCGTCTAGCACCACCGCAGCGGCACCGACCAGGCGCGCGTCCGCGGAACAGAAGGCGGCGACGGCACGATTGTGCGCACGCAGCCCGCCGTACACGGTATCGAGATCGGAAACGCCGAACAGCGCTCCGCCCGTGATCGACGAAAACACGATCTGGCGCTCGAATCCGAGCAGATCGAGTGCTCGTCCGCGTTCCGCGCCATTGAAGGCGCCGAGCGCGTCGTACCACTTCGGGCCGCGCAGGAGCGCGCTTCCCCGCGCCTCGAGTGCCGCGACCACCGCGTCGGGGTGCGCGTGAACGTCCCCGTGGCGGCCGACATCAATGTTCTCGATCCCGAACATCTCCGATATGCCGGCCACGTCGGGCAGGCGGTCGCGGATCCCCGGATCCGCGTGCTCTGAGAGAAAGTCGGGCAACTCCATCAGATGGCTGTCGGCATCCAGGATGCGCCGCTCCCCCGCGTAGCTCATGCGGCTACGATATCATGCGGCCCCGGTCGCGAGGGTGCCGCAGGCGCTCCAAACAGCGGAAGGAAGCGCAATGCGAGGGATGGCCATCGGGTGGGTGCTGCTCGGTGTCGCGCCGGCGTGTTCGGACGCGCCCGAACTCTACGCCGGCATGCCCGCGCACGTGGAGCGCCGACACCTGGCGCTCGAGGGCGCCCCGAATTTCCGGGATCTGGGGGGCTACGCCACCGAGGATGGCCGCAGCGTAAAGTGGGGCCTCCTCTTCCGTTCCGACAACCTCCACCACCTGAGCGATGCCGACCTCGAGCGCTTCGGAGAACTCGGCATCCGGCTCGTCTGCGACTTCCGCGGGCCCGAGGAACGCGCCGAGGAGCCCGACCGGCTCCCGGCCGTGAATCCACCCGAGGTCGCAGAACTCGAAGTCTGGGACGAGAGCTTCTCGGCCGGATCGCTGCGCGAAAAGATCCAGTCAGGGGACATCGAAGACATGGACCTCGCAGGACTCCTGGTCCGCGGGAACCGGCTCTTTGCCATCCGCTTCGCGGATCGCTACGCAGCGATGTTCGCGCGAATCACGCAACCCGAAAACCTCCCGGCCCTGGTGCACTGTACCGCCGGAAAGGACCGGGCCGGGTTCGCCTCGGCCCTGATCCTCCGCAGCCTGGGCGTCCCGCTCGAAACGATCTACGACGACTTTCTGCTCACGAATCACTACACGGCCGAGAAGATCGAGCGCACGATCCTCCGGGCGCGAATCTTCTCGCTGTTTCGGATCGACGGCGAGCAACTGCGCCCCGTGCTCGGCGTGGAGCGCCGCTATCTCGAGGCCGCGTTCGACGCGATCGACCAGGAGTACCAATCGTTCGACCGGTACCGACGCGAGGCGCTCGGCCTCGACGATGCGCAACTGCGAGACTTCCGAACGCTCGCCCTGGACGGCTCGCCCCCCGGCGGAGGCCGACTGCCCGGACCCGCTCCCTAGCCGCGCGTTGCGAGCAGCTTCGAGAGCCGTTCGAGTTCGGTCAGCTCCAGCGTCGCGGGGACGAAGAAGAGTTCGTCGCAGCCGAGTTCCTCGATCGCGTCGATCGCGCGCAGAATCGTGTCGGGGTTGTTCGCGACCATGTTCGCGGCCATTGCGCGCGCGATCTCGGTCCCGGCCACCTTCAGGTACTCGAACACGTAGCGCTCGAGCTTCGTCGCCGCGTCGTCGGCAAGTGAGTACCAGAAGCCCGTCATCAGCCGTGGCGCCTGCTCGCGCCCGGCCTCCTGCCACGCGCTGCGCGCCCAGTCGAACTGCGCGCCTGCCGGGGCCGGATCCGCGTTCACCGTGAACCCGTAGAGCCCGTCCGCCCAGCGGGCCGCACGCGCGATCGCCTTCGGACCCATCGAGCCCGCGTAGATCGGGGGACCGCCGGCCTGAACCGGCGCCGGCCCCACGGGATCGCCGCCTTCGAAGACCGGGGCCCCGCTCCAGACCCGGCGCATCTCGGCTACGGCATCATCGAGCCGCTGGTGGCGGCGTTCGAAAGAAGCGCCCACGGCACGGTAGTCCTGTTCGCGCCCTCCCACCCCGACCCCGACCCGCACTCGGCCGCCCGAGAGCACGTCCAGCGTCGCGATCTCCTTCGCAGCGCGCACCGGCGCGTGAGCGGGCAGCACGTACAGCGACGGCATGATCCGCACGCGCTCGGTGAGCGCCGCGGCCGCGGAAAGGATCACGCGCATATCCTGGCTGTAGGAGATGACACGCTCTCCGCACGAGAGCGTCGCAAACGGACCCGCGTCGACCTC
Source organism: Myxococcales bacterium (assembly GCA_013215565.1). GTDB lineage: Bacteria > Myxococcota_A > UBA9160 > SZUA-336 > SZUA-336 > JABSQV01. The sequence continues at coordinate 157,845 of JABSQV010000023.1, read as the reverse complement.
TCGACACCAGTCGAGCGTGGTGCCGCGATCGTAGCCCGCTTCCATGTAGGGAATGCAGATCGAGTACTCCATGCGCGCAGCATACTAGAGAATGGCCGCGGTCAGCTCTCCGGGCGCGCCCGCCTGCCACACGCGGGCTTGTGGCATGATTGCGCCTGGAGAGGAGGCCCCGCAGATGCCGACATTTCCGCCCGGACGCCTGTTCGAATTGCCCGACCAGAGCCTGTGCGTCCACGAGGACGGGACCGGACCCGCCGTCGTGCTCTGCCACGGCTTTCCCGAACTGGCCTACTCCTGGCGACACCAGCTGAACGCACTGGCCCGGGGAGGCTTTCGCGCGATCGCGCCCGACCAGCGCGGCTACGGCGAGAGCGGCGCGCCGCGGACCGTCGAAGCCTACGACCTCGCGCATCTCACAGGCGATCTCGTGTTCCTGCTCGATGCCCTCGAGATCGAGCGCGCGGTGTTTGCGGGACACGACTGGGGCGGCTTCGTGGCCTGGGCCATGCCGCTCCTCTACCCGGAACGTTGTCTGGGCGTGATCGGCGTCAACACACCCTACGTCCCGTTTCCGACGACTGACCTGCTGCGCGCCGCATTCCCGGACCCCGAGAAGCTCTACATCCTCTGGTTCCAGGAACCGGGCATCGCGGAGTCGGTCCTGGAACGCGAACCGAGGCTCGTCTTCGAGAAGCTGATGCGCAGAGGCACGCCGCCCGCGGAGTCGCTCGTCGAGACGGGCGACGCGAATCCCTTCCGGCGGCTCGCGGAACTCGAAGATCTGGGCGAACCGCTGCTCAGCGAGGAAGAGATCGAGATCTATGCCCGGGGCTTCGAGAAGTCCGGCTTCTTCGGCCCGGTCAGCTGGTATCGCAACATCGATCGCAACAAGGAACTGGTCCCGGAGATCGGCGTTCGGAAGCTCGACCTGCCCTGCCTCCAGATCGGGGCCGCCTGGGACCGGGCGCTCCCGCCCGAGCTGGCCTCCGGCATGCCCGCGCTCTGCTCGGACCTCGAGATGCACACGATCGAGGCCTGCGGTCACTGGACCCAGCAGGAGAAGCCCGAGGAGCTTTCCGGACTGATGCTCGACTGGTTGCGGCGCAGGTTCTCCTGACGCAACGCGTGCCGGAACCTTTCCCCATGCGGTGCTAGCCTGCCAGCCATGCCGGCCGAAGACGGAGAGACGACCCGGGGCTTCGCGCGAAGCCCGTTCGCGCAGTCGCCCTACTTTCGCTTTCTCGGCGTCGAAGTCGAGCAGCGCAAACCCGGATTCGCGCGGCTCAGCCTGGCGACCGGGCCGAATGTGAGCGGGGGAATCCACGGCAGCATTCACGGGGGAATCCTCGCGTCGCTCGCCGACATCGCGATGCTCGAAGCGGTACTGCCGATGTTCTCGGAAAAGGAGCAGCCCGGGGGCACGATCGACCTGAACCTCAGCTATCTGCGGCCGGCGGTCGGCGAGCGCGTGTTCGTCGAGGCCGCGGTACTTCGCAAGGGACGCCGGATCGCCGTGATCGAGGTGAGCGTTCTCGACGACCGGGACCGCCTCTGCGCGCGCGGCCGCGTGCTCTACGCCGTGCGCGAGAAGGGCCCGGAAGACGGCACCCCCCCGGCCTGACCCCGCGGGGTCAGCGAAAAGGGAGTGATCAATAATGACGCCCGAAGCCAGCGCATCCCCACGCGCGAAGCGCCCGAACGTGCTCCTGATCATCACCGATCAGCAGCGGGCCGATCACGTCGGCTTCGGTGGCAACGAGATTCTGCGCACACCGAACCTGGATGCCCTGGCGGCGCGCGGAACCCAGTTCGACCGCTGCTACGTCGCAAATCCGATCTGTATGCCGAATCGCTGCAGCATCCTCACGGGGCGCGTCCCGACCGCACACGGCGTGCTGTTCAACGATCGTTCGCTCGCCTGGAGCGCGAATACCTTCGTGCGCGTGATGCGCGGGGCGGGTTACCAGACCGCCCTGGTCGGAAAGTCGCACATTCAGCACGGACTGAGCGCGGACCAGGCCCCGGTCCCGGAACAGGAACCCGCCCTGGGCGATCCCTACACGGAAGGCTGGGACACCTGGGAACATCCCGAGCGCTACTGGCGCGGCCCGGTCGAGGTCCCGGACGACTTCTACGGCTTCGGTCACGTCGAGTTCGCGATCGGCCACGGCGACATCGTGGGCGGCCACCACCTGCGCTGGGCGCTCGAGCGGGGCGGCGAACTCGAAGCCCTGAGCGGCGAATGGGGACCGGAGCGCCCGGCCCGAACCCGCTACGCAGACTGGTGGCAGGTGTATCAGCCCACGGTCCCCGAATCACTGTATTCGACGACCTTCGTCACGCAGCGGAGCATCGCCTGGATCGAAAAGGCCGCCGCGGCTTCGGAGCCGTGGTTCCTGCAGTGCTCCTACCCTGATCCGCACCACCCGTTCACGCCCCCCGGGGACTGGTGGGACGCGTACGACCCCGAGCTGATGCCAGTTTCGGAGACCTTCGACGATCCGCTCGAAGACGCACCCCGGCACCTGCGCGCGTTTCGCGGGCTCAAGCCCGGCCGAAATCCCGTGCAGATGTTCGGCCCGACGCGCGACCAGGTCCGTCACGCACGCGCGGCCGAGTACGGCATGCTCGAGCTGGTCGACCAAGGGGTCGGCCAGCTTCTGACCGGGCTCGAACGCTCCGGCGCCGCCAACGACACGATCGTGATCTTCACCAGCGATCACGGCGACATGTTCGGCGACCACGGCTTGATGCTGAAAGGCTGGATGCACTATCAGGGCTGCCTGCGCGTACCGCTCGTGATCGCGCGGCCCGGCCAGGCGCATGCGCGTACGCACTCACTGGTCTCGAGCCTCGACCTCGCCCAGACCGTACTCGAGCTATGCGAACTCGAGCCCTACGACGGAATGCAGGGAGTGAGCCTCGGACCCGTGCTCGAGGACCCTGCGGCCTCGGTTCGCGATCACGTCTACATCGAAGACGACTTTCCGAACCACGCGCGGATGCCGCTCCTGCCGGCTCAGACCCGGACACTGATCTCCGACGCGGGCCGGATCTCGCGCTACTCGACGGGCGAGGTCGAAGTCTTCGACCTCGAGGGCGACCCGCAGGAACTCACGAACCTGGCCAGCCGTCCGGAGGGTCGCGACCGCCGCTTCCACCTCGGCGAGCGCCTGACGGACTCCCTGCTGCGCTACAGCGACATCGCGAGACCCGGCGTCCTGCCCGGGAGCTGAGCCGCGGCAGCGCCCGCAGTGTGCGCACTCAGGACGGGATCTGCTCCGCTTCACCGAGTTCGAGCGCCGCAGGATCCCGAGCGTAAAAGCCGCATAGCTGCTGGTAGACCTCGGGGTGCCGCTTCCGGAGCTGCACGCCTTTTTCAAAGAAACACTCCGTCACGACCGCAAAGAACTCGGCGGGATTGGTCGCGCCGTAGCTGTCGATCAGGGTATTGCGATGCGCGTACACCGCACGCGTGAGTTCCTCGTACTCGTTTCCGAGCGCCCGCGCCCACGCGATGTAGCGCGAGCGACTGCCGAGCTCGGGCGCCCCGGGGCCCCCACCCGCCTGCTGGTCGAGTTGATGCGCGAACTCGTGAAAGACGACGTTGTGCCCATCGTGGACGTCGGCCGCTCCCTGCTGCACGTCGTCCCACGAGAGCACCAGGCTGCCGCGGTCCCAGGATTCGCCCAGCCGAACCTGCCGGCCTTCGATCATGATCCCGCCCGCCCCGAGCCGGGGCGCCCGGGCGATGTAGGCGGAGGGATAGACGAGGACGCTGTACAGACCGGGATAGACGCGGTCGATCTTTCGCCGAAGCAGCAGCATGCATGCCTGGGCCGCGATCGTGAGCCGAATCTCTTCAGTGATCTCGAGCCCGCCGCAACCCGTGAACGACTTCTCGGCGAGGAAAATCTGGACCAGCCCCTGGAGTTCGCGGCGATCCTTCGGCGGAAGCGCTGCGAGATACGGCAGATTCCGCTCGAGCAGCGCAACGGCCTCGGGCCGCAGCGGCGTCTCGCGAAGTCGTCGGCGCTGGCGCTTCTTGAACCCGAACAGAACGCCTCCCTTTCCGCGCCAGGATAGCAGCCGGGATCTCAGCGAGATCGTATTCGGACGGGACGAGTGAGACATCATGGTCCGCCCCGGATGGATCCCGGAAAGGGAGAAGCGAGAAATGCTCAAGAAGACCGTGATTGCGCTCTTGGTCGTCGTGGCCGTGGTCTGGATCGGTCTTCCGCGTTTGCTCCGCGGGCTTGGACTCCACCCCGACTGGCCGCTCGCGACCGAATACGGGGAGCGCTACCTGCAGGATCGCGTTCTGCTCGAGAAGGTCGCAGGTTCTCGCAGGATCGACGACATCGACTTCACGAACTACGACGTCGTCTTCCTGGCGGGCGGATGGGGCGCGGCCCGGGATCTCGGGACCTCGGAGGTCCTGGGCCGAAAGATGACCCAGGCAAACGCGGCGGGCGCGCTTCTGGGGGCCGTCTGCCACGGGGCGCTGGGATTGATCCAGGCACGAGACGAGAGCGGTGCGCCACTTCTCCGGGGCCGGCGGGTCACGGGCGTGACCGATGAAGCGGTAGAGGCACTCGGAATCACCTGCACGCCCCAGCATCCCGAGACGGAACTCCGCCGTGTCGGAGCCATCTTCGAGGAGGATCACGAGGGCGAGCACGAGCTGTTCACGAACTACCGCACGCGCGACGGGAACCTGTTCACGGGCATGAACCAGAACGCGAGCTGTTCCACCGCGCAGGACATCATGTACGCGCTACTCGCGCGCTAGCGCGCAGCCCGGGGAACCCCGGGCCCGCAGCAGGCGCAGACCCTACCAGGAGCGGGGCTGGCCGGTCGCGTCGGCGTCGCCGCCGGCCGCGGCCCGCTTGAGCGCATCGAGCAGGCTGGCGTGCGCCTGCTTGCCGTCCTCGCCGTAGCTCCTGAGCAGCGCGAGCTGGCGGAGCGCCGCATCGATGTGCGCCTCGCCCAGGTACTCTCGCGCTTCGGGAAAGGTCGGCCGAAGTTCGAGCGCTCGCCCGTAGTAGGAGAACGCAGCCTTGAGATTCCCGAGTTTTCTCTCCGAGAACGCGAGCATGTTGAGAATGTCGGGGTTCCCCGAGTCCCGGCGGCTGGCCTTCTTCAGGAGCTTGATGGCCTTCCGGTAGCGCGCATCCGCAATCTTTTCGAGCGCCTCTTCGTAGAGGCCCGCGGCGACGTCACCACCTCCACCGCGGAAGGTCGGCTGCGCGCCGCGATCCGCGAGTGCGCCATCGGGTGCGAGCGTCCACATAGCCAGGGCCAGGCCGGCCGCGCCGAACGCCGAGAGCAGGCTTCGACCAGGTCTCATGTTTCGATTCCTCCAGATTTTCGTGGATGCGAATTCGGCAACCCCGAACGGGCGCCGGGCGCGGGAGATCCATGGGTTGCGCGCCCGCGGTCCGGGACCCGATTCTAGCCAGCTTCCCCACACCAGCGGGCAAGTTCGCGTTCGAGCGCGCGTTCCGAAAGCAGGCCCCAGCCGAGCGTGCGGCCCGCGACCTCGACGACCGGAATACGTCGACCATGCCGGGCTTCGAGCCCGGGATCCGACGCGATGTTCACCTTCTCGAGTTCCAGGCCGTGGCGGCGCGCCAACCGCCGCACCGCCGGGAGCCCCTTGTCACACAGCGGACAGTCCGGCCGTGAATAAAAGCGAAGCGTTTGCTTCACGCGGGCTCTCCCTCTGTGTAAGAAACGCACACGGCCCCGACCGGGTCCCAGCGAGCGCTGCTTCGCAGACAGCATACGCCCTCAGATGGGATCAGGAGCCCCGAGCTTTAGACCGTTTCGGATACTTGCAGCCGCTTCTGCGTCCATGCTGCGCGGGGCATGCGAGTTCGTCACACGCTGATACTATTTTACACATATAGATTATATGAATCAACATTTTGAAAGCTTGACTATTTCCGATTAGATGCGTACAAGTTACCTACTTGTTGAAGATTTTGAGAACTAACATATTCCGGTATTTCCGAAGATCGCTTCGGCGGTGTCGCAGTCGGCGCAGCACCTGGAGAGTCGTCCCAGAGACGCACAACGGATTCGGTGCATTCCCTCGCCTACTGAACTGGGAGGCTGAACTGATGCAGCACGAGGCAATACGCGTACATCCGAGCACAAGCGGCTCTCGCGCCCCGCGGGCTTCCGCTCCGGGGTCCGCCCGAGCTCGAGCCTGGATTGGACCGCGCAACCTGGCCCGAATCATGGTCCTGGGCGGCGGACTCGGCCTGGGATTCAGTTTGGCGGCTCCCGCGGTGCACGCCAGCAGCCCGGTCGATCCCGACAACCCGGCACTCACGGCTGGACTCCGAGGGGGCGAGGCCCGCGGCAGGTGCAACGTCCCGACCGACGGCAGCTTGAGCCCGAGCTTCGGTGCCGAGAAGTTCACACAGATGATGCTGCGCTTCGAGGAGTTCGGCACACAGACGCTCGCCCAGCCGACAAACGGCGATCCGTTCGCGGGATCATGCTGTCCGAGCCGGAGCAGCGTGCGTGGCAAGAGTAACGCCGAGCCTTGTGTAGAGTGCCCCCTCGGCCTGCCGCCCCCCTACGCGCCGGACGGCGAAACCTTCAGCGCCTATGGGAAGCCGAAAAGCGCCGACATCGACGCGCTGCTGGCCCAGAGGCTCCATCCATACCCGCAGAAGGATTGCGCGGACACGGGTATAGGCCAGTCGCCGACAAACCCGTGGCAGGCATGCATCGAGGAGACCCATACGGGCCCGCTGACGCCGATCACCGCAGGCGGTCTACCGAGCTTCTGTGACGGGCGACCGGCGGGTCCGCAATACGGACACCAGCGCTGGGAGGAGTTCTTCCCTTCGGTCTGGACACAAACCGCGCAAGCCGGCGCGCGCACGAATGGCGGAATGCGGGATGACCGGCAGACGCATGCGTACGAAGGCGGCGAGTTTGGGTCGGACGGCCTCTACCACAATACGGTCCATGGCATCACCGCCCGGGTCTGCGTCGGAAAAGATGAGATCGCGTGCGAGGCCGTGGTCAATCCGAAGACCAACAAGGGTGATCGCCTCTGCACGTGGGACGGTGCCACCTGTAGCGGAAAGTTCGATGCCACGACCAGGGGGATCGACGTCAAATTTCACCCGAACATGCCCGTACAGGACCACCAGGCACTCTGGGCCTTCGACGGAACCTTTCCGCCGAAGCTGCTCATGGCGCGCTACAACGAGGGCGTACTGTTCCGGCACCACAACGCGCTTCCGATCAAGTTCGAGGCCAACCGCGGCTTCAAGAACCACTTCATCACCACCCACCGCCACAACGGCCATCAGGGCGCCGAGAGCGACGGCTACGCCCAGTCCTTTTTCCTTCCGGGTCAGCTCTACGACTACGCCTGGCCGATGCTGCTGGCCGGACACGACCCCGGCGGCCACATCAACAATCCCCTCGCGACCGACCCGCGCGCCGGGACCCCCTGTACGCCCGGAGAGCATCTCGTCATTAGCTACCCGTCGCCCGTGGTGGACGGGAACAACAACGAGTGTAGCCGCGGAGACAAACTGGCCGAGAATCCAACTCGTTCGAAGGTCGCTGGCAGCCAGACCTACGCCACCACGTCAGGGTCCTACAGCGATGAAGATGCCTGTGGCTGGCGGCGCGTGGAAGAAACCTGCCCTGCCGAGGGCCGCAGAAACATCCCGGGCGACTGGCGCGAAACGATGAGTACGCACTGGTTCCACGACCACATGCTCGATTTCACCGCCCAGAACGTCTACGGCGGCAACGCGGCGATGTTCAACATGTACAGCGCCGTGGATTCGGGCAACGAGTGCATCTCTGACGGCGTGAGCCTGCAATTCCCGAGCGGATGTGATCAGCGCTGGGGCAACCGTGACTACGACATCAACCTGCTGCTTTCCGGAAAGGCCTGGGGCCAGGATACCCAGCGCTACATCGGAACCACCGCGCCCGGAAACCCCTACGGCGAGGACCCGGTTGAGGACGAGATCCAAGGCCAACTCTGGTTTGCCACCTTCAACACGGATGGCTTCCTGGGCGACAAGATGATGGTCAACTGGCTGAACGACCCGTATCTCGACGTGCGCGCACGCAGGTACCGCTTCCGCATGCTGAATGGCCACGTGTCTCGCTACCTGCGAAACGCCCTGGTGGTACAGCGGGATCACACCAAAGGCGATCCGAAGGGCGAGATTCCTGGAGAGGACGGGAACACCTCCTACGACCGGGTGCCGTTCTACATGATCGCCAACGACGGCAACATCATGGAACACGCCGTTCCCTTCGACGGGACGATGGATCTCAACGCCAACGGCGATACAGAGGACCACTTCGCGGTCATGCCGACCCACGCGATCGCAGAGCGCTACGACATCATCATCGACTTCAGCAAGGACAATCCCGCAGGCATCAAGGTCGGCGACAAGCTCTACATGGTCAACCTGCTCGAACACCGCAACGGGAGGCGCCCTCACGAGATGATGACACTCGCCGAGGTTCTCTCCGGTACCTACGAACTGAACGGAAACTGCGACCCGATCGTCGGAAAGTTCCTCGAGCTCCGAGTGCACGAATACGAAGGCACCGATCCGAGCATGGATCCTCGAGAGTACGTTTCCGGAAAGAAACAGATGATCCCGCTGCCTGCCATGACCGAAGAGGAACTCAAAACCGCGCATCACCGCACGTTCATCTTCGGGCGCGGCGCCGCCAGCGACAAACAGCCAGTGACGATCACCAAGGCGACTTTCACCGATAGTGAAGCACCCAGCAACGTCGGGCAATTCAAATTCACCGAGGCGCCCGAGGAGTCGGTCAACCACGACGAGATCGACCAACTCCCCGTTCATGCCGACCTTCCCTGGGGCATCAAGACGGATGACGGATCTGCCGGCATGCTCCAAATGGACCCACGCCGGCTCTCGGCCGCGCCGAAACTTGGAGACCTCGAGATCTGGAATCTCAAGAACGGCGGTCAAGGCTGGAGCCATCCAGTGCACGTCCACTTCGAGGAGGGCCGGATCCTCAAACGCGGCGGCGAGCCACCGCCCGAGTGGGAGAAGTGGGCTCGTAAGGACGTCTACCGAATCGGCCGCATGGACGACAGCACCAGCGAGGTCATGTTCGCGATCCGCTTCCGGGAGTTCGGCGGGACTTACATGGAGCACTGCCACAACACCCAGCACGAGGACCACGCGATGTTGCTGCGCTGGGACATCGAGAACCCAGGGCAGCTCAAGCCCTTCATCACCCCGGAGCCAAGCTGGAACGGTTGCGCATACAACGAAAGCTACGAGATCCCGACGGCCAGCCAGCGCTCCTCGGTCGTAGGCGACCCGAAGGCCAAGGAGGACACATTCAAGAGGTGGTCGGCTTCCGAACTCCTCGGCCCCGGCGGCGCCCCGGATATGGACGACACAAGTGCCACACCCGTGACACCTACACCTGAAACGAGCGTCGAGACAAAGACCGAGCCAGACAAGCCAGTGAAGCTCGCGAAGCCAGACAAACAGCGCAAGAAGAGAGCAAAGAAAGAAAAGAAAGCAAAGAAAGAAAAGAAAGAAAAGAAAGAAAAGAAAGAAGAGAAAGACAAGAACCGCGGGAAGGGCCGGAGCAAGCGTTGAGTCTCATCCGCTCTAACAAATTCCGACTCTGGACCCGGGCGCTGATCCTCGCGGCACTGCTGGTGCTGGCCTTCGGAGGCAGACACACTGCCTCCGGGGGTCCGTACGGCAGCCGCTACTTCCCCAACGTCCCCCTGACCACCCACGACGGAGAGCAGGTCTATTTCTACGAGGATCTGATCAAGGACAAGGTGGTGGCGATCAATTTCATCTACACGAGTTGTCCGGACTCCTGTCCCGCCGAGACCGCCAAGCTCAGGCAGGTCTATCAGATTCTGGGGGACCGCGTCGGTCGCGACGTCTTCATGTACTCCATCAGCATCGACCCCGAGCACGATACGCCTGCGGTGCTGAAGAAGTTCGCAACAAAGTTCCGGATCGGACCGGGCTGGGTCTTCCTCACCGGCAAGGAAGAGGACATCACGCTGCTGCGCAGGAAGCTCGGCCTTTACATGGAGGAGATCCAGGACGGATCGGGAGACCACAACCTCAGCTTGATCGTTGGAAACGAACGTACGGGCAAGTGGATCACGCGCTCGCCCTTCGACGACCCCACGAGCCTGGCCACTCTGATCGGCCACGACCTCTTCGGTGGGATCACCCCCCGGGAGAACGTGCGGAGCTATTCGGAGGTTCCCGATGTGCCGAAATTCTCGCGTGGGGAGTACCTGTACCGCAGCCGCTGCACCTCCTGTCACACCATTGGCGCTGGTGATTCACTCGGGCCGGATCTTCTGGGCGTGACCGAGCAGCGAGAGCACGCGTGGCTCATGCGCTGGCTCAAAGAGCCGGACAAGATGCTGGCGGAGGGTGATCCGATCGCGCGTGACCAGTTCGCTCGGTACAACGAGCTCGCGATGCCAAATCTTCGGCTGGACGATGCCGATGCGGCCGCCCTGATCGCGTACATGGCGGCCCAGAGCCGCGGCGTCAGACAGGCGGACTGAGACCCGCCCAGGTCGAATTCCGATCGGCGCGCACCGCGCCCGGGCTCCGCCCGACCGAGCGCCGGGAGGAATCTGCCCGCGCACCCGGTGCGCGGCCCGGGAGGCCTCCCCACTCCCCAGGGGCCTCTAGACCTCCGAAGTTCCGCGCGCGCCCTAGCGCGCGCCCCTGAGAACCAGGGCGCAACCCCGTTCTCGGAATCGACGCCGCGCTTCCAGGCCCCCGACCGGGTCGCCTCCAAGCGGCAACGCCCTGCAGATCCCGCTGAACCGACACGAGTTCTAGGGCCCGATCAAGCTCGAATTCGTCCCGCCCGGCACCCTTCAGCTCTCCCTTCGGTGAACGATGTGTTGCCAAAAAGACACGAATCTATTGACAATAGTGTTTATTTGGCCATATAGTGAGCCCAACAAACTGTTCTATTTTAGCCACATGCCCCTAAAATAGTTCCGCACAGGCGTGGATCCGGAGAGCCAGATGACCAGGGAACCAAGAGACAGAAGTTGGCGCAGGGCGCTGGAGCTGCTCCCGAACCCAGCCCACGAGCACGACCCATCGCGGTCCCGCCCCGCAGCACTCCGGCTCCCGGCGGGAACTCGCGTCACGGGCTTCGGCCTCGCGCTCGCCCTGGCCTGCAGCCTGCTCGCGGCCCTCCCGCAGCCGGCAGCAGCCGATCCCGACCCGAGCGACAGCCCGGTGAGTGCCGCAAACCCGGCGCTCAGCGCGGGACTCCGCGGAAACCAGAACTTCGGCGGAGCCTGCAACGTCCCCACCGATGGCGCCCACAGCCCGCTCTTCGGCGCGACGCCGTTCAGCCAGCAGTTGATGCGCCTCGAGGAGTTCGGCACGAGTCCGCTGCCCCAGCCCACGGATCACGACCCGCTCGCGGGTTCCTGCTGTCCGAGCCGCAGCAGCGTTCACGGCGAGAGCAACGCGGAGCCCTGCGAGGCCTGCCCCCTGAAGCTGCCGGATCCCCACGACGCTGATGGAAACGACTGCGCGAGCTGCAGCGTGAACGGCGCGGCGCTCGACGATTTGTTGACTCAACGCATCCACCCCTATCCGGCCGAGGAGTCCGAGTCCGAGGGAATCTTCCAATCGCGCACCAACGACTGGGAAGAGTGCATCGAGAACACACACACGGGAAAGCTTTTCCCGATGGAGCCAGGCGGGATCAGCAGCTACTGCGACGGCCGCCCCGAGGGACCGCAGTACGGGCACCAGCGCTGGGACGAGTTCTTCCCCCCGGTGTACGCCGAGACGGTCGTGTCGGGTGCACGCACCAACAGCGGTCTGCGCGATTCCTCCCAGAGCCACCGCTACAACAAAGGCGAGTTCGCGCCCGGTGGCCTCTACCACAACCCCGTGCACGGTGTTGCAGCGAAGGTCTGTTCCAGCCTGAGCGAGCAGGCGGCCTGCGAGGCCCGGGCGAATCCTCTGACCAACCCGGCGGACCGGATCTGCAAGTGGGACGCCGCGACCAGTCGCTGCAGCGGAAGGTTCGACGGCACGACGGCCGGGATTGAAGTCCGGTTCCACCCGAACATTCCGGTCCAGGACCATCAGGCACTCTGGACCTTCGACGGCACCTTTCCGCCAAAGCTGCTCAAGGCACGCTACAGCGAGGGCGTCCTGTTTCGGAACCACAACGCGCTCCCGATCCGCTTCGACGCCAACCGCGGCTTCGGCAACCACTTCATCACCACTCACGAGCACAACGGCCACAACCCGGCTGAGAGCGACGGCTACACTCAGGCGTTCTTCCTCCCGGGCCAGCACTACGACTACCACTGGCCGATGATCCTGGCCGCGCACGATCCGCTCGACGGAAACCAGGTCGACAATACCGACGCCAGCGATCCGCGTGCGTCGACCCCGTGTCAGCCAGGCGAGTCGCTCGTGATTTCGCATCCGTCCCCGCTCAGTGACGGGAACGGCAAGGCATGCACGCGGCAGCAGAAGCTCTCGGAGAACGCCACGCGCGCCTTTGGAGTGTCCGCCTACGACGATCCGGCGGCCTGTGGCTGGAAGCGCATCGAGAAGCGCTGCGAAGACGGCCGCATCAACGTGTTCGGGGACTGGCGCGAGATCATGAGCTCGCACTGGTTCCACGACCACATGCTCGACTACACCGCACAGAACGTCTACAAGGGCAACGCCGCGATGTTCAACATGTACAGCGCGATCGACCGCGGCAACGAGTGCGTCGACGACGGGGTCAACCTGAGGCTCCCGAGCGGATGTGCGCTCGGGGAGAGCAGTTGGGGGAACCGGGACTACGACATCAACCTGGAACTGGCTGGAAAGGCCTGGGGCCAGGACACGCAGAGGTACGAGGGAACCGAGGTCGACGATACAAGCGGCCAACTCTGGTTCGCGACCTTCAACACCGACGGGTTTCTGGGCGACCGGATGACCATCAACTGGCTCCACGACCCCTACTTCGATGTGCGCGCACGCCGGTACCGATTCCGCATGCTGAATGCCCACGTATCGCGCTTTCTCCGGATCGCGCTGGTGGTAAAGCGGAATCACGCCGGCGGGGAATTTTCGGGCGAGAACCCGGGAACCTCCTACGACCGGGTGCCGTTTCACTTGATCGCCAACGACGGCAATATCCTCGAGCATGCCGTGCCCTTCGACGGCAGCATGGACCTCGATGCGGACGGAGACACCCAGGATCACAACGGCATCCTGCCGACGCAGTCAATCGCGGAGCGCTACGACATCATCGTCGACTTCAGCGAGCACAATCCTGCCAAGCTCGAACCCGACGACCGGCTCTACATGGTCAACCTGCTCGAGCACCACAACGGCAAGCGCCCACACCGCGCGGTTCCGCTCGCTGACGTCCTCTCCGGGGAATACGAGCGGGACGGAAACTGCGATACGATCGTCGGAAAGTTCCTCGAGCTTCGGGTACACGCCTACGCCGACTCCGACCCGAGTCTGGATCCCGCAGACTACGTTCCGGGCAAGAAGAAGATGATCCCTCTGCCCGCGCTTCCCGCGACGCAGCTTGCCCGCGCGCATCACCGCACCTTCAAGTTCGGACGCGGCGCCGCCACTGACAAACAGCCGGTAACCATCACGAACGCGGTCTTCACCGACACGCAGGGTAGTCCCGCGCCCAACCGGATGGGGAGCTTCGAGTTCGAGCAGGGCGGCGTATCGGTGAACAACGTCGAGGAAGGCCAGCTGGCGATGCGCGGAGAGAACCCGTGGGGCATCAAGACGGACGACGGCAGCGGTGGCATGCTCGGCATGGATCCGCACCGAGTCTCGGCCGCGCCAGGGCTCGGTGATCTCGAAATCTGGCACCTCGAGGGCAACGGCGGCTGGAGCCACAACGTCCACATTCACTTCGAGGAAGGCCGAATCCTCACACGTGACGGCAAGCCGCCCCCCGAATGGGAGAAGTGGGCGCGCAAGGACATCTACCGCGTCGGACGCATGGACGACAGCGGCAGCGAGGTCACAGTCGCGATTCGCTTCCGCGAGTTCGCGGGCACCTACATGGAGCACTGCCACAATACTTCGCACGAAGACCACGCGATGCTCATGCGCTGGGACATCGAGAACCCGGGCCAGCTCAAACCCTTCCTGACGCCCCAGCCGCAATGGAACGGCTGCAGCTATACCGAGAGCTACGAACTCGCAACCGCGAGCGGCAACCGCTCCCGCGTGGTGGGCGACCCGAAGGCCAAGGAAGAGTTCCTCCAGAGCTCCGCGGCCGCCGGGCTGCTCGACTCCGTCCCGCCGTTCAGCCCGGTGGCTTCGATCCCGGAACCCGCTGATGAGAACGAAATCGAGAACGACGACGCGGATTCGGATCTCGATTCGGACGCGAATGCGGTTCGGCCTGAGCCGGTCGCGTCGACCCCGATCCCCGATCCCCCGAGCGTAGGGCCCGACTCCCGGACGAACCCGGCCGAGATCGCGAGCGCCCCGGACCTGGTTTCGCCCCCCAGCACCCGCACGACGCTCCGAGCGCAGAGAAACGCGATGCGCAAGGCAGTCAGGGACGCCAGGACCGCCCGGCGGAACGCCAAGGCCGAGGCCCTCCGCACAGCCGCCCGCTCACGCAGGCTGGCCCAGGAGGACACGTCCGGCACGCACCGGCAGCCGTCTCAAAGCCCAGCTCGGGAAGAGGCCGAGCGGATTCGCGCGGCGGAGCAATCACAACTGGCGATGACCCTGGCCGCGAGTCAGGCGGAACGCACCAGGGCGCGTGCCGAGCAGCGAACGGAACAGGTGAGACGGCTGGAGGAACGCCGGGCGCAGCGCAAGGCAGAACGCGACCGGCGCCGGGCACGGCGACGCTAGCCGGGATGAGACCCATGAAAGTGCCCAGCCCGAAGCGTCTCCGGCGAAAGAACCGAATCGCGGCGCTGTTACTCGCGGCGTTCGTGGTCCAGGCGAGCGCCTGCCCGGCCCTGGCCGGCTCGCGGGGCGCGGGCTACTTCCCGAACATCCCGCTCATCACGCACGAGGGCGAGTCCGTCCGCTTCTACGACGACCTGGTCGAGAACCGGGTCGTAGCCGTCAACTTCATCTACACGAGCTGCCCCGACTCGTGTCCGGCCGAGACCGCAAAGCTCAAGCAGGTCTACAACGAACTCGGCGACCGGGTCGGGCGCGACGTCTTCATGTACTCGATCAGTATCGACCCCGAGCACGATACGCCCGCGGTCCTGAAGAAATTTCGGAAGAAGTTCCAGATCGGGCCGGGCTGGGTCTTCCTGACCGGAGAGGAAGCCGACATCACGCTGCTGCGTCAGAAGCTCGGCCTCTACCTGGACGAGATCCAGGACGGCTCGGGCGATCACAACATCAGCTTCATCGTCGGGAACGACCGCACCGGGAAGTGGATCAAGCGTTCGCCGTTCGACAACCCCAAGAGCCTGGCCAACCTGATCGGCTACGGGCTCTTCGACGGCATGCTGCAGCGGAGCAACGCCCGGAGCTACGCGAACGTGCCCGACGCGCCCAAGTACTCGCGCGGGGAGTACCTGTATCGCAGCCGCTGCGCGTCGTGTCACACGATCGGCGGTGGCGAGTCGCTTGGGCCAGACCTTCACGGCGTGACCAAACTGCGAGACCACGCCTGGCTGGTGCGCTGGCTCAAGGAGCCGGACGAGATGCTGGCCGAGGGCGACCCGATCGCTCGCGAACTCTTCGAGCGCTACAACCAGCTCGCGATGCCGAACCTGCGGCTCGACGACGCCGACGCGGAAGCCCTGATCGAGTTCATGGCGGCCCAGAGCCGCCGCGTCGGCAGGGCGCGCTGAGCCACATCCCGGCCGCTCGGAGCCCGGGATCTCGGAGTCGATGCGTCGCCAGCGGCGATCGCCGCTCCGCAACTACCCGCGGGGCCACTTGAGTTTTCCGACACGGGAGGGTACGACGACCCAAACGCGTTCCGGAAGCGCGCGAGTGTAAGCGCAACGCCACGGGGGAACCGACGTGAGTCAGAAGGATCGGCCGGTGTGTGTCGTGACCGGGGGTGCCCGCGGGATCGGGGAGGCGATCGTGCGACGCTTCCGCGAGGAGGGGTCCGACGTCGCCCTGCTCGACGTCGACGAAGCGCGGGGACGCGCGCTCGCAAAGCAGGTCGACGCCCACTTCGTGCGCTGCGACGTGGGCGAGCCCGGCGACTGGGACGCCGCGGTGCGCGAACTCCGGGAGCACTTCGGGCGGCTGGACGTCCTCGTGAACAACGCGGGCGTGCTCCAGATGGAGACGATCGAACGCACGACGGCCGACGACTACCTGCGGAGTTTCCGCACGAACGAACTCGGGACCTTTCTGGGGATTCGCGCGGTCGTGGCCCCGATGCGCGAGGCTGGCGGAGGCGCGATCGTCAACCTGTCTACGATCCACGCGCTGCGCGGCGTTGCGGGCGCTTTCATGGCGCCCTACGGCGCCACCAAGGCGGCCGTAATCTCGCTCACCGAGAGTGCGGCCCTCGAACTCGGCCGCTTCGGCATCCGCGTCTACTGCGTGACGCCGAGCTGGCTCAACACCGAGATGTCGACCCGCACCCCGCTCCCGCCCGAGTTGACCGAATCGCTCCGCAACCGGGGTGGCGCGGTCGGCGCCGGAAACCCCTGGCGCGCGCAACTCGAACCCTCGGAAGTGGCCGACGCCGTATGGTTCCTGGCAAACGACGAGGCCGCCGTCTACAACGGGACCAACCTGGTGATGGACCGCGGAGGAACAGTCGGTTCCTACCCGAACCTGCCGCCTCCGGAGCGGAACTGAAGCCTCCTCACGCCAGCGACGCCAGCTCCTTCGCCAACGGCTCGACCCGGTCCGCGCGGTAGGGCGTCCGCAGCGTCAGGATCAGCTTCTCGACGCCGACCTCTCCGAGCGCCGCGGCCGTGGCCGCGACCTCGGCGGGATCTTGGTCCGGCATCACGGCGATCTGAACCGAGCGCAGAATCTCGGCCGGCTCGCGCCCGACATCGGCGCAGTGCGCGTCGAGCACCTGGCTCTTGTGCTTGAAAATCTCGGGCGTCGCGAACGGCAGGTTCCAATGCCGGGCAAAGCGGGCCGCGATCCGGAGCGTGCGCTTCTCGCCCCCGCCCCCGATCACGATCGGCGGGTGCGGACGCTGGGGACCCTTGGGCTCGCAGCGCGCATTCTCGAGCCGGAAGTACTTGCCTGAAAAGTCGCTGCGTTCCTGCGAGAGCAGCGAGACCACGACCTCGACCGCCTCTTCGAACTTGTCCATGCGCGCGCGCATCGGGAGCAGGTCGATGCCGTAGGCGTCCGCCTCCTTCTGGTTCCAGCCCGCCCCGAGGCCGAGATCGAGCCGCCCCCCCGAGATGATGTCGAGGCTCGCGGCCATGTTCGCGATCACGGCCGGGTGGCGGTAGGGCGTGCCGTTCACCATACAGCCCACCCGAATCCGGCTCGTCGCGGTCGCGAGCGCCGTGAGCGTGACCCAGCCCTCGAGGCAGGGCCCGTCGGTGTCGCCCACGAGCGGATAGAAGTGGTCGAAGTTCCAGGCCGACTCGAACAGCTCGATCCCGTCGGCCGCGCGCCAGACCGCGAGCATCTCCTCGAAGCTCGTGTGCTGGGGCGCCGTCTTGATTCCAAAACGCATCGAGGTCTCCTAGCTCGCGTCAGCGCTCAGCCTGCACCCGGGTCAGGGGGAAGGCGCGAATTCGCTCTCGCGGTCTCCGGCGATCCGGCTGTGAACCATGACGCGCGGCTCCGCCATGTCCCACGGGATCCCCCTGTGCAGCAGGCAGCGGTTGTCCCAGACGACGGCGTCGCCAGGCGTCCACGCGTGGTGATAGGTGCGGGGCGGCTGACACGCGAACTCGACCAGTTCCCGGAGCAGCTTCTCCGACTCGGCCTCTGCCAGACCCGGGATTCCGTAGGCGTGGCGTCCGATCAGCAGCGACGGGCGGCCGGTCTCCGGGTGGACCTTCACGAGCGGGCGCAGCGGCGGACCCTGATCGTGAAATCCATACCCGCTGTAGGCGTCCGGCTGACTGCGGCTGCCGGCCTTCGGGATGTGACCGAGCTTCGACTGGCTGTAGTACAGCGAGTGAAAGGCCGACAGCTGCTGAATCCTCTCCCGCGTCTCCGCATCGAGGGCCTCGTAAGCGGCCCGCATGTCCGCCCAGCCCGTCTCTCCGCCCGAACTCGGGACGATGCGCGCGGTGAAGACCGCTCCCTTGGCCTGGACCGGCATATAGGTGCTGTCGCAGTGCCAGCCCATGTTGCCCTTGAGAATCTTCACCACCTCATCATCGCCATGCTCGGGTCGCAGGCTGCCGTCCGCACGCAGGTTGCTGAGCGGGGCCAGGTCGAACTCGAGCTTTCCAAAGCGCCGGGCGAACGCGACCTGTTCCTGGTCGCTCAGGTGCTGCTCGGGAAAGATCAGCAGTGCGTACTCGAGCCAAGCCTCGTAGAGCCGCTCGAAGCCGCGCGCGTCGAGTTCTCGTAGATCGACACCGCGCACCATCGCACCGAAGCTGGCACCGATCGCTTCGAGCTTGAGTTGCGTCCGCTCCGGCATGGCTCGGTGCTCCCGCCTCTCGAGACCCCCCGGGCCGGGAGGGCCCGGAAGGCGCCGCGACCGCTTGGAAATGGTGGAGGCGGCGGGAATCGAACCCGCGTCCGAATGGGCTGTTTCCGCTGCGTCTACGTGTGTAGCTGCCGGATCAATTTAGCGGACCGGGAGCTCCGGAAGCCCGGCTCTTCGGCCGCGAGTCGGCACCTTTCTCGCCCGCACCGCACCGACGACGGCTTGGGCCAGCCTGCTGAGTTGACGCCCCCCGGCCTCAGCAGGCGTCGGACCGGGGAACGCTCGCTGCGTTATCTAGGCAGCGAGAGCGAGATTATTATCGGCAATTGAATTTGCCTTACCGCGGGATTCACGAGGACACGGCACCTCGACACGCAACAACGAACGTCCACCACCCGTCGAAACCGATCGCCCCCTTTCCCCCCCACTCTAGAGATCCGGGTCGGCGAGTCAAGCGCTGAGCTGAAGGCCAGCGGGCGTTCTGCCGCCATCTGGTAGATTGCCTGCGCGAGCACGAAGTGAGCATCCCACTGGCGAGCGTGATCCTACGGCAAGCGCGAGAGCGCTCGGTTCGTCTACGCCACCCCTGGCTGCTCTCGGGCAGCATCGAACGGGTGGACGGCAACCCGGAGCCCGGGGGGCAGGTCCGGGTGCTCACGGCCGATGGGCGACTACTCGCGCACGGAGACTTCGATCCCGACTCTCAGATTCGCGTGCGGCTGACACATTTTGGAGATGCGGCGCCCGATCCCGAAGAGACCTGGTTCGAGGAGCGACTGTTGGCCGCGCTCGCCTGGCGCGAGGAGCATCCCCTGCTCGCCGGGACCGATGCCGTGCGCTGGGTCCACGCCGAGGCCGACGGCCTGCCCGGGCTCACCGTCGACCGCTACGCGCGCTGGATCGCGATCCGACCCGCGACCGCGGCCATGGCTCGGCGTGCGGAGCGGACTGCGCGCGCGCTGCTCGAGACCCGCGAACTCGACGGGGCGTGGCTCCGGGGGCCCACACGCGAGGACGGCACGAACCGGAGCCTGGGCGGTTCCGTCCCCGAGGAGCCGATCGAGATCCAGGAACGCGGACGCCGTTACCAGGTCGACCTGCGGCGCGGCCAGAAGACCGGCTTCTACCTGGACCAGCGCGACTCGCGCGACCGTTTCGAGCGCCTCGCGGAAGGCGCCCGGGTTCTGGATCTGTACGCCTACAGCGGGGGCTTCGCGACCGCCGCGCTGGCTGGAGGCGCCCGCGTGGCGGTCTGTGTCGAGTCGTCCAAGCCGGCCGGTGACCTGCTCGCGCGCAACGCTCCCGAGGCCGAGCGGATCGACGGAGACGTGGGCGCGTTCCTGCGAGAGGACAGGCGACACTACGACCTGGTCGCGATCGATCCGCCCCCCTTCGCAAAACGGAAGCGGGATGCGGGCGCCGCGTGCCGCGCCTATCAGGAATTACACCAGCGGGCGTTCGCCCGGGTCGCCCCGGGGGGACAGGTACTCACCTTCTGCTGCTCCCACCACGTGGACGCAGCCCGCTTCCGGCAGACGATCTTCACCGCCGCCGCGCAGGCGGGAATCCGCATCCAGGTGCTCGAAGCACTCGGGGCCCCGCCCGATCACCCGGTCGATCTCAACCATCCCCAGGGCGAGTACCTGAAGGGTTTCCTGCTTCGCGTCGGAGACCGGAACGCGTGAGTCGCGGAGCAGATCCAGACAGATCCGAACGAATCCGAAAAACGCTCTCCCGCGTCGCAGCGCTCGGCCTGCTCGCAGCCGGTTTTGCCGGATTCTACTGGCTCTACTTCGCGAGCGGCATGACCCTGGAACCCGAAATGATCCGCGAGCAAATCGGCGAGTTCGGCATCGCCGCCCCGCTGATCTTCTCCGCAATGGTGGCGTTTCGCTTCCTGCTCCTGCTGCCCTCTTTCGTCGTGCTCGCGGCCGGCGGCCTACTGTTCGGCGCGGTCTGGGGAGCCGTGTGGGGCACGATCGGCGGGGCCATCGGCGCGGGACTGACCTTCTTCGTCGCACGCAATCTGGGCCGGGACGCGCTCGTGCGCTGGTTCCCTGGACCCTTCGCGCACATCGACCGCTACCAGGCAGCGCGGGGTCCGGTCTTGCTCGGGGCCTACTGCGCCTACCCGGCCACACCGCTCACGCCCGCATTCCTGGGCGCCGGGCTCACCAGCATGCGCCCGGTTCCGTTTTTGATTGCGAGCACGATCGGACTGTTGCCGCGCACGATCGTCTACAGCTCGCTCGGTGATGCGGTCTTCGAGCTCGACTGGATCCGATTCGCATTGGTCCTCGGGATCGCGGCACTGGCAGTGCTGGCCGCAGCACCCGCGCGCCGCTGGCTCTTCAGGCTCCCGGACGAACCGGAGTCCTAGCGGCCTTCCCGGTCAGCCCGCGTCCCGCGGTCGGGCGCGTCCTCGGGCCGGTCGATCGAGAGCACCGTGAACCGGAACCAGGGCTTGTAGACCTCATAGTTCTCATCGGCTGTCTCGCCGATCACGACTAGCACCCAGCCGGGATCCCACTCCATCAGGGTGATTTCCTCGACGGCGTTTCGCGTGCGCGAGACGATTCGGGCACTCCTGCGCCCATCCACCTCGAGTTGCTCGCTCGAGACCAGTTCTCCGCGCATCAGGAGGGCGCGGCCCCGGGGCCCGAGGTAGGAGTCGAAGGAACCGCGGAGCGCCATCACCTGGATCGAGGCGTCGTTGTCCCAGAACAGCCCGTCCACTGCGATCCAGCCGCGCGGGGTGCGGAGTACCTGCCACTCGACCGGAAAGCGCAACTCGATCGGAAACTGCTCGTGTGCGCGCGCGTGCCCGAGCCGAGGCGGCGCACGACGTGCCTCGGGCATCGGAGTCGCTCGGGGGATCCCGACCCGCGCATAGACCGTTCCCGGCGGAATCCGGTAGAGGGCCCGGAAGCTGTTCACGTCGTGCTCAGACAGGTTCTCGACGCGACTGTCCTCGGCGATCGGAAACATTAGGTCTCCGCGGAGCGGACTGTGCTGGCCCGAGGCTCCGAGCAGGTGGCCGATCTCATGCATGGCCACGCGGCGTACCTGGCGCGGCGTCAGCAGTCCCTGCGGGTCGGTCACGAACAGCAAGATCTCGGGCGGCGCGTAGGAGATCTCGACGACGCCCGGCGTCTCGCCCTCGCCCGTCACGGAACAGCGCTCCTCTTCGCCCGGCAGCATGCCGAGGCCGAGTACGCGCACGCCCTCGAAAAGGTGCGCGCTCCCCTCTTCGACGAGGGGCGCCTCGATCCTCACCACGACCGACGCAGCGGCGGGATCATCGACCGGGACGAAGCGCACCGGGCGTCCGATCACGTCCTGCCACTCCGTGAATGCTTGGTGAACGGACGCGACGTACTCGAGCGGGTCCCGCGGATGAAATTCGTTCTGGCGCGCATCCGGGATCACGGGTGGAACCACGTGGTAGCGCAGCGGAAACGCGGAATCCGGCCAGCGGCAGATCACGAGCGCGCCGGCTCCACCTGCAAGCCGCTCACGGTGCGCAACCCAGGGCAGATAGTTCGGTTCCGGCAAAGCGCCGATCCAGGCCCGGAACGAGGCGTAGTCGTAGCGCGAGTGCGTGTAGGGGCCGGGTCCCTGCACACAGGAGAGCAGCAGCAGCGTCGCCGCAAGTCCCCCGAAGCGCCGCCCCACCGGGGTCACCGCTCCCTGCTCCTGCGCTTTCGAATCAGCTGCAGCCTTCGCTCGCTATCCCGCTTGGCGATCGCCTCGCGTTTGTCGTGTGTGCGCTTTCCGCGCGCCAGGCCGAGTTCGACCTTCGCACGGCCGTCTCGAAAATACATCTCGAGCGGGATCAGCGTGTAGCCACGCTCCCGGACTTTTCCGTGAAGCCGATGAATCTCGCGATGGTGAAGCAAGAGCTTGCGCTCGCGAGTCGGATCTGGATTTTCGCGGTTGGCCTGCTCGTAGGGGGCGATGTGCGCCTTCATCAGAAAGATCTCGCCGCCCTGGATGCGCGCGTAGCTGTCGACGAGGTTCGCCTTGCCGGCCCGGAGCGACTTGACCTCGGGTCCCACGAGCACCAGACCTGCCTCCACCGTCTCTTCAATGCGGTAGCGATAACGCGCACGGCGATTCTTGCAGATGGTCCGGATGGCCGGATCGGGTTTGGGCTCCTTCACCGCCCCGAGGCACGCTCGCCGGCGGCCGTACCCTCCGCGGCTGTGGCCACGGGCAATTCGCCGCCCGGGCTCGCGATTCCGGCCGAAATGATCAGCTTAAATGCTTCTTCGATCGTCAGTCCGGTCTCCCGGATCTCGCGATTCGGAAGCAGCAGGTAATAGCCGGTGGTCGGATTCGGGGTGCTCGGAACGAAGACCTTCGTGAGCGGACCCTGTTGCCCCGGGAAGCCTTGATCCACGGACCCGGTCACGAACGCGTAGCAATAGATGCCCCGTCGCGGATACTCGATCAGCACCACGCGCCGGAAGTTCCGCGTCCCCTCACCCATCGTCGCTTGCATGAACTGCTTCACGACCGAGTAGAGACTGCGGGCCACCGGAATCCGTTCCACGATGCGTTCCCAGAAGCCGAGCGCGCCGCGCCCGATGAAGCTCCGGGTGAGCGCACCGGCGCTCAGAATCAGAAGCAGCGTGACCAGGGTCCCCAGCAAGAACGGCTGACCGCCTTCCAGGCCCAGCGCGGAGAAGATTCGGGGCAAGACCAGCCGATCGAGCTGGTCGATGATCCACCAGACCCCGATGATCGTGAACCCGACCGGGACGAAGACCAGCAGCCCGGCAACGAAATCCCGGCGCAGCCTCTCGGCCATGCCCCGCCAGGTCGGTCTCCACACGACGCCGTCCTCCTGCTCGCCGCCCGGAGCCCTGCGGGGCCAGAGCGGAACCGGCAGGAAGCCTAGCGGAGGCGATTGGACGAGTCGACGAGGCAGATCCTGGGCTTGTGCCTGCGGGCCGCGTCCGTATCCATCTGTACGTAGCTTGCGACGATGACCAAATCGTGAGGCTTCACCAGGTGAGCGGCCGCGCCGTTGATGCCGATCGTCCCGGAAGCGCGGGCTCCCGGAATCACGTAGGTCTGCAGACGCGCACCGTTCGTGATGTCGTAGAGCTCGACCCGCTCGTGATCGAGCAGGTCGGCCGCGTCCATCAGATCGCGGTCGATCGTGATCGACCCGTCGTAGTCGAGATTCGCCTGGGTCACGGTCGCACGGTGGATTTTCGACTTGAGCAGCGTAACCAGCATCAGCCTTCCTCGAGGATCAGGTTGTCGATCAGCCGGGTCTCCCCAAAACGCACCGCCAGCGCCAGCAGGGCCTGACCCTCGACGGACTCGACGGGTTCGAGGTCATCCGTCGCGCACAGCTCGATGTAGTCGATCTCGGCCAGCGGCTCCTTGCCAACGCGCAGGCGGACCGCCTCGATGAGCGCGCCCGCACGCCGCTCCCCGGACTCGAAGCGCGCGCGCGCCTCGCAGAGTCCGGCGTAGAGCGCCCGCGCCTGCCTGCGTTCGACCGGGCTCAGATACGTGTTGCGAGAACTCATGGCGATCCCGTCCGGCTCGCGGACGATCGGAACCCCGACGATCTCGACGCCGAAGTGCAGATCGCGCTCCATACGGCGAATCACGGCGAGTTGCTGGTAGTCCTTCATCCCGAAGACGGCCACGTGCGGCTTCGCGGCCAGCAAGAGCCGCGCGACCACAGTGGTCACGCCGAGAAAGTGACCGGGTCGACTGGCCCCGCAGAGCCCGCGGGACAGACGCTGGACCTCGACGCGCGTGACGTCACCCGGGGGGTAGATCTCGTCGACGGTAGGCGCAAACACCAGGTCGGCGCCCGCCTCGCCGAGCAACTCGCAATCCCGTTCGAGGTCGCGCGGATAGCGCTCGAAGTCTTCATCCGGACCGAACTGGGTGGGGTTGACGAAGACGCTCACCACCACGCGATCGGCCCACGCACCCGCCGCATGTACCAGAGCCAGATGCCCCTCGTGCAGCGCTCCCATGGTCGGGACCAGCGCAATCCGGCGCCGGGCGGCGCGTTCCGCGTCCGCCCAGCACTGCAGTTCCCGAATGCCGGTCAGGCGGCGCGGCTCAGTAGGACTCATGATCCGCCGGAAACTTGCTCTCGCGAACGTCTTCCGCGTACATCCGGACCGC
This sequence comes from Myxococcales bacterium, assembly GCA_013215565.1. GTDB lineage: Bacteria > Myxococcota_A > UBA9160 > SZUA-336 > SZUA-336 > JABSQV01. The sequence continues at coordinate 133,047 of JABSQV010000023.1, read as the reverse complement.
CCTTCCGACGACCTCGCTGAGCGACAGGTACTGGCGCGCAAAGCGGGGGGGCGGATCCTCGCCGAGCCCCAGCAGATCGTGCATCACCAGCACCTGGCCGTCGCAGTTCGGGCCCGCGCCGATCCCGATCGTGGGGATCCGCAGCTCCTGGGTGATCTCGGTCCCGAGTTCGGCCGGAACGCCCTCCAGCACCACCGAAAATGCGCCCGCTTCCTGAACCGCCCGCGCGTCGCGGAACACCTGCTCGCGCGAGCACGGGCCGCGGCCCTGTACGCGGTAGCCGCCCATCCGGTGGACCGATTGAGGCGTGAGGCCCACGTGGCCCATCACCGGGATGTCGAGCCGCACGATCGCCTCGATCCGGTCGGCCATGCGCTCACCGCCTTCGAGTTTCACGCTGTGCGCGCCCCCCTCCTTGACCAACTGGCAGGCGCTGTCGCGTGCCGCCTCCAGCGAGCGGTGGTAGCTCCCGAAGGGCATGTCGCCCACGACCAACGCCCGACGCGCGGCGCGCGACACCATCCCACAGTGATAGACGATCTCGTCCAGCAAGACGGGCAGCGTGGTTTCGCGCCCCTGCACGCAGGTTCCGAGACTGTCGCCCACCAGCAGCACGTCTATCCCGGCTTCGTCGAGAATCCGCGCAAACGGATAGTCGTAGGCCGTGAGCATTGCGATTTTCCGGCCTGCGCGCTTGAGCTTCGCCAGCGCGGGCACCGTGACCCTGACCTCTCGCATCGAATTCTCTCCTCGCGATCCGCAGAGCCGACCGGCCCTCCGGCCTACCGATCATCCCGACCGGTCCGATCGACGCTTCTGCGTCGCGAGCGCGTGTGCGCAGCGCGAGAGACAGGGCGGCCGTTCGGTCTCGGTCCCTCGCGGGATCCAAGCTTCAGGCGGCTTCTGCTGCTCCTATGACCCGCTGGAGCCTATGCGGAAGCCGCAGGGGGTGTCAACCCGTACCCGACGGCCGCTCCCATCCAGCACACGTGGGCGCGCAGTCCCCCCGGAATCCGCGTCCGAGGCAGCTTCAACCGACCCTGCCAGCCTCCGAAACCGCGTTCGCAAGGCTCACGAAATCATCCGGGGACAGGGCTTCGGGGCGGCTTCCGGGGTCGATCCGCGTCCGCTCCAGGGCGCGCTCGGCCCCCGGAATTCGCCCCCTGAGGGCCGCTCGCAGGGTCTTCCGGCGGTGCTGAAACGCACACCGGACGAGCTCGCGCAGCGCGGGCGGAGACGTCACCTCTGGCGGGCTGGGCGCGGGATCGAAGAGCACGAAGCTCGAGTGCACCCGCGGTTTCGGGTCGAAGTCTTCGGGGGAGAGGGACAGCACGCGCCGCGCTTCGGCCCAGATGCCGGTCCAGACCGCGAGCGGTCCGTAGGCCCGGGTCCCGGGCTGCGCCAGCACGCGGTCCGCGACCTCGCGCTGGAGCATGAAGCACCAGCGGCGAAACGGCGTCCGGGGCCCGAGCAGGCTCCCGAGCAGGCGTCCCGAGATGCGGTACGGCAGGTTGCCAATCAGGACCACGGGCGCTCCCAGTTCTCGGGCAAGGCCACCCAGGTCGGCTTTCATCACGTCCTGGTGGCGCAGCTCGACCCCTGCTCCGAGTTCCAGGTCGACGAGTAACCGGAACAGGCCCCGGTCGACCTCGAGGGCCACAGTCCGGCGCGCGACCGCCGCGATCGCGCGGGTGAGGCGGCCGAGGCCCGGGCCGATCTCGACGACCGCGTCCGCCTGCTCGATCCCGGCGGCCGCCACGATGCGCCCGGCCGTCTGGTCCGAGCGCAGAAAATTCTGGCCGCGCGCCCGAGACGGCGCCAGACCCCGCTCGGCGAGATAGCGGCGGATCGAGGCTATTTCTCACCCCCGAGGGGCGCGCGCGAGAACGCGTCGAGACGCAGATCCGCCCGGCGCCCCTCCCGCCACAGACCGTCGGCTACCGCCGCGATCATGGCCGCATTGTCGGTACAGAGCGCGACCGGCGGAAAGCGCACGGATACTCCCGCCCGCTCCGCGAACCCGGCCATGCGCTCCCGGAGCCGGCGGTTCGCCGCGAGCCCCCCCACCACCGCGAGCCGCGACAGCCCGGTTTCGCCCAGCGCCCGCTCCGACTTCGCGATCACTACGTCGCCCACCGCCTCCTGGAACGACGCACAGATCCGAACCCGATCGCGAGCCGACAGCTTGCCGTCGGGTCCCTCCCTACGCGCGATTTCGAGCGCGACGGCCGTCTTGAGACCCGAGAAGGAGAGGTCGAGCCCGTGATTCAGCAGCGGCCGCGGAAACGGGATCGCAGCCCGCTCCGAGGCACCCCCTTCGGCCGCGACGCGGTCGACCTCCCGACCCCCCGGGTAACCGAGGCCGAGCCGCTTCGCCACCTTGTCGAACACTTCCCCTGCTGCGTCGTCGCGGGTCTGACCCAGCAACTCGATCTCGGCCAGGCTGTCCACTCGGTAGAACGCACTGTGGCCCCCGGAAAGCACGGCCCCCACAAATGGAAATGCGATCGGATCTTCTTCGAGCCGCGCGGATGCGATGTGGCCCTCGAGATGATGGACCCCGACGAGGGGCCTCCCGGCCCGGTAGGCGAGCGCCTTCGCAAAGCAGAGCCCGACCAGCAGGGATCCGATCAGACCCGGACCCGTCGTGACTCCAATCGCATCGACCTGATCGAGACCGACGCCGGCCCGCTCGAGCGAACGTTCCACCGTTCCCCAGACGAATTCGACGTGATCGCGGCTCGCCAGTTCGGGGACCACACCGCCGAAGGGCGCGTGTACCTCGTCCTGGCGGTGCACGATCGAAGACAGGATCTCGCGGCCGTCGCGCACCAGCGCCGCCCCGAGGTCATCGCACGACGATTCGATGCCAAGTACCAGCGACATGGGCGCTTCAGCGCTCGAGCTTCTCCTGCTGACTCTTACAGTCGATGCAGAGCATGGCGACGGGCCTGGCCTGGAGCCGCTTGATTCCGATCTCCTCTTCGCAGAGGCTGCAGCGACCGTACTCGCCCTCTTCGATTCGAACCAGCGCCTGATCAATCTTTTGCAACAGTACCCGCTCCCGCTCCCGGAGCCGCCCGATGAAGGCGAGACTCGCGTCGGACGAAGCCGAATCGATCTCGTCCGGGAAGTCGTCGGGATCGAGTTGCATGTCACCCGTGACGGCACGCTGGGCGTTCTCGGCGAGCCCGTCGCGCATCTCGTTCAGCACTTTCTCGAACTTCCGTAACTCGGTTTTTCTCACGAACTCAGCTTTTCCAGTTGGCGCCGCGCTTCCGGAACCCGATCGGACTCAGGATAGTCGCGAACAATTTTCTCGAAGATCTCCCGCGCCGCCGCAGCGTACCTGCCTTCCTGTTGGGTCCGCCGTCCGATCTCCAGAATCGCAACCGCCTGCCGGTACAACGCATCGGGCGCCTTGTTCCCGTTCGGGTAACGCTTGGTCACGTCCTCGAAGGTCAGGACGGCCCGCTCGTGATCGTCGAGCTTCAGATAACACTCCCCCATCCAGAACAACGCGTTGTCCGCGTAGTCGGAAGCCGGGTAGTTTTGCAGTAACTTTTCGAAGCGGTCAATAGCGGTCTCGTAGTCCTCCGAGCGGTAGAAGCGAAATGCCGCCTCATAGGCGCGGAGTTCGTCACTCGCCCGGGCGCCCGGAGCCGTCGGAGCCATCCGAGCAGGTCCCGGGCCGGACCCGAAAGCGGCCGGCGTCTCCCGTGCGCTTCCCAGGAACTCGCGCACCTCCGCCAGTTCCTCGCGGGCCAGAGTCGCGTTCCGGTCTGCCTCCTCGAGCAGACCCCGGAGTCCGGCGACCTCTCGCTCCAGCGCATCGAGCGATGCGCCCAGGTCGGCAAGCCGGGATGCGTCAGCCGAAGCATCCTGACCGCCCCGTGACTGGAGCGCCGCAACCTCCCCCTCCAGGGCCCTGAAATCCGCCACCGTCACGCAGGCACAAAGCAGCCACCCAAAGGCCGCGCTCGCCGAGATCCGGACGGCTCTGCCGATCCCAGTCATCGGCAGCGGCTACCGGGCGGTCGGAAGGAAATCGTCGCGGCGGTTCTTGGCAAAGGCCGCTTCCGTCTGGCCGCGGACCGCGGGCCGTTCCTCGCCGTAGCTGATCGTCGATAGCCGCGAAGCATCCACTCCGAGATCGACCAGATATTGTTTCGCCGCCAGCGCGCGACGCTCCCCAAGTGCCAGGTTGTATTCCGCCGAGCCTCGCGAGTCGCAGTTGCCCTCGATGCGCGCGGTGGCGCCCGAGTTCGTCTTCAGATATTCCGCATTCGAACGGAGGATACCGCGCGCGCCTGCATCCAGACTCGCGCGGTCGTAGGCGAAGTAGACGGTCTCGAGCTGGAGATCCATGTCCGGCTCCGAACTGCTGCGTGCCGCGGGCGGCATCTCTGAGGATCCGCTCGCACTCTCCTCAGGAAAGCCCGTACTGGAGGAGGGACTCCCGGTCCCGTCCGTCTGGCAGCCAACCAGGGCCACCAAAGCCAGGCACATAAGAAGTCGCTGCCCCATGGTCCTGTACTCCTCTGGAGGCCGGGCCCGAAACGAGCCGGCCGCATGATTCTCTAGCCGGATCCGCCCCCGGATGCAATGACCCCGGCACACCCGAACATCCTAGTCCAGCCAGGAGGCCCAGGCCGGGTTGCTGCTGTTGCCGAAGTCGGCGGTCAGGCGACGCAGATTCCGCCCGTCGACGTCGACTACGTAGATATCCGTGCGCCCCCGGCGCGATGACACGAAGGCCACCTTCCTCCCGTCCGGGGACCAGGCAGGCTCCTCGTCCTGGCGGGGATGAGAGACGAGCGGCCGGGTGTAGCCGCTGTCGGGGTCGATCAGGTAGAGATCGAAGTTGCTCCCGGATCGGGCCGCGTAGACGATCCACTCCCCGGTCGGAGACCACGCGGGACTCGCGTTGTAGCTGCCCTCGAACGTCAGCCGCCGCGACTTCCCCGAGGCCAAGTCCCGGACGTAGAGCTGAGGAGAACCGGACCGATCCGAGACGTAGGCCAGTCTGAGGCCGTCGGGCGACCAGGTCGGCGAGGTCTCGATCGAGCGGTCGCGCGTCACCCGCCGCAGACCCCGTCCGTTCTCCCCGACGAGGTAAATGTCGGTATTTCCCTCCCGGCTCATCACCAGCGCGAGGTCGCCGTTGCGAGGCGCCCAGACCCCCCGGTACTTGGCATCCCGGCTACCGAGCAGAGGCCCGTTGCGGCGCGCGCCCCGCGAGAGCAGCCAGACGTCCGGCCTGCCGCTCTTGTAGGAGGTGTAGGCCAGCGAGTCCGCATCCGGAGACCAGGAAGGAAACAGGTTGATGTCCCCGTTCCCGGTGACGCGCGTCGGCGCGCTCCCGTCGGCTCCCATGATGAAGACCTCCTTATTGCCGCCCCGGTCCGACACGAACGCGATCTGGGTCGATGAGACCCCGCGCTGCCCGGTGAAGCGGCGGACGACCTCATCCGCCAGGCGGCGGGCCAGGTAGCCGATCCGGCCAGCGTCGCTCGGGCCCGCCTCGGACTGGTAGCGGTGGGGCTTTCCAAGCGGCAGGCAGCGGACGCTGTCGAAGAGCCGGAACCGAATCCGGAGGCCCGCGTCCGCAGACTCGATCCGACCCTGCAGCAGCGCATCGGCGCCGATCGCGCGCCAGTCGTCACACTGGAAGCTCGCGTCCTCGTAGTCGCGGGTCTCGAGCGGCCCGAGGAACGCCCGGGGAGAAACCGCCTCCGCGATGCCCGAGTACTCGAGCCCCGAAATCAGGGCCTGGTGGAAACGCTCCTCGAGCTCCGGGTCGACCCCGGGCCCACGCTCGAAGTGTTGAACCGCCACCCGATAGGCGCGGCCCGCTCCCTGATCGACGTCGACCTGCAGCCGGTCCTCGGCGACTGCCGAGGCGGCGGCAATCAGCAGCCACAACGCCGCGAGCCAGGCGGGCATCAGAACACGGCTCCGGGACGAAAGTTGACGTCCAGCGTGAGCGCACCCCGCGGCGGCGCCGGAAACGGCGCCGCCCGCCAGATCGCGCGCTCGGCGGACTCGTCGAAGTAGCGGTTTCCCGAGCCCTCGCGCTGCGCGATCCCAACCAGCTTGCCAGCCTGGTTGATCTCGACTTCGAAGCGCGCGAGCAACGAAGGCTGAGCCGCAAACGCCCGAGCCCCCGACCAGTTCCTTCTGAGCCGCGCCTGCAAGCGAGAACGGTAGGCCGCCAGCAGCGGGTCCACGAAGCCCGACCGGGCGGCGGGATTGGAAGTCCCCGGCCCGGCAGCTTCCGCCGGGATCTCTTTGCGGATCTTCGCGATCAGTTGCGCGGCCGTGAGCGGCGGCGGCTTCCTGGCTTCGGGCCTGGGGGAGACCGGCTTCGCGGGCTTCGGGCGCTTCGGAATCACCACCGGCTCGTCCACCACCTGGCGGCGCGGCCGATGCGCGGGCGCCCCGGGCAGCGCCGTCAGCAGTTCGACCATCACGGCGTGCGGGGCCGGGATCAGCGCGCGCCCCGAAGGAGAGAGCGTAAGCACCATCCCGAGGCCGAGGTGCGCCCCGAGGCTCCAGGCCACAAGCCAGCGAAAGGCGGGATCCGCCCGCAGGGGCACGTGCATCCCGAGTCGCCCGGTCATGCCTGGGGCTCGGTCACCATTCCGATCTTGCCCGCCCCCGCGCGCTGCATGGCCGCCAGGACCCGAGCCACCGCGCCGTAGCTGGCACGCGCGTCGGCACGCAGAAATACCTCTTTGTTTCCACGTGTTTCGAAGATCGCAATCAACTTTTCCTCGAGGGCTTCGGGCTTCACCGTCGCCCGCTGCACGAAAATCGTCCCGCTTTCATCGACCGCGATTACCAGCGGCTCTTCGCGCGAGCGAAGTCCCTCGGACTTGGTCTTGGGCAACTCCACCGGCACCCCCTGCTGGATCAGCGGCGCCGTGACCATAAAGATGACGAGAAGCACCAGCATCACATCGACGAACGGCGTCACGTTGATCTCGGACATCGGCGGACGCCGCCGCATCTGAACCTCAGGCGGCCCGGAGCGCGAGGCGCCGGATGCGCTCGGCGTACTCGCCCCGGAAGGAGTCGGTCTGCTCCAGGATCCGACCCAGACGGGCGCTCATGTAGTTATAGGCGATCACGGCCGGAATCGCGGCGAAGAGCCCGGCCGCGGTCGCGAACAGGGCTTCGGCAATCCCGGGGGCCACGACCGCGATGCTGGCCGAACCGCTGGTGCCGATTTCCCCGAACGCGTTCATGATGCCCACGACGGTTCCGAACAGTCCGATGAAGGGCGCGGCGCTGCCCGTCGTGGCCAGAAAGGAGAGCCCGCGCTCGAGCCGGTGTGCTTGCTCGGTCTGCACCCAGGCCAGCCGCTGAACCGCACCCTCGAGAAGCTCGGGCTCGACCTCGCCGGCGTCCGTCCCATTTTCGTGGAGACGGCGCAGGTCTTCGTATCCCCCGCTGAAGACCGCACACAGCGGGCTGTTCTCCCGCGTGCGCGCGGCCTCGCGCGCGGACGCGATGCTGCCGCCGAGATAGGCGTCGAGAAAGCCCGCCGAGGCCGCTTCGACCGCTCGGAACTCGCGCAGCTTGAAAACGATGATGGCCCAGGATGCCACCGACAGGAACAAGAGCAGCAGGAGCACCGCCTGGACGACGATGCCGGCTCCGAGGATCAGGTCGAACATGTTTCGGACTCGTGCCTGGGCGGGGGTGGAAATCGAACGGCGGCGCTGCGATGCACTCCGCACGGGAAGCTACTTGGGCCCCCGGGGAGCGTCAAATCCGACGGGGCTCCACGACCGGCTCCACAGTTGCTAGCCTGCCCCGCAACCGACCTAAAGGAGGGAACGGGATGAGGCTTCGCGCCAGCAGTGGGGATCCGGTCGGACAGGAACTCGATGCCCTGATCATCCCGCTGATCCGATCCGACGGGCTTCCGCCCGCGCTGCGGAACCTCGACGCCGGCCTCGGCGGAGCGATTACGCGCAGCCTGAAGTGGGGCGACTTCGTCGGGAAACGCAACGAGCTCGCGATCCTGCTCGGCGGAGACCACGCGGCGAAACGAATCATCCTGATCGGTCTCGGAGACCCGAAACAGGTCGCGGAGCAGACGCTGCGCGCCGCGGCCGCGACCGCTGTCCGGGAGGCGGCACGGCGCAAATCGCAGCACGCGGGGCTCGTGGTCCCGACGCTGCGGCGGATTCCCGCGCAGAACGCGGGCCAGGCACTGGCCGAGGGCGCGCTCCTCGGTTCCTACCGCTTCGACAAATACCGAACCACCGAAGACAATCCCGTGGCGCTGGCGTCGCTCGACCTGTTTACACGGGATGCATCGCACGCCCGGGCGCTGCGGCAGGGGATCGGGATCGGGACGATCACGGCGGAGTCCGAGAACCTCGCGCGCGACCTCTCCAACGAGCCCGGAAGCGTCCACACACCCAACTGGCTCGGCCAGCGTGCGCGCGAACTCGGCCGCGAGTTCGGGCTCGGCGTACGCGTGCTGGGGCCGCGCGAACTCGAGGCCCACAAGATGGGCGGTCTCCTGGCGGTCGGCCGCGGCAGTGCGAATCCACCCCGGCTGATCGTGCTCGAGCACGGCGCTCCGCCTAAGGCCCCCGCGCGCCGGGGCCGCAAGGCGACGGGCCGGTCGCCGCGGCGACGGCCGACCATCGCGCTGGTCGGCAAGGGGATCACCTTCGATACGGGCGGCGTGTCGCTCAAGCCCTCCGCCAGCATGCAAGACATGAAGCACGACATGTCCGGCGGCGCCGCGGTCCTCGGCTGCATGCGGGCGATCGCGTTGCTCAAGCTGCCGCTGCACGTCGTCGGCATCATCCCCGCGGCCGAGAACAAGCAGGGCGCCGACGCCTACCTTCCCGGCGACGTCATCGAAACTGCGTCGGGAAAAACGATCGAGGTGATCAACACCGACGCCGAGGGGCGGGTCGTGCTGTCGGACGCCATCCACTACGCAACGCGCTACGAACCCGACGCCATCGTCGACCTCGCCACCCTCACCGGCGCGTGCGTCGTGGCGCTGGGTTCGGCGGCCGCAGGGGTGATGGGGAACGACGACGCCCTGATCGAGCGCGTCCGGGCAGCCGGCGAGCGCGCCCAGGAACGGGTCTGGCCGCTTCCCCTCTGGGACGAACACCGCGACCAGATCAAAAGCCACATCGCCGACATCAAGAACACGGGTGGGCGCGAGGCCGGGACGCTCACGGCCGCGGCCTTTCTGTCTCACTTCGTGGGCGAGATCCCGTGGGCGCACCTGGACATCGCGGGCACCGCCTGGACCGGTCGGGACCGGGCGCTGTGCGTGAAAGGCGCCACCGGCTTCGGCGTGCGTCTGCTGGTCGAGTTGCTGCGAAACTGGCGCTAGCGGCGACGGCCTCGCGGGCGCCGGGACCTTTGACACTCCCCGGGCCGACAACTATACCTTCGGCGCAGTCCCGCGAGCCGCGGACTCGTCGACGAACGGAGAAAGCCAGCCCATGCCCTACCCCCGTACAGCCAGAACCACCATCACGGCCACGCTCATCGCCACACTCGCGGCACTCGGATTCACGCTCGCGGTGTTCAGCAACTCCGACGCCAGCGCCGCCGACGCCGACGCCGACGCCGCGAAGGGCCAGCAGGTCTACCAGATCTACTGCATCACCTGCCACGGAGCCACCGGCAAGGGCGACGGTCCGGTGGGCAAGACCCTGACCCCGCCTCCGCGCGACTTCTCGGTGGGAGATTTCAAGTTCGGGGGCACCAGCCAGGAGATCTTCGACACGATTTCGAACGGCGCCGCCTCCAAGGGCGGTTCCCCGTTGATGGCGCCCTGGGGCGCCGTCATCCCGGAACAGGACCGCTGGGATCTCGTCGCGTATATCCGGACCCTCAAGCAGTAGCTGAGCGGTAACCTATACCGGGTGAAGAAGAAGCCCAGCCCCAGGGCGAAAAAGAAGCCCAACCCCAGGGCGAAAAAGAAGCCCACTCCCCGGGTGAAGAAGAAGCCCGAGCCCGCGGATGCTGCCGGGCTCCCAGCGGCGGAGGCGTCCGCCGCGCTCGGCGAGGGTTCTGCCCTGGTTCCCCTCTCGCCCGAACCGGAGACCGCCGGGGCCTCGGATCTCGTCGCCCGCGACACGCTCGATCGCTACTTTCAGGAGATCGGCCGCTACCCGCTGCTCTCCCGCGAGGAGGAGCACGCCCTCGCGCTGCAGGTTCGCGAGACCGGAGACCCCGAAGCGGCCCGCCAGTTGGTGGTCTCGAACCTTCGGCTGGTCGTCAAGATCGCGATGGACTACCGGCGCGTCTGGACGAACCTGCTCGACCTGATTCAGGAGGGAAACGTCGGACTGCTTCAGGCCGTCAAGCGCTTTGACCCGTCGCGCGGCGTCAAGCTCTCGTCCTACGCCGCCTACTGGATCCGGGCCTACGTACTCAAGTACCTGATCGACAACATTCGCCTGGTCCGGGTCGGCTCGAGCCGCGCGGAACGGAAGCTCTTCTTTCAACTGAACCGGGTTCGGCGCGAACTCGAGCGCGGCGGATTCCAGCCCGAGCCTCGCCTGATCGCGGAACGGCTCGACGTCCCGGAGGCCGCCGTGGTCGACATCGAGCGGCGGCTTCAGGATCCCGACCTCTCACTCGACGCACCGCTCGGAGCGGAGGGCGACGGCCGGAGTTTCGGCGACTCGCTGAGTTCGTCGTCACCGCCTATCGAGGAAGTCGTGGCGGAGGCAGACATGGTCCGAACGCTCCGCAGCCTGATCGAGGAATTCAGCACGGAACTCGACGAGCGCGAGACGCGGATCCTGCGGAACCGAATTCTGGCCGAGGAGCGCCTGACCCTGCAGCAGATCGGGGATGAGTTCGAACTCACGCGCGAACGCGTGCGCCAGATCGAGGCGCAGCTCGTCAAGCGCATCCGGGAATTCATGCGCGAGAGGCTCGTGGACTTCGACTACTTCGCACCCGAGAGCTGAGCCCCGGCGGCGGCCAGGGGGTCCGGGACGAAGCGTGATTCCACGTCGGCGATCAGCGCGCGCTCGAGTTGCTCCAGGTTCCAGCCGGTCTCGGCTTCCATCGCAGCTTCCCAGCGCGCTCCCTCGGCGCAGCGCTCAAGCCAGCGCGCGACGGCGCCGGGAAAGCGATTCTCGATCAGCTGAACCGCGGCGCGCGACTCGAGGTAGGCCGCGGCGGAGCGCCCACCCTCGAGGCCGCCGAAGCCGCGTACCAGCGACGCGAGCGGAATCCACCCGTCCGCGCGCAACGCCTCCAGCAACTCTCGCCAGTCGCGCCGGCTGAGTGCGGACCGGCCCCGCACTCGCTCCTCTTCCGATTCCGCGATCCCCTCGTTCAGAAAGAAGGGCCGATGACTCCCGAGCGCGTCGTGGAACAACGCGTGGAGGTACTCATGCACCAGCAGCGCTTCCAGTTCCAGGCGCGGGTGCCGGGCCGACACTACGTGAATTGCCCCGTCGTAGAAGCCGACTGTCGCGAATCCGAAGCGGTGCCCGTAGCGATCGAGATAGTGCGCACGCGAGTACAGCTTGACCGCGAGCGGATCCCGGAGTCTGCGTCCGAAGCGATCCAGGCTCTCGCTCCGCACTCGCTCGAGGAGTTCCAGGACCGCCGCGCCGAAGTCGTTGCGCGCAAAGCGGTGGTCGTAGGTCACCCGGAAATGCGCAGAGCTTCGGGTCCGGACCGGACTCCGAGCGCCGGGACGGGATTCCGACAACGCCCGCTCGGCCGCGATCTCGTCGGCGAGGGCGGCTGCGGCTTCGCGCCACCCGTCCGCGACCGGGGACGCAGTGCCCAGAATCTCCTCGATCGCTTCGCGCGCGGGCGCGTAGTGGCCCCGCTCCAGTTCCACCTTTGCGATCAGAAACAGCGCCTCGGGACGTCCCGGCCGGTCCTGGCCGAGGCGCCGCAGAGACTCGAGCGCGTGCCGCACATCTCCGCGAGCGAGGTCGTCACGCGCGGCGTCGAGGTTCCGCCGGTAGCGCCCTTCCTCGCCACCCGGGTCGGGCGGGAGATCGAGCGGGGGGCCCAGCAGATCGCCGCTCCAGCGCCGCCTGAGTTCGGCCGGGGTGAGCCGCGCGGCTCCCTCAACCGGCACGCGGTCGCGGTCGGTGAGGTATGGGTGGCCGCGTGCGTCCACGAACACGGCCACGGTGGCGGGCAGGAACAGCACCAGCAGGCAGGCACCGGCGCCCCAGAGCAGAAGTTGCCGCAGCCGGCGGGCGGTCCGGGACTCCATGGGAGCTTCTTCGGAAGCCGCCCGGGGCGCCTGAAGCACAGCCCGGAGGTCGTCGCCGCGCTGCCCGAGGACCCGGGCTAGCGGCGCAACTGTCCGACGAGGTGGCAGATCTCGGGAAGGATCAGGCGGTCCAGGGCGAGCGCCACCGCGGCCCTCGATCCCGGCATCACGTAGATGACGGTCCGGCCCGCGGTGCCGGCGAGGGCCCGGGACAGCATTGCGGCGGGCCCGATCTCCACAAAGGAGAGCGCGCGGAAGAGCTCGCCGAAGCCGTCCAGGAGCTTGTCGAGCAGTGGCGCCACGGCTTCCGGCGTCCGGTCCCGCGGCGACACGCCGGTGCCCCCCGTGACGAGCGCGGCGTCCACCTCCGGAAGCGCGATCGCGCGCTCGAGGGCGCTCCGGATCGCCTCGGGGTCGTCCGGCACGATGCTGCGCGACAGGGCCCGGTGACCGGCGGCCTCGAGCTTCTCCTCGATGAGCCTTCCCGAGCTGTCGCTTGCGGCAGAGCGGCTGTCGCTCACCGTGAGCACCCAGCAGTTCACGGAATCGGGCGCGTACGCGCGGTGCTGGTGAGGGGCGCTGTCGGCGTCGCTCATGGGTTCTCGTCCACCCAGTAGGCACCGTTCTCGGCAAACTCCTTCTTCCAGATCGGAACGGTCCGCTTCAGCGTGTCGATTGCGTAGCGGCAAGCCTCGAAGGCCTCGGCCCGGTGGGGCGCCGCCGCCGCGATCATCACGGCCGCGTCCCCGATCTCGAGCCGCCCGACCCGGTGCGCGATCGCGAGCCGGACCCCGGGCCAGCGCGCCCCGACCTCGTCCGCGATCCGTTGCATCTCGCCGAGGGCCATCGGTTCGTACGCCTCGTACTCTAGGTGGTCGATCGTCTCGCCCCGGGAGTGTTTCCGCACGGCACCCGTAAAGGTGACGATTCCACCGCGCTCCGGCCCTCTCACCCGATCGATCAGACGATCCAGGGAGAGCGGCTCCGCCAGGAGTTGCAGCGCGCCCGCCTGCACGCCCGAACCCCCGCTCATGGGCGGCAGCAGCGCAACCTCGTCTCCATCCGCGAGTGGCCGATCCAGGGGCACCCGCTCGGCGTTCAGCGAGACCAGGAGCCGGCGCCGGGATCCGGCCAGCGCGGGCCAGCAGCGCTCGAGTTCGACGACGGCATCGCCCAGGGTCGCTTCCGGGGGCAGGTCGAGCGCGACTTCCTTCCGGCCGATTGTTTCCCGAAGCCCCGCGAACAGGAGCACGCGTACCCGCACACGCGGAGCCTACGCAGAGCCTCGGAGCCGCGCAAGCGGCCGGCTCAGTTCTTGAGTGGGCCCTTGGTGCCCCCGGCGACGGCTTGGCCGGCCTTCGGGTCGGTCCGGGAGGCCTGGCCGGGTGTCTGCGACGACTTCGCCGGGCCGCCGGCTTCCGGCAGGACCGGCCTCGTCTGCCTGGGGCTCCCGCCCATCTTGACGGTGCCGTTCAGAACCGCCCCGTCCTCGACGAGCAGGCTCCCGGTCTGGACGTCGCCGTGCAGACGCGCGGTCTTCTGAAGCGTGAGCTGGCGGTTGGCGACGACATCCCCCTCGACGAGCCCCGATACGATCACGACTTCTGAGACGATGCTGGCCCGGATCTCCCCGGTCTCGCCCACGATGAGGGTATTGTCGCTCGTGATCTCACCCTCCAGCTTGCCGTCAATCCGGACCGTATCCTTGAAACACAGCTTGCCCGAGAACTCGGATCCCTGGTCGATGAATGCCGTCAGCGGCCCCGACCCCGCCGGGCGGCGTACGCTCGCAGCCTCGCTGCTGCCCTTCTTCGCATCCTGAAAACCCATGCCATCTCCTTTCGTCTCCGCGGTCGCCGGAGCTTCCTGCGACGAGCGACGGCCCAGCGCCCACGTCCGGTCCAATCTCTTCAGCGCTTTCTGAGTTCTGCGCACCTGCTGCCTATCGGCCAAATGGTCGTCGGCTTGAGATAATGGCCGCATGACCTCCGACCGCCTCGAAGGAGTCCGCCGGGAACTCCGGCGCGCCCGCAGCAGCGGGCGAATTCACGGGGCCTACGCGTTCTGCGGAGAGCTCGGGACCGGAAAGCGCGAGATCGCGCTCTGGTTCGCACGGCTGCTGCTCTGCCGGAGCACGCAGGAAGACCCCTGCGGCAGCTGCCGCTCGTGTCGCATCCTGGCGACGGAAGCAGCGGATCCGGTTCACCCGGATCTGCAGATCGTCCGCCCGGACGGAGCCTTCATCCGCGTCGAGCAGATCAGGATGCTGCAACGCGGCCTGAGCCTGGTCTCGAACGAACGCGGCCACCGCGTGGTCCTGATCTTCGAGGCGGATCGGCTGAGGGTCGAAGCCGCCAACGCATTGCTGAAGACGCTCGAAGAGCCCCCGGACGCAACCACGCTGGTCCTCGTGGCCGAGCGCTCGAATGCGCTTCTGTCCACGGTCCGGTCCCGGACCACGCTGGTGCGCTTCGCGCCCGAAGCCGCGGCCCGACTCATCGAGCTGCTTCTGGCCGACGGACTCTCCGAAGAAGCAGCCTGGCTGGCAGCCGAGATCGGGGGCGGCAGCCACGGCGCGGCCCGCGAGTGGGCGGACCTGAACCTCGAGCCAGCGCTCGAGATGTGCGAGTTCCTGGCACGCGTGCAGGAAGCCAGCGTCTCCGAGATCCTCGATTTCGCCGAGAGCTTCCGCGGGCCCACCGAGAAGAGCCGCCCCAGGACAGAACTCCTGCTCTCCGTTTTCGACGCCGTGGCGCGCAGGGCTGCAGAGGCCGCCGCCGACAAGCGCAACCACCCCGGCCTCGTGGGCTGGCTCGACCGAATCGAGGCAGCCGCAAGTTCCCGACGGGAACTCCAGCGCCGCAACCTGAATCCGCAGATCCTCGTCGAGAACCTGCTGCTCGATCTGAAGGAAGCCTAGGCAGCGAGCACGGCGGCGCGAGCCGACGGGCGCCGGGCCCCACGGGGCGCGACGCCACCCCGACCTCGGCAATCGTCGCGGCGACCGTGCGCGCCGCTCGCTACACTCGCCCGAGAATGCCGCAGCACTTTTACCTGACGACGCCCATCTACTACCCGAACGCGCCGCCTCACCTGGGCAGCGCTTACACCACCACTTACGCCGACACGCTGGTCCGCTACCACCGCGCGCGGGGCGAAGAGACGCTGTTCCTGACCGGAACCGACGAGCACGGCGAGAAGATCGCACAGGCTGCCGAGGCAGAGGGGCTGACCCCGCAACAGTTCGTGGACCGAATCTCTCCCCAGTTCAATGCCACCTGGCAGGAACTGGGTCTCACCCCGAACCGCTTCATCCGCACCACCGACGACGACCACATCCGGGCCACGCAGCACTTCTGGCAGCAACTGCAGGAGCGCGGAGAGATCGAGTTCAAGGACTACACCGGCAGCTACTGCGTGGGCTGCGAGGTGTTCCTGACCGAGCGGGAACTCGTAGACGGAAAGTGCCCCCAGCATCTCGTCGAGCCCGAGGAACGGACCGAGTCCAACTACTTCTTTCGGATGTCGAGCCACCTCGACTGGTGGATCGACGAACTCCGCCGCAACCCGGAACTCGTCACCCCGAATCGCTTCCGCAACGAAGCCCTCGCGCTGCTCGAGAGCGGGGCGCTCGGGGATCTCTGCATCTCGCGCCCGCGGGAGCGGCTCGAGTGGGGGATCCCCCTGCCCTTTGACGAGAAGTTCGTGCTCTACGTCTGGTGCGATGCGCTCGTGAACTACCTGACCGGGGCCGGCTACCCCGACCAGGACGGCTGGAAGGAACGCTGGGGGACCGTCCACCATCTGACGGCCAAGGATATCCTGAAACCCCACGCAATCTTCTGGCCCACGATGCTGCACGCGGCCGGGCTCCCGCTCTACCGGGGCCTCCACGTGCACGGCTACTGGAACCTGGGTTCGCAGAAGATCTCCAAGAGCCTCGGGAACCTGGTCGACGCGCTCGCGGTCAAGGACAAGTACGGCTTCGACGCGCTCCGCTACTACATGCTGCGGGAACTTCCCTTCGGCCTCGACGGAGAATTCTCGGAAGAAGCCGTGGTGGCCCGTTACAACGCGGACCTCGCCAACGATCTCGGAAACCTCCTGAGTCGAAGCCTCGGCATGGTCGGCCGCTACTGCGACGGCGAAGTTCCCGAGCCGGTGGGCGAAGGCGGGGACCTGCGCGCCGCCGCGGAGCGGGCCGCGAGCGAGGTCGACGACGCGATCGAGGCGTTCTCGTTGCGCGATGCCCTGATCGCGCTCTGGGGACTGGTCTCGGCCGCGAACAAGTACATCGACCGGCAGGCGCCCTGGAAACTCGCGCGCGAGCCGGCGGAGCGCGAGCGCCTGCAGACGGTGCTCTACGAGATTCTCGAAGCGCTGCGCGTGATCGCGGTGCTCGTGGAACCGTTCCTGCCCGAGGCCGGCCCACGGATCCTGGCGGCGCTCGGGGCTGCGCCACACGAGGGGACGCTCTCGCGAGACCTCGCATGGGGACAGCTGAGCCCGGGCAGTGCGACCCGGCCCGGCGAGCCGCTCTTTCCCAGAATCGAGTCCGAGTGAGCGGCGCAGAGATCGCGCTCCCCGGAAGCTTCGACAGCCACGCGCACATCGGGGCGCCCGAGTTACTGCCCGAAGCCGCCGCCCTGCTCGACCGCGGACGCGCGTCGGGCGTCGAGGGTGTGCTGGCGGTCGGCGCAGGCTACGGAATCGAGGCGAATGCCGGCGCCGTCGCGCTCGCGGACGAGCACCGGGACGTGTGGGCCAGCGTCGGGGTCCATCCACACGACGCCTCGCTCTGGAACTCGCGGGCGGAGCGCGCGATCGAGGGCTGGCTGCATCACCGCCGGGTGATGGCCGTCGGCGAGTGCGGGCTCGACTACCACTACGAGTACTCGCCCCGGGATACGCAGCGCGACTGCCTGCGCGCCCAGATCGCGCTCGCTCGCAGCCACGGGCTCCCGCTGGTGATTCACGTACGCCCGAGCGCAAACTCGCGCGACGCGTTCGAGGAGTTGATCGAAATTTTTGACGACGAGGGCGCGCGCGAGGCGGGGGGCGTGATCCACTGCTTCACGGGAGATGCCCCGTTCGCTGAGGCCTGTCTCGAGCGCGGCTTCGACATTTCCTTCTCGGGGATTTTGACCTTCGAGAACGCGCGGGAACTCCGCGAGGTGGCCCGGAACCTCCCGCTGGATCGGCTGCTGGTCGAGACCGACGCTCCGCTGCTGGCGCCCGTGCCCTACCGGGGCAAGCGCAACGAGCCCGCGTTCGTGACCCGGGTCGTCCGCTGTCTGGCCGAACTGCACGGCCGGCCCGCCGACCAGGTGGCCCGGCTGACTGCGAAGCGGGCCCGGGCCGCGTTCGGGATCGAGCCCTCGGGAAGTCCGTGAAAGAGCTGCTCGAACTCGCGGTGGCGATCGCGCGTGAGGCGGGCGCGCTGCAGCGGGACCGCTTCCACGAGGTGCGTACGATCGAGACCAAGAGTAGCCGGATCGATCTCGTGACCGACGTGGATCACGCCTGCGAGGCCCTGATCCTGGAACGCATCCGCGCGAGCCGGCCCGAGGACAGCGTGCTCAGCGAGGAAAGCGGCGCCCACGAGCGCCCAGGCGAGTTCCGCTGGGTGATCGACCCCGTGGACGGAACCACGAACTACGCACACGGCTTCCCGCACTTCGCCGTCTCGATCGGGATCGAGAACGCGCGCGAAGCGGTCGCCGGCGTCGTCTACGACCCGATCAAGGACGAGCTGTTTTCGGCGCTGCGCGGCTCGGGCGCGTGGCTCGACGGGATCCCGATCCGAGTTTCCGAGATCGGCCAGCTCGAGCGCGCGCTGCTGGGAACCGGCTTCGCCTACGACGTGCACCAGGCCCAGATCGACAACCTCGATCACTTCGCGCGCTTTATCAAACGCGCGCAGGCCGTGCGCCGTGCAGGCTCGGCGGCGCTCGATCTCGCCTACGTCGCGTGCGGGCGCTTCGACGGATTCTGGGAGCTAAACCTGCACCCCTGGGACGTGGCCGCGGGCTTTCTGCTGGTGGAGGAGGCGGGCGGACGCCTGAGCGACCTCGAGGGCGGCCCCGCGACGCCCGAGGCCTGTGTCGCCTCGAACGGAGCCCTCCACCGGGTGATGCTCGAGGTGCTCGGCGCCTCAGGGCCCGTCCGCTAGGGCCCCGCGGAACCGGCGTCGGACGGCGAGCTGGAGGGAGTGCCCGGGTCGTCGGCAATGGACGCCTCCAGGAAGCGGTTCTCGAACGCCTCGAGCCCCATCGGCACGTCCTCGGCGAGGTCGTTTCGGACCCGCCAGATCTGGCCGCTCTGAGAAGAGCGCGCCGCCATTCCGACGGAGGGCTCGGGACCGGCCAGCTCCAGCCAGCCGAGTTCCTGGCCGTCCGCGGCTTCGAGAACGACCCGCACCAGCGGGGGATCGAGGCCCAGCCCGGCGAGCTCCATCGGGCCCGAGGCTGCCTCGAGTCCGGTCGCTTCGAGGTCGCGCAGCGCATACACCACGTCGTCCACCCGCAGGGAGTCGACGGGCGTCGAGAGTTCCCGCTCGGGACTCCAGCTGCGCTCGTCCCGGACGAAGGCATAGCGCTGGCCGTCTCGCGGAAACTCGAGGGTCAGGCGGCGCACGCGCTGGTCTTCGAGTCGGAGGACCTGCTTGTCGCGGTACTCGAACAGGTCGTCCGGCACCGCTCTGAAGATCCGATCCTCCACCTCGAGGAGCGCCGGAACCCCGGAACCGCGCAAGAAGACTCTGCCACCCTCGCGGCCCAGCTCGAGTTCGTAGACTCCGGCTGCGGTCTCGATCTCGAGCCGCCGCTCGGGCGGCGCAAGCCCGTATCCGCGACCCTCCGCGGGGG
Organism: Myxococcales bacterium; assembly: GCA_013215565.1. GTDB lineage: Bacteria > Myxococcota_A > UBA9160 > SZUA-336 > SZUA-336 > JABSQV01. The sequence goes on along the minus strand of JABSQV010000023.1, from coordinate 113,931 downwards.
CGTCGACGAAACCGGTCGCCCGGGCCGAGGCGAGGTCTTGGAGCAGCCGCCGGAGCCGGCGATCGTCTGCCGCGGTTTCGAGGGGTGCCACGATCTTCCAGGCCTGCGGGGAGCCGAGGTCGGTGCGCTCGGCCCGGAAGACCAGGCCCGCCGGAGACGTGAGCGATACCCGGGACACCTCGGCCGGGTCGAATCGCCCCAGCCTGCGATCGCGCAGGTCGTCGAGTTCGGGCGCCAGTCCCTGGGTGCGAAAGCGCGCGACCGTGAAGATGCGCGGGGGTGCGCGGTCGACGGCCACGTAGCGCGAACCCCCGAAAGGCGTGTCGGCCCCGAGCCAGAGTTCGAGCGCCTCCTGCTCGCCCACCCAGATCCGCACCTTCCCGCGCCCCTCGTCGAGCCCGAACGGGCTCAGGTCCTCGGGCGGGTCCTCGATCACCGCCTCGGAGGAGAGTTCGGCCAGCGCCCGCACGATCGCGTCGACCGCGGCGGGGTCGGCCGGAAAGTCGAGCGGCGCCGCGAGCCGCCATGCGCCGCCCGGGTCGCGCACCAGGCGCGCACGCTCACCGCCCGCGAGCGGCACTTCGAGCGCGCGCACCGACCCGGCCTCGATCCCGAGAATCCGGCGGGCCGCCGCAGCCTTACCGGCCCGCTGTTCTGCGCCGCGAAACTCAAACCACCAGACCCCGCCACCCAGGATCAGGGCAACGGCCACGAGCGCGAGGTTGCCGCGCAGGCTCATCGACTCAGGTTCGGCGGCGCCACCAGACCCAGATGCCGAGCACGAGCAGCGCCTCCGGAAATGCGAAGAGCGACAGGTAGCGGAAATTGTTGACGTCCCGGGGTGTCAGCGCGACCAGCGAGGCACGGGGCAGGTTCCGCTCGATCGTCGCAAACTGTTCGTCGCCCACCAGCCAGTTTACGAGGTTCAGCAGCAGATCCGCGTTGTAGAACTCGGCGATGTGACGGTTGCGGCCGAAGTCGGAGTCCCCGACAACGGCCAGTCGCGCCCCTTTTCCCTGCCCGTCCGCGGCTGCCAGCCGCCGGACCAGCGCGACGGCGACCGGACCCACGCGGTCGTCCGGCCCGACGCCCACCTTGCCCTCGTCCAGGAACAGTTTCAGGTCGGTCTCGGCCCAACTCGCGGGTCCGGTGAGGGCGAGTTCGACGACCTGCTCGTCTCCGGGATCACTCGCCCGAACCGAGCGCGCGAGATAGAAGGAGGTCGGCTCATTTCCCAGATCCTCCGTCACCGGATGGTCGGCGTAGGAGTTCACGATCGGCTGGACCCCGATCTGGGGCCCGGCAAACAGCTGGATCTGCTCGTCGACGATGAGATCGAGGCCGAGTTCCACGCCCCAGCCTCGAAGCGGCGCTTCGAGACCCGTCGTCAGGATCGGGTCCACCAGGAACAGGACCGAGCCGCCGCGCGCCAGATAGCGATCCAGTGCGCCGAGTTCGCGCTGGAGCAGGGAGCGGTCCGGGCCAGCAATCACCAGCGCGGCAGCGTCTTCGGGGACCTCCTCCTGGGCCGCGAGGAGCAGGCTCTCGACCTCGAGATTCTCGTCGCGCAGCGCGGCCCGGGCGCTCGAGAAGCCTTCGGCTTCGTCGTCGTCGATGTCCGCCTCGCCGTGTCCCGTCACGAAGTAGATCTTGCGCTTCTCGGAGATCACGCTTCGGATGGCGCGCGTGATTTCGGGCTCGCCCGCGGCCGTGACCCGCGCGGTGCCCGACGCCGTCTCGCAGGGCCCCGCACAGACGATCAGCGTCCCGTCGGTCCGAACCTCGTGACGCTCGGCGCGGCCGGGATTCCGGCGGGGATCCACGTACTCGATCTCGAGCTTCGGGGTCTCGTAGCTGAACAGGTCCAGGAGCTTGCGAAACTGGGGCTCCAACGTGGGCGTGACAAAGACGAGCAGCTCGACCGGCTCCGCGTCGGGAATCTGCTCGAGCACCGAGAGCGTCCCCGCACTCAGTGTGTGCACGCTGCCCTCGGTCCAGTCCCAGCGCAGGGAGTGCCGAACGGACAGGAAGCCGAGCAATCCGAGGATCACGCCCAGCGCGACGAGTTGGAGCACGGTATTCCCGCCCGAGCGCATCCCCCGCCGGCTCGAGCCGCGTCCCATCAGCTCGCGCAGCTCTCCGAAACTGGTGATCCCGGCGAACAGAAGGGCCGCCGCGCCGGCGCCGAAGTGCAGGTAGAGCACCCAGAGGTGCGCGCCGAGCACCAGCGCGATCAGCGCGAAGCACAGAAAGACGAGACCCAGAACCGCAGCGAGAAGACCCAACCCTACCTCCAGCGCAGCGATTCGATCGCGGCGCGCATCAGGGCCAATAGGAAGGTCACGATAATCGCGTAGTAGACGAGGTCCTGAGTACGAACCACCCCCTCGAGCGCGGGCTGGAAGTGCGAACTCAAGCCCAGGTAGCGGATCAGTTCCTGCCCGACTCCCGGCGGAGCCAGTTGAGCCAGAAACTCGAGCAGGTAGAGAATCAGACCGACGATGATCGCAACGACGGCCGCCACGATCTGGTTCTGTGTCAGCGCAGAAGCGAAGCAGCCGATCGCGGCGAGCGCCGCACTGTAGCAGAAGAGGCCGAGCAGACCCGCTAACGTCTGCAGGAGTTCGGGGTTGCCGTAAAGAAGCAGCAGGGCGGGAAAGCAGCCCGAGATCCCGACCAGTAGGAGGATCGGGGCCAGTACCCCCAGATACTTGCCCAGCACGATCTCCCAGGTCGAGAGCGGACTCGTGAGCAGGAGCTCGAAAGTCCCGTTGGCCCGCTCCTCCGCAAAAGTACGCATCGTGACGAGCGGAATCAGGAAGACCAGGATGACCGAGAAGCTCCCGAACGAAGGCGCGATCACCTCGCTGTTCAGGTTCATCCGCTGCAGGTACTCGAGCATCTGCAGCTGTTGAACCTGTTGCACACGCTGGACGAAGAAGCCGAGGCCCACGAAGAAGAAGTAGCCCGCGAGCACGGAGTAGCCGGCGAGCAAGACGTACGCTGCCGGCGTCACGAACAGCGAGCGCACTTCACGCGCCGCGATCGCGCCCACGTGCCTCACGCGGAACGCTCCCCGTCGGGCGCTTCCCCGGGGTCCGGACGCTCGCTTCGGCCGGCCGCCTCGCGCAGGAACACCGCCTCGAGCGTGTCCGTGCCGCGCACCTCTTCGAGCGACCCGTCGACACGGATCGAACCGTCTGCGATCAGGAGCACGCGCCGACAGATCGCCTCGACTTCGGGCAGGATATGCGTGGAGAGGATGACGGTCCGGCCCTCATCCTGGGCCAGCGTGCTGATCAGGCGCCGGATCTCGAGCACCTGCACCGGATCGAGGCCCGAGGTCGGTTCGTCGAGTACCAGAACCTTCGGTTCGTGCACGATCGCCTGCGCCAACCCGACGCGCTGACGAAAGCCCTTCGAGAGCGTCCGGATCACGCGCTGCTGAACCTCGCGCAGGCCACAGCGAGCGAGGGCATGTTCCACCCGGGCGCCGCGCACGCTCCGCGGAACGTCCTGGATCGTGGCCGCGTATCGGAGGTAACTCTCGACGCGCATCTCGGGATAGAGCGGCGGCGTCTCGGGCAAATAGCCGATCTCGCGCCGGGCCGCGATCCCGTCGCTGTCGAGACGATGACCCGCCACTCGGACGGATCCCTCGGATGCCGGCAAAAAGCCGGTCAGGATTCGCATGACGGTGGTCTTGCCGGCCCCGTTGGGACCCAGAAGGCCCACTACCTCACCGCGCTCGATCCGGAAGGAGACGTCGCGCACTGCGACCAGATCGCCAAAGCGCCTGGACACCCCCTCGACCTCGATCAATCCGCTCCCCCGCACACCCGACCTGCGTCGCCGCGAGTAGATTACGCAAGCCGTCGGAGGCGGCGCAAGAGCCCAGGCGCATCTCAGCGGGAGGAGAGCGCATCGCGCAACGCATCCCCGAGCCAGTAGAAGGCGAGCAGCGTGACCGCGATCGCGATCCCGGGAAACAGGATCAGGTGCGGGTAGGAGCGCATGGCCGCGAAGCCGTCGCTCGCGAGCACACCCCAGCTCGCGAAGGGAGGCTGGATACCGAGCCCGATGAAGGAAACCGTGGACTCCGCCAGGATGGCGGCCGGGATCCGGAAGCTCAGGGTCACGAGAATCGGACCGGCGATGTTCGGCAGAATCTGGCGGACCAGGATGCGGCTGCCTCGGGCCCCACCCGCTCGCGCCGCCTCCACCCAGACCTCTTCGCGGGCCTGCAGCACCAGCCCGCGCACGAGCCGCGCGACCGCGACCCAGCTCGAGAAGGCCAGCGCCAACACCACGGCGACCAGCGTCCGGTACAGGTCCGGAACCCCCGAAAGCCCAGACTCGAGCAGCTGCTTGATCAAGATGATGAGCAGGATGTCGGGCAGCGAGTAGACCACGTCGACCACGCGCATCAGGACTCCGTCGAGGCGGCCCCCCAGGTACCCGGAAAGGCCCCCGTAGACCAGGCCGATCAGCAGCGCGATCGCGGTCGACGCGACCGCGACGATGAGCGAAACCCGCGCCCCCTCCGCGAGCCGCGAGGCCAGGTCGCGCCCGAGCGCGTCGGTCCCCATCCAGTGGTCGCGGCTTGGACCTTCCAGCGCCCGGTCCGCGTCCTGGACGTCATACGCGTAGCCCGAGATCGAGTCGCCCGCGATCGCCACGGCGAAGAGTCCGATCAGCATGCCGATGCCGAGCCAGCCGAGCACACCCAGCGAGCGGGTCCGGCGGCCCGTCATGCTTTCGACCGCCCGAGCCGAATCCGCGGATCGAGCCACGCGTAGAGCAGATCGACCGCGAGATTCGCGATCACGATCAGCGCCGCGTACACGAGGGTCACACCCAGGACCAGCGGATAGTCGCGATTCGTCACTGCGGTCACGAAGAAACGTCCCATGCCGGGGATCGCGAAGACCTTTTCGACCACGAAGGAGCCGGTGAGTAGCATGGCGAGCAGCGGACCGAAGTAGGTCGTCACGGCCAGCAGTGCGTTTCGCAGGACGTGATGCCGGCGGACGCGAGCTTCCGAGACGCCCTTCGCCCGGGCGGTCCGAACGAAGTCCATGTCGATCACGTCGAGCACCGAACTGCGCGTGAGACGCGCAATGTAGGCCGCGGGGGCCGCAGCGAGCGTGATTGCGGGCAGCACCACGGAGAGCGGCCCCTCCCAGAGCCCGGCGGGCAGCCAGCCCAGCCAGAGCCCGAATCCGAGAATCAGGCCCGCCCCCAAGACGAAGCTCGGAAGCGACATCCCCGCGACGGCCAGCATCCCGAGCACGCGGTCCGGCGCCCGGCCCCTCCGGACAGCACCGGCGAGCCCGGCCGAGACTCCGAAGAGCAGCGAGATCGCGAGCGCCGCACTCCCGAGCTCCATCGAGACCGGAAAGGCGTCTGCCAGGATCTGCGTCACGTCCCGGCCCAGGTACTTGTAGGAGGGGCCGAGGTCGCCGGTCAGGATCCCGCCCAGATAGCGCAGGTACTGGCGCGCCACGGGCTCGTCCAGGTGGTAGCGCGCCTCGACGTTCCGGAGGATCTCCGGCGGCAGCGTCTTCTCGCGGTCGAAGGGGCCGCCCGGAATGACGCGCAGCAGCGCGAAGGTGATCGTCGCCACCACCAGCAGTACCGGAACGCCCTGCAGCAACCGGAGGGCCGCGTAGCGGATCACTCGACCCACACCTGATCGAGGTAGAGAAGATCCATTGGGTTCGGCTCGAATCCGCGCAGTCGTTCGCCCACCACCAGGTTGACCGAAGACACGAAGAGCGGAACGATCGGCGCGTCGTCCTCGCACAGGATCCGCTGCGCGGCGTCGTAGAGTTCCTGCCGCCGGGACACGTCGGTCTCCCGGGCCGCCTCCAGAACGAGTTCGTCGTACTTCGAATTTTCCCAGTTGGTATGGTTATTTGCGCTCCACGACGTGAACAGATTCATGAAGTTGTCCGGGTCCGGAAAATCGGCCCCCCAGCCCAGCCGGTAGACGGCTGGCGGAGAGGCCGCGAGTTCGCGCAGGAACACCTTCCACTCGCGGTTCTCGAGTTCTACCCGAACGCCGAGGTGCGTCTGCCACTCGGACTGGATCTTCTCTGCGACGAGCTTGTGCGTCTGGTCGGTGTTGTAGACGACGCGAATCGGATCGAGCGCCGTCGGGTCCAGGCCCGCCGCCTCGAGCAGCGCACGCGCCGCCTCCGGGTCAAATCGCAGCCCGATCTCCGGATTGTGGTTCGGCATACCGGGCGGGAGCCAGTACGCGGCCGCGATCTCGCCGCCGCGGAGCAGCGTCGGAAACTGGCTCCGGTCGATCGCCATCGAGAACGCGCGCCGGACGCGGACATCGTCGAAGGGCGGCTTGAGGGTGTTGAAGCCGTAGTAATAGCCGCGAAGCGCGGGGACATGCCGGTAGCCCGGATGATCCTGGTAGCGCCGGATCTCCAGCGGCGGCAGGCGCACCAGGTCGAGCAGGCCCTGTTCGAAGAGCACGAGCGCCGGCGAGCCCTCCTCGATCATGTAGCCCAGGATCCTCTCGAGCGGCGGAGGCCCGGCGTAGAAGTCCGGGTTTCGGACCAGGGAGATCCGGTACTCGTGCAACCACTCGTCGAGCAGGAAGGGTCCCAGCGTGACGAGCTTCCCGGCCTCGGCCCAGGCGTCGCCGTGCGCGTCGATGAGATCGAGGCGCACCGGAAAGGTGACCATGAAGGTCGTGATCGAAGCGAAGTAGACGATCGAGGCCACCAGCTTCACCTCGAGGGTATGCGGGCCGAGCGCCCGCACGCCCAGCGTCTCGGGATCGCTCGAGGTGCCCGAGTTCAGTTCGCGCGCACCTTCCACGTCGAACAGGAAGTACGCGTACTCCGCAGCCGTCTCGGGATCGAGCAGACGCCGCCAGCCGTCGACGAAGTGGCGTGCCTCGAGCGGGACCCCGTCGCTCCAGCGAACGTCGCGCCGCAGGTGGAAACGCCAGGTGCGCCCGTCGGCCGAACTCTCCCAGCGCTCTGCGAGTGCAGGCACGGGCTGGAGTCCGGGCCCGAGCCGGGTGAGACCGCGCATGAGTTGCTCGATCACGGTGATCGAAACCGAATCGGTGGCGCGGTTCCAGTCGAGCGTCGGCGGCTCGGTGCCCAGATTGAGCCGCAGCGTTCCCCGGGGGGCCGCAGCCCCGCCGGGACCGAACCCGTCACACGCGAGCGCCAGGGCCAGTCCCGCGGCCGCCGTCAGCGCACGCGCGAAGCAACTCCCCACGGCCATAGGCTAGCCGTTTAGCTAGCTTCCCCGCCCGTGAGGGTCGCCGTGGTCATCGAACGGCTCTCGAGGTTCGGGGGCGGGGTCGAAGCGGCCGCCTTTCAGTTGCTCCGCGAACTCGGGAGCCGCGGAATCGACGTGAGCGTCGTCTGCCACCGGATCGAGGACGCACCGCCGACGGGCGTTCGGGTCCTGGCGCTCCGGATCCCGGCCCGCTGGCAGCCGCTCCGGCTGCTCGCGTTCTCGCAGCGCGCCGCGCGCGCTACCCGGGGCTTCGACGTCGTACATGCGTATTCCCGAACCCGGAAACAGGACCTGTACCGAACCGGCGGCGGGAGCCACGCCGACTACATGGAACGGGCCTACCCTCGTCCGCGGCTCCGGCGGCTCTTCTCTCCGCGCCACCGCGCGATCCTGGCGATCGAGGAAGCCGTCTTCCGCGACCCGAGTCAGTTGCTGCAGTGCAACGCCAACAGAACCGCCACCGAGATCACGGAGCGCTACGGCGTCGATCCGAAGCGAATCGCCGTGGTCTACAACGGGGTCGACACCGAGCGCTTTCACCCCGAGAAAAGCGCGCGTGCGCGGGAAGGGATGCGCCGGGAACTCGGACTCGAGGGTCCCGCGGCTCTGTTTGCGGGCAACGGATTCCGCCGCAAGGGCCTCGACCGGGCGATCGAAGCGCTCGCCCGGAGCCGGGGCCGCGCGACGCTGCTGGTTGCGGGAGCCGACGACCCGGCGCCCTACCGGCGACTCGCGAGCGCGCGCGGCATCGCGGAACGGGTGCGCTTTCTGGGACACCGAGCCGACGTCGAAATGCTCTACGCCGCGGCCGATCTGCTGCTGCTCCCAACGCGCTATGACGCCTTCGCCAACGTTTGCCTGGAGGCGATGGCGGCGGGCCTGCCGGTCGCCACGACCCCGACAAACGGGGCCTCCGAGCTGATCCGCCACGGCGAGAATGGGCTCGTGCTCGAGCGCGACTGGGCTCCGGCCTGGGCGCTGCTCGAGGAACCCGAACGCTGCGCCTCGTTCGCAGCGGCCGCGCACGAGACCGCGGCGGCCCATACCTGGTCGCGGCACGCCGACCAGGTCCTCGCACTCTACGCGCGGATTACGGAAGCGCGGCGCGGGGCCCAGCCGGCATGAGCCAGCCCGAGATCGAGCTGCTGCTCCGGAGCCTGAGGGCGCACTCCGTGCCGGACGGAGCCGAAGTCATCAAGCGGAACCGCGTCAGGTTCGTGGTTCGTGCGGGCGACCGACTGGTGAAGCTGTTCCACGAACGTCCGAAAAATGCCGTACGCGAAGCGAGCGCGCTGCGCGAGGCCGAGCGACGCGGCGTGTGCGTGCCACCGCTCCTCGATTCGGGGCCCGATTGGCTGGCAACGCGCTGGATCGAGGGCCGCCTGGCCGGCCGCCCCGACCTAGGTCGGATCCTCGCAAGCGTGGATGCGATGCATAGCGGCGGAATGCTGCACGGCGACCTCAGTCTCTCGAATCTGCGGATCGGCGAAGGCAAGCTCTGGATCACCGACCTGCAGCGCTCGCGCTTCTTCCCCTGGCTGCCGCGGGTACTCCGGAATCGCGAACTCGGCAGGCTGGCCGCTTCGCTCGGCGAGCCCCTCCCGCCCGAACTCGAACGCGTCCGCTTCTGGTGCGCACTGCGCGAGCACCAGCACTGGCGGAGCCGCACCCGGCGTTGCCTGATCGAGGGCGGCAGCTTCACGCCCTTGCCGGCCCTCGGACTCCAGGGCTTTCGCCGCCGCGAGGTCGACGCCCGCGAGCTGGTCCGGACCCTCGAGCGGGATGCGGACGCGTCGCCAATCAAGCGCTCACGCGACGTCCGCGTGGAGCGACGGGGGCGCTGGATCGTCAAGGAACACCCCACCACCCGGGCGGCCCGGCGGGCCTGGGTGGCAGGCTGCGGACTCGAAACCCGCGGCATCGTGACCGGGCGGGCCGTCGCCTGGGTCGGTCGCTGGCTCGTGATGGAGGACGCGGGCGACCTGCTCGGCGCCTTCGTCGAACGCGACTTCGCGAAGACCTCGGCGCGCGATCGCGAAGAGCTGGCCGACGCCCTGGCGAGCCTGCTCGCGCGCCTTCACCGGCGCGGGATCTACCACGCCGATCTCAAGGCCGGGAATCTCTGCTGGACGCCGGGCGCGCCCCCGCGCCTGATCGACTACAGCCGCGTTCACTTCAGGCGCCGGGTCGGCGCCAGGCGGCGGATCAAGAACCTGGCTCAACTGAACGCCTCGCTGCCGGATGTCGTGCCGGCCGAACTCCGTGAGCGGGCTCTGCAGCGCTACCTGCAGGAGGTCGGAGAACCCCGCGACCCGACCCGCTTCCGGGCACGCGTGATCCGCGAGAGCCTCAGACGCGGCCACCGCTGGAGCGGATGTTGAGCCATCGGAAGTGGACCCCGCCGAGCGAGCCGGCCTCGCCGTCCTCGTATTCGAAGTCGGGCTTCTTGGGCGATTGCCTCATGATCTGCTGGAACAGTGCGATCTTGCGGGGCGGCTCATCCGGATTCGGGCTGTGAAAGACCAGACTCACCTCGCCGCGCGAGCTCAGCACGTTGAGAACCAGCGTGGCGAGCGTGAAGAGTTTGTTGGCACCCTCCGTGGCTTCTACCGAGAAGACCGGCAGATCCACCCGGTCGAGTCCAAAGTTGTATTCGATTCGCATGCACTTGACTCCTTGGAGTAGTTCGAGCCCCCCCGCACATCATCGGCGGATCCCTCCCGGATCCTCAGAGCGGGGCGAGGTGACAGGCTGAGCGATGGCCGGGATGGATCTCGCGAAGCGCCGGCGTCTCGCTCCGGCAGCGCTCCACCACGCGCGGGCAACGCGGGTGAAACGGGCAGCCGGAGGGCGGCGCCAGCGGGCTGGGAACGTCGCCCGAGAGCTGAATCCGGTCCCGGCGGCCGCCGGGATTTGGCTCCGGCACCGCCGAGAGCAGGCTCTCGGTGTAGGGGTGCTGGGGCCGGGCGTAGAGGTCCCGGGAGGGCGCCTCCTCGACCACGCGGCCCAGGTACATGACGAACACGCGGTCGCTCATGTGCTTCACCACGCGCAGGTCGTGCGAAATGAACAGATACGCCACCCCCAGCTGCTTTTGAAGATCGAGCATCAGGTTGAGGATCTGGGCCTGGATTGAGACATCGAGGGACGAGACCGGCTCGTCGGCCACGATCAGCGACGGGCGAAGGGCGAGGGCGCGCGCGATCCCGATGCGCTGTCGCTGTCCCCCGCTGAACTCGTGCGGGTAGCGGCTGGCGTGCTCCGGGCGCATCCCGACCGTCTCCAGCAGTTCCGCCACCTGCCGGCGGCGGGCATCGCCGCGCGCGATGCGGTGGATGCCGAGCCCCTCCCCGATCGCGTCCCCGACCCGCATGCGCGGGTTCAGCGAAGCGTAGGGATCCTGGAAGACGATCTGCATCCGGCGGCGCAGGGCCCGAAGCTCGCGGCGCCCGGCGGCGCGCACGTCCTGACCCTCGAAGCTGATCTCTCCCCGGTCGGCCTCGATCAGCCGCAGGATGGTCCGGCCGAGCGTCGACTTGCCACAGCCGGACTCTCCCACCAGACCCACGGTCTCCCCCGAGTTGACGTCCAGATCCACGCCGTCGACGGCCCGGAGCCACGCGCGCCGCGCGAGAAATCCTCCGCCGACCGAGAAACGCTTGTGCAGCCCCCGGACCCGGAGCAGCGGCGCGCTCACGACGCGATCCCCGCAGCGGCCGGAACCGGGTTGTGACACGCGGTCAGCCGCCCTCCCGCGAGGGGCGCGAGTTCGGGATCAACCCGGCCACAGAGTTCGAGCGCGCGCGAGCAGCGGTCACGGAAGTGGCAGCCCCCGCGCCGCTCTGCCAGGTCGGGAACGACGCCCGGAATCGTGTGCAGGCGCTGGCGCTGGCCGACCTCGCCTCCCGTCATCGAGCGCAGCAGGCCATAGGTGTAGGGGTGCCGCGGAGCAGCAAAGATCTCGCGGACTCCGGCGGTCTCGACGACTCGGCCCGCGTAGAGCACGGCCACGCGTTGCGCGACCTCGGCCACCACGCCGAGATCGTGGGTGATCAGCAGAACGCCGAGCCGCATGCGCTGCTTCAGCTCCTCGATCAACTCCAGGATCTGGGCCTGGATGGTCACGTCGAGGGCCGTGGTCGGCTCGTCCGCAATCAGCACGTCGGGCGAACACGACAGCGCCATCGCGATCATGACGCGCTGGCGCATGCCCCCCGAGAGCTGGTGAGGATAGTCGCGGAGGCGCAGCCCGGGTGAGTCGATCCCGACCAGATCGAGCAGTTCGACGACGCGGTCTCGCCGCTGCCGGCGGCTCAGGTCCGTGTGAACCTTGAGCGCCTCTCCGATCTGGTTCCCGATGTTGAAGACCGGGTTGAGCGAAGTCATCGGCTCCTGGAAGATCATCGAGATCTGGTTGCCGCGCACCGCCTGCAGTTCCTTGGGCGAGGCCGCCAGCAGGTCCTGTCCCTGGAACAGGATCTCGCCCGCCTCGACCTCGGCGGGAGGTTCCGGCAGCAGCCGCAGCACCGAGAGCGCCATGACGGACTTGCCGCAGCCCGACTCCCCGACGACACACAGGGTCTCGCCTCGGCAGAGTTCGAGGTCGACCCCGTCGACCGCCGGAAACACGCCGGCATCCGTGCGAAAGCTCACGCGCAGCCCCCGAATCTGGAGAATCGGTTCGCTCACGGGCGCGCACCATCGAGCCCGGGCCGGAACAGCCTCGGTTCGAGCGCGAGATTCAATTCGACCTCTTCGAAGTCGACCTCGGCCCGAACCCGGGAACCCGGGAACGAGAACGTGATCTCGAACGGGTAGCGGCCCCCGGCCACCGGACGCCACTCGGCGTACTCGGCCGCCCAGCGCTCACCGCCCCGAAGATCGATCGCCTCGATCCCGCGCAGTTCGCCACCGGGGCCGAGGCGGAGCCGCTGCATCGGATAGCTGAGCCAGCGCTCCGTGCCGCGAGCCCAGACTTCGCGCGGTGCCAGCAGTGGCTCGAGGCCGTCGAGCGGAGCCGCCAGCAACGCCGCCACCGCTTCTGCCGGCGCGAGGTCGAGTCCCAGCGTCCGACGCAGCGTATCCGGGAGTACAGGACCCTGCTCGAACTTCTGTCCGTCGAAGAACAGATAGCGCTGCCCATCCGTGACGAGCAGCGACTGGGTCTGGCCCAGAAAGTTGAGCCCTTCGAAACGCAGGCTCGCCGGGCGCCGGGCCAGGATGATCTCCCTCACGCTTCCCGAGCCACCGGGGCCTTCGATTCGAACGCTGGCCACGGCGCGGACCGAGAGGCGCCGCGCGCCTTCCGCCCGCAGCTCCGCGACCTCAGAGAGCAGTTCGGCATCCGCGAAGGGTTGAAGCACCAGCGGCGGCAGCAGCGGCGCGCGCGTCGCACATCCTCCGAGCAGCAGCAGCGCGCTCGCGACAGCAGGCCACCAGGGAACCCGCCGCAACTGCGCGCCCGGGCCCCGCCTCAACGCGCGATCTCGGTCCGCGACGAGGACAACTGGAGTTCGATCAGGTCGATCTGGCGACGAATGTCGAGCGCGTCCTCGGTCTTCGGGCCCAACTCCAGCGCGCGCCGATACGCGGCGAGCGCGTCGTTGAGCCGGAACACCGCGCGATAGGCATCCGCGAGGTGGCGCGTGATCAGCGGATCGTCCGGATCGATCATCTCGATCGCAAGCTCGAGCACCTCGACCGACTGGCGCAGCGATCTCCGCGACTCGGTCACCCGGCCCTTCGCGAGTTCTGCGAGGCCGCGCTTGTAGAGCACCCAACCCAGACTGTCGGTGACGTACCCGTCGTCGGGCCGGAGTTCCACGGCGCGCCGCACCAACTCCTCGGCCTCTGCCAGATGGATCCCGCGTTCCGCCCAGGTGTAGCCGAGGTAGTTGAGGCCGCTCGCATGCTCGGGATCAATTTCGATCACCTGCTTCATCAACTCGAGCGCACGCTCCTCGTCTCCCATCTCCCCGTACACGACCCCCAGGTCGTAGAGCAGGTTCGGGTTGCCGGGATGGGCCTCGACCAGCGCCGACATCAGCTCGAGCGCGCCGTCTGAATCCCCGGCTCGCCGCTTCAGCCCCGCGTGGTAGACCTTGAGCGACACCAGGTCGCCCTTGTCACTCGCGGCGATCGCCCGCTCGATCTGCTCCAGCGCCTCGTCGAAGCGTTCCTCGAGATCGAGAACGCGCGCCATCCGGAAGCGCGAGTCCGCGAAGCGGTCCGCTGTCGAGGGAACCGCGCCGAGCGCATCTAGCGCTTCCTGGTGCTGACCGGCCGCGGCGTAGACCACGCCCAGGTAGTAGAGCACCTCGTCGAGCCGCGAGTTGCGCTCCGCAACCGCGCGAAACTCTGCGATCGCGTCGTCGAGCCGATCGTTCTGATAGTAGAAGAAGCCAAGCTGGATCCGCGCGTTCAGATCGTCGGGCGTGCGCGCAACGAGTTCCTCGAGCGCCTCGACCGCACCCTGCCGGTCCCCGGCGGCGTCCCGAAGCTGTGCGATCCGGTGCAGGGCGGCCGGGTCGCCCGGGACCGCGGCGAGCTTCTCCTCCCAGATCGCGAGCTCTCCGGGACCGTCGTCTGCACGACGGTAGAGCCGCGCGATTGCGTCGTAGAGCGGGCTCGGCTGGCCCGGCTTCAGTTCCAGCGCGTCCCGATACGCCCGCTCGGCACCCGCCGCATCCTCGAGTCGCTCCGCGGCCGCCCCGAGTGCGAGGTAGCCCCGAACCGCGTCAGGCCGGCGTTCGATCAAGATCTCGGCGACCGCACGCGCGTCCTGGAGCTTTCCACTCTGAAGGTAGAGGTTGAACAACACGAGATAACCCTCTGGTTTCAGACGGTCCTGCTCGAGCGCCTCTTCGAGTAGAAAACTCGCGTCCTCGAACCGCCCGGCCGACGCATAAACCGCGGCCAGACCCTGCCGGACCTGGATGTCCTCCGGATCGAGTTCGAGGGCGCGCTCCGCGTGCGCGGTCGCGCGGTCGAGCTCTCCGATCCGGGCCCAGACTTCTGCGAGGTGCCTCTGGAGCAGCGACGAATCCGGGTCGAGCAGCGCCGCCTGCTCGTACGACTCGGCGGCCTCCCGCAGTTGACCGTTGACCTCGAGCAGTCGCGCGCGCATGAAGTGCGCGCCCGCCTGGGCCTCCGGGGGGGGAACCGGAAGCGGCATGCGAGATCGCGGCGGTGCTGTCGCGCATCCGGCGAGCAGACAGAGCGCGACCAGCGCCCCCGCCCATCTGGCCCTCGCGCCATACCCACCGACCGGTCTCGCAGCCTGCCTCATGCCCATACGCTCAGGCGTGGATGACCTGCCCGAAGGCGTCGAGCACTGACTCGTGCATGGCCTCGGAAAGCGTCGGGTGCGGGAAGACTGTCTGCATCAGTTCGTGCTCGGTCGTCTCGAGCTTACGCGCGATGGCGAAGCCCTGAATCAACTCCGTGACCTCTGCGCCAAGCATGTGGGCCCCGAGCAGTTCCCCCGTCCGGGCGCAGAAGATCGTCTTCACCAACCCGTCGCGGTCGCCGAGCGCGATGGCCTTGCCATTGGCCTGGAATGGGAACCGGCCGACGCGCACCTCGTAGCCCGCCTCGCCCGCAGCCCGTTCGGTCAGGCCGACGCTCGCGATCTGGGGCCGGCAGTAGGTGCAGCTCGGAATCTCTTTGGGATCGAGCGGCCGCAGCCCCTCGACGCCCGCGATCCGCTCGACGCACAGCACACCCTCGTGGCTGGCCTTGTGCGCGAGCCAGGGCGGCCCGGCGAGGTCGCCGATCGCGTAGATCCCGGGCTCGCCGGTGGCGCCCCATGGATCCGTCACGACGTGGCCCTTCTCGAGCACGACCCCCGTGCCTTCGAGCCCGAGTCCCTCGGTGTTTGCCTGGATGCCGACGGCCAGGATCACGCGATCCGCCTTGATGGTCTCGCTCCCGCCCCCACTGATTTCGACCTCGGCCTCGACGCCGTCGCCGCGTGGCTCCAGCGACCGGACCGTGGCGCCGGTGCGGATCTGGATGCCCTGGCTCTCGAAGAGCTTA
Source organism: Myxococcales bacterium (assembly GCA_013215565.1). Taxonomy (GTDB): domain Bacteria; phylum Myxococcota_A; class UBA9160; order SZUA-336; family SZUA-336; genus JABSQV01. The sequence continues at coordinate 98,619 of JABSQV010000023.1, read as the reverse complement.
CGCGCGAGCGTCGCGATCTCGTCGTCCTCAGAGGGCAGGATCTGGGGCAACACCTCGACCAGGGTGACTGCGCAACCGAGGTCCCGGTAGAAGCTCGCAAACTCCACGCCGATCGAGCCCGAGCCCACGATCAGCAGCGATTCCGGAAGCGACTCCGGGACCATGGCCTCCCGATAGGTCCAGATCCGCTCGCCGTCAGGCTCAAGCCCCGGCAGGGTTCGCGCCCTCGCCCCCGTCGCCAGCACGATCTGCTCGGCCCGAAGCTCCCGGGTTCCGGAGCCTTCCGGCCCGCCGTCCGCGGTCACGGCGAGCTTCCCCGGACCGTCCAGCCGCGCCTGGCCCATGAACACCTCCACAGCGTTCTTCTTGAGCAGGTGCTGGACTCCGCGCTGCAGACGACGGGCGACGTCGCGCGAGCGCTTCACGAGGGCCGGCAGGTCGATGCGAATGTCGCGCACACGGAGACCGAACGCGTCCAGGTTGTGGAGCAGGTGGTAAATCTCGGAGGTGCGCAGCAGGGCCTTGGTCGGAATGCAGCCCCAGTTGAGACAGATCCCGCCGAGATGCTCGCGCTCGACCAGCGCCACCCGCAGGCCCAGCTGCCGGGCCCGGATCGCGGCCACGTAACCGCCGGGACCGCCACCTACGACGACGAGGTCGAAGGCCGACCCGCTCTCTTCACTCATGCGGACCTCATCCCGGAGGACTCTCCGGGCCTGCTCTGCCAATCGGCGCGACCGGATGCATGCATGAACGTAGCAGGCCCAGAGGGCTTGTTCCTGCCTCGCTGGCACACCCGTCCACTCGTTTCACTGCTTGCGCGCCCGGGTCCCGGATGGGGCCACCGGCTTCACGGATCCGGCCCGGGGTATGATCGCTGACGCGCGGCTCAGCTGGAGAAACAAGATGCCCGAAGTTGGGAATCCTTTGACCTACCAGGCGCCCGAGGCAGAGGTCGCACCCGAGGTCTGGGTGCTGCAGGGCCAGGGAAATGCACTCGCGGTCGGGACCGAGGCGGGCTTGATCCTGGTCGACAGCGGCGCCGGCGGTTCCAGAACGGACGAGATGATCTCGTCGCTGAGGGAGCGGACCCGGGCACCCGTTCACGCCATCTGCTACTCGCACGGCCACCTCGGCTACAACGCGGGCGTTCCCCAGTGGCTGGCGCACGCCGAGGAGCGCGGCGACCCGGCCCCGCGCCTGATCGCGCATCAGAACCTGGTCCGCCGCTACCGCCGCTACCGGGAGACCGCACCCCTGCAACAGCGACTGGCCGAACTCCAGTTCCGGATGCCGCTCGGGTCGATCGAAGCGGAACTCGAGATCACGGATCCGACCGAGACCTTCGCGGATTCCCTGACGCTCACCCCGCGCGCGGGGGCCACCGGGCGCTGCGTCGAGCTGCTCTGGGCCCCGTCGGAGACCGACGACGCACTCGCCCTCTGGCTCCCGGAGGAGCGGCTGCTCTACGGCGGGGCCGCCGTGATCGCGAGCATCCCCAACGTCGGCACCCCGCTCCGGACGCTCCGCGACACGGTGCGCTGGGCCGAGACCCTCGAGCGCCTCGCGGATCTCGAGCCCGCCGTGGTGATTCGCGAGTTCGGCCCCCCGATCGAGCGGGCGGACGAGGTACAGCGCATCCTGCGAGCCACCGCCGAAGCGCTTCGCTGGCTGCGCGAAGCCGTGGTCGCGCGCATGAACCGGGGCATGAACGTGACCCAGATCCTGCACGACCTGGAGTACCCGCCGGAGCTTTTTGACCAGCCCTGGATGGCGCCCGTGTACGGCTGCCCGGATTACATCGTGCGCGAGATCTACCGCTTCGAGAACGGCTGGTGGGATCGCAACCCGACGAGCCTCCACCCGGCCTCCCAGGACGCTGCCGCCTCCGCGATCGTCTCCGCACTCGCGGACCGCCGCGCGGTCCTCGACCGGGCGCGCGGGCTGGCCGAGCAGGGCCAGCACCAGCTCGCACTGCACGTGATCGACCTGCTTGCCCTGGCGCCCGGAGAGGACCCGGACATCGCCGAGGCCCGCAAGCTCAAGGCGGAGTGGCTCCGGGTCCGTGCCCGAGAGGTGTCGAGCTTCGTTTCGCGGAGCCTGTACCTCTCGTCTTCGCGCCTGATCGAAGAGAACCGGGGCGGGGGGGTCGGAATTCGCTGACAGCCTCGGCTGCGCCGCAGGCTATCCATCGATTCCCGGATCCGGCGTATGCGCAGCCGAGCCACGCCTGCAGGGCTCGAACCCGGCACCGCCCCCGGTCGCCGATCCCGCCCGGAGCGTCCACCGTGGTCTATGATGTCGCGTCCTCGGGCGCCGCCTCGGTAGTCTCGAGCAGGGAGAACCAGATGCAGTTCCGCACCGCCCTCATCCTCAGCGCCTTCACGTGCGCATTCGTCGCGCTGCCCGGGAATCCGCTCGCCGATGACGAGCGGCACTCAAAGCGGCAACACAACGTGGTCACGATCGGAGCCATGGAGGTCCACCCCAAGGTCCTCAAGGTGAGCAAGGACGAGGTCGTGGTGTGGGCGAACTACTCGGAGAAGACCGTCCAACTGAGCTTCCCGAGCGATATGGCGAAGAAGTTCACCTGCCCGATCCGGCCCCGCTTTTACCAGAGCGGAAACGGCCGACTGCTCTCTGAGCCGATCCGNGATCTCGAATTCGCAATGCCTTGCCGGATCGAGCCGGGCAGATATCCCTACGAGGTACTGGGATTGAGTTCGCCCGGGCCCATCGACATCAACCCCGAGGCGGTGGTCGGTTTCTCGGCAAAGGGCACGCTCATCGTCGAGTAAGCGCACCGGGTGCCCGCCCGCGCGAACCCTCGATGATCCCGCGATCGACGAGTTCATCGAGAAGCTGATCGACACACGGCTCGAGCGCATTCTCGTGCGTGCGGACCACGATCTCGGGGCGCTCGGGCGGCTCATACGGAGCCGAGACCCCGGTAAACTCCGATACTTCTCCCGCGCGCGCTCTCCGGTAGAGGCCCTTCACATCTCGCTCCTCGCAGGTCTCGAGTGGACAGTCCACGAAGACTTCGATGAAGTCCCCGGGGTCGAAGATCTCGCGGACGGCCGCCCGGTCGACCCGATACGGCGAGATGAATGCGGCCAGAACCAACTGGCCCGCGTCCGTGAACAACTTGGCCACCTCGCCGACCCGACGGATGTTCTCGCTCCGATCCTCGCGGGAGAATCCCAGATTCGCGTTCAGCCCCTGGCGAAGCCTGTCTCCATCGAGCACGTAGGCACTGACTCCGCGTCGCAGGAGTTCGTGCTCCAGCGCGTGGGCCAGCGTCGACTTGCCCGAACCCGACATCCCCGTGAACCAGAGGGTGGCCGCCGCATGGCCTAGCAGCGCCCGGCGATCCTCGCGAGTGACCCGACCTTCGGCCCAGCTCAGGTTCTGGCTCTTGGGCGGCTGGGGCAGACTGATTCTCCGTCGCGGCGGAGGCCGGAGCATAGCACCCGGCACCGGAGCCGAAGTCGGGCTAGGAGTCCAGGCCGCGCTTGCGGCGAAACGCCTCGACCGCGGCGGCCAGCGCCCCCCGTGCCAACTCCGCGCTATGCGCGCGATCCGGCGAGAGGGAGAGCGCTTGCGCAAGATCCCGGGCGGCGAACTCGACCGCGCAGGCAAGCGGCTGTCCCAGGACCCGCTCGGTCGCGAGGCTGGCAGCCGCGATCGTCGCCGGGCAGCCAAAGGCCTTGAACGCCGCCTCGCGCACCACATGATCCGGTCCGACCCGGATTTGAATCCGCACCAGATCGCCCTCCGCGGCAGCACCCGCTTCGCCACCCGCCACGTCGGGATCGCCCGACGGGAGGCGGCCGGCGTTCCTGGGGTGTCGGCAATGCTCGATCACCGCGGGGCTGTAGAACTCAGGCACGCCGGTCGTCCCAGAGCGGCGAGACACTTCGCAAGCGCTGCACCTGCTCTACGATCCGGTCCGCCGCGAACTCGATCTCTTCGGCCGTATTGAAACGCCCGAGGCCGAAGCGGATCGACGAGAGCGCTCGCTCGCGACCGAGCCCGAGCGCTCGCAGCACGTGCGAGGGCTCCCGGCGCGACGAGGAACAGGCGGAGCCCGAAGAGAGCGCCAGTTCCGGCAGCCCGAGCAGCAGCGCCTCGCCCTCGACACCCTCGAAGCACAGGTTCAGGTTGCCCGGAAGCACGTTCTCGGCCTCGCCGTTCCGCCGGATCGAGGGGAGTTCCGACGACAGGCGTTCCAGCAGTCGATCGCGTAACCCGCCGACGCGGAGGCCCTCGGGCTCCAGTTCGTCGACCGCAATTTCGCAGGCCCGGGCGAAGCCGACTGCGAGCGCGACCGGGGCCGTGCCGCTGCGCAGGTCGCGCTCGCTGCCGCCCCCGTACAGGATCGGGACCAGCGGTACGCGCGGCCGACGCCTGACGAACAGCGCCCCGATTCCCTTGGGGCCGTAGAGCTTGTGTGCCGAGCACGAGAGCAGATCCACGCCCAGGGCCGCGACGTCGACCTGAACCTTGCCCAGCGACTGCGTCGCATCGGTGTGGAGCGGAACGCCGCGCGCGCGCGTGAGTTCGGCAATCTCGGCGATCGGCTGGAGCACCCCGATCTCGGCGTTGGCGTGGGCGATGCTCACCAGCACCGTGTCCGACTCGATCGCGGCCGCGACCGCATCGGGCGACACGAGGCCCGCGCGATTCACCGGGAGGACCGAGACCCGAACCTCTTCCTTCTCGAGCGCCCGGCAGGAATCCAGAATCGAAGGATGCTCGGTGGTGCAGGTCACGATGTGCGCGGCACGCCCACGCCGCGCGCGCGCCGCGCCGAACAGGGCCAGGTTGTTGGCCTCGGTCGCGCCGGAGGTCAGCCACAGGTCTCGCGCATCCGCCCCGAGTGCTGCCGCGATCGTCCCGAGCGCCGCCTCCAGCGCATCCCGGGCGCGCCAGCCGAAGGCATGCGTCACACTCGAGGCATTCCCAAAATGCTCGGAGAAATAGGGGAGCATCGCCTCGACCACACGGGGGTCGCAGCGCGTCGTCGCGTGGTTGTCGAGGTAGATCGGCAGATGCATGACCGGCTCGCGACCCGGGAAGCCCGGCGAATCCTCCTCTTGGCGGCCTGCCGGGCATAGTGCATCCTGAGTCTCGCTGTCGCCAGGAGGCATTCGGAGTCATGCTGCCCGGTTATCTGGCCGGTGTCCTTGCCGTGGTCGGGGTCCTGCTGTCCGCTCCGGGTGGCGTCCCGGCTTCCGACGACGCGGTTCCGGAGGGGCTGCAGAGTGCCCGGGCGCTCGCGGAGGGCTGGTTTCACCAGCACCAGGGGTTCGACGCGGTAGAGGCGTACGAGGCCCGACACGGGGCCGTCCGGATCGAGTTCGCGATCGCGCGGAAGTGGGTGAACGGAACGGCGAAGGTCCTGCTCGACTTCAACAAACCCGAGGCGCTCGAGGGACTCATGCTGCTCTTTCTGCAGCAACGCGACCGGTCGGATGACCTCTTCGTGTACCTCTCTCCCCGCCTCTTTCCCCCGGCCATCGCGCGCCGAATCCGGCGCCTGCACGTCGGCCAACTCGACCTTGGGCTTCCGGCGGCTGCGCGCTTTGTTCAGATCGGCGACTTCCGCCCGTTCCTGCCGGGCGAACTGCAACACACGCGAGCGGCCGATCTCGAGATCGAGGGGGAGCTCTGCCACATGGTCGAGAGCCGGCCGGTCAAGGCCGGACGCTTCCCGTTCGATCGCCTCGAACTCGCGATCTCGAGACGGACCGGGGTCGCGCTCCGAACCCGCCACTACCGGGGCGAGCAGTTGATCCGCGAGGTCTACGTCTCTCCGAAGGACGTCGCAGAATTCGACGGCCGCTGGCTCCCCCTCCGGCAGCAGATTCGGGTCCCGGGCCAGCCCGCACTCGAGCTGACGCTCAAGAACATGGACGTCGAACTTCCGCTTCCGGCCCGCCTCTTCTCGCCCCGGAATCTGATCGCCCAGAAGTTTCCGAGCTTCTAGCAGCGCCTCATGCTCGGTGGTGTTTCTACCGATCTGTTCCAGCGCACTTCGGAAGCGGAGACGAACGAGCATGCGGCGACACGGCTGGACCCTCTTGGTCATGCTGCCCTTCATTACGGGCTTCGACGGATCGCGCGCACGAGAAGCGCTCGACCTCGCGTTCCACAACCTCTACGGAGCGGACGTGCTCGCCGCTGTCGAACTCGTGATCTCGGCTCCCTCGGAGAACGTGCGGGTCGAGTTCGCGTACGGCCGCAAGCGGACGCCCGAAGGCACCCGCACCCTGCTCTACAGCCAGAGCGGCGACCGCCGGAGCCCGCGCGCACTGCTCGTCCAGCGCCCGGGCGGCAGCGACCGCATCTACCTCAGCGAAGGCACCCAGGGCGCCGTCCGACCGCTCGCGGCCGGGAACCACACCTGGCCGCTGTTCGGCAGCCACTTCAACTACGACGACTTCCGTACCCACAGCGCCGACGAGTACCGGATCGAGGTGCTGGGGCCGGACCGCCTGCAGGGCGAGCCGTGCCAGGTACTACGCCTGCGACCCGTCGTCGGGCCGTACAGCATGGTCGTGATGTGGCTCTCAACAGAACGGCCCGTGATCGTGCGCGCCGACTACTTTGACCGAAAGGGCCTGCTCAAGCGCTACCGCCTGGCGCTCGAGCACCTGGAACAGCACTTCGAGTGGTGGGTACCGATGAAGGACGAAATGCTCAACCTCCGGACCGGACGACGCACGACCCGGCAGATCCGCAACATCATGGTCGACAGCTACCTCGGAGACGAGGTCTTCAGCCTGCGCCACCTGGCGCGCGGGAGGATGCCGCGCTTCTGAGGCGGCCCAGCGCCTCGATCGTCCGCACCGAAACTTCCGTCGGGATTCCGGCGAGCTGAACCCGGGCCAGGACCTCCGTCACTCCGAGCTCGGCGAGTTCCGCCAGGCGCTCGCCCACCTCGCGTTCCGAACCCACGACCGCAATCTCGAGCGCCTCCGCGGGTCCGATCTCGTCCGGCCGGGTCGGGCCTTCGAGCAGCGGCATGCCCCAGGCGGCGTAGCGCGCGTAGACGCGCGCGAGCAGGGGCCCGACCGCATCCGGATCGGCGACCAGCACGTCGCGAATCACCGGAACGGTTGACGCTCCGGGCGCGTCGGGCGGGACGCAGTCCGCGTAGAGCCGCAGCTTGCGGGCGAGGAGGGCGGGCCTCTCGAAGAACTGCGAGAGCAGCGGAAGCCCGAGGCGCGCGATCCGACGGACGGCGCCGGGCTGCCAGCCGCCCCCGACCCAGATGGGGGGTCCACCGGGCCGGACCGGCCGCGGCTCGGGCGTCACCGCGGCCCCAACCGGGAAGTGCCGGCCCTCGGGCGGCATGCAGGCCGGCTCCTGAAACGCACCCCGCAGCAGCGCCAGCGCCTCGTCGAACCGGGCACGCCGCGTCTCGGGCGGGACGCCGAAGCCCGAAAATTCCTCCAACCGGTAGCCGAGCCCCACGCCCAGAATCAGGCGACCGGCCGAGAGCGCGTCCAGTACCAGGGCCTCTTCTGCCACCAGCAGTGGGTGCTCCGCAAAGGACAGCGAGAGCGTCGCAACCCCGATCGAGACGCGGCGCGTTCGAGCCGCGAGCGCGGCAGCCGCCAGCAACGGCGAGGGGCCGTGCGCTTCCTCGGTGAAGTGATTGCCGTCGACCCAGACGCCATCCAGGCCGCAGCCCTCCGCGCGCTCCGCGTGCGCGAGCATCTCGCCGTAGATCTCGTGCAACGAACGCCCGGGCTCCCGCTCGAGCGGGAAGGGGCCGATCCCGATGCGCAAGCCCTCGCGCGTTCCCGGTTTCCTCGAACCGCTCACGCCGGACGAACGAGCAGCAGGAAGCGCTCCCGGTTCCCCTTGGGCCCGGCGAGCACGCTCTCCGCCTCTCCTTCCACAGCGAGGCCCAGCCGTTCCGCCGCTTCCCTCACCTGCCGGACTGCGCGGTCGCGCGCTTCGGGATCCCGGACCACGCCACCCGACCCGACCGCACCCCGCTCGAGTTCGAACTGAGGCTTCACCAGGACCAGCAGTCTTCCGCCGGGCCGCACCAGGTCCCGGAGCCGGACGAGGACGAGCCGAAGCGAGATGAACGAAAGGTCGGCCACAACGAGGTCGAAGGGCGCAGAACCGGGCGGCCGCCGGTAGTAGCGCACGTTGGTTCGCTCCGAGACCTCGACGCGGGGATCCTGGCGTAGGCTCAGCGCCAACTGTCCGTAGCCGACGTCCAGCGCCAGCACCCGCTCGGCCCCGGCCTGGAGCAGGCAGTCCGTGAAGCCGCCGGTCGAGGCGCCCACATCCGCACAGCACAGACCGGCGGGATCGAGTTCGAATTCCCGCAGCGCGCCCTCCAGCTTCTGGCCCCCGCGCGAGACATAGCGAGCGCGGCCGACCAGCGCCGGAATCGCCTCGGCCGGAACCAGGGTGCCGGGCTTGTCGATGCGTTCCGTCCCGAGCCGGACCTCCCCGGCGAGGATTCGCGCCCGCGCGCGCGAGCGCGATTCTTCCAGCCCGAGCTCCACGAGCCGCTCGTCGATTCGGATCTTCCCAGCGCGACTCACGCGCCTAGCGCGCGAGCAGTTCGCGCGCCGCTCGCTCGATGCCACGCGCGTCGAGTCCCAGCTGCGCCAGGAAGTCGGCCGGCTTTCCGTGTTCGATCACACGGCTCGGAACGCCCAGCACACGGCAGGCGACCTGCTGGCCACGCTCCGCCAGCGCGCCCAGCACAGCCTCTCCGAACCCGGCATTCACGCTATGTTCCTCGACCGTCACCAGCGCGCCGCAGCGATGAGCGAGTTCGGCGATTCGCTCCCCGTCGATAGGCTTGACGAAGCGGGCGTTCAGCACGGCCGCCTCGATTCCGGCCTCGCGGAGGCGCTCCGCGGCTGCCTGCGCCGGTCCGACCGTGGCCCCGATCGCGATCAGAGCGACGTCCGAGCCGTCGCGCAGCAACTCCGCCTCGCCAATCTTGATCGGTTTGATCTCCGCCTCGATCGGGACTCCGGGCGCGGAGCCGCGCGGGTAGCGGAGCGCCGCCGGGCCGGGATACTCGAGCGCCGTCCGGAGCATCGAGCGGAGTTCGTTCTCGTCCCTGGGCGCCATCACCAGCATGTTCGGGAGGGTCCGAAGGTAGGCGTAGTCGTAGAGACCCTGGTGCGTCGCACCGTCCGCCCCGACCAGCCCCGCGCGGTCGAGCGCGAAGGTCACGTTTAGGTTCTGAACGCACACGTCGTGAACCACCTGATCGTACGCGCGCTGAAGAAAGGTCGAGTAGATCGCGCAGACGGGCCTGAGCCCCTCGGTCGCCAGGCCCGCGGCAAAGGTGACCGCGTGCTGCTCGGCGATGCCGACGTCGTAGAAGCGCTGCGGGAACACCGCCGCGAAGCGGTCGAGCCCGGTGCCGCCCGGCATCGCGGCCGTGATCCCGACAACCCGGTCGTCGCTGCCCGCGAGCTGGATCAGCGCGTCCGCGAACACCGAGGTCCAGCTCGGCGCCGCAGCCTTCGGCTTGCGCATCTCGCCCGACGGGATCTCGAACGGGGTGACCCCGTGGTACTTGAGCGGGTCCCCCTGCGCGGGCTCGTAGCCGTAGCCCTTGCGCGTCACGCAGTGAACCAGGACGGGCTCCTGGTGTCCCTCCATTGCGCGCACGTTGCGGAAGGTCTCGAGCAGCTTCTCCACGCTGTGCCCGTCAACCGGGCCGATGTAGTTGAAGCCCAGTCCCTCGAAGAGCAGAGCCGGCGAGATCAAAGCCTTGAAGGACTGTTCCGCGCGGCGGACCAACTCGAGCAGTTCCTCGCCGGCGCGCGGAATGTGCTCGAGAAACGCCCGCACGCTGTGCTTCATGCGGCGCGCCAGCGGCGCCGACCAGCGACGCGCCAGATAGCTCGAAAGCGCGCCAACATTGGGCGAGATCGACATCTCGTTGTCGTTGAGCACTACGACCAGATTCGTGAGCTTGAGCCAGCCGGCGTTGTTCAGGCCCTCGTAGGCCATGCCGGCGGTCAGGGCGCCGTCTCCGATCACGGCCACCACGCGCTCGTCGCCGCCGCGCCGGCGGATCGCCTCTGCGATCCCGGTTGCGGCCGAGACCGAGGTTCCGGCGTGGCCGGCGCCGAACACGTCGTAGGGCGATTCCGAGCGCCGCAGGAACTTTCCGATGCCACGCTCCTGACCGATCGTCGAGAAGGCCTTGCGCCTTCCCGTGAGCAGCTTGTGTGCATAGGCCTGGTGGCCCACGTCCCAGATCAGCCGGTCGTCGGGCGTCTCGAACACGTAGTGGAGCACCAGCGCCAGTTCGACCGCTCCGAGACTGGCCGCGAGGTGCCCGCCGGTCTGGGACACCTGCTCGACGATCTCGGCTCGGAGCGCATCCGCGGCCTCCTGAAGGCGCTCCGAGGGCAGGCGACGCAGGTCGGCAGGACATTCGATCGAATCGAGCAGGGAGGACATCGCTACGGCCTACGGTAACCGTCCGGACAGGTGGTCGGCTAGGCCCGCCAGCCAGCGGCCCGGCGCGCCAAGCGGAGACAGCGCCTCGAGCGCCCGATCGAGATGGCCGCGCGCCCGCTCCACGGCCGCCTCGGGCGATATGACCCTGAGCACCGAGCACTCTTCCGGCTTTTCGGTGTCGCGCGCCTCGCCCAGGTCGTCCAGCAACTGGAAGGCCAGCCCGTACTCCTCCGCAAATGTCCCGAGTACCCGCAGGCGCTCGTCCGGGGCCCCCACCAGGCGCGCGGCCCCCAGGACCGAGAACCCGAACAGCGCAGCGGTCTTGCGGCGGTGAATCGACGTAACGCGTTCGAGCGTCACGGGTTCGCTCCGAAATCCGAGATCGTCCTCCTGGCCCCCGACCAGGCCTTCCGACCCGGCCGCGTGCGCCAGCATCGCGATCAGCTCGGCCTCCACCCCGGCGCCCGCGAGCAGCCCGAAGGCGCAGGCCTGGAGCGCGTCACCGACGAGGATCGCCGTCGCCTCGCTGTAGCGGACGTGGACCGTCGGGCGGCCGCGCCGCTCCACGTCGTCGTCCATCGCGGGCAGATCATCGTGCACGAGCGAGTACGCGTGAATCAGCTCGGCGGCACCCGCGACCGGGAGCACGCGCTCGGGCTCCGCTTCACAGGCGCGCGCCGCAGCGAAGGCCAACGCCGGACGCAAGCGCTTTCCGCCCCCGAACACCGCGTAGCGCATGGCCGCGTGCAATCGGACGGGGGGCTCCGACGCTGGCGGCAGCACCGCTCCCAGATAGACGTCGATCTGCTCCCGGGCACCCGAGAGAAAGGGCTCCATCAGCGGGCGCGCCCGGACCGCATCCCGCCCCTCACCCGTCCTCCTCGAGCTCCGGCCGGGCAAGCTCGAGTTCCCGATCGGCGCCTCCGATCTCCCGCTCGGCGACTTCGAGCTCCCGCTCGACAGTGCCAGCCGCTTCCTGCTCGAGCGCAGTGATCCGAAGCTCCGCGGAGCGCAGCCGTCCCGAGCAGAGCCCGACCAGGCGCACCCCCTCTTCGAAGGCTCGCAGCGACTCCTCCAGACTCAGGTCCCCTTCCTCGAGGCGGAGCACCAGCGACTCGAGCGACTCGAGCGACGCCTCGAAGTCGGGCGGGTCCGAGACCTCCTCGGAATCGCGATCCTGGGATTCGCCCGCTCGGCTCATGCGACCTCCATCCGCTCCCGTACAGTGGCACGCAGCGCGCCGTCCGCCAATCGGACGCGGATCGCGTCGCCCTCGCGGACCTGGTCGTGCGCGCGCACGATCTTCCCGTCCGAATCCCGCCTCACGATGCTGTAGCCCCGTCCGAGCACCGCGAGCGGAGAGAGCGCATGCAGGCGTGCTCCGAGCGTTTCGAGCCGCGCACCGAAGCCCGAGCACGCGCTGCGCAGTGCGAGCCCGAGCCGTCGCTGCGTGATCTCGAGCCGGTCAGCCGCCGCCTCAAGCCGCTGGGCTGGATGCACGAGGCCGCGTTCGAGGGCCTGCAGGCGGTATCGGAACGCGCGCATCCGCGCACGCGCGAGCCCCCGGATTCGCTGCTCGAAGCCCGAGAGGGTCCGCAGGAGTTCACGTGCGTCGGGCACCACCAGCGCCGCCGCGGCCGTGGGCGTCGGGGCGCGGACGTCCGCCACCAGGTCGCTCAGGACCAGGTCGACCTCGTGGCCCACGGCCGAGACCACGGGAGTTTCGAGTTCGAAGATCGCGCGCACCAATTCGGGGCGGTTGAAGTTCCACAGGTCCTCGAGCGAGCCGCCCCCGCGGCAGAGCACGATCGCCTCCAGGTCAGCCCTTGCATCCAGCAGGTGCAGGCCGCGGACGAGTTCCCGCCAGGCGCCCTCGCCCTGCACGCGCGCGTCATAGACCACGACCTCGAGCGGCACCTCGCGCTGGCGCAGCGCGTGCACGAGGTCGTGCAGCGCGGCCCCGTGAAGCGAGGTCACCACCCCGATGCGGCGCGGAAGAAAAGGCAACGGCCGCTTGTGAGCGGGATCGAAGAAGCCCTCTTCAAACAGGCGCCTGCGCATCTGCTCGAACGCCTGTCGGAGCGCGCCCTCGCCACATGGCTCGAGTGCCTCGATCACAAGCTGCAGGGAGCCTCGCTCTGCGTAGACGTCGACCCGCGCAAATACGCGCACCTGCATGCCCTCTTCGGGGTCCACCTCGGCGCGCTCGACCGCTGAGCGAAACATGGCACAGCGAAGCATCGCGTCGGAATCCTTGAGGTCGAAGTAGAGATGCCCGGGACGGGACCGATGCAGAGAGCCGATCTCGCCCTCGACCCAGAGCGTGCCGAACTGCCGGGCGAGGCCGTCACGAACCCGCGCCACCAGTTCCGAAATCGGAACCGCGTTCGCGGCAGTCGCCGCGGCCAGGTCGAGCCGCTCGCTCACACCCGGCGCCTCAGGAAGCGCCGCCGGTGTCGAGGTTCGAGAAGATCCGCCAGCTCTTCAGCAGATCGATGGCGCGCGCGAGCTGCCGGTCGTGCTCGAGCCGATCCTCGAAGTCGCCGCGCGCCGACTCCTCCGACTCCTCCGACTCCTCGGACTCCTCCGGCCCGGTCGCCTCTCCCGGGAGATGACCGTGCAGGTCCTCCTCTCCGAACCTGCGGCCGCGCTCCCGCTTCGCGATCTCGGCGAGTTCGCCTTCAGAGTAGGGTTCGACGTCGACATCGGGCTGGATTCGGACCTCCTGGATCGTCCGTCCGCTCGGCAGATAGTAGAGCGCGGTGGTCAGCCGCAGACCCGAGCCGTCCTCGAGCGGGATGATCGTCTGGACCGAGCCCTTGCCGAAGGTCTCGGTGCCGAGCAGCAGCCCCCGGTGGTGGTCCTGGAGTGCGCCGGCGACGATCTCCGACGCACTGGCGCTCCCCCCGTTCACGAGCACCACGATCGGGTAGCCGGGCTGGGTCCCGAGTTCCTTCGCGGCCCATTCGTTCCGGCTGCCCCCGCCGCGCCCCTCGGCGAAGACGATCAGCCCGTTGTCGAGGAACAGGTCCGCCACCTCGACCGCCTGGTCCAGCAGTCCCCCTGGGTTGTTGCGCAGATCCAGCACCAGGCCCCGAATCGGCGCTGCCTCCGCCGCCTCGCTGAGCGCTTTCTCGAGTTCCTGCGCGCTGTTCTCCTGGAACTGGCTCAGGCGGACGTAGGGAAGCCCCGGCTCGATCAGGTGCAGGGTCACGCTCGACACGCGAATCGAGGCGCGCCTGATCACGAACGGGCGGGGCACGTCCCAACCCTTGCGCTGCACCCGAATCATGACTTCGGTTCCGCGGGGCCCGCGCATCAGCTTCACAGCTTCGAGCAGATTCATGTCCTCGGTCGTGAGGCAGGACTCCGCGGTGGCGTCGGGACAGACCGCAACGATTTCGTCGAGGGCCCGGATTCCGGCGCGCGAGGCGGGGGTTCCGTCGATCGGAGCGACCACGGTCACGAAGCCGTCCCGATCCCGCTTCGAAATCTCGATCCCGAGCCCCTCGAACTCGCCCTTCGTGTCGAGCTGAATCTCCCGGTAGAGATCGGTCGAAAGGTAGGACGAATGCGGGTCGAGAACGCTGAGCATGCCCTCGAGCGCACCCTCGATCAGCTCGTGCTGCTCGACGTCTTCGACGTAGTACTGATCGACGAGGTGCAACACGTTGGTCAACAGCGCGAGCTCGTAGTAGTTCGGGCTCGCGGCGCTGGGAAGCCGGACCAGCGTTGCCAGCAGCGCGAATGCGGTCACCGCGCCCAGGAGAAAGGTCAAAATGAGTCGCGCTCTGTTCATCACATGCGTCCTCTCAGCTTCGATCCTAGCCACGTTTCGGGGTCGACCGGCTCTCCTCCGCTGCGGATCTCGAAGTAGAGGCCGGGCCCGGACAGGGAACCCGTCTCGCCGACGGTCCCGATCACGGCCCCGGCGGCAACCCCGTCCCCCGCATTCACAAGGGAGTCTTCAAGGTAGCCGGAGACCGTCACGCTTTCCGCGCCATGGTCCAGAATGACGATCCGGCCGTAGCCCTTGAACCAGCCCGCGTAGAGTACCCGGCCGTCCGCAGCGGCCCGGACCGGCGCCCCCAGGGGCGCCGAGATCTCGATCCCGTTGCGGACGGTTTCCGTCCCGAATTCCGGGTCGACCTGATGGCCAAAGCGGAGCCGCACCGGGCCCTCGACCGGAGGCACCAGCGAGCCCGGCACGAGTCGCGAACCGCCGGTCGGGGGTTCGAAGCCGCCGGGAAACGCCGCGAGGGCCGCTTCCAACCTGGCCGCGGCCTCCCGCAGTTCCGCGGCCAGCCGCTCCTCGCGATCCGCTCGCGAGCGGAGCAGCGCCACCGCGTTGCGCCGCTCCACGAGCCGGGAGCGGATTCGTTCCTCGCGAAGTGCCACCGCGTCCCTCGCCAGCTCGAGTTCCTCGACGAGCGCCGCCGCGCGGTCGCGCTGATCCAGCCAGTCGGCACGTACCCCGCGGTGCAGCGCAAACAGGCGGGCGTCCGCTTCCAGGACCCGGCGCAGCCCTTCCTCGCGCCGCATCACGGTCTGAAAGTCGCCCGCAGCGTAGGCGCCGGCCACCCCCCGGACCGCCGACCAGCGGTACAGGGCGACCAGACGCGACTCGAGCGCGGCCTGCGTCGAGGCGAGCTTCCGCTCGGACTCGGCGGCCCGCTCGCGGACTTCCCGAAGCTCGGCCTCGCCCTGGCGGTGCCGCCGGCGCAGTGCGAAGACACTCCGACGAGAGCTGGAGAGCTCCCGGTCGATGCCCTCGAGCTGACCCAGAAGCCCAGTCGCCTGTGTGCGGAATTCCGTTGCCCGCAGCTCGCTTTCCTCAATTTTCTTCTTGAGTCGCTCGAGCTTTTCCAGGCCCGCCTCCGCAGCGCCGGAAACGAGCGCCAGCAGTGCCGACAGCACCAGCGCGGACCGGACCCCACCGCTCAAGAAGACTCCTCGAGCCGAACCATCGAGAGCAGCGCACCCACCAGCCCGAGGGCGACCCCCAGGGCCAGCAGCAGCCCAACCTCGCCGACGCCGAAAAAGACCGGGTCGCGCGGCCCGAGCACGAGCGCAAGCGGGGCCCGCACCAGCGGAACTCCGACCTTGAACAACCCCCAGAGCACGGTGAGTGCGAGCCCGGCAGCCGCTGCCCCCTGCAGGCTTCCCTCGAGACAGAACGGCAGACGTACGAACCAGCCGTCGGCACCGACCAAGCGCTGAATCTGAATCTCGTGCTCGCGCGCGTGCACCGCCAGCCGGATCGTTCCCGACACAATCGCGCAGAGCACGATCAGGAGCAGCGCACCGAGCCCCAGGCCGACCCCGTCGACGGCACGCAGCACCCGGGCGTAGCCCTCGACCCAGTCCTCGCCATACCGCACCTCGTGGATCGCGGGCTCTCGCTGGAGCCGGGCCGCGATCACCCGCAGGTGTTCGGGCGTGCGGCTGCCGGGCTGAAGACGGACTTCGAAGGAACCCGGGAGCGGGTTCCGCTCCAGCGAATCCAGCACCCCCGCCTCGCGGCCGAGGTCCGCTCGCAGTCGCTCGAGCGCCTCGGCGGGTGCGACGTAGACGACCTCGGCCACCGCGGCGTCGGCCTCGAGCCATTCCCGGAGACTGGCGAGTTCCGGCGCGGCCGGCTCGGCACCGGCTTCCAGGAACGCAACCACGCGCAGATCCCGACCGAAGTGCTCCAGCACGGCGTGCATGTTGAGCATCAGCAACAGGTACGCGGCGAGCAGCACGAGGCCGGCCGACATCGTCCCCACCGACGCCACAAACACGAGCGGCGCGGCCCGAACTCCGCGCACGCCAAAGCGCAGCGCCGACAGGAAGCGCCGCCAGCGTCTGCCCGGGCGCGTCACCGGAGCGTCGAAGCCGCCCAGCGAACCCGGCCCGGCTGTGTGTCCGGGTAGGTGTCCGCGAGCAGGCAGCCCTTCTCGAGCACCAGGCGCCGGTGCCGATAGCGATCCAGCAGGCCGGGGTCGTGCGTCGCGACGAGCACCGTCGTCCCGCGCGCGTGGGCGTCCGCGATGATATCCATGATGTCGAGCGCCAGATCCGGATCGAGGTTTCCGGTCGGCTCGTCGGCGAGCAGGATCAGCGGATCGTGGACCAGCGCTCGCGCGATCGCGACCCGCTGCTGCTCTCCGCCCGACAGCGAGCGCGGAAGATCGTCCATCCGGTGTCCCAGGCCGAGCCGCTTGAGCATGCTCCAGACGCGAACCCGAGCCTCGCGCCGGGTCGCACCCGCGATCTCGAGCCCAATCGCCACGTTCTCAAAGACGCTCCGATTGCCCAGGAGTTTGAAGTCCTGGAAGATCACGCCGATCTCGCAGCGAAGCGAGGCCACGCTCCCGCTCGACAGACGCGAGACGTTGCGCCCGGCAACCAGGATCTGCCCGGAGGTGGGATGCTCGGCCCCGAAGAGCAGCCGCAGCAGCGTCGTCTTTCCCGCACCACTCGGCCCGGTCAGGAACGCGAACTCACCCCGGTCGAGCGTCATCGAAACGTCCGAGACCCCGTAGGCCCCGCCCGGGTACTGTTTGTCGACGTGGTACATCTGGATCATCGGCGAAGGTTTCCGAGCGTACGGGGGGGAAGCAGTCGCTAGTTTTCTGCGGGAAATCGTCAGCCGGCCGCGAGGTGAGCGACGAGCCACTCGTCGAGTCGGACCTCGGTCACGACGCCCGCACCGAACGCGGGCGCTTGCGTCCCGGGCTCGGCGGCGACCGCTACAGGCGACGCAGCTTCGAGCAGTTCGTCCAGTTCTCCGCTGGAAAGGGCCCGGATCAGAGCCCGGTGGCGCTCCTCCATTAGCCCGGAGAGGTCCGCCGCGGCTCCTTCGGCTTCCGCGGAGCCGCCGCAGCGAAGCTGCTCCGAGTGGAGAATCGCACCCCCTTCATACAGGAGCGTCACGATCCGCCGGGTACCGCGAAGGCCGAACTCGGTTTGGACGTGAAAGCGACGTCCCCGATATCGAACGTCGTCGTTGAAGCCGCCTACTGGCATGGCGCCTCACCCCCTCCGAGGAAACCCCGCTGCGAGTGTGCGGGACCCTCGGAAGCGCCGCAACTTCACCGACGAAGCGACCCCGCGCTACCGGTATCGGCCGCGGCCCGAGGAAAACTGACCACGGGGCCACCGCGGGGCAGGTGGGACGTCCCGGGTGCTGGCGACCCGGAACGCCCCGTGGGGCGGGATCCCCGCCCCGGGGGGTTCAGGAACCTCTCAGTGCCCTGCGCAGGGCCGCCGAGCCCACGAGCACGAGTACCCAGGCGCGCGGCTCCGGAACCGGGGCGCCCACGGGACCCGTCCCCGGAGTCGGCAGCGACAGAACCCCGAAGTCGGCCGCGTTGTTGTCGGTATCCAGGTTCGCGAGCAGTCGCGCGAGGCTGCTTCCGGGCGGCGCGTCCGGCGCCGGCTGGCCCTCGCCCGCAAACACCTCGCCGGACCCGAAGGCCCCGTAGCCGAGTGCGTCGAGCAGCGCGGCGCCGGGGCCGCGCAGCACGACCGAATCCGGCCCGTTCTGGAAATCGAAGCTCCGCTCGAGGTCGGCGTTGGGCACCTCGGTCACCCCTCCGCTCGTACCCGCGATTACGAAGAACCCGTCGGCCGGGATCACGCCCGAGAGCGGAACCACCTCGACCACCGAACCGTTCGCGCCGTTCACCCCCTCTACCGAGAACCCGGTGAGGTCGAGGCCGGGTGCTCCGTACAACTCCAGGAAGACGCGGCCCTGATCCGCGCCGGCCGCATCGTAGAGTAGTTCGGAGATCCGCAATTCCAGCGCGGCGGCAGGTCCCGCGCCGGCTGCGAGCAGCAGCCACGCCAGGCCCAGGCTTCGTGCCGAGGCCGCCCCGCTACGCGGGGTCGAAGAGCGCCTGAATCTCACGGTCGGCTCCTTGTGGGCAGGGGTGAATCGCTGCTGCGGCCCCGGACGGAACGGGAAAAGAACCCGCCGGACCAGGCGTCCAATCCGCCCTCGAGTTCATTCGCGCGGAGGCCGAGTTCGGCACGAGCCGTTGGCGCCGTCGCCCGGGCGAGCTTTGAGAGGACCCGCAGGCGCTCGAAGTAGAGACGATTCACGCGGTCGAGCACCTGATCGCGGAGCTCGATCAGGGCACGCCGCTCGCGCGAGGCGTCGATCGCCTCGTCGGGACGCGCGAGTCGGCCGAAATCCCAGATGAGCTGGACTTCCACCTCGAACTCGCGTTCGCGCTCGGCAGCGCTGTCCTGGAGGTCACGCACGGCCCCCGAACTCCAGGACTGGTCCTGCTCGCGATCGCGGGCCCGACTCCGCTGAATCGAGAAGTTCGTGCGCAGCTCCGGCAGGAGCCCGAAGTTGCGCGCGCGCCGCTCCACCCGGGTCAGACGCTCCGGCAGGAGTTGCTGGAAGCCGAGCACAGCCCGATGCAGTGTCTTCAGATCGGGCGCGCCACCGGACGGGGGAGACCCGTACAAGAGCGGCCGCCCCACTGGCTCGGTCGCCCCGAGGACGGCGATCCCGCGATGCGTCGCCGCCATCAGACCGCGCTGAGTCAGGATCAGGTCGACGGCTGCGCCTTCGACGTCCGGCGTTGGGCTCGCAACCCGGGCGGGAGGGGGATCCGTCCCGGGGGCGCCGAAGTCCTCGAGCGGCAGCGGAACCAGACCCCGCTCCGCGGCGAGCCAGAGCACGTCTCCCGCCAGAACCAGACCCCGAACCAACCCGACCGCCGGATCGATCGCGGTCGGACGGCCCTCCGCAACCCGCCACAGGCCGCGGGGTACACACAGATACGTAGATCTCTGCGACACGGCCGAATCACATAGTTCCCACCAGCCCGGATCGAGCGCGCGCAGCACGGGCTCGAACTCCCCGCCCTTGCGTTTGCGCCAGAGCGTGCCCCGCGCCGCCGCCCAGACGTCGGTCCCCGCGGTCCGCACCGCGCGCACCTCGCCCACCGGGAGCCCCCGCTCTCGGAAGAACCGGGTGCCGCCCGCGGGCCGCACAAACAGGCCGACTTCAGTCGCCGCCCAGGCCACTCCGTCCTGGCCGGCCGCCACCGATCGAACCCGCGCGCCCGCCGCGAGCGGAACCGCGTGCGGCGCAGTCTCCCCGTCACTCCACTCGTACAGGCCCCCGGCCGCAGCCACCAGCGTGCCCCCCTCGAGCGCGGCCAGGTCGCGCACGCTCCCGCCCGACGAGACGGAACCCCAGCCTGCACCGTCCTCGCGAAACAGCCCGCGCGTGGTCCCGAGCAGGATCGTGCCCTCGTGCTCGACGAGGGCCACCGGCTCTCCCGGAGGCATCCCCACGAGCCAGATCGGAGCCAGCCATCCGAGTGCAGCCTGGCGCGATCGCATCATGCCGGGGACCTTCGCAAGCAGCGTGCCGCGCCCTCGCGCCCGGATTCGCACGCCGGGCGGTGCGCGAGAACACCGGGACCCAGGTCCGTGAACCCGCGGGCTCGTCGGCTTGACACCCCATCCAGCCCCACTAAGAATCCGGCAGTCCGACCGGACGGGACCGGATGGTGTCAGATGGCGCGGGCGGGGGAACGGGGGCCGGCAGGGGAACGCATGAGCAGGTTCCACGCATGAGCGGGTTCCCGGCTGCGCGCGCGTGGCTCGGCGGATTCTGTCTCGCGATAGTCTGCGGCAGCGCCGCGAACGGCACCGAGGTCTACCAGTGGGTCGACCGCGACGGGCTGACCCGGTACACGATTCGCCGCGGCCCCGGGCGACCGCAAGCGGCGCCCGCGATCCTGCCCCCGATCGAGCGAGTGCGACCGGCCCCGGTCGAAGGCGACGGCCTGTCCGCCCCGGGTGTCCGGCCTGCTCCAGCGGCCCGCCCCCCGGCGGGCGCGGGTCTCCCCGTGCACCCGGCCGTCGAGCAGACGGCAGAAACCGGGACCCCCGTACCCTCAGCCGGGCAGGCGACTCCCCCCACACCTCCCGAGGCGGAGCAGATCCGGGAACTCGAGGCCCGGATCGACGCAGACCGAGAGCGCCTGAAACAGCTGATCAGCCAGCCCCCGGCCGCCAGGCTGAATCTCGCCACGGACCCCCGCGTCCTCGAAATTGGGCTGCGACTGCCGAAGCTCCAGGCCGAACTGGCCGAACTGCGCGAGGCCGCACCCTGAACGCGAGCGCCCCAGACCGCCGCCCGGTCAGCGCTGCGGGCGTCACGCGTGCTCGCATCCGGCGGGATGTCTGAGCGCCGCATCGTGGCCCTGGCGGGCGGCGTCGGTGCCGCGCGCTTCCTGTCGGGCCTGGTACAGGTCGCGGCCCCTTCCGAGATCACCGTGATCGTCAACACCGGGGACGACCGCGACTTCTTCGGCCTGCGGGTCTGTCCCGACCTCGACATCCTGACCTACACACTCGCGGGCCGAATTCGTGCGGACACCGGCTGGGGTCTCGAGGGCGACACCTTCGCGTGCCTTGAGCAACTGCGTCGCTTCCGCGACGACACCTGGTTCCAGCTCGGCGACCGCGATCTGGCCACTCACCTCCATCGTAGCGAGCGGCTGCGCCAGGGAGCCACGCTCTCGGAGGTGACGCGGGAGATTACGCTCGCGTTCGGACTCGAAATCGAACTGCTTCCGATGAGCGACGAACCTGCCGCCACCATGCTCGTCCGGTCCGGCGGCGAGCGCTGCGACTTCGAGGAATACCTGGTCCGAGACGGGGCGCCCGACGACATTCGCGAGATCGACCTGTCCGCCGCGCGCTCCGCGCGGCCTGCGCCCGGCGTCCTCGAAGCGATCGCGGGGGCCGAGCGACTGCTCGTGTGTCCGAGCAACCCCGTGGTCTCGATCGGCACGATCCGGGCGGTTGCCGGGGTCGAGGAACAGCTCCGGGCGCGCGGCGACGCGGTGGCGGTGAGCCCCTTGATCGGCGGGGCTCCGGTCAAGGGCCCGGTGGACCGTCTGCTGCCGGCCTTCGGCGTCGAGGTGTCGAGCACAGGCATCGCTGAACTCTACCTGCCGATCGCGGTCGGCATGCTGATCGACGAGGCGGACCGGGACGAAGCAGCCGGAATCGAAGCGCTGGGCCTCCGGGTCCGCACCGCCGTGTCGCTGATGCGCACGCCCGAGATCGCCGCAACGCTGGCGCGGGCCGCGCTCGAGCTGGCGGACGAGGCTGCGGGCGCGTGAAGACCCTGGCCTGCGTGCCGTGCAAGGGATTCGCCGCGGGCAAGGGCCGGCTCCGCGCCCGCTACAGCGGCCGCGAGGTCGGCGAACTCGGGAGCGCGATGCTCGCCGACGTGGTCGGGGCCCTGGTCGTCTCGGAGCGCGTCGACGCCACCGTCGTCGTGACGGGAGATCGCGAGGTCGCCGACACCGCCAGGGGCTTCGGCGCCGCGCCGATCCTCCTGGACCCGGACCCGGGTCTCAATCCCGCCATCGAGAGCGTGGGCGCAGAGGCGATTCGGGACGGCTTCGACGCCTACCTGGTGATCCTGGGAGATCTCCCGCTGCTCCGGGCCCGGGACGTCGATGCGATCGTGGCGTCGGGCCACCGGCATCCGATCGTGTTGGTGCCTTCGGCCGACGGCGGGACCGCGGCCCTGCTGCGACGGCCGCCCCGACGAATTCCGGCGTGCTTCGGCTCCGGGAGCGCGGCCGCGCACGCCGACCAGGCACGCCGCGCGGGGCTGGTGCCCGCGGGGGTGCCGTCCATCCCCGCCGAGTCCTGCATCGATCTCGATACCCCGGAAGATGCGAACCGCATCCTCGAACTCGGCCATCCCTGTCGCACGCTCGAACTGCTGCGAAAGTTCGCGGTGTAATGGACTCACTCTCGTTCCGGATCGTCCCGGAGATTCCCGAGATCGTCCCCGGGGACGACCTGCCCGCACTCTTCGCCGGGCGTGTCCCGGCCGGGACGGGCGTCCTGGTCGTCGCTCAGAAGGTCGTGTCGAAGGCCGAGGGCCGCTGTGTCCGCCTCGCCGATGTGACGCCCTCGGAGCGCGCGCTCGAGCTTGCGCGCAGCGTCGAAAAGGACCCGCGGCAGGTGGAGCTGGTGCTCCGCGAATCCCGCCGCGTGGTGCGCGCCGTCCCCGGGGTCCTGATCACGGAGACGCGTCACGGGCTCGTCTGCGCCAACGCGGGTGTCGACCTGTCGAACGCACCCGGCGACGACGTCGCGATCCTGCTGCCGCTGGATCCGGACGCCTCCGCGGCCCGAATCCGCCAGGCCCTGGGCCGGGGCCGGGCCGTGATCATCTCGGACACCTTCGGCCGGCCGTGGCGGGAGGGACTTGTCGACGTGGCCATCGGCGTGTCGGGTCTGGCGCCGCTCAGCGACTACACCGGGACGGCTGACCGGAGCGGGCGCGAACTCCAGGTGACAGTGATGGCGACCGCCGACCAGCTGGCTGCAGCCGCCGGACTCCTGATGCGCAAGGACGCGGGCACGCCCGCCGTCTGGGTGGAAGGATTCGAGCCGAAAGGAAGCGGCGGACTCGGCGACCTGCTCAGAGACCCGGAGCGCGACCTCTTCCGCTAGCAGGCGCTCCGTCGGGGTCCGGCAGCGGCTTCCCCTCCGGGGTCAGCAAGGTGAATTCGGTCCGGGCCCGGATCCAGGCCGCCAGCCCGCCGAATCCGCTGCCCGAGCGGGCGGAAACCGCGAACACCGGGTCCGGGGACACGCGCTCGGACAGCCTGCGAACGGCGCGCGAGATCGCGCTCGATTTGAGCTTGTCGCTCTTCGTTAGAACGAGCCCGGTCGGAATGCGCTCCGCCGCAAGCCACTCGAGAAGCTGCTCCTCTTCGAGGCGCAGCTCGCGGCGCAGGTCCATCAACAGCAGCGCGCCGCGCAGGCTGGTCCGCGATCCCCTGAGGTACGACTCCACCATCGGCCGCCAACTCCGCTGCTCGCTACGCGAGACGGCCGCGTACCCGTAGCCGGGAAGATCCACGACATAGATCGCGGCTCCGTCGGTGGAGCCTGCGGAAACCCGGTAGAACTGAATCCGACGGGTCTTCCCGGGCGTGGTACTGGTGCGCGCGAGCCGCCGGCGCCCGACCAGGCGGTTGATCAGCATGGACTTTCCTACGTTGGAACGGCCCAGAACCGCGACCTCGGGCAGGCCGTCGCGCGGAAACTCCTGCGGGCCTCCCGCATCGTGTGCCAGTTCGACCCTCACGTTGACCCGCTCCCGGCCCGAAGGTAGCTTTGAAAGCGTCGGCCGCACACGACCGCAACGGCCGGCTCCAGAAAACCAAAAGGCCGAATCTGCATCGGAAGCAAGTGATGAGCAAGGGCGTACAGATCACCATCGCCGCGCTCAGCATCTGTGCCGGCACCTTCTGGTTCTTGAGCAGCGGAAGCGGCGGCGAGGGAACCTTCGCCTACTACCAGAGCGTCCGGGATTTCGCCCAGAAGGTCGACGCTTCCGCGTATTCGGACGGGGCCGCGAGCGGCCGCGCCGCCCGCGTGCACGGCTTCGTGGTGGAAGGATCCATTCGCAAGGATCTCGGCGCCGGCCACGTCGACTTCGAGATCCGGGACGAAATGGAAGGGACGCCGGGAGCGCCTGCGCTGTCGGTCCGACTGATCGGGATCGCGGTTCCGGACCTGTTCGCCGACGGCGCCGAAGTCGTCGTCGAGGGCCGCCCCGATGGGCAGCGCTTCGTCGCCAGGCGGGTACTGGCCAAGTGTCCATCGAAGTACGAGCCTGGAGATCCGGCGACGGACGGCCGGAAAGTCTAGCCCGACCCGCGGATCCGGAGCACTCGCCGAATGGTCGAACTCGGTCACTACGCACTCCTGCTCACGCTGCCCTTCCTCCTCTACGCCGGGGGGGCTGCGTTCGTGGGCGCACGAGCTGGGCGCCCCAAACTGGTGCGCAGCGCGGAGCACGCGCTGTATGCGGTCTTCATGCTGTTTACCCTGGCGATGATCGGCCTCGAGACCGCCCTACTCTCGAACCGCTTCGACCTCGCCTACGTCGCACAGACGTCGAGCCGCGAACAGCCCTTCTGGTACAAGATCCCGGCACTCTGGGGAGGGCAGTCGGGCTCGCTCCTGCTCTGGGCCTGGATGCTGTCCGCGTTTTCGGCGCTGGCGCTCTTCCAGAACCGAAATCGCAATCGCGGCTTGATGCCGTGGGTCGTGCTGGTGCTCTCGGCCAACATCGGCTTCTTCGCCGTGCTGCTGGCTTTCGTGACCTCCCCATTCGAGCCGACCCCCGTCGCACACGTCTTCTCGAACGGACAGGGGATGAACCCGCTACTGCAGCACCCCGTGATGCTGATTCACCCGCCAATTCTCTACACCGGCTTCGTCGGGTTTGCGATTCCGTTCGCGTTCGCCTTCGCGGCGCTGGCATCCGGCGCCCTCGGCACGGACTGGTTCCGGACCACGCGGCGCTGGACGATCACGGCCTGGTTCTTTCTCGGATGCGGCATCATGCTCGGAGGCCGCTGGGCCTACGAGGTGCTCGGCTGGGGCGGGTACTGGGCCTGGGACCCGGTCGAGAACGCTTCGCTCATGCCCTTCCTGGTCGGGACCGCGTACCTGCATTCGGTGATCATCCAGGAGAAGCGCGGGATGCTCCGGATCTGGAACCTCGCGCTGATCGGACTGGCCTACTCGCTCTGCCTGTTCGGAACCTTCCTCACGCGGAGCGGCATCGTCCAGTCGGTCCACAGTTTCACGCAGTCGGGCTGGTTCGGATACGTGTTTCTGGGCTACGTGATCGTGATGGCCGGCGTCTTCTTCGGCCTGCTGCTCTGGCGCGCCCCGATGCTCCGCAGCCAGACCCGGCTCGACTCGATGCTGTCACGCGAGGCCAGCTTCCTGCTCAATAACTACGTGTTCCTGGGTCTCTGCTCGATCGTGTTCTTCGGCACGCTCTACCCGGTCTTCTCCGAGGCACTCACGGGTCAGCGGATCCAGATCGGGCCGCCCTTCTTTCAGCGTTACGCCGGCCCGCTCGCGATCGCGCTGCTCTTCCTAACCGGGGTCGGGCCGCTGATCGCCTGGAGACGCGCCACCTGGGTGAACCTTCGCAAGAGCTTCCTCTGGCCCGTGGTCTTTTCCGCAGTCGTCGCCGCGGTCACAGTGATCCTCGGCGTTGACCAGTTCTACCCGGTCGCCTTCGCCGGACTCTGCGCATTCGTGGCCGCCACGGTCGCCGAGGAGTACGCGCGTGGAATCCGCGCGCGCATGCGCCGGGGCGAGAATCCCGTGCGCGCCTTCATCGAACTGGTTCGGCGCAACCAGCAGCGCTACGGCGGCTACGTCGTGCACCTGTCCGTGATCCTGATCTTCATCGGCTTCGCGGGTTCGGCGTTCGACCTCGAGGAGACGCGGCTTCTGTCTCCGGGCGAGCGCTGGGAGCTCAACGGACACACGCTCGAGTATCGCCAGGCGCTGCCGATCGAAGAGCCGAGCTACGCGGGCGCCGTCGCACGCATCGCGCTCTACCGGGACGGTCAGCCCGTCGGGATCCTGAAACCCGAGAAGCGGATCTACTTCCAGCAGGATCAGCCGGCCACGATCCCGGCCATCTCGAGTTCGCTGAACGAAGATCTCTACGTGATCCTGGTCGGGCTCGAGCCCGACCAGCGGGCGGCGCTCAAGGTCTACCTGAACCCCCTCGTGAACTGGATCTGGATCGGGGGCCTGATCTTCGTGATCGGCAACGCCCTCATCCTCTGGCCCCTCTCCGAGAAGTCGGCAAACTGAGTCCGTGCGCCGCAGGCTGAATCCAGGCCATCTGGCGCTCGCGCTGCTGGCGATGCTGTCCTGGGCGGCATCCGCCCGGGCGGCCAGCATCCAGGGCCGGGTGCTGCATGCATCCCGGCCCGGGGCTGCCGCCGGCCTGGCCGTCCATCTACACGGGCTGGCTCGCGACGGGAAGGCGATCGAGCGCGAGACGCGGACCGACGCCGTGGGTCACTACCGCTTCGAGACGCTGCCCGGGCACGGCGCCTACTTCATCGCCGCGGAATTCGAGGAGGTCCGCTTCTCGGGAAGGCTCGTCACACTCTCGACCGTCGACGCCGACCGGGTGGAGACCGTAGACATCGAGATCTACGACGCTTCGAACGACCCGAGTTCGGTCTCGGTCGAGCGGGAGCAGTGGGTCGTGGAACGGGAGGCCGGCGTCTACCGAATGCGTCAGACCGTTTCGATTCGCAACTCCGCGCAGCGGGTGGTGATCGTGGAACCCGAAGCCAAAGCCGCGCTCCGGATCGGCCTCGCCCGCGGCGCCGGGCCGGTCAGGACCCCACTGGGCCCGCTGCCCGCGGGCATCGACGTGGTCCGCGACCTGCTGGAACTCCGGGGCCCCATCTATCCGGGCGAGCGGGACTACTCCTTTCTGTACGACATCGGCCCGGCGACCGAACCGGGGGGCGCACCGCGTGCGCTCGACACGGAACTGCGAATCCCGGCCGACATCCCGGAGCTCAACCTGTTCGTGAAGGACTTCGGGATCGAAGTCGGCGCGGGCGGGCTTCACGCGAGCCGTCCCGCCCGGGAGCGAGACGTCTTCTACCTGAGCTTCGTCGGCTTCGATCTCGCGGCCGGCAGCGTCGTGCCGCTTCGCGTGAAGCCGCTGCCTCCCCGCCAGGCCCTGCCCAGATCCATCCAGGTCGCGGGCGTGGCGCCCCTCGCAGGGCTGCTGGCCTGGTTCGTGGCAGCACCGTTCCGGAGTTCCCGCGTACCCGGGCACGCCCCTGGACCGGAGGCCGATGCTGCGAGTACGCGCAGCGCCGCGCTTCGGACCGCGCTCGCCGACCTGGAACACGACTTCGAGACCGGGAAGCTCTCGGACGAGGATCGGAATCGGCTACAAAAGGACCTGGAGGCCGTGCATCAGGTCGACGCCGGGTTCGGAAAGACTCGTGAACGCGAAGCCGGGGCGGCCGCAGGCCGCTGCGGTTGTGGACGACGTGCGGAACCCGGAGACCGGTTCTGCGCAGCCTGCGGGAGTTCTCTTTGAACGGAATCGAAGCGCGCGCGCTCGAGAAGCACTTCGGCCCGGTCCGCGCGCTCCAGGGGATCGATCTCTCCATCGAAGCGGGCTCGCTGGTCCGCGTTGCCGGTGCGAACGGCGCCGGGAAGACGACCCTGCTCAGGATCCTGGCCGGGCTCGAGCGGCCCACCCGCGGCACGGTGGGCCTGGGAGGACGCGACCCCTTTGGGAGGAAGGCAGCCAGCGTGCGCGGCCGCATCGGGTTCCTGGGCCCGACGACGGCCCTGTATGGGGAACTCACGCTCCGCGAGAATCTGCGTTTCATCTCGTCCCTGCACGGCCTCTCCGAGGAGCGCACACCGCAACTGCTCGCGGCCCTCAGCCTTTCCGAGGTGGGGGACCGGGAGGTCCGGACCCTGTCCCAGGGGTTCCGGCGACGCGCCGGGCTCGCGCGCGCGCTGCTCACCGAGCCCGCCTGGCTCTTCCTCGACGAGCCCTGGAACGGACTCGACCGGGCGGCGGGTGAGCAACTGACCCACCAGTTGCGCGCGGGCCGGGAAGCGGGCCGGACCACGCTCGTCGCCTCGCACGCCGAACCGACCGGCCCCGGCGGGGTGCCATGGGACCGGGTGCTGGAACTCGAATCCGGCCGTCTCCGGGAGACACACCGATGAACGGACCCCGGGTCGCCCTCGCGGTGCTGCGCAAGGACCTGCTGGTCGATCTGCGCAGCCGCGACCGACTCGGCCACATGTTGATCTTCGCAGCCCTCGTGGTCGTCTTGATCTCGATCGTCCTCCGGACCTCGGCCGCCGACGCCCGGGGCGCCCTCCTGCCGCTGCTCTGGATCGCCTTCCTATTTACGTCGCTCCTGGGTCTCGCGCGCTCCTTTCAAGCCGAGACCGAGGACGGAGCCTGGACGAATCTGATCCTGGTCCCGGTGGACCGGGGCTGGGTGTTTCTGGGCAAGGCCGGGGCGAATCTTCTGGCACTGCTGGTGGTCGAGGCCTGGACCGCCCTGCTCGCCGTGATCTTCCTCGACGTCGACTGGACCCGCGCGCCTGGCGCAGCACTGCTGGCCGGAGTCCTGGGCGCGATTGGGCTGTCGACGCTCGGCACGCTGCTCTCGGCACTCTCGGCTTCGGCCCGCTTTCGGGAGTTCCTATTACCGATCCTGCTCTTCCCGCTGATCCTGCCGGTGCTGGTGTTCGCGGCCGACATCACCGGGGAAGCGATCGCGGGCCGCGCCCTCGCAGAACGCTCGGCCGGAGCGCTGGCGCTCTACGATTGGGTGTTCCTGCTGATCGGCTACCTTGGGTTCGACTCGCTGGTGGAGGCGTAACCGTGGAGGAGGCACTCCGGTACGCGGGTGTCGGCTTGGTCGCGACCGCGGCCCTGACCTGGCTGGCCGCGGACGAAGCTCGCGCAATCCGCTCCGCCCGCGTTGCAGGTGTCCTCGCACTGGCACTGCTCGCGCTCTGGTTCGGTGCGGTGATCTGGGTCGCACCCATCGAGCGGGCTCAGGGGATCGTTCAGAAGATCTTCTACGTCCACGTACCCTGCGCACCCGTGGCCTACCTGGGCTTCGTGATGACGGCCGTCGGTGGAATCGGCTTCCTCTGGAGACGAGACGCGCACTGGGACCGCGTCGCGATCTCGTCTGCCGAGGTCGGCGTACTGTTCTGCACGCTGATCCTCGTAACCGGCCCGATCTGGGCGAAGCCCGTCTGGAACCACTGGTGGGTCTGGGATCTTCGACTCACCTCGACCCTCGTACTCTGGTTCATCTACGCGGCCTACCTGTTCCTGCGCACACTCAGTTCCGGCACTGACGAAGCGCGCGCCTTCGCCTCGATCTACGGGATCCTGGGCACCGCAGCAATTCCCTTCGTCTTCTTCGCCGTCGACCTCGCGCAGGGCAAGACCCTGCACCCCTCGAACCCCGCCCGCGAGGGGCTGCCCGCCTCGATGCTGGTCCCGCTGCTGCTCGGGTTCGTGGCCTTTGCATGTGTCTTCTGGTACCTGTTCGCGCGCCGCCTGGAGGTCGCGAAACTGGAGGCCCGGCAGAGTTGATGAGCTACCTGGTCGCCGCGTACACGATCACGGCAGCCGCCCTTCTGGGCTACGCCTTCTGGCTACGCCGCAAGCGCCGGGAACTGCTGGACCGCTCAAACCGGTCCGGCGGCGGTCCGGCCTAGCGCGGAAGGAGCTCCGAGTTCGCGTAAATCCGCTGGCGAGACTGGGGCCTTCTGCACCTCGTTGCCACTCAGCGTCAACCTCCCTGCAACCGGTCTGCGGCGGGCCTGCCCTCCGGCTGCGGGCAAGAGTTGACAAGACCCTCCCGGAGGGGATAGATGGGGGCTCGCACCCTTTTTGTCCCGTCCGTCCCGCCCAGGCAGTGGGAGCGCGGCTGCGGCCCGGCCCGTCCCCAGCGTGAGATTATGGGACCGCGCGGAGGCCCGTTTTATTTCGGGAATAGCCGGAAGTCCCAATTTGGAACACCGGGCCTAGAGGCCGGCCGGCAAGAGGAGTGCGGGATCGAGTGAAGATGGTTGAGTCCAAGGGGCGATGCCCCAAACCCCGGAGAGGCCGAAGATCAACGGCATGGATCTTGGATCCCTGCGTGGCGCGCACAGTTCGCGCGATGTTTAGGAGAGGGACGAGATGGCGAGAATGAAGCGAGGGGTTGGGTACTGCGAAAACACCGAGTGCGAGGATTACGCCAAGGGCGTCTTCCTGCTGAACCACGGGGATACCTTCTACTGTCCCCGCTGTCGGCAACTCGGAAAGGTGGAGAAGGAGCGCGGTTTTTACACCGGCAACTCCGACATCTTCAAGGAGGTCCGGGTCGAGTACAACTTCGATCCGATTCACGCGATCTACCGGGAGATCGCCATCGTCCGCGACGAGAGCCTCTGGGGACGGAACAACGTCTACACGCTGCAGAGCCCGCTGATTAAGACCGAGAAGAGGGCGCTCAAGGTGGCGGAAGCAATCCTGGCCAACCTGAACCGCTACCGGGGGCTGCTGGCAGGAGACGAGATTCCCCGGACGACCGAGATCATCCTCTCCTTCGACGACGACTCCGAAGAGTTCAGCCGCAGGCTCGGCCAGCTCTCGAAGGAGTGGGAAGAGAGCGGCCTCCGCGAAACGCCGCGAGCCTAGACCCGGCCTCGCCGCCGGCCCGACCCCCGCGGCCCGCGGAACCACGAGATCCGGGCGCTGCGGCCCGCCCTAGTACAGGATCTTGTTCAGCGGGAACTCCACGATGCCGCTCGCTCCCGCCTCCTTGAGCGCCGGAAGCAGTTCTCGCGACTGAGACTGCTCGATGATCGTGCTCACGGCGACCATCTCTGCGTCGGCGAGCGGCGACACCGTGGGAGAAGCCAGCGCCGGTAGCAATTCCAGGACCTTCCCGAGCCGGTCCTTCGGCACGTTCAGCATCAGGCCCGCCCTGCCCTCGGCATCGATCGCACCCTGGAGCAGGAGCACCATCCGGTCGAGCTTGCGACGCTTCCAGGGATCCTCGGCGGCCTTGCGGTTGGCGATCAAGCGCGGCGTGCTCTCCAACAGGGTCTCGACGATGCGCAGCTTGTTGGCGCTCAGCGAGGATCCGGTTTCGGTCACCTCGACGATGGCATCCGCCAGGAGCGGAGGCTTCACTTCGGTGGCGCCCCAAGAGAACTCCACCCGGGCCTTGATTCCGTGCTGCTTGAGCCAGCGCCGGGTCAGCCCGACCACCTCGGTCGCGATTCGCTTGCCCTCGAGATCCGACAGCTTGCGGATCCTGGAGTTCTCGGGCACCGCGAGCACCCAGCGAACCGGACGCATCGAGGCCTTCGAGTAGCGGAGATCGGCGAGTTCCCGAACCCTGGCGCGGGTCTCGAGAATCCAGTCGTGGCCGGTAATGCCGCCGTCGAGCACGCCCTCGTCCACATAACGCGCCATCTCCTGGGCCCGGATCAGCACGCACTCGATCTCGTCGTCACCGATCGAAGGAAAGTACGAACGCTCTGGAATCCGGACTCGATAGCCAGCGCGCTCGAAGAGCGCCACGGTCGCGTCCTGCAGGGAGCCCTTGGGCATCCCGAAGCGAAGCACACGCACACGCCGGTTTGTTCTCTCGGAACCCAGTGCCACCCGGTCTCCCTTGCTTGGCTGGGCCGCGAGCCTACCGGGTGCGCAGAGCCTCCGCCACACGCTCCCGGGTCACCGAGAGTTGGCCCCAGCGAGGACCGGGGCGCACTCGGGCGCCGGGCTGGCGTGTTTCCTCGTCCACTTCGAGCATTCCCTCGAGCACGAGCCAGTCGACCGCGTTCGAAAAGGTCGAGCGGTTCGAGGCTTCGGGGAAACGGGTCTCGCCGAGCAGCAGGCTGCGCTGGACCACCTGGTGCGCGCTCGCCAGGATCGCGTCGCGGCCAGCGGTTCCATGCGCCATCTCGACGGCCTCGAAGGTCGCCTCGTAGGCACGGAGCGCCGGCCGGACCTGGGCCGTGAGCAGGTCGAGCCAGCGCCATCCGTCGCGCACCGGGAGCAGTACGCCGTCGTTGCTCTCCTCGATCCAGCCGCGCTCGCGGAAGTGCTCGAGCGCCGCCGCGAAGGACGCCTCCCGCTCCGCGGTTTCGGGAGGGAAGTACTCGAGGCGCAGCAGCTCGAGCCACTCCGAGGCCCGGTCCCGAACCTCCTTCTCTTCTCGCGACAGTGCCAGCGCGAGCGTAGACGGCAGCGCGAGCACGGGCGTCAGCCCCTGCCGGTAGTAGTCGAGAACATCTCGATCGACCTCTTCGAAATGAATGATCTCCCCCTCCCGGTCGCGGGTTCTGTGAATCAGGCCGGCACCTTCGAGCAGCAGCAGGGACCCGGCCAGATCCTGCTGGAGATCCTCCGCCAGGGTCTGCGACAACTCGACCCCGAGTAGCGCCAGAAGTTCGCAGAGCTCGCGCACTGGGGGGATCAGGTCCTCGCGGCGGATGCCGCGACCGGGGGCTGCGAGCAGTACCGCAGCCACGACCTGTGTCCTCCCGGCGGTGGCCAACTGGTTGATGCGCCGGCAGATCAGGGTTCCGAGCCGCTCGGTGACCCGGCGGCGCGCGAGTGCATCGGACGCGTCGCTGCCGACGAACACCGCCCGGTCACTGCCGATCGTGTCGGCGAGCGAGATCGGTTCCCCGAAGCGCACCACGGCGGTCCCGGAGCGTTGGGCGAGCAGCTTGCGGGCCCGAAACAGGCCCAGAAGACTCTCGCGCGCTTTGCTTGCGCCCCGACGCTCGTCCGTCATCGAGCGTTCCTCGACCAGGCGTTCGTAGGTGAAGTGGATCGGAACGATATACGCGTCGCGGCGCACGCCGCGCGCGTACGCTTGCAGGATCATTCCGAGCATCCCAAGCCGCGGGGGCAGCGTCTTGCCGGTGCGCGATCGGGTGCCCTCGATGAAGAACTCCTGCGTCACCCCGTCCTTGAGCAGTTGCTGGACGTAGCTGCGGAAGATGCTGGAATAGAGTCGGTCCCCCTCGAAGCTCCGGCGCAGAAAGAATGCGCCCCCGCGCCGAAAGATCGCGCCGAGCGGCCAGAACGAGAGGTTCTCACCCGCCGCGACCAGCGGCGGAACCAGGTGCCGCTCGTAGAAGACCCAGGAGAGCATCAGGTAGTCGAAGTGGCTCCGATGCGACGGGACCAGTACCAGGGGATGGTGCTTCGCCGCCTGGATCACGCGTTCGATCCCGTGAATCTCGATCTTCTCGAAGAGTCGCGAGAAGATGCGCGAGACGCCCAGGTCGAGAATCGCGAGCACCAGCGGACTCGGGTAGGCCGCGATGCGGCGAAGGATCCGTCGTGCGCGTGCCTCCACCCGCCCGACCGAGCGCCGGGTCGTGGCCGCGGTCTCGTCGATCGCCTCGCGCACGCCGGCTTCCCGCAGCACCACCTCTTCGGTCCGAAGCAGCGTCGGCAGCGGGGTCCCCTCGACCGGGCGCTCTTCGCGGCGGAGGAAGATCAGCAGCACGCGGCGAACGCTTCGAACGATGCGCACCGCCCCCTCTGCGCGCCGCTCGGTCACGAACTCGGCCAGGTCGATGGGCGTGCCGACACTCACCGCCATGCCCCGGTAGTTCCAGAGGAAGGAGAGAACCTTCCAGCTGTCGGTCGGCCGCGCTGCGCCGTAGAGCACATTGAGCATGCGCCGCTGCGGCCGGGCGCCGCGGCGCCAGAAAAGCACCAGGGGCACCAGGAAGACCTGGGTCGAGTCTTCGAAGCAGGCGTCGACGACCTCTCGCAAATGGTCGAGTTCGGAGTGACCGGTCCTGACCGCTCCTCGGCGCGTCAGAAGCCGGGATCGGATCTTGTCGGTTCGCAGGAACAGGAACATGCTCTGACCGGTGCTCACGACCGCGCGCGCGCGTCCCGTGGCCCGCCGGCGCCGGATCAGGAGCCCCGCAGAGAGCATCTCGCCGATGCGACGGGCCACCAGCCCAAGCGCCTCGCCGACGGGCCGGTAGTAGAAAAAGCGGATTCCGTTGGCAAAGACGGAGAGACGGATTCCGCTTCCGAGAAAGAGCCAGTTGAACAAGAAGTAGTCGAGGCGCGAGCTGTAGCGCATCACGTAGACGACGGCCCCCCGCTGCTCGAGTTCTCGGAGCCGCTCGACGTCGGAGGCTTCGAAGCGAAAGTTCGCGAAGAAGCGCTCGGCGAAGGCCCGGGCGAGACGCCCGAAGCGCGGCGTCATCTGGGTATAGGGGTCACCCACCGCGGCGGGCGGCGCCCGCTTCGCGGCGCCGGGCTCCTCTACGCGCATCTCTCACCGTGTACCAGTCCCGGAACCGGCTGGCAATGCGTCCCCGCCCGGAGAGGCGCGCGAAGGGCTAGCCCAGCGCGCTCGCGCCCGCCTGGTCGCAGAAGACGACATCCTCGCCGCGGGCAATCTCCTGGGCCGTGATCTTGGCCGGATCCTCGCTCCGGATCCCATCCGCCATGATCATCTTGAGTTCGGCGACACGCCCGCCGCCCGCAAACAGGAACTGGCCGGTTCGATCCTTCGAGAGGTCACTCACCATGTAGAGCACGGCGGGCGAAACGAAGCTGGGGTCCATCCTGGCCTTCGCCCCGTCGCTGTCCATGCCTGCGAGATCCTCCGTCATCCGCGTCACCGCGACCGGCGCCAGTCCCCACACTCGGATGTTGTACTTCTTACCCTCGATCGCCAGACAGCGTGTGAAGCCCGCGATTCCGGCCTTGGCCGCACCGTAGTTGGTCTGCCCGAAGTTTCCGATCAGCCCGGAGGTCGAACTGGTATTGACGATCACGCCTCCGTGCCCGGCTCCCTTCATGTACTGGAAGACGGGGCGGGTCACGCAGTAGGTGCCCTTCAGGTGGACGGACAGCACCGAGTCCCAGAGATCCTCTTCCATGTTGGAGAAGGACTTGTCTCGGAGGATTCCGGCATTGTTGATCAGGATGTCGACACGATCGAAGGCGTCGAGTGCAGCCTGCGCGATCTTCCGGCCGCCTTCGACGCTGGAGACCGAATCGTAGCAGGCGACCGCTTCACCGCCCGCCGCCTTGATCGAGTCCACCACCTCGTCTGCCATCGAGGTGCCATTGCCGCTCCCACTTCGGTCTCCGCCAAGGTCGTTCACAAGAATCGAGGCGCCCTCGCTCGCAAGCAGGAGTGAATGCGCGCGGCCCAGGCCACCGCCCGCGCCTGTAACAATTGCAACCTTTCCATCCAGAAGACCCATCCTCACTCCTCGGCGCCAGGCACGACGCACAATTGGTTCGAAGCCCGCGGATTATACACGAGCGCGCCGCTCACTCGAGAACGCAGAGCACGGCTCCCTCGTCCACGCTGTCGCCCTCGGAGACGCGGATTTCTACGACCCTGCCCGCGACCGGTGCCTCGACCGGCATCTCCATCTTCATCGACTCGAGCACCACGAGCACGTCGCCCACCGCGACCTCGGCCCCAACCTCGGTCTCGACCTCGAAGAT
Organism: Myxococcales bacterium; assembly: GCA_013215565.1. GTDB lineage: Bacteria > Myxococcota_A > UBA9160 > SZUA-336 > SZUA-336 > JABSQV01. Next base: position 63,251 of record JABSQV010000023.1, on the reverse strand, counting down.
CGTCCCCGTGATGTGTGCCTCTACGTTCGTCTGCATGTGCCCCCCGTCGTCCGTCACGCTTCGCGCGCGGCGGACTCTGACACAAGCCTCTGTGCCGGGGCAATCCCGGCAGCGTCCGCACTGCGCGACACGGCAGCGTCCAGCACCCGCCATACCTATCTGCTAGGTTCGGCCCGCCATGTTCGAGACGCTCACACGCGGCTTTCGAGAGGCGCGCGACCGGCTTCGCGGGGTGACCTCGTTCAGCGAGGACAACCTCGCCGAGCCCCTACGCGAGATCCGAATGTCTCTGCTCGAAGCCGACGTGGACCTCACCGAGGTGCGAACCTTCCTGGATGCCGTGAAGCAGCGCTGTCTGGGGTCGGAGGTCGCGCTCCGCACCGGCAAGCGTGGGAAGCGGCAGCGCGTTTCGCTCAGCGATCGCTTCACCAAGGCGTGCTACGAGGAACTCTGCCAGTTGCTGGGAGCGGACGCCGAGGAGGTGGCACCCCGGCGCGGCGCGCGCACGCTCATGCTGCTCGGGCTCCAGGGAACGGGCAAGACGAGCAGCGCCGCAAAGCTGGCCCTCCACCTCAAGAAGGGCGGGGAGCGACCACTGCTGGTGGCCGCCGACGTGCACCGTCCCGCGGCGATCGAGCAGCTGCGCGTTCTGGGCGCCGAGATCGAAGTGGAGGTCTTTCACGGGGGCTCGAGCGACGCGGCCGAAGTCTGCCGCCTCGCGGTCGCACACGCGGCCGAGCGGGGTCTCGACAGCGTGATTCTGGATACCGCCGGGCGGCTCCAGATCGACGAGAATCTCATGGACGAACTCGACCGGATTGCCGAGGCGGCCCCGCCCGATCTCTCCCTGCTCGTATGCGACGCCATGATGGGCCGCGAGGCCGTCAACGTCGCGCGCGGATTTGCGGAGCGCCGCAGACTTGACGGTCTGGTCCTGACGAAGCTCGATGGTGACAGCCGCGGCGGCGCGGCGCTCGCGATCCGGCAGGCGACGGGCGTTCCGATCCGCTTCATCAGCGTCGGGGAAGCACCCGACCGGCTGGAGCCCTTCCAGGCCGAGGGTCTGGCCTCGCGGATCCTGGGCATGGGCGACGTCGTGAGCCTGATGCGGGACTTCGAAGCCGTCGCCGATACCGAGCAGGCCGAGCAGGATGCCGAGCGGATGCTCAAGGGGCAGTTCACGCTCGAGGACTTCCTGAGCCAGCTGCGCACGATCCAGAAGATGGGACCGCTCAAGGATCTGATGGGCAAGCTCCCTGGGATGCAGAATCTCCTCCCCGACGGGGTCGAGGTCGACGGCCGCGAACTGAAAAAAATCGAGGCGATGATCCTCTCGATGACGCGCCATGAGCGCATGCGCCCGGAACTGATCGACCGCTCGCGCAGCGAGCGGATCGCGCGGGGCTCGGGCACGCGCGAGAGCGACCTGTCGGGCGTGCTCGAGCGCTTCGGAACCATGCGCAAGCTGATGAAGAACCTCGGCCAGGGCGGCGGCCTGCTCGGGAAGATCCCCGGGCTGGGAAAGCTCTCGGGCAGCGGAATGCAGGGCCTCGAGGGCATGGACCCCGCCGCCCTCATCGGCGGCGGCGCTCCCAACCGGCGCGCCGCACGAGCCACGAAGGCGGACGACCGGCGCAAGCAGCGCAAGCAGAAGCGCAAACACCAGCGCAGGGGCCGCCGGCGATGAGAACTCGCTCCCGGAGCCGCTATCTTTTTTGTCCGTGGACGTCGGGATCACAGGGGCACCGGGTGCGGGACGAACTACGGTCTTTCGCGCACTCCTGGCACATCGGGCGCCCGCTCGCGCGGGGGCCCGCGCCGCGGGAAGCGCGATCGGTGCGATCCGCGTACAAGATCCGCGCCTCGAACAGCTCGCCGGGAAGTTCAGACCCGAGAAGGTGACGCCGATCGAAATTCGGCTGCACGATCTGTGCAGCTCGCTCGAGCGCTCGTTCCCGACCGCCGAGATCGAGGCCATGAAGCGCATGCAGGTGCTGGTGCTGGTACTCGACGGCTTCGCAGACCCGTCCCCGGAGACCGCGCTGCAGCGCTTCCGCGAAATCCTGGGTGAACTGGTGCTCGAGGATCTGGCCGGGGTCGAACGCAGACTCGAGCGCGCCGTCCGAGAGCCCCTGGAAGCCAGCGAACGGGACGCGCTCGAGGCCGCCCGGGAGACCCTCGAGGCCGAGCGGCCGGTTCGCAGCGCGGAACTGGCGCCGCCCGCCCGCAAGGCGCTTCGAAGTTACGCGCTGCTCACGGACCGTCCCCTGATCGCGGTGCTCAATACCGCCGAAGCCCGGGCTTCGAAGCCGGTTCCGCCCGAACTCGAGCACGCCGCCACCAACTGCGGCATCCCGGTCCTCTCGATCTGTGCGGCGCTCGAGGCCGAGATGGCGGACCTCGACCCCCAGGACCAGCCCGCGCTGCTGGCCGAGTACGGCATCGGAGCCCCCGCCGGCGGCGAGCTGACGCGCGCGGTTCTCTCGATCAACGACATCGTCCCCTTCTTTACCGTCGGAGAGGACGAGTGCCGGGCCTGGGGCATTCCTCGCGGTACGCGCGCGCGAAGCGCCGCCGGGCGCATCCATTCGGACATCGAGCGCGGCTTCATCCGCGCCGAGGTGATCCCGTTTGATGATCTGCTGCCGCTCCAGGGCGGCCTGGTCGAGGCTCGAAAGCTTGGGCTCCTGCGGCTCGAAGGCAAGGATTACCAGGTACAGGACGGCGACGTCGTCCACTTCCGGTTCAACGTGTGATCGAGCGGCAGTGCGCGGCTTCTCGCGGCTCAAGCCGGACGAGATCGGCGCGATAAGACCCATGGGGCAGCGGAGCAGACGCGCGAGGAGTGCGACGGTGCGGAGTTCGACTCGGATAGGGAGACCGAGCTCGCGACTCGGGAGGCGGATCGCCTTGCCGGTCGCGCTGGCGCTGCTGTGTCTCCAGGTTCATCCGGCCGCAGCCGAGCCCGAGGCCAAGCCCGAGCTCGAGGCCAAGCCCGAGGCCGAGCTCGAGGCCGACGTCTTCCCCTCGCCGGAGGCCCTCCGTCCGGCGATCGCGTTCTGGAAGCGGGTCTACCTCGAGGTCACGACCAGCGGCGGGCTGATCCACGACTCGCGGCACCTGGGCGTCGTGTACGAGGTGGTCCGCCTAGACAGCACAAACCCCCGCCGGCGCGAAACGGAGGTGAAGCGCCGCAAGCACCGGTGGCGGGACGCGCTGCGCCACCTGGCTTCCGGGAAGGCTCCCTCGGAAGACCGACAGCATCGCGCCGCCCGGGCCCTGGAGGCCGCGCTCGGACACGCCCCCTCGACACGTGAGTACGCGCGGGCTTCGCGCAGGATCCGATTCCAACTCGGGCAGCGCGACGAGTTCCGGGCAGGCCTGATCCGTTCCGGTGCCTTCGACGCGGCCATGCGCGCGGTGCTTCTGGAGGAAGGCGTGCCCGAGGGCCTGATCGCGCTCCCCTACGTTGAATCGTCGTTTAACCTGAGCGCCTACTCCAAGTACGGAGCGGCAGGTCCGTGGCAGTTCATGCGTTCGACGGGCCGTCGGTTCCTGAAGATCGATTACGTAGTGGACGAGCGCCTCGACCCGCTTGTCGCGACCCGAGCGGCGGCGCGCCTGCTCCGAAAGAACTACGAGTCGCTGGCTAGCTGGCCGCTCGCGATCACGGCCTACAACCACGGTCGCGCGGGAATGGCCCGCGCCGTGCGGCGTCTCGGAACCCGCGACATCGAACGCATCATCGAGGAGTACCGCAGCCGGAGTTTCGGCTTCGCTTCGCGCAACTTCTACGTGCAGTTTCTGGCTGCGAGCGAGATTCTCCAGATCCATGAGTCCTACTTCGGGCCATTGATGCGAGACGAGCCCCGTCTCGTCGACGAGGTCACGCTGCCCTACTACACAGAACTGGCGGATCTCCAGGATCTGGGCGTGTCCCTCGAACTCGTGAAGCAACTCAATCCCTCGCTGCGACCCCCGGTGTTCCGCGGACTGAAACGCATCCCGCGCAACTTCAAGCTCAAGCTGCCCGCGGGAAGCGTCGGCGAAGACCCCGACGCCTGGCTCGCGCGAGTGCCCGAGTCCGGGCGCTACAGCAGCCAAACCCGGTCTCGCTACTACCGCGTCAGGGGCGGAGACACCCTGGGTAAGATCGCCCGACGAAACAGAACGACGGTGAGCGCCCTCGTCTCCCAGAACAGTCTGCGCAGCCGACACCGCATCCGAAAGGGGCAGGTACTCGAAATCCCGAGCCCCGGCCGGAACGCGCGACCGGGTTCGCCCAAGGCCCCGAAAGCATCCCCCCCGGCCGCGGAGACCCGGGACGCCGAACGCGGTCTGTGGCCCGGCAGCCCGCCCACCCGACAGACCGCCGAAGCGCAGCCGGAGCCGGAGTTCCTGGGCCCCTGGCTCGCCCTCGAGCCGATTTCGGACGACGTGTACTGGCATCGACTGCTCGGAAACTCGACCGCCGTCGGGCCACTCGAAACGCTCGGCCATTTTGCCGACTGGCTCGGAGTCGCCACGCAGCGCTTGCGACAGCTCAACCATCTGAAGGGACGGGATCTCCTGAAACTCGGCCAGCGAATCGAACTCGATTTTTCACGGACCCCCGAGCAGGTCTTCCGACAACGGCGGCTCCAGTATCACAAGGGGATCGAGGAGGACTTCTTCGAGAGCTTCGTGATCACGGGCACGATCGAGCACCGCCTGCAGATCGGGGACAACCTCTGGGATCTCTCGCGTGAGACCTACTCGGTGCCGATCTGGCTGATTCAGCGCTACAACCCCGAGATCGACCTCTCGCAGCTGGTCCCGGGCAGGAAGCTGTCCGTGCCGGTCATCGAACCGGCCGGCCGGGCGAGCTGAGCGCGCACCCCGGCCGAAGCGCTGCGCTCCGGTCGAGGGCCGTCGGGGAAGCCGGCGTCGCTTCGACCCCGGTCGGGCTCGCTCAGGGCCCGGGCTCCGATCGCCCGGTCGCGACGAACTCGAGATTCCGGAGCAGCGGTCAGACCTGGAAGGGGGTCTGGTCCGGCAGTCGAAGTGCCGTCAGCGGCCCCCCGTAGACCGCGCCCGTGTCGATCCCGATCGAGTAGGGGATGTTCCAGCGAATGCCGAAGTCGGGCAGCGGCGTATGGCCGTAGACGATGGTCGCACCCAGGCTGTGCGGCAGCTCGGCCGTGTCGCGCTGCCAGAGCAGATCGTGAGTCGAGGTGTGCGCTCTCGCGTATTCGACGTCCGAGACCTGCAGGACCTCGCGGGAAAGCCCCGCGTGCACGAAGACGTAAGCACCGTTCGCATACGAGAGCTCGAGCGAGCGGTAGAACTGCTCGTGCGCAGCGGGAAGCTTGAAGCTCGCTGAGCCCTCGGAGTAGCCGTAGGACTCGAGCGTCAGCTCGCCGCCATTGTCGCGAAAAGCCTCGGCACCGAGGTAGGCGTCGCCTTCCCACCCCAGGAACGAGAGAAACATTGATTCGTGGTTCCCGAGCAGGAAGGTACAGCGCTGCCGCTCCCGGAGCTGCAGCAAAAACTCGACGACGCCGAAGGGATCCGGGCCGCGGTCGATGTAGTCGCCGATGAAGACCAGGTGGTCGTCCGAGGTCAGCGGCAGCAACTCGATCAGATCGACGAGCTTGTGCTTCATTCCGTGAATGTCGCCGATTGCGTAGATCATACGGCTGCGTTATCGGCCAGGCCGGGAACTCCTTGGAGCCCCCGCCGCCGGCGCCGGCGGCTTCGCTCCGAGCTGGCCACAGGCGGCGAGAATGTCGTCTCCCCGACTTCGCCGCACCGTCACCGAGAGATGGCCCCGTGCCAGCAACTCCGCGAACAGCTCCACGGAGGTGTCCGAGGGCCGCCTGTAGCGCGTGCCCGGGTACTCGTTCAAGGGAATCAGGTTCACCTTCGAGGGAATCCCGTGGAGCAGCCGGACCAGGCGCCGTGCATCCGCGGCGCCGTCGTTCACGTCCGCAATCAGGACGTACTCGAACGAGATCCGGTCACGCGGCCGGAGCGGGTAGCTACGGCAGGCTTCGATCAGGCGCGCCAGCGGGAAGCGCTTGTTGAGAGGCACGAGTTCGTCCCGTAGCGCGTCCGTCGTCGCGTGGAGTGAGACCGCAAGCCGCACCGGCGCGGATCGTCCCAGCTCCGGCATGCGCGGCACGACGCCGGCGGTCGAAACCGTAATCCGGCGCGGGGAAATGCCGAAGCCTCTCGGGTCTCTGAGCGTCTCGATCGCCTGCAGCACCGCCGGCAGGTTGAGCAGCGGCTCTCCCATGCCCATGAAGACCAGGTGGGTGGGGCGCTCGTCCAACGGCGTGAGCAGATCGGCCACCGCCAGGACCTGATCGACGATCTCGCCGCTTCCGAGATTCCGCCCGAAGCCCATGCGTCCGGTCGCGCAGAAGCTGCAATCGAGGCTGCAGCCGATCTGCGACGAGACGCAGACGGTGCGCCGCTCCCCCTCCGGAATCAGGACCGCCTCGATCCGGCCTCCATCGTGGGTGCGCAGCGCGAGTTTGCGGGTGCCGTCGGATGAGGCCACCACCTCGTCGAGCGCCAGCTCGCGAGTGCGAAAGCCCGCCGCGAGCTCGGCGCGCAGCGGGCGCGGCAGATTCGACATCTGTCCGAAGTCGCGCACGCCCCGCGCGTAGACCCAGCGCAGCACCTGATCCGCCCGGAAGGGCGCGATCCCGGCTTGGCCGAGGATCGAACGCAGTCCCTGCGGCGTGTAGTCCAGGATCGATCTCACTCGCGCGCTTCCAATCTCTTGTACTCGAAATATGCAATCGCCCGACCCTCGGCCAGGAATTCCTGCTCGTAGGCCGTCGTGCAGCGTTGGGGCGCAATCCTAGACCATGGCTCAGGGGCGTGCAGGTTGTCGAAGAGTTCCGAACCGGCGAGCAGCCCGTCGATCGAGTCGGCGTAGGGCAGGTAGTCCGTCGCCAGGTGCAAAATCGCGCCGGGACGCAGCACGCGCGCGAGCAAAGGCAGCACCTCGCGACGAAGCAGCCGCCTGCGGTGATGCCGCTTCTTGGGCCAGGGATCCGGGAAGTTAATCCAGCATTCGGAGACCGAGTCAGCGCGAAGCACCCGCTCGAGCAGGTACTCGGCCGTCGCATGCACCACGCGAAGATTCGGAATGCCCGCGCGCGCAATGCGCCGCGCGGCCTTCTGTACGCGCTTGCGCGAGACCTCCACGCCCAGGAAGCACTGCGCGGGGCGGGCACGGGCCAGTTCCATGATCAGCTCGGCCCGCCCGAAGCCGATCTCGAGCACGAACGCGGACGCACCGAGTTCAGCCTCGGGTCCGCGTTGCCGAATCGCCTCCGACTCGACGAGAACCTCGTCCGGCTCGAGGACGGGTTGCGCTAGCGGAGTGGCACGCGTATCGGGCACCAGAAGCAGGCTCCACTCGCAAGCAATTCGAGCAGCGGCAGGCTGCCGGGGACACGCTCCGATTCGGTCGGGCCCGGGCGCAGCAGAGGCGAAAATCTGCGCCGCGCGGGCTGCACGGGGTCGACACGACCTTCGTCGGGCGCGAGCCCCGCGAGTTCTCGCGCACGCTCGACGGCGGCCTCGATGCCCCCGAGCGCATCGATCAGTCGATGCTCGAGCGCCTGGCGTCCGGTCCAGACGCGACCTCGCGCGACCGCTTCCACCTGCTCTTCCGAAAGGCCGCGTCCCTCGGCCGCCTTCCGAACGAACTCGCCGTAGAGGTGGTCGACCTGGCGCTGGAGTAGCGCGCGTTCCTCGTCCGTCCGGGCGCGGTGGAGGTCGAAGATCCCCGCGTGCCGGCCGCGCTGAAGGCGCTCTTGATCCACACCGAGCGAATCCATCAGGCCCTCCAGCCCCAGCGTTGTGAGCGCGGCGACGCCGATCGATCCCGTAAGCGTGGTGGTCTCGGCCACGATCCAGTGCGCGGCCATCGAGATGTAGTAGCCGCCCGACGCAGCCATGTTCCCGAGACTTGCAACCACGGGCTTCTCTTCCGCGAGCTTCTGTACTGCGCGCCAGATCAGATCCGAGGCGAGCGCATCGCCGCCCGGCGTATCGATCCGCAGCACCACCGCGGCGGTCGAGTCCTGAGTCGCGAGACTCCGGAGCACGCCGACCACGCCCAGCGGAGAACCCGATCCGGGCCGGAGGATTCCGGTGATCGGAACCAGCGCAATCCGGCGGGGCGTCCGCCAGACAGGGTCCCAGCGAAAGCGACGACGAGCGAGGTACAGGTAGCTCGAGCCCTCGATCGGGGAAGCGGGGGCCGGGTCTTCCCCCGCATCGTCGAGCGCGGCCAGACGCAGCGGAACCTCGTCTCCGTAGACGCACGCGTCGATCAGGCCCCGTTCCAGAGCCTCGTGCGCCAGGTAGGGCCCCTCGTCGATCCATCGCCGCGCGGTCTCGGCGTCCCCGGCGCGCGCGGTCGCGAGCCCCGAGACCAGGGAGTCGTACAGGCTCTCGAGCACGGCATCCAGCGCCTCGCGCGCCGGTTCGCTCATCCCATCGCGGGTCAGGATCTCGCCCACCGACTTGAACGCACCCGCACTCACCACCTCTGGCACGATCCGCCAGCGCTCGAGCGCCCTGAGCAGAAACGTGCCCTCGGCCTGGATGCCGAGCAGATCGACGCGGCCCTCCGGGGCGACCCAGAAGTGAGAGGCTGCCGCTCCGAGCCAGGCCCCGGCGTTGCCCGTGCGATTCGCGTACACGACGCTGTGTTTGCCGCTCTCGTGCAGACGCTCGATGCCACGCACCAGACCCGTGAGCTGTCCCCAGCCGATCGAGCCCGGGCCGACTCGCAGGATCACGCCCCGAAGCGACGGGTCGCTTCGCGCGCGTTCGAGAAGTTCCAGGGTCCGTACAAACGACGGAGGGCGCCGACGGAGAAACTCGAACCAGGACTGGGGGGCCGGCGCCTCGACCAGCCCCTGATCGAGCGTGAGCGCCAGCCAGTCTCGGGGAACGCGCCGCTCGAAAGGCCAGACCAGAGCGTCCCGGAGGCCGCGCAGCGCGTTCCAGAAAAGTCTGAGCAGGGCGGGAAGGACACGGTTCGACCGGAGGCCCTCCCCGAAAGGGGGCTCGCGCGTCACTGGATCTTTCGCCGTTTCCGGTTCATGTAGTCCACCATGATGTACTCGCCGAGTTGGTTCGGACTCGTGTAGAAAGCTCGGCCCTTGTTGATCCGGGTCATGCTCTCGACGAAACGCAAGAGTTCGGGAGAGTCGTCGAGCATGAAGGTGTTGATCGTGGCCCCCTGCTGCGTCACGCGGCGTACCTCGCGCAGGGTCTCATGCGTCGCCCGCGGACTGATCCCCCCGAAGCCGCTGGGCCACTCGACCCTCAGTTCCTGGCCCACGAAGTACGCCGTCGGCTGGCCGTCGGTAATCACGATGATCTGCGAATTCGGGCTCGGGTTGCGGTCGATCAGGCGTCGCGCCAGCCGTAGGCCGTCCTGCAGATTCGTGAACGGATCGGTCATGTTCCACGAGAGTTCAGGCAGTTCTCGCACCGCGAGTTCCCGGGCGCGTGTGTAGAAGCCGACCATGAAGAAACGGTCCCGCGGGTAGCGGGTGCGAATCAGGTGATCGAGTGCAACTGCGACCCGCTTGGCGGCCGGCCAGCGTCCGGCCCAGGACATCGACCAACTCATGTCGAGCAGGAGCACGGTGGTGGTGTCGGTCGTGTACTCCGTGTCGAAGACCTCGAGATCCCGCGGGGCGAGCGCCACCGGCACCTCCGGCTCATTGCCCTCCTGGAGCGAGCGCCGCAGTGCGTTCCGGACCGTACCCACGGCGTCGAGGTGGGCGGGGGCGCCGAATGCGTAGGGCCGGGTGCGTTCCGGCGTGACGAGCGCCGTTCCGACCTGTGACGTCTCGTGCGAACCCGGAGTTCCCCGACGCAGCGACGAATAGATGTCGTCGAGCGCCAACTCGCCGAGACGCCGGATCGCCCGGGGCGTCAGTTCGATGCCCGCCTCGCCCGACCGAAGGTAGCCGGCCCGCCCGAGCGCCCCCTCCAGATCCCGCAGGATCAGAATCGACTGCACAGCTTCTTCACCGAACAGCTCGCGTGCCTGCTCGAGGTCCAAATCCTCGAGCCTGCCCTCGAGCAGATTCCGCGCCATCTGGCTGAGCGCTTCGATCCGACGCATCAACTCCAGCGCTTCCTCGAAAGACGGGCTCTCGGATCCGTTCAACAGGCGCCGGTTGCGCGAATGAAAGTTCTCGAGGTCCCGGATGTCTTCGAACGCCTTGAGCAGTTCCTCAAACTCCGATGCTGCCTCCGGATCGGTCCACGCATAATCCCGAAATCGCTCGATCGCCTGCGAGAGGCGCGGGGGCAGACGGTCGCGCCGTTCGCGGAACTCGTTCCAGCGCTCGGACTCCAGGCCGTACTGCCGTTCCAGGCTTCCCTGTTCACGGTCCAGAATCTGCTTTAGGCGCTGCTCGGGCTCCTCGAACGCACGGTCGAAATTCTGACCCGACATCATGTCCCGCGCCTGCTGGCGGAGTTGCGCGAGGAGTTCCTCGAGGCCCATGACCCGGAACTCCATCCCGGCGAGTTCGAATCCCTGGGCCTTCATCCAGTCGAGCGACTGCTCGAGGTCCAGCCCCTCCATCAGATACCGGGAGAGCTCGTCGAGCGCTTCCTCGGCGTCGAGCGTGAACCCGTGTTGGGTTCCGTCCCAGGTGCTGTAACGGATGCGCAAGCCTCGACCCTCTGCTCCGGCGGAGACTATCGATAGAGGACGCGGCGTCCCTGCAGGTCCTTGTTGAGTTGATTCGAGAGGTGTAGCCCCTCGAGGATGAACTCGATCGTAGATGCGACGTGGTCCGGCGTGCGGGTTCCCCCGAGCTTCTCGACCGCCGCGCGAAGGCCCTCGATCTGATCGAGCCCGCTCAGATAGTCGGCCGACGACATCTCGTTCCCGACTTCGACCTTCCAGCCGGATCCGAAGGACTCGACCACGGGCGCTAATTCCTCCAGTTCGAAGCACTCGTCAAAGACGAGCTTGACGGCGCGCTGCAAGAGCTCTTCGACCACGACCGTCTCACCCTTGTCGCTCCCGCCATACTCGAGTTCGATCTTCCCCGCCGTCGGCGTGAGCAGGGCGCCGAGATCCGAGATGCGCGGCACCGCGGCCTTCTCACCAAGCCGGAGGGCGCGGCGCTCCGCCGCCGCGATCAGGGTCTCGTAGTTGGCGATGGTTGCACGCACCGAGACTCCGGAGGTCGCGCTCACATCCGGGCTCTGCCGCGCCTGCAGGGTGAGTTCAGCGATCAACTCCTTGACGAAGGTCGGAACCTCGACATCGACCCCTGAGCCGCCGAGCGCGCAGCTTTCCTGTTCCATCACCTGGATCTCCAGGCTCCGCGAGGTCGGGTAATGCGTGCGAATCTGCGCCTGGTACCGGTCCTTGAGCGGCGTGATGATCCGCCCCCGCCGCGTGTAGTCCTCGGGGTTGGCACTGGCAACGATCAGAATGTCGAGCGGAAGACGGACCTTGAAACCTTTGACCTGGAGGTCGCGCTCCTCGAGTACGTTGAAGAGACCGACCTGGACCTTTTCCGCCAGATCCGGAAGTTCGTTGATGCAGAAGATCCCGCGGTTCGTTCGCGGAATCAGGCCGAAGTGGATCGTGGTCTCGTCGGCGAGGTAGTGTCCTTCGGCGACCTTGATCGGATCGATCTCGCCGATCAGATCGGCCATGGTCACATCCGGAGTGGCGAGCTTCTCGCCGTAGCGTTGCTCTCGCGAGATCCAGGCAATCGGCGTGCTGTCTCCGCATTCCGCGAGACGTTCCCGCCCGAACTTGCTGATCGGCTTCAGCGGGTCGTCGTTGACGTCGCTCCCCTCGATCACCGGGATTTCTTCGTCGAGCAGTTCGACCAGCGCGCGGATCAGGCGCGACTTTCCCTGCCCGCGCTCGCCGAGGAAGATCATGTCGTGACCGGCAAGCAGCGCATTCTCGGCCGCTGGAACCACGGTCTCCTCGTAGCCGACCATCCCGGGAAAGAGCGAGCGCCCGCTTCGGATCCGATCCACCAGGTTGCGGCGAAGCTCGTCTCGAACGCTGCGGCTACGCCAACCCGATTCGCGCAGTTCGCGTAGCGTGCTCGGTCTGTTTGGGGAAGACAGTTTCTTACCTCCGCGCGATCAGGAGTCCGAATCCGTGCCCACGACGAGTTCGACGCGACGCTGGATAATCTCCAACTTGCCGCCGTCATCCGTGCGGAGCCCCGGAGGCGTCTCCATCTCGAGGATTTGGGACTTCGCCAGTTCCATTCTTTCCACCTCGACCGGGTGGCTGCGAAGGAACTGGGGCACGTAGAAGGCGCTCGAGTGCTCGGCCTGCAGAATCTCGAAGAAGCGGATGAATTGGGATGGATCGTAGCCCGCGCGGACGAGCGCCTCGACGGCGCGCCGGTCCGCCTCCCGCTCCGCCTCGCGGCCGTAGCTGGTGGTATAGGCGGCGGCCGCCACCGATGACGCGAGGTTCGCACTGTTCGCGATCAGGGGGCTTCCGGTCAGGACCGCGGCCGCCAGCCCGACGACGTTCACGGCCAGCCCGGTGTTTCGATTGGAGCGGTAGTTCTCGGCAAAGTGCCGTTCCGTCACGTGTCCGATCTCGTGTGCGATGACGCCCGCAAGTTGCGCCGCATTCTCGGCCGCCAGGATCGTGCCGGTCGTGACGTAGATCGCGCCGCCCGGGAGCGTGAAGGCGTTGATGTCCTCCTCCTCCACCACATAGAAGCGAATCTCGAAGTCCGTGGGTTCCGAGGCCGCGACCAGGTCACCCCCCATCTGGCGGACGTAGTTCACGATGATCCGGTCCCGCATCAACTGGTGGGATTGCCGGACCTCTCGCTGCGCCTCATGCCCGATCTGCTCCTCCTTTTCCGGCGACAGAGTTCCGCAGCCCGCCAGCGCGAGGACCCCCGCCAGAGGCACAACACAGGATCCGAGGAAAGGAAAGCGAATGAAGGAGCCGACTCGATGCCTCACGAACGCGCCCCCTCGCCTGGGGAGCCCACCGACTCCTTGAGCTTGGCAATGACCGAGCGGATCACCGAGCAGACGGCATCGTCGAATTGCTTGTTGTCGATGATCTGGAGGCCGTGGTGATCCGCCTCGGACAGGATGTGACTCTGGATGGCCCGGATCTGGTCGAGGCTCTGCAGGTAACGCTCGGACTGACGCCCCCGCGCCTTCGCAGCCCGCGTGGCAAAGCGCTGCGTAAGCGTGTCCGCATCCACCGTTGCAATCACCAGAAAAGTCACGTGCGCCCGGTCCTCGAAGTCCCGCAGGTCCAACTGACTCGGGAGCAGGTTCACACCCTCCACGATCATGCTGGTGTTTTCCTCGAGGCCTCGCTCCAGCAACGCCCGAACTCCCACCGCGATCTTCTGAGCCTGCTCGCGGAAGCCCGCAATCGCGTCGTAGCGTCCGGGCGACGGGCGCCCCACCAGCGGATCCGGCTCGAACTGCGACCGCCGGTAAGTATCGAAGGTCGACCCGTGAATCTCGGGCATGAGATCCGAGGAGAACATGAGCCGCATAATCTGGCGGATCGAATCGGTGCCGATCACGCGCGAGATCTCGAGCCGCCGCGCCACTTCCACCGCGATCGAGGTCTTGCCCACACCGGTCGATCCGCCGAGCAGAATGAAGATCGGCCGGGCATCGGCAAGCGCGCGCCGCCAGACACGGTAACGCTCCCCGGCTGCCGATCCGTGGGCACGCTCGATGGTTTCGAACGCGAGGTCGCGCAGGACGTTGCGATCGATTTCCTTGCGGCCCTCCTGAAGCAAGTGCGCCTCGAGTTCCCGCGCCACGTCGTAGGCCTCGCTGACCTCGAGGCCGGCGCCCTGGAGCGACACCGCCAGGATCCCCTTGGAGAAAGGACTCGAGGAACGGTCCGTCTCCCGAACCCGAGGCGGCTCGACTCCGAACTGGACGGGCGGGCGCTCGAGGTCGTAGCGGTCGGAGAGCAGGGCGTCGATGAGCCTCGCGATTTCGGCGGTCCCGACCTGCTTTTCGGGTTCCAGACGGTCACGTATCTGTGTCGCTGTCGCGAACGCGACATCGAAGGGAACGCCGCGCGAAACGAGCGACTGCACGAGGATGCCGCGCATGAAGGGCCGCGGACCCTCGGCGGTAACGACCGAGAGAGTTTCTTCTGCCACGAACCCCACAGAATATCAGACGCCTCGCTATGCATCGAGAAGCCGAAGCGCCGCACCGGAGCGAACGCCGCGGCCGCTCACGCGGAACTCGCGGACATCCGCGACCTCGAGCAGCCGTTCGAGGACACACAAGCCAGCCAGGATCATCTCGGCCCGGCCCAGCTCGAGCCCCGGGACGCGGCAGCGCGCCTCCCTCGAAAGCCGCGCGATCGCAGCCCGCGCCAGCTCGCCCGTCTCCGCCCGCAGCCGCGACCGCAGCCTGTGACGACCCGCATCGATCAGTGCAAACCCGCCAGATGCCCACGGCTGCCGGGTGCTTCCTGCCATGCTGCTGGAATTGGCCAGCTTGTTTCCGTCCTGCTACCCTCGTACGCGGGCGCTTGAGTCTAGGGGGGTTGAGCGTGACCGAACGAAGTTCGGTGCGTCCTGCATGGTCAGCGTGCGGCTATGTCCGCAGACCTTCAGCCCGCTTCCCGATCGCTCCCGAACCTGGTCCCCTGACCCGGCATCACCTCGGGACCGCAGCAGAGCCGCCGTCGGGCGTCGGAGTTGCACTGCTCCGAGAATCCCGGGCCGGGGCAGCGCTGCCCGGGTCGGAAACAGCATGAGGACGATCGCGGTCGTCAACCAGAAGGGCGGCTGCGGGAAGACGACCTCGGTCGTGAACCTGGCCGGCTGCCTCGCCGAGGAAAATCACCGCGTCCTCGTGGTCGACATGGATCCGCAGGCCCACGCCACGATCGGGCTCGGCATCGATCCGGAAGCGCTGGACGAAAACCTGTACGAGGTCCTGGCGGATCCGCCACCGCACGCGGCCAGCCTCGACGAGGTGACGGTCCCGGCGGGCGATTGCCTCGACGTGGCCCCGTCGGGCGTGATCCTGTCGGCGCTCGAGCAAAAGCTCGCATCTGAGGGGGCGACCGGCCGAACCGAGCGCCTCGGAATCGCCCTCAAATCCCTCTCGAAACCCTACGACTTCGTCTTGATCGACTGCCCTCCGAACGTGGGCATCCTGACCTTCAACGCACTCCGGGCCGCAACCGAGGTCATCGTGCCGCTCGAGACCAGCTACTTCGCCATGCAGGGGGTCTCGAGGCTGCTCGAAACCGTCGGGCTGCTCGAGGACCGAATCGGTCACGAACTGCGGATCCGGCTGCTTCCAACGCTGTTCGACGGCCGGACGCGCTTCGCAAAGCGCGCCCTGATCGAGATCCGGGAAACTTACAAGGACCTCGTCTTCGACACCGTCATCCGTCAGAACGTTCGGCTGCGCGAAGCCGCCCAGCGTGGTCAGCCCATCTCGAAGCTCGACCGGCGCGCCTACGGCTTCGTCGACTACATGTCGCTCGCGCTGGAACTCCTCTTCGACAACCAGGCGCTGGACGAAGAAAAGGAAGTCGCACCCGAGTTCGAACTGGAAGAGAGCGTGTCCGGCGGCGAGAAGGGAGTCGTGCTGACCTACCGGAGCCCCGTCGCGCGCAGCGTCCAACTCGCGGGCGATTTCAACGGCTGGGTACCCGACAAGAACGTCGATTCCCGCCAGGCACCGGACGGCACCTGGGAAAAGGTGATCCAGCTCGGACCCGGCGTCTACCAGTACCGCTACTTCGTGGACGGAGAGTGGAAGCCCGATCCGAGCAATCCGAGAAGAGTCGAGGGGCCCGCCGGCGGTGTAAACTCCGTGTTGATCATCAGCTGAGCGCCGCGCTTCGGGGCGGTGCCGGATCGGAGAGCGGTTGGCACGCCGCAGGTCTCTCGACGAGGTCTTTCACTTCTTCATCTCCAAAGAGGAGCAGCGCGAGATCCGTGAGCGCTCCGCGCGCTCGAAATCCGCCGGGCCTGCGGTTCGCTGGTTTGTCGCGGCAAACCCCGAGCGGCCGCTCTCGGGAGCCCTCGCGCGCGATCTGGCTACGGCCCTCGCGGGCTTCGGCCGCCAGGTCCACGTGGTCGCTCCCTTCGCGGCCTGCTTCGAGCCCGCCGCCGCTGTCGTGTGGCATTCCGGCGCCGGACCGCAGGAACTCTATCGGGCGCTGAGGGAGGCTCCGGCCGGCTGCTCACTCGTTGCGATCGAGAGCGCGGCCCAGATCGCGTCGTGGATCGAGCAGCTGCGGCACGATGGGATCGCCGGGATGGACGCGCTGTTGCTTCCGATCGAGGGCGCGGAGTGGGGACTCGCCGAAGCGCACGCGTCACTGCGCGAGCTCACGCAGGCGGCCCGGTCGCTCAGGCTGGTCGGCGTGGTGCTGTCGGCCGCCGACCCCGGGAGGGCTCGCTCGCTCTTCGCGCGCCTGGCCGCCGCGGCAAGCAGCGAGTTCGGGCTCGAGCTGGAGCTTGCCGGGAGCCTCGAGCGCGACCGCGCGAGCTTCCGTTCGCTGCTGCAGGGGGTTCCGTTGACGCAGCTCGATCCGACTGCCGCGTCGGCCCGGAGCCTCGAGCGGCTGATCGGGGGTCTGATCGCGAACTCAGAGACGCCGAGTGGACCCTCGCCCAGAGCCTCCTGAACTCGCCTAACGCGGCCGCGCCCGAACGCCCGGCACGGGCGGTCTGACGCCGCTTCGGCCTTCGGAGTCCGCCCGTGGCCCGGTCTCGAGCACCAGCAGCGTCCCGCCCCTGGCCCGCCACGAGCCCGCGCCCCAGCCGCGAGGCCGAACCTACCCCTCGATCAGCGACAGCAACTGGTCCCGGCGCTCTAGCATCTCAGGCTCGCTCGGTGCCTCGACGTTGAGCCGGAGCAGAGGCTCGGTGTTGGACGGGCGCAAGTTGAACCACCAGTCCTCGAACTGGACGGTGAGCCCGTCGAGTTCGTCCGCCTCGCCTTCGAGAAAGGCGCCGCGCACACGCGCAAGCGTCCCGGGAAGGTCGGAAACCCGCCGGTTCAGCTCGCCGCTCTGCGAGTAGACCTGAAAGGGCCGCCAGAGTTCAGACAGCGGGCGCCGGCTGCGGTCCAGCGTCTCCAGCATCAGCATGAACGCGGCCGCGGCGTCGTCCGCCACGTAGCCGGAGGGAAAGCGAAAGTAGTAGTGGCCGGAGAGTTCACCCCCGAACGGTGCATTCTGCTCCCGCATGCGCGCCTTCATGAACGCGTGGCCCACGCGACAGCGGACCGGTTCGCTGCCGTGGCTGCGCACGGTCTCGGCAACCACGCGACTCGATCGGAGGTCGTAGACGACGGGATCCCCCTGCTTCGCACCGAGCAGGCCGTGTTCGAAAATGCTGCCCACGAACAGCGCCGTCATCAGATCCGCGGGAACCGCAGCGCCACGCTCGTCTACGAAGACGGCCCGGTCCCCGTCTCCATCGAAGGCAACCCCTAGGTCGGCCCTCCGTTCTCCGACCGCGGCCTGGAGATCGACCAGATTCTCGGGTTTGAGCGGATCCGCCTCGTGATTCGGGAACGATCCATCCGGCTCGAAGTAGAGCCGGTCGACCTCGAGCGGCAGCGCGGAGAGCAGCCCTTCGATCGCCTCGCCCGCGATCCCGTTTCCGGCATCGAGCACCACGCGGAGTCGGGGCCGCGCTGGAAACAGCTCGAGCAGGCTGCGGACGTAATCCCGCGCGACGGATTCCCGGCGTACGGATCCGCGCGCGGGCGCAGGCGCAGCCCTAAGGACCTGCTCGGCGACCCCCTGGATCTCGGCCAGTCCGGTTTCGATGCCAACCGGGATTGCGCGTGCGCCGCACACCTTGAAGCCGTTGTAGCGGCCGGGATTGTGCGAAGCCGTGATCATCACGCCGCCGGCCGCGTCGAGGGCGGTCGAGGCGAAGTAGAGCATGGGCGTGGCCAGCCTGCCCACGTCGACGACCTCGCGGCCCTCGCCGCAAAGGCCGGCCACCAGCGCCCCGCGAAGCGCGCGGCCGCTCTCGCGCATGTCCGCGCCCACCGCAATCCGGCCCGCGCCCAGGAAGCGGGCAATCCCAATCCCGATCGCGCGCGCAGCCTCCGCATCGAGATCTTCCGGAACGACCCCTCGGATGTCGTACGCCTTGAAGATGGAAGGGTTCAAGGCACGCTCTCGAAGCTACCCGTCTCCCGGATTCCCCGAGCCCGTTTCGGACTCCGAGTCCTTGCCGGGGGTCACGTCGATCTCGGGTGGATCCTTGATCCCGGTCCGGAACGCGCGGATCCCCTTTCCCAGCCCCTCGCCGATTTGAGGCAGGCGGGTCGCACCGAAGAGTACGACCACGATCACAAGGATGATCAGGAGTTCGGGAATGCCCAAGCCGAACATGCAGCCAGGATCGGTCAGCCGCTTCGGCAAGTCAACGCGCCGGCAGCGAACCGCGGACGCCGAGCTACCCGGGCAGTCGCGCCGAAGCTCGTGGAGCCGGAACCAGGTCCAGCTGGAAGCGCCGGGCGCTGCTCGGAGGGTCGGGAATCCAGAGCGAGAAGCCCGTGACCCCCAAGGTCGAAGCATCCGCGCGCGAGAACCGCCTGGGCCCCGATTGCGCCGCAGCAGCTCCGCCCAGCGGCTCGCGATCACGGAAGTGCTCGAGCCGCGCCCAGACGGGCTCGTCGACGGCCTGCCCCTCAGCACCGATCAGCGTCACGCGGACCCCGGGCACGGCCTGGGGCCCAACCGCGTAGAGGTTGCCCCGGATGACCAAGAACCGCGCACCCAGTGGGCTGCGCCAGTGGAACACGTCGAACCCGGTAGCGACCCAGCCGTGCGCTTCGACGACCGCCGGGCCCGGGAGAGGCCCCGACCCGAAGCTGATCGCGCGCCAGCCGCCGATCCCGGCCAGGGCCAGGCCCAGCGCGAAGGCGACCGCCAGCGCGGGGCGCGTCCGCGCGAAGGAGCCGGCCACCCGCCCCTGCAGCCCGGGCAGACGCGCCGACGCGACCTCGACTGAGGCGGTTGCCGCAGCCCTCCGAATTGCCTCGGCGCCCGCCTGCACGGGCGATTCCGGGTCGGGCTTCTCGTCGAACTCGGCCAGATCGTGCTCCCAGTCCAGGAGGTCGTTTTCCGACACGTCCAGGACCGGCTTCGCCGGCGGAACCTCCGGAAGATCGGGCCCCGGGAGCGCCGCGGGCGGCCGTTCGTCCGCCAGCTGCCCAGGGTCCGGGTCGAGCTTCGGTGTGGGTGGCTCGAGCAGCGGGTCGAGCCTGTGGCTGTAGCGGGCTGCTTCGGCGCCATGCGGAGCGGGGTCGGGCCCCTCGAACCCGGGAATTTGGAGGTCGTACTCCAGGCCGAGCCCGGGTTCGCCGGATTCCGTTAGATCCGGCCCCGTATTCCCGGCCCCGACCGGCAGCTCCAGGCTCCCCCGGGGATCGATCTCGAAGCCGACCCCGGGCGCTTGCTCGTCGCTCTGATCCGATTCCACCTCCGGGGCGGCTGCGTCTTCCTGTACGGACGGATCCTCGTCCCCGGGATCGTAGAGGAACTCGGGATTGTCGAAATCGATGTCGTCCGTGCCGGGAGCGATTCCGGCGCCCGAAGGAGAGCTATCCTCCGCGACGACCGGCTCGGGCTCGTCGGACAGCACGGGGAGGTCCTGAGGTTCAACGAAGAAGCGATGCTGACACTGCGAACAGCGCACGCGCACCCCGGCCGCCGGGATCTGTTGCGCGTCGACGCGAAAGCGGGTCTGGCACTGTTCGCAGGTGATGACCATTGGGAGACCGTGGGATGCTTGAATTGCCCCAGTGGTGGCGTCGGCGTAGTCGATGCTCAGCTTGAGGCAGATTCGTGACCCAGGGACTTCGCGATCTGTTCGGGCACCGACTGCTGATCGTCTCGGGAAAGGGAGGGACCGGGAAGACGACGCTGGTGGCGGCGCTGGGCATGCTTGCGGCCGGGCTCGGCCGCGAATGCGTCGTGGTGGAGGTCTCGGGCGAGCAGCGCCTCCCCGGGCTCCTGGCCCCGGAACCCGCAAAGCTCCCGGTCCAGGACGGGCGGCAGCCGCTGCGCCTCGCGCCGGGCCTCTCGACGCTCTCGATCGACCCGCGGACCGCGCTGATCGAATACCTCGAGCTCCAGCTGCGGCTGCCGTCCCTGGCCCGTTCCCTCGTCGACCGTGCCGGGATCCGCCAGTTGCTCGAGGCTGCGCCCGGCTGGCGCGAACTCATCACCCTCGGAAAGCTCTGGCACCTGGAGCGCGCCGGGCGCCGGGGCGCCGGGTCCGGGCCCGAGTTGCTGATCGTCGACGCGCCTTCCACCGGCCATGGACTGGCCCTGCTCGCCACGCCCGGTGTCGTGATCGACACGGTGCGAAGGGGTCCGCTGCGGCTTCACACCGACCGGGTCCAGGCATTGCTCACGGATCCCGTCCGCACCCGGGTCGTCCCGGTCACGCTTGCGGAAGAGCTCGCGGTGCGAGAGACCGCCCTGCTCTGCCGGGAACTCGGCGAACTCGACCTCGCGTACGGCCCGATTCTGGCGAACGCGGTTGAGGCCGCGCCGGACGCGCCCGCCGACCCGACCCCCGCGCAACTGGCGAGCGCGTCGCTCGATCTCGTCAGCCCCGCCTCGCTTCGAACCTGCCGGCAGCACGCAGTGCAGCGGGCCGCTGAGCAACGCAGCTACCTGTCCGAACTCGAGAGCCTGGAACTCGCACCCGTCATCGAGATCCCGTACCTGGAGCACGGGGTCGAGACCTGCACCGAGGTCGCGGAATTGGCGCGCCAGGTCGAGAAGGCGTTTGCCCGGCGGGAGTCACAGCCGTGAAGCCCGTGGACTGGCTCGAGCGGCAGATCCTGGTCTGCGCCGGCACCGGAGGCGTAGGCAAGACGACGTTGGCCGCCGCCATCGGACTGGAAGCCGCTCTGCGCGGCAGGCGTGTGCTGGTGGTGACCATCGATCCCGCACGCCGGCTCGCCGACGCCTTCGGGGTCGGCCGCCTCGGAAGCGTCCCGCGGGAAATTCCCCCGGAACGAATCGCACGGGCCCTGGGAGGCCGCGCGCGAGGCACGCTCCACGCCATGATGCTCGACACGAAGCGCACCTTCGATGCGCTGGTCGAACGCTTCGCGCCCGACCGCGATTCCCGCGATCGGATTTTCGAGAACGCGATCTACCAGACGCTCACCGACGCGCTTGCCGGAAGCCGCGAATACGCCGCCACGGAGGAGGTCCTGCGGCTCCACGGCAAGGCCGAGTACGATCTGCTCGTGCTCGACACCCCTCCAGCACGGCACGCGCTCGATTTTCTGGACGCTCCGCGCCGCCTGATCGGCTTCCTGGAGAGTCCCGTCGCGCGCCTGCTCGTACTTCCCACCCTCGCGGTGGGACGAACCGGCCGGCGCTGGTTCCGGCTCGGGTCCGACCGCGTGCTGCGCGCGCTCGAGCGGTTCTCGGGGCTCGAGCTGCCCCGGGCGATTGCCGAGTTCCTGGTTGCATTCGAGGGTCTGGTGGACGGGTTCGCCACCCGCGCACACGAGGTGCAGCGGCTCCTCTCGAGCCCGGCCTGCGGGGTCGTGCTGGTGGCCGGGACCGGGCCCGGCCAGTCGGCGGACGCCGCCCGGCTCCGCGAGAGGTTGGCGGAGGAGCGGATCGACCTCGCGGGCATCGTGGTGAACCGGATTCGCAGCTGGCCGGGACCCGAGCCCTGCCCGCAGGCGGATGATCCGCGCTGGGAGACGGACGAAGCCCGGCTCGCCGCGGCCCTGGACGCGGAGCCCGGGTTCTCGAACCCCAAGGAATGCGCGCGCATCCTGATCCAGGCGGCGCGCCGCCAGGCGCAGCTCGCGCGGCGCGACGAGCGCGCGGTCGCAGCGTTCGCGCGCGACGTGCAAGTCCCGATCGAGGAGATCCGCCGGATTCCGCTCGAAGCCCAAGACCCGCATTCGCTCGAGGCGCTCGCCGGCCTCGGGCGCAAGCTCTTCGGCTGCACAGACCCGGGTCGGCCGGCGGAGGCGCCGTGTGAGTAGGACCGGGTCGCCCTGGATCCGGATTCTGCGCGGGCTGGACGAACTCGCGTCCGGAGTCTCGGAGTTGATCGTGGAGCTGCCGGGCCTCGACGAACTGCGCCGCAGCATCCGCAGCGAGATCAAGCGCTGGGACCTCAGGGCAGATTCGGACTCGGCCGCGCGCCGGGTCCGTGATCTCTTTCAGGCGTTGCTCGACGTGATCGAACCACACCCTGACCCGCGCCCGCGGCCCTCCCGGGCCGGGGGCCCGAGCGAGGCCCGCGATCCGAAGCGCCGTGCCGGACCGAGGCGCGCGTAGACGGGCGATCCGGCGGGTGGGATACTCGGTTTCATGGCGATTCTGATCAAGCGCTACGCCAACCGGAAGCTCTACAACACGGAGTCGAGCCGGTACATCACGCTCAAGGGAATCTCCGCGCTGCTCGAGCAAGGCAATGAGATCCGCGTCATCGACAACGAATCGGGCGACGACATCACCTCGATTGCGCTTTCGCAGATCCTCGTCGATGACCAGAAGCAGAACCGCGACAGTTCTCAACCACTCCCCGGACATGTCCTCTCGGAACTCGTTCATCGGGGCGGCGATGCGATCTACGAAATCCTGCGGCGTTCCGTCGACGATGCGCAGGGGAACTTCGACGATCTGCGCAGCAACGTCCGGCGTTGGATCCGGCCCTCCGATTCGGCGAAGCAGAACTCGAGCTATCCGCCGGATTCCTCGGATCTGACCCAGGTGGTCCACGACGCGGTCGAGCGCGTGGTCGAACTCGTCGATCTGCCGACGCGCTCGGACCTCGAAGCACTGAACCAGAACCTCACACGCCTTTCGGCCGCCCTCGAGAGCTTCGAGCGTCAGCTCGGCGAACCCAAGGGACCCTCCTAGCGCCAGACGGATCCTCGCGCGTACACCTCCGCGTCGAGCAGCGATTGGATCTTGCCCCGGATCTGCTCGCGCGCGCGGCTCACGTACAGGGGATCGTCGGCACGCTGGGACTCCACCCGGTCGAAGTGCACGGGCTCGCCAAAGCGGATCCGCCAGCGGGCCGGAAGCGGCACGAGTCCCAGCGGACCCAGGTGCGGGAAGGTCGGCGTCACCGGGAACGGGACGCCGAGCAGGCGCGTCGCCAGGTCCAGCCGCAGCAGCATCGGGTGCGCCTCCTCGGCGCCGACGACGGCCACCGGGATGACCTTCGCGCGCGAACGCACGGCCAGCGAGACGAAGCCTCCACGCCCGAAGCGCTGGAGACGGTAACGGTCCCGGTAGAGTTTGAGCGCCCCCTTCCGGCCTTCCGGAAACGCGACCACCGCTTCGCCCCGCAGAAGTAGGCGCTCGGCGTTCTCGGTACACGCACGAATTCCGCCGATCCGGGCGAGACCCGGTTGCAGGAACGGCAGCGTCGCGAGCCAGTCCGCCACCAGAAAGCGCGGCCGCCGCCCGGGATGATGCCGCTCGACGGCGTGCGCGATCATCAGGCCGTCGTACGGGAGGATCCCCGATCGGTTCGAGACGAAGAGCAGCCGCTCGCCGTCCGCGCTCTCGAGGTTCTCGGCGCCCGCGACCTGGACGCGCCACCAGCGTTCGAAGAGAAAATCGAGCAGCGGCCGCACGCGCTCCAGGTGGACGGGGTCCAGACCGAACTCGTCCACCTCGGCCGAACGCGCCGCGCCCCAGCGCTGCGGCATCCAACGGCGCGCACGCTCGAACAACTCGATCGGGTCCAGACCCAGGCCTTCGAGCTCCGAAACGCGGTCGCGCGCAGCGGCACCCGAGGGCGGAGGGGACGCCGCGTTGCGCGGAACGCGACTCCCCAGGTCGAAACGCGTCTCGAGTTCCTCTCGCAGCGCTGAAATCGAGTTCCGAAGTTCCTCGAACTCGTTCCGCTCCGGCGTGGCGTTGGCAGGAGCGCCGCCCTTCATACGTACGCCTCGAGCTTGCGGCTCACGACGAAGCTCATCCAGGCCTCCTTTGACGTGTAGAGCGGAGAAAAACCCAGTTCCCGGACCGCCCGGCTCCCATCGACGACCCAGAGGAAGCGGAGGTAGTCGTAGAACGCCTGGGGCGGATCAGCGCTGCGTCCCACGGAGTCGAGATAACGCAAGGTATAGAGCAGCGGGTGCGGGCAGGGCCAGTTGCGCTTTCCGGCGAGACGCAGCAGGGTCGACAGCGGCAGCACCCCCGACCCCGACAGGTTGAAGGGCCCGCCGAGATCTCGGTCAAGGGCGAGCAGCACGGCGTCGATCAGGTCGTCTTCGTGCAGAAACTGCATCAGCGGATCGTAGCCGAGCAGGGTCGTCACCCGCTTGGCATCGAAGTGGCGCGTAAAGCGATTTCGAATCGATGGACCGACGACGGCGGCGGGGCGAAGGGTCACGGCCCGGGCACGCGGATGACGCGCCGCGAACAGCCGCACCAGGCGCTCCACTTCGACACGGTCGCGCACGGAGTGGGCGTCGGGATGCCCGCGAAGCGCGTGCTGCTCGGTCAGAAAGTTCGGGTTGTCGGGATGGGGTCCGTACACTTCTGCACTGCTCATCACGACAAGCTTTTCGATGCCGGTCGCCCCGATCGCATTCAGGAGGTGCAGCGAGCCCACCACCTCCAGTTCGTGCGCGTACTCTACGTCTCGGTGTGGTGTCCCGAAGAACGCCGTGTGCAGCACGGTGTCCGAGCGTTGCTCTCGCAGAATCTCGGCGATCCGGGCGTCGGCCGCAGGCCCGGTCAGATCGACCGGGCGGAAGGCGATCCGGTCCTCGAGGGAGGCGGGAAGTTCGAGGTCGAGGCCCACGATCGGCTGTTCGGGATCCGCCTCGAGCAGCGCTTCGATCACTCGAGCACCGACGAAGCTGCCCAGTCCCGTCACGGCGAGACGCACGAGCGGGTTGTATGGAACCCCCCCGCGGCTGTCAATTCCAGAGCAGCTTGGGAGCCGGTGCTAGAGTAGCTGCGATGACGTCCGAGCCCCGCGGTCCGGCCCCGATCCTGATCCGGGACGCCCGCTTCCGGAAGCACGTCGCGAACAGCGTCCACCCGGAACGTCCCGAACGCCTCGACGCGATCGACCTGGCGCTCCGGTCCTTCGAGGGACCCCTGCAGACGATCGAACCACGCCCCGCCACCGACGAAGAGATCCTGCACGCGCACGGGCGCGATCATCTCGAACGACTGAGGGCGCTGTCGGGGCAGAGCGCGCGGCTGGACCCGGACACCTACAGCGCGCCGCACTCGTTCGAGGTCGCGCGTCTCGCGGCCGGGGCCACGATCGATCTGGCGGCCGCGGTCGCGTGCGGGGCCGCCCCCAACGGCTTCGCCCTGATCCGGCCGCCGGGACACCACGCGGAGCCGGATCGGGCCATGGGCTTCTGCCTGCTGAACCAGATCGCGATCGCGGCGCAGACCCTGCGTACCGAACACGGACTGCAGCGGATTGCGATCCTCGACTGGGACGTGCACCACGGCAACGGAACCCAGGCCAGGTTCTGGGACGACCCCAACCTGCTCTACCTGTCATTGCACCAATACCCGCTGTACCCGGGAACCGGCGCGCTCGGCGAAGTCGGGTCCAGCAGGGCCGAGGGCGCCACCGTGAACCTGCCGCTCCCGGCCGGCTGTGGCGACGCGGAGTACGGGGCGGTCTTCCGCGAGGTGGTGGTGCCGGTCCTGTTCGAGTTCGCACCGGAATTCATCCTGGTCTCGGCCGGCTTCGACGCCGAGGCACGCGACCCGCTCGCCTCGATGCGGATGAGCCCCGAGGGCTTCCGGCAGATGGCAGAGCAGTTGCTGCAAGTCGCCGACGAGGTCTGTGGCGGACGCGTCGCGCTCGCGCTCGAGGGCGGCTACGACCTCGAGGCCCTCGGCGAATGCGTGTGCGAGGTCACCCGGGCGCTCTCGCGCGGAGGCATACCCCCCCGGCCGCCTCCCGAAGGCAGTTCCACACCGCGTTCGCGCGATCTCGTCGCGGACTTTCGCGAAGCGCACGGCGGCTACTGGAAGGCGCTGCGCTGACACGCCTGGATCCTGACCCCGGCCGCGAAGCGCGAGGCTGCATCTTGGGGTAGCCCGAAGCGCGGACCGCGATATCTAGCGGTCTGCCACGTAGCGCACCCAAGCAGCGGAAGGTCCCGAAAGAAATGGGCTTTCGGAATTCTTTCGGCGTTGACGCAACGCGCGAAGGTGGTATGGTGTGGTTTCGAGTGGGAGCGGATCCCACGAGGTGGTACGGATTCTGGGGGGGGGCGTACTCACCTCGTGGGGTTCCTTCTCCCCACTGAGATCCGTCTGCACGGATGCCGGGAATGTAGATGTTCTGGGGCAGTCACGA
This sequence comes from Myxococcales bacterium, assembly GCA_013215565.1. Classification (GTDB taxonomy): domain Bacteria; phylum Myxococcota_A; class UBA9160; order SZUA-336; family SZUA-336; genus JABSQV01. The sequence goes on along the minus strand of JABSQV010000023.1, from coordinate 36,879 downwards.
TCACGTCCTCGACGACAAGGGCCGCACGAGTCTCCCGAAAGACTTTCGCGATGCCCTGGCGAAGGTCAAGGGGACGCCCTGGATCACCGCGCTGCGCAACTGCCTCGCGATCTACACCGTAGACGAGTTCGAGGCGTTGCAGCAGAGGCTGACCAACGCTTCCGGCATGATCGATTCCGTCCAGCGGATTCAGCGCCTCGTCCTGGGCATGGCGTCGCACTGCCCGGCCGACCGGCAGGGCCGCATTTTGATCCCGCCGAAGCTCCGCGCCTGGTCCCACCTCGAGCGGGATCTCGTGCTGGCCGGGGTCGGGAGCCGAATCGAGATCTGGGACCGCAACAGCCACTCCGTCGAACTGGAACGCTCGCGGGAGCAGTACGACGACTTGACGCGCGACTTCAAGGACTTCGGTCTGTGACACAGGCGCATGTCCCGGTCATGCTCGAAGAGGTCCTCGACCTGCTCTCTTTGAAACCGGGTGGCCGTATCCTGGACGCGACGCTGGGACTCGGTGGGCACGCAGTCGAAATCGCTCGGCGGCTGGGACCGAACGGGGTCGTGATCGGGCTCGATCGGGACCCGGAACTCCTGAAGCGGGCACGCGAGCGCTTGCTTCCCGCCGGGGAAGCTCGGCGGGCGGGCGCGGAGTTTCGCCTGTTCCACTCGCGTTTCTCGCGGCTGCGCGAGGTGGTGGCCGCGGCCGGGGAGACGCAGATCGACGGCGTGCTGCTCGATCTCGGAGTCTGCTCGGTCCACCTCGACGAAGCCGAGCGCGGCTTCGGCTTCAGAACGGCCAGCGAAGACGTCCCGCTCGACATGCGGTTCGAGCGTACCTGCTCGGAGGAAAGCGCCGCGGAACTGCTCGCGCGCGTGGACGAACCGGAACTCGTCGCGATCCTGCGCGCCGGCGAGGTCCCGGCCCCGCGCCGGGTCGCACGCGAGATCCGGGCACGGCTGCCGCTGCGGAGTACGCGTGAACTCGAGGCTGCGAGCCGGGCCGCAGGCCTACCGCGCCGCCGCCACCACCCGGCCACCCTCGTCTTCCAGGCGCTGCGCATCGCGGTCAACCAGGAGTTCGAGGAACTCGAACGCGCCCTCGATGCCGCGCTGGACGTGCTCGGCCCGGGCGGCCGTCTGGTCGTTCTCTCGTACCACTCGGGCGAGGACCGACGGGTCAAGAACTTTGTCAGGCGGGAGCAGCGCGGCTGCATCTGCCCTCCCCGGCTGCCCGTGTGCGGATGCGGACGCAGCCCACGTATGCGGGCCCTGGGCCGCTTGCGCCGACCGTCCGAGGACGAGGTCCGTGCGAATCCGAGGGCCCGCAGCGCGCGGCTTCGCGCGGGGGAGCGGCAGGAATGAAGAACTTCCGGCTGCTGAGAAGCGGGCCGTGGGGCCGGCTGGCGCTCGCGGTCGGACTCGGCCTCGTCGCGTCCGCCGCGGTCGCGGCGGCGGTTCGCACCCAGGTGCTCCGAGACCAGTACCGACTGGAGGCGCTGCGCGAACAGCAATCGAATCTGCGCGGCGAGGTCGAGATGCTGCGCGTGGAAGAGTCGGCGCTGGCGGCGGCCGAGCGCGTCGAGGCGAGGGCCCGTGAACGGGGCTTCGGCTTCCCGGCACCCGATCGGGTGATCTGGATCGGGCGCCCGGACGATTCGGGGTCGGAGCCGGGACCGGCGTCGCTGCGGGTCGACATCGCTTCCCGGGGTCCGCGATGAAACGACGGCGGCCGGCCGTAGCGCCCCGCCGCCGTGCGCGCCCGGCACTGATGCACGCGAGACGACTCGTCCTGCTTGGTGTATTCGTGCTCGGCTGCTACGGAACCCTGCTCGCGAGAGCCGCCTACCTGCAGGCCGTGGACTCCGAGTGGTTGCAGGAGATTGCCGAACGGCAGGGGAGGACCACGATCCACCTCGGACCGCTCCGCGGCGACCTGCTCGACCGCAATCGCGACCGCCTGGCGCTGTCGGCGACGGTCGAGTCGGTTTCGGCTTCTCCGCGCCGCATCGAAGCGACCGAGGACGCGGCCCGGAAACTCGCGCGAATCCTGAAACGCTCTGCGGCCAGGTTCCGGCGCATTCTCGCGGGCGGGCGCAGCTTCGTCTGGGTGCAGCGCTGGGTGACCCCCGAAGAGGCCGACCGCGTGCGCGCGCTCGGGATCACGGGAGTGAACCTCCACCCCGAACGCAAGCGCTTCTACCCGAGTCGCGATCTGGCCGCCGCCTACCTCGGATTCGCGGGCCGTGACGGCGTCGGCCTCACGGGGCTGGAACTCGCCTTCGACAATGCGCTCCGCGGACACCCGACCTCGATCCCGGCGCGGCGCGATGCGTCCGGGGTGCGACTGATCCGCTTCGCGGCCAGCCCGGGCGATCGCAGGGGCGCCAGCATCATCCTCTCCCTCGACTCGCGACTCCAGCACGTCGCGGAGCGCGAACTGGATGCGGCTATCGCCCGGACCGGTGCATCCCACGCCACCCTGGTCGCGATCGACCCGCGCACCGGCGACATCCTGGCCCTCGCAGAGCGGCCCTCCTTCGATCCAAACCTGTTCTGGACCCAGAGTCCGCAGGCGTTCCGCACCCGCGCCTTCGTTCACCCCTTCGAACCCGGCAGCACGCTCAAGCCCTTCGTGATCGCCGTGGGCCTCGAGGAAAGCGCAATCCGGCCCGGGGATCGGCTCGACTGCGAGCACGGATCCTGGCAGGTCGCGGACCACGTGATTCGGGATGCCTCCCCCTACGGGGAACTCAGCATCGAGGATGTGCTTCGCGTATCGAGCAATATCTGCGCGGCCAAGATCGCGGAAAAGATCGGATCGAAGCGGCTCGTGGCCGGACTCCGGAAGTTCGGGTTCGGGCGGACCACGGGCAGCGGCTACCCGGGGGAGGCGGCCGGCGTCGTCCGTGCGCTCGGGAAACACCAGGTGCTCGAACGCGCAAATCTGGCGTTCGGTCAGGGCATGACGGCCACGGCCTTGCAGTTGGCGACGGGCGGAGCCATGCTCGCAAACGGGGGCCGACGCGTTTGGCCCCGGCTCGCACTGCGCATGGAGAGCCCGGAGGCCGGACATGCCCTGGACTGGCCGAGCGGCATCGGAGAGCGGGTCCTGTCCGAAGCTACGGCCGGGACCATCATCGAAATGATGGAGGCCGTCGTCGAGAATGGCACGGGTCGGAGGGCGCGGATTCCGCACTACCGGGTCGCGGGGAAGACGGGCACCGCCCAGAAGGTCGTAGACGGCACCTACTCCAAAGATCGGGTGGTCGCCTCCTTCCTGGGCATCGTGCCCGCGCGCGATCCCCGGCTCGTGATCGTGGTCGTGCTCGACGAACCCGACCCGGGATACGGGGGCGGGAGCGCCGCTGCGCCGGTCTTCCGCAAGGTGGCTTCCTTCGGCATGTCTCACCTCGGCCGCGCCGAGTCCGCCGAGTGAGTCACTCTCTCGGAGACTTGCTTGCAGGCCAGGACGCGGAAATCCGGGGTGACGCTGCCATACCGATCCGCGACCTCTGCTACGACTCGCGGCGCCTCGAGCCCGGAGATCTCTTCGTCGCGTTGAGGGGACAGAATACCGACGGCCACCGCTACCTCGACGCCGCAGCCGAAGCGGGGGCGGCGGCGCTGCTCGTCGAGGAGTTCCCGTCCGAGGTGTCCGGCGGCGTGCCGGTCGCGCGCATCGCAGACACGCGCAGAGCGCTCGCCGAAGTCGCGGCCTGTTTCTTCGGTTCTCCGGCCGCCGGGATGACCCTGATCGGAGTCACTGGAACCAACGGGAAGACCAGCACCGTACGCATCATCGAATCGATCCTGCGTCAGGCCCGGCACCGCGTCGGTGCGATCGATACCGTTTCCTTTCGTTTCGGTGACGAAGAGGAGCCCTCGACGCTCACCACGCCCGAGTCGCTCGATCTCCAGCGCACGCTCGCGCGCATGCGTGCGGCGGGCGTAGACCGGGTCGTACTCGAAGTTTCCTCGCACAGCATCGTCCTGGAGCGGATCCGGACCCTGCGCTTCGCCTGCGGAGTCTTCACGCAGCTCTCGCAGGATCACCTGGACTTCCACACCGACATGCAGGACTACGGCCGGGCCAAGGGCGCCCTGTTCGCCCCCCCCTACCTCGCCGGGTCCGCGGTGCTGAACGCAGATGACGGCTGGAGCCAAATCTACGCCGAAAGCGCGCGCAGAGCAGGCTGTCCGGTGCTCTGGTTCGGACGCGGCTCGCCGTCCGCAGCCTCCGAGGGATCCGAACTCAACCTGCACACCGTGGGCGAGCGCGTCGGACTCGACGCGTCGTACTTCGTCGTGGAGTCGGAGGGCCGGCAGCACGAACTCTCGCTCCCGCTGCCCGGCGATTTCCAGATCGACAACGCGCTCGCCGCAGTCGCCGCAGCTCTGGCGCTCGGAATTCCCTGGGACCTGATCTCGAAAGGCCTGGCGGCGACGCCGCCCGTTCCCGGGCGCCTCGAGGCGGTGAGCCGGGAGCCGGTCGTCCTCGTGGACTACGCGCACACACCGGACGCACTCGACCGGGTGCTTTCGCGCGTGCGACCCCTGGTTCGGGGACGGCTGATCACGGTCTTCGGGTGCGGCGGGGACCGCGACCGGAGCAAGCGAGCGCCGATGGCGGCCGCGGCCTGTCGCCACAGCGACTACGTGATTGCGACCAGTGACAATCCGCGCACCGAGCGCGCGGAGAGGATCCTGGACGACCTGCGCGCAGGCCTCGCCGGAGATTACGAGGTCATCGTCGACCGGCGGGAGGGGATCCGCCGGGCGATCGCAATCGCGACCAACGAGGACACGGTCGTGATCGCGGGCAAGGGACACGAGAACTACCAGATCCTGGGGCAGGAACGCGTGCCCTTCGACGACCGGGAAGAGGCGCGGCATGGACTCGCGCTGCGCCACGACCGGCGCGAGCAGACGCCATGAAGCGCACGCTCGCGGAGTTGGCGCGGGACTGTGGCGGAAGCCTGAGCGGCGACTCCGAGCTCGAGATCCGGGGCATCGCGACCGATTCCCGCCGGATCGAGGCAGGCACACTCTTCATCGCGATTCGAGGTCCCCGCTTCGACGGGCACGCGTACGTCGAAGAGGCGCTCGCGCGAGGGGCGACCGCGGCCCTGATTTCCTCCCCCGTCGAACTCTCGCCCGGGGCTTCCTGGATTCGCGTTCCCGATACCGTGCGCGCGCTCGGCGAGATCGCGCACGCGCGGCGCCTTCGGTTCACCGGCCCCGTGGTCGCGATTACGGGATCGAACGGAAAGACCACCACGAAGGAGATGTGCGCGGCGATCCTGTCTGCTGCGGGCGTGCGGACCCGGCGCAGCCCTGGGAATTACAATAACGAAATCGGCCTTCCCATTTCGCTGCTCGAACTCGAGGACGACGACGAACTGCTCGTCGTCGAACTCGGTATGAACCATGCGGGCGAGATCGATGCCCTTGCGCGCATCGCGGAACCCGTCGTAGGCACCATCACCCAGATCGCGCCCGCACACCTCGGGCTGCTGGGTTCGATCGAGGCGATCGCGGACGCAAAGGGGGAACTCTTCGAGCGTATCAGGAGCGGCGGCATCGCTGTCGTCAACCAGGACGACGGCCGGGTGAAGGCACAGGCCCGGCGCTTCGCCGGCGAGCAGATCGGCTTCGGTTCTTCGGCACCCGCGGACTGGCTCGCGCTCGACGTCGAGAGCGAGTCGGGCCACGGACGCTTCCGACTTGTCTCTCCCTATGGAGAGACCAGAGTCAGGCTCGCCGTGCCCGGCCGACACATGGTCGCCAACGCGCTCTGCGCGGCAGCCACGGCGTCGGCCACCGGGCTGCTAGGCGAACAGCCGCTCACAGCGATTCGCAAGGGTCTGGAGGGCTTCACCGGGATCGCGGGACGGCTCTGCATCCGCCCCGGGGTTCGCGGCAGCACCGTGATCGATGACAGCTACAACGCGAACCCGACCTCAGTCGAGGCGGCGCTCTGCACGCTACGCGAAGTCGCGGCCGGAGGCCCTGCCGTGGCCGTGCTCGGCGACATGCTCGAACTCGGCGAACGGGCCCGGGAGCTCCACGCGGGCGTAGGAGAGCGGGTCTCGCAGAACGCGATTCAGGTGCTGGTGGCGGTGGGTCCGCTCTCTCGCGACACCGCCCGGGCTGCCCGCGAGACCGGAACCGAAGAGGTCCACGAAGCCGAGGATGCGGCGGGCGCCGCCGCGCTGCTCGCTTCCCTGCTCCGCGGCGGAGAGACGGTGCTGGTCAAGGGATCGCTGGGAATGCAGATGAAGCAGGTCGCGGATGCGATCGCCGGGGGCACCGACTGATGCTCTACCACCTCCTCTACCCGCTCTCCGAAACGGTCTCGGCGTTCAACGTCTTCCGCTACCTCACCTTCCGCTCGGTGGGGGCTGCGCTCACGGCGCTGCTGATCGCATTCCTGCTAGGGCCGATCCTGATTCAGATCATGCGGGACCGGAAGCTCGGACAGACGATCCGCGAGGACACTCCGGATCGTCATCAGGCCAAATCCGGAACGCCGACCTTCGGGGGGCTTCTGATCCTGCTCGCGCTGCTGCTCTCGACGCTGCTCTGGAGCGAGTGGAACGGTCCCTACATGTGGATCGTCCTCGGCGTCACGCTCGGATTCGGCCTGGTCGGATTCGCGGACGACTACGAGAAGACCATCAACCGGAACCCGCAGGGAATCCGAGCCCGCACGAAGCTCGGAGTTCAGGTCGCGATCGCCGGGGTCGCGGCCCTCGCCATCTGGTCGCTGCCCGGGTTCGACGCGGAAATCTCGGTCCCCTTCTTCAAGGATTTTCACCCCAGCATCGGAGTCCTCTACCTGCCCCTGATCGTATTCGTCGTGGTGGGGACGTCGAATGCGGTGAATCTCACGGACGGACTCGACGGTCTCGCACTCGGCCCCGTGCTCACGACCTCGGTCGTGATCGGCGTCTTCTCGTATGCCGTCGGAAACAGCGTGATCTCGGCCTACCTCGGCACGAAGTACATCGCCGGAGCCGGAACCCTCGCCATCGTATGCGCCTCGATGATCGGCGCGGGCCTGGGTTTCCTCTGGTTCAACACCTATCCGGCATCGGTGTTCATGGGCGACACCGGAGCCCTCGCGATCGGGGGCGCGCTCGGAACCATCGCCTGCATCATCCGCCAGGAAGTCGTGCTCGCCGTGGCCGGCGGAATCTTCGTAGTGGAGACGGTTTCGGTGATCGTCCAGGTCATCTCCTTCAAGTTGACCGGCCGGCGGGTCTTTCGGATGGCGCCGATCCACCATCACTACGAGCAGCTCGGCTGGCCCGAACCCCAGATCATTGTCCGCTTCTGGATCATCTCCGTGATCCTGGCGCTGGTCGCGCTGTCACTGCTGAAGCTCCGATGACAGCAAGCTTCGAGAAAAAGCAGGTTCTCATCCTCGGCAGCGGACGCTCTGGCTGTGCTGCGGCACGTCAACTGCTGCGGCTCGGCGCCCGGGTCACCAGCTACGACCGAAGTCCGGACGCCGGGCACGGCGAGCTGCCCGACGGGGTCAAGCGGATCTCGGGGAACGCGCTTCCGTCGTTCGAGGGCTACGACCTGGTCGTCGCGAGCCCGGGAATCCCGGTCCAGGCCCACCCGGCCCTCTGGCCCGAAATCGATCTCGCACACGCGTTGATCCCCGCCCCGATCGTCGGAGTCACCGGCACCAACGGAAAGAGCACCACCTCGGTGTTGCTGGCGCGAATGCTCGAGGCCTCCGGGCTCAGCATCGGCCTGGGAGGAAATCTCGGAACGCCGCTGTCCGACCTCGCTCCACCGACGGGACCCGCGGCGGACTGGGTCGTCGCCGAACTCTCCAGCTTCCAACTCGAGCACGCGGAGCGCTTTCACGCCGAGGTCGCCGTGTTGCTGAACCTCAGCCCGGATCATCTCGACCGGCACCGCAGCTTCGAGGCCTACGGGGCTGCGAAGGCACGTCTGGTGGAACGCCAGCGAGCCAGCGATACGGTCGTGTTTTCCGCAGACGACTCCTGGGCGCGGGGCGTCGCCGAGGCCGCAGCTTCTCGTGCCTTTCCGTTCTCGACCGCGAACCCGCTGCCGGGGCTTCCAGACGCGGCCTTCCTCGACCGAGGAGCGCTCGCGGTCGTTTCTGAAGAACGGGAAGTCTGTCGCATCGCGCTCGAGAAGCTGTCGCCCGCCAGCCAGAGCCCGATTCAGAATGCGCTCGCGGCGGCGGCGGCGGCGGCACGCTGTGGCGCCTCGGCGGGCGGCATCGCCGAAGCGCTCGAGCGCTTCGAGGGACTCCCGCATCGCAACCAACTGGTCGGGATCCGTGCCGGGGTCCGCTTCGTGAACGACTCGAAGGCCACCAACCCGGAAGCGGCCGCGGCGAGCCTAGGCGCGCGGACTGCGCCTGTCGTCTGGCTCGCGGGAGGACGCAACAAGGGACTGCGCTTCGACGGCGTCGTGGATGCCGCCCAGGGCATTCGCGGAGCCGTACTCTTCGGAGAGTCTGCCGAAGACCTGGAGCGAGCCCTGCGCGCCGACGCGAAACTCGAGGTCCTGCGCTGCGAGTCTCTGGCGGAAGCGGTCCCGGCCGCAGCCCGGCTCGCGCACCCCGGCGACACGGTGCTGTTGTCTCCGGCGTGTGCGAGTTTCGACCAGTTCGCGAGCTACGAAGAACGCGGCGAGTGCTTCGCGATGCTGGTTCGGGATCTCGCCGCCGCAGCAGACGGGACCGGGGAAGCGGAGCCGTGCTGAAGGGTCTGGGCGCACCCCAGTTGATCGGCTCCGCGGCCGTCGTGATCGGTCTCGGACTGGTGAGCCTCTACAGCGCCAGCGCCGTGCGCGCCGAACTCGTGTTCGGAGTCTCGACCACGTATCTGCTGCGGCAGTTCGAGGGGCTCGCGATCGGACTGGCTGCGGGTACGCTCGCGGCGCTCCTGCCGCTCGGCATGCTCCGGAAGCTCGCCTTCGTCGCCTGGGGCGGTACCACGCTGCTGCTGGCCGCCACGCTCACGCCCCTCGGGGTCCAGCATCACGGGGCCCAGCGCTGGCTCGGCATTGGCGGGCCGACCTTTCAACCGCTCGAGTTCGCCAAGCTCGGACTGGTGCTCGGGCTCGCGCGCTGGCTCTCGTCTCACGACAAGCAGCTTCACCGAGCCCGAATCTCGCTCGGGGTGCCCGCCCTGCTGGTTTCGATCCCGGCGGGCCTGCTGCTGCTTCAGCCCGACTTCGGCGGCGCCGCGATACTGGTCGCTTTCACCGTCGTGCTGGTGTTCGTCGCCGGGGCCCGCCTTTCTCACCTCGCGGCTGCCACGGCAGTGGCGCTCCCTTCCCTGGCCCTGATCGCGATCAGCGAACCCTACCGCTGGTCGCGCCTGCGGAGCTTCGTCGACCCCTTCGCGGACGCGACCGGCCAGGGATATCAGCTGGTCCAGTCTCTGCTCGCCTTCGGGATCGGGGGCACCTTCGGCACCGGGATCGGCGCCGGGCAGCAGAAGCTGGGCTTCCTGCCCGAGGCGCACACCGACTTCATTCTCGCCGTGGTCGGAGAAGAGATGGGCCTCGTCGGCGTCGCCGGCGTGCTGGGCCTGTTCGGCCTGATGGGCGTCGCGTCGCTCGGAATCGCCTCCCGCGCACGTGACTCCTTCTCCATGCTGCTCGCGACGGGGGCGGGCTTACTGCTGTGGCTGCAGGGCTGCCTGAATGCGGGCGTGGCGATGGGGTTGCTCCCGACGAAGGGCGCAACCCTGCCGCTATTTTCTTACGGACGCTCTTCGTTGGTCGTGAGTTTGATCGCGATCGGGTTGCTGCTCAACGTCGCCCGCCCACGCGCTTCGAGGAGGAGCGGATGGCGATAGTCGTGGTGATGGCCGGTGGCGGAACCGGTGGACACGTCTTTCCCGCACTCGCGCTCGCGGACACCATCCGCGAGCGGGAGCCGCGGGCGCAGGTGCAGTTCATCGGGACCGAGCGCGGCATCGAGAAACGCCTAATCCCGAGCGCGGGCTATCCGCTCGACTTCATCGCCGCCCGGCCGGTTTTGGGGAAGGGTCCGATCGATCTCGCGCGCGCGGCGCTCGATGCGGTCCGGGGCTTCTTTCGTGCGAGAAGGCTGCTGCGGGCCGCCCGGGCGGACCTCGTGATCGGACTCGGTGCGTACGCGTCGTTCCCGACCGTGGCGGCGGCGGCTTCGCTCGGGCTGCCGATCGGGCTGCTTCAGATGGATGCGCAGCCAGGACTCGCCAACCGGATCCTGGGCCGCTTCGCGCGCGGGGTCTTCGTCCAGTTCGCCGAGACCGCCCGCCGCTTCGCTCCCGGGCGGGCTCGGATCACGGGCATTCCGGTGCGCCGGCTACCGGGCCCTGCGGCCCGGGGAGACTCCGACGCCGAGCCCGAAGAAGGGCTCCTGAGACTGCTGATTTTCGGCGGAAGCCAGGGCGCCCGCTCGCTCAACCGCGCCGTCCTCGCCAGCCTCTCGTCTCTGGACAGTCGCGACGGGTTCCGGATCACGCACCAGACCGGGAGCGCCGAACTGGCCGCGGTGCGCGACGGCTACCGGAAGGCCGGGGTCGAAGCGGAGATCGAAGCCTTCTACGACGACCTGCTGGAACGCATCGCGCACAGCGACCTGGTCGTGGCGCGCGCCGGAATCTCGACAATCGCCGAACTCTGCGCCGCCGGCGTTGCTTCGATCCTGGTTCCCCACCCGCATGCGGCCGGGCATCAGGCGGCGAATGCGCGCTTGCTCGAGCAGGCCGGCGGCTGCGTGGTGATTCGGGATTCCGAAATCGAGGCGCGGCTCGCCGACGAGGTGAGAGCGCTCGCGAGGGACCCGGCCCGACGCCGCCGCATGTGCGAGGCGGCGGCGGCCCAGTCCAGAAGCGACGCGGCCGACCACATCTGGTCGATCTGTGCGAGCTGGCTGGATGCCGGACCGAAGGGGCTCGAACTGCAGCAGCCCCGCGAGAGGCATCGGGCATGAATCGAAAGGTGAGGCGGATTCACTTCGTGGGAATCGGCGGGGTCGGAATGTCGGGCCTGGCAGAGGTGCTGTATGCCTCCGGGTACACAGTCTCGGGCTCCGACGCACGCGAAAGCGAGGTGCTGGAGCGGCTGCGCGGGCTCGGAATTCGGATTTCGATTGGTCACGACACCGCATCCGTAGCGGGGGCGGATGTGCTCGTGTACTCGTCGGCAATCCCGGCGACCAACCCCGAGATCAAGGAAGCGGAGCGGGTGCGGATCCCGGTCATCCGACGCGGGGAGATGCTCGCCGAATTGATGCGTCTCAAGTACGGGATTGCGATCTCGGGTTCTCACGGCAAGACCACCACCAGTTCGCTCGTCGCGAGCGTGCTCCAGGAGGGTGGGCTCGATCCGACCTCCATCATCGGCGGCCGCCTGCACAGCCTGGGCGCCAACTCGCGGCTGGGAAGCGGCGACATCCTGGTGGCCGAGGCCGACGAGAGCGACGGTTCGTTCCTGCACCTGGTACCGACCGTGGTCGTGATCACGAACCTCGACCGCGAACACCTCGACCACTACGGCAGTCTCGAGGCGCTGCAGGACGCGTTCGTCGACTTCGCGAACCGGGTGCCGTTCTACGGACTGGCCCTGCTCTGCCTGGACGACCCGAAGCTCAGGGAACTGCTCCCCCGAATCGCCGCGCGCAATCGCAGCTACGGTCTCTCGACACAGGCGGAGATCTCGGCCACGAGCATCGAGCCCGAGGGGCTCGATACCCGGTTCGTGGCCCGGAGCGGGGCGCGCGAACTGGGCCCGGTGCGGCTTCCGATGCCCGGGTTCCACAATGTTCAAAACGCCCTCGCCGCGATCGCGGTCGGCCTCGAGTTCGACGTCCCATTCGCGCAGATCCGCAATGCCCTCGAGCAGTTCAAGGGCATCGCGCGCCGTTTCGAAATCGTGGGGGAACCGGGCTCGCTGCTGGTCATCGACGACTACGCGCATCACCCCACCGAGATTCGAGCCACGCTGGCGGCGGCCAGAAGCGGCCTCGGGCGCCGCAGCGTGGTCGTGTTCCAGCCGCATCGCTATTCGCGGACCCGCGATCTATTCGCAGAACTGGCGAGCTGCTTCCACGATGCCGACGTGCTCGTGCTGACCGACATCTACGCCGCAGGCGAGCCCAAGCTTCCCGGGATCGACGCGAGCGCGCTCGCGGAAGCAGTGAAAGAGACCGGACACCGCAACACCCACCTGGTCCGGGAGCGGGAGGAGATCGTCCCCGCGCTGCGCGAACTCGTACAGCAGGGCGACGCCGTGCTGTTCATGGGAGCCGGTGACATCGGACGGCTCGCCCGGAGCTTTACGGAGGACTGGACCGATTGAGACACGCTTCGAGAAGGAGCTCAGAGAACTTCTGGGCCCCCGGGTCGACTTCGGCGTCCCGCTGTCGAAACACACCTCACTCCGGGTCGGGGGGCCGGCGGACGCGCTCGCCCGCCCGCAGGATCTGGAAGAACTCCAGGCCCTGCTCGGACTCTGCAGCAAACTCGGGGTCGAACCGGTGCTGCTCGGCGGGGGTTTCAATCTGCTGGTGTCAGACGCAGGCGTCGCCGGCGTCGTGGTTCAACTCCAAGCGCTGCGGGAGCTCGATGCCGATTCGGAGGGGCGGATCACGGCACAGGCGGGAACCAGCCACTCGCGCCTGGTTCGGTTTGCCGCGGAGCGCGGACGCAGCGGGCTCGAGTTCGGGGTCGGGATCCCCGGCACGGTCGGGGGCTGGGTCGCCATGAACGCGGGCATCCCCTCGGTCGAAGTGAAGGACGTGGTCGAGCGCGTAGACTGGATCGCGCCGGACGCCGGCGGGATCCGGGAGCTCCCGCGAGCCGATCTCGACTTCTCCTACCGAAGCCTCGAACTCCCGCGCGGCGCCGCGATCGTGCGCGCGGTCTTCCGCACCGAGCCCGGCGAGCCGGCTGCGATTCGGGCTCAGATGCGCGAACTGCTCGCCCGGCGCAGGGAGACGCAGCCGGTCGACCAGCGCTCCTGCGGGTCCGTGTTCAAGAATCCGCCCGGGGATCAGGCGGGCCGCCTGATCGAGGCCGCCGACCTCAAGGGTTCCCGGAGGGGAGAGGCCGCCATCTCGCAAAAGCATGCAAACTTCATCGAGACCCGGGGAGACGCGACCGCGGCCGACGTGCTCGCGCTGATCGAACTGGCGCGCGGCGAGGTCGCGCGCCGCTTCGGGATCGAACTCGAGACCGAGGTCCGCTTCCTGGGCAGAAGCCCGGGAGAGCCGGCGTGAGCGGTCGCGCGCGGCGGAAGGCTCGAGCGGCCCCCCGGAAACGCCGTACGGCAGCCTCGCAGCGGCCGAGGGCGCGGCGGCGGACGAGAAGCGTCCGGCTGGTGGGGATCCTGGCGGGCACCGCGACGGCGGGCCTGCTCGCGGGAGCGGCGCTGGGCCTCAGCTTTGCCGACCCGAACTGGCTGGCCGCGTTCGCGCCCGAGACCGAACTGCCCTCGCCCGGCGACTGGGTCCGGCGCGAACCCTTCCTGCTGAAGCGGATCGTGTTCCGCGGCCTCGACAGCCTCGAGGGGCGGGCCCTGGTCGAGCTGGCGGAACTCCGACCGGACGTACCGCTGGTCGACCTCGATGCGACCGCGGTGGAGCGCCGGCTGGAGGCGCATCCGCGCGTGGCGTCCGCGCTCGCGCTGCGCCTGCCCCCGAACCGCCTGATCGTTCGGGTCGAGGAACGCGTGCCCGTCGCCGCGCTGGAGCAGAACGGCGAGGGCATCGATCGCACGGGCGCGCGCTTCGCGCTCGAACCGGGCGAGGCGGAGGGGCTGGTCGCGATCAAGGGGGAACCACCCCCGAGGGATCTGATCGCCTGGGCGCTCCCGGCGCTGGAAGCGGCGAGGCAGGCCGATTTCGAGCTGGTCTCGGCAACCGTGCTCGGGCCGGGCGACCTGGTGCTCGAGCCGCGCGGGTCGAAGCTCCGGCTCCGGATCGGCGAGGATTCCGCGCGTGCACTCCGCGAATTCGGGGCGCTTCTCGAGAACGGGATTCTGGAAGACGTACCTGCGCGGGCGGCGGATCTCCGCTTCCCGGGGCAAGTGGTGCTGCAGGAGATCGAAACCCACTAGTGGGGGGGGGGAGAGAACATGGCCAGAGGAGAGGATCTGATCGTCGGGCTCGATATCGGAACGACGAAGATCTGCGCCATCGTCGCCGAGGCGAACGGGGATTCGGTGGACGTCATCGGGATCGGGAGCCACCCGTCCAAGGGACTCCGCAAGGGCGTGGTGATCGACATCGACGCGACGGTCGATTCGATTCGGAAGGCGCTGGACGAGGCGGAGTTGATGGCGGGCTGCGAAATCAGCTCGGTCTACGTCGGCATCGCGGGAGGCCACATCGAGGCGCGGAACGAGCTCGGCATGGTCGCGATCAGAGATCGTGAGGTCCGGGCGGGCGACCTCAACCGGGTGATCGAACAGGCCCAGGCCGTGGCGATTCCAGCCGACCGCGAGGTGATCCACGTGATTCCGCAGGAATACGAGATCGACGGCCAGGATGGCATCAAGCATCCGATCGGCATGCACGGGGTCCGCCTGATCGCGCGCGTACACATCGTCACGGCCGCGGTCACCTCGGCCCAGAACCTGATCCGCTGCTGCAATCGCGCCGGCATCAACGTAATCGACATCGTGCTCGAGCCACTCGCATCGGGAGAGGCGGTGCTGGCCCAGGACGAGAAGGACCTCGGAATCGCCCTGATCGACCTCGGCGGAGGCACGACCGACCTCTCGGTCTTCATCGACGGCTCGGTCAAGCACTCCCGGGTGCGCTCGCTCGGAGGCAATCACTTGACCAATGACGCCGCGGTCGGCCTGCGGACCCCGTTCGAGCAGGCAGAGAAGATCAAGCGCCGGTACGCTTGCGCGTCTCCGCGCTTCCTGACCCACGACGAGATCCTGCTGGTGCCCAGCGTCGGGGGGCGCGCGCCCCGAGAGGTCAGCCGCAAGCAGCTCTGCGAATTTCTCGAGCCGCGCGTCGAGGAGATTCTGACGCTGGTGCGCGAAGAACTCGTACAAACCGGCTTCCTCTCGAAGATCCCCTGCGGCATTGTCGTCACGGGCGGCTCGAGTGCGCTCCAGGGACTGCCCGAGTACGCGGAGGAGGTGTTTGAACTCCCCGTGCGACGCGGGCTCCCGCGGGGAATCGGGGGTCTGGTCGACCGGGTGCAAGGGCCGGAGTTTGCAACCGGGGTCGGCCTCGCCCTGTACGGCTCGAAGCGTTGGGCGCGGCCGCGCTTCCGCGTCTACGACGGTTCGAGCTTCCGGAAGATCCGGGACCGCATGCGCGAGTGGTTCTCGGGAGAAGTGGGATAGGGAAAAAAGCTTGTTACCTTGAAGCGGCGTGCGCTCGGAACGCGAGCGGGCAGCGCGCTTTCCCGGGGGGGGACATGATCGAGTTCGAGCAGAGTTCAGAGCCTCAGGCAAAGATCAAGGTGATCGGAATCGGGGGTGCGGGCGGAAACGCGATCAACACCATGATCCGGGAGGGGTTGGGAGGGGTCGACTTCATTTCCGCAAACACGGATGCGCAGGCCCTCGGCACGAACACCGCCCCGCTCAAGATTCAGCTCGGAGAACGCGGGCTCGGAGCCGGCGCCGACCCCAGCATGGGGCGCGCCTGCGCCGAACAGGCCCGGGACCGGCTGCGCGAGTATTTCGACGGAGCCGACATGATCTTCGTGACCGCCGGGCTCGGCGGCGGGACCGGCACCGGGGGCGCCCCGGTCATCGCCGAGGTGGCCCGGGAGGTCGGGGCCCTGACCGTCGCAGTGGTCACTCGGCCTTTCAGCTTCGAGGGAGCCGTCCGCGCCCGGCAGGCGGAGCACGGCTTCGAGGTGCTTCACGAGGCGGTCGACACCCTGATCACGATTCCGAACGACCGACTCCTCGACATGGTGAGCAAGAGCACGACGATCAGCGACGCCTTCCGGCTCGCGGACGAGGTCCTGCTCAATGCGGTCCAGGGGATCAGCGACCTGATCACGGTCCACGGAATGATCAACCTCGACTTCGCGGACGTGCGCACGATCATGGATGGCATGGGCATCGCGCTGATGGGGATCGGGCGCGCCCGGGGCGAGAACCGGGCGATCACCGCGGCCCAGGCAGCCATCTCGAACCCCCTGCTCGAGGACATCTCGATCAAGGGATCGCGCGGCGTGCTGATCAACATCACGGGCGGCGAGGACATGACGCTCCACGAGGCCAACGAGGCCGCCAGCCTGATCCGCGAGGAGGCTCACGAGGAGGCCAACATCATCTTCGGGACCGTGATCCAAGCGGAGATGAACGAAGAGGTCCGCATCACCGTGATCGCGACCGGTCTCTCGGGACCGCCCCGCAGCCGGAATCGCTCGCCGGCAGAGGCCGCGCTCGACAACGTCACGCCACTGCGTCCGCCGCTGCGCGCGGAGACGACCGCGGACGATCTTGCGGCGGCCGGCAGGAGCCGATACGACTCGGGTGGCGGTGACTTCATCTCTCCGTTCGAAGAGGAACTCGACGTTCCGGCCTTCCTGCGCAGCAAGAACGCCGACTCCAGGTAGCAGGGTCCGGGCACCCGGGTGCCGCCAACCGGCGCGGCAACGCCGCCGGACGCCGCGGCGGCGGTTCGGCCGGCTGCACGGCCTGCTGGTGGCGCTCCTGGCCCTCAGTTGCACCACGACGCCGGCTGCGGACCCCGCCCCCGTGCGGCGCCCCGGCCCGGCCGCCGGGCCCACCGTCGCCCCGCTTGGCCCGGACGACGTCCAGGTGGTGGCCGTCCCCGAGCGCGACGACCCCTGGATCCTCGACCTCTACGCGCTGCGACACCCGCGCAACTTCCGCTCACTCCAACTCGGCTGGCGCGCCGAGGACGGCAGTTCACAGACGGCCTGGCTGCTGGTCCCGCCGGGTCCGCCCCCCCACCCCACGGTCGTGGTCTTCCCAATCCTGGCGGGCTCACACGTGGTCTCTCAGGGCCTGGCTCGCGCGCTGCTCGCGCGCGGTTACGCGATCGCCCGGCTCGAACGCCGCGCGCTCGCACTGGAGAGCGCCGACGATCCGGCCGAGCCGATGGCCTCCTTCAGGGGCGCGGTGACAGAGGCGCGCCGGCTGCTCGGCTGGCTGGAGACCCGCCCCGAGGTCGATTCAGAGCGGCTGGCCACCGCCGGCGTGAGCCTCGGCGGAATCCTGGCCGCAACCCTCATGGGGATGGAGCCGGAGCGGATCCGCGCCGGGTTCTTCGCAATGGCCGGGGGCGGCCTGCCCGAGATCCTCTACGACTCGACCGAGACACCCGTGCGTGACTTTCGAGACCGACTGCGCGAACGCGAGGACCTCGAAGACCGCGAGGCGTTCCTGGAGCGGATCCGTCCGGTCTCGGAGAGCGTCGATCCGCTCCGCTGGACCGGCCGGATCCAGCCGGACCGGGTACTGCTCGTCTCGGGACGCTTCGACCGCGTGATCCCTCCGGCACGCACGCGGGCACTCTGGGAGGCACTCGGGCGCCCGGAGTGGATCGAGTTGCCAGTGGGCCACTACCAGTTGGTGCCGTTCTTCTGGTACTCGGCCGGACGGGCCGCCGATCACTTCGATCGCGTGCTCGGCACCGACGGACGCGACCCCGCACTGGACGCAACCGGAGGATCACGGCATCTTCCGGGTCCCCCTCCCGAGGCCCGCTGAAGTCCGGGGGAGTCTCTGCCGATGCTTCCAGAGACGAAGAGCGAAGCTCGGGAGAGTGACATGCAAGAAATTTCGCAGGGCCCGGCGGAACGCCACAGCCTGCTCCGACGAAACCTGATCCTGATCGCCTCCTACCTGGCGGTCCTTTCTCTGATCGCAGTCGGCTACGCCGGCTGATCGCCGGACCCGATTCACCCGCCTCGGCCGGGCGCCAGCCGCCCAAGGACGGAGCGGGTGCGGATAGCACGGGCCCTCTAGACACGAAACCCCGGCCGCGCTACCGACCCGGGGTGCTTCGCAACACGCTTCTGGTCGCGGTCTCGCTGCTGGTGACGCTCGCGCTCTGCGAGGGCTTCCTCCGGATCTTCGGCCAGGAGATGCTCCCGAAACCCGACCTCTACGAACTGGACCCCGTAACCGGGAAAAGCATGCGGCCCGGCTGGACCGGCGATGAGTTCGGGGCTCCAGTCGTGATCAACTCGCTGGGCCTGCGCAATCCCGAGATCAGCTACGCCCGGAGCCCGGGCCGCTACCGGATCCTGGCGCTCGGGGATTCCTGGACTTTCGGCTTTCGGCTCGAAGAACCCGACAGCTACCCGCGACAACTCGAGACGGTTCTCAACCAACGCGCGCGAGGCTCGGGAGAACCCGCGAAGTTCGAGGTGATCAACACCGGCGTGATCGGCTACTCGACCGAGCAGGAAGCCGCCTACCTGCGGGAGCGGGGCGTCCGGTTCGACCCCGACCTGATCGTGGTCGCCTTCTACCCGGTCAACGACACGCATCACAAGCTCCGCAAGTACGAGCGTTACAACCGGTTGCGCGCGATTCACCCGCTGCTGCTCGAGCTCTACAGACTCCCTCGCCGGCTCTACCTGCGACAGTTCATCAAGGGAGCCCGGCAGGCCATAAAGCGGCGCGCGGTGGACTTTCGCGACTGGCTGAATCACGAGACGATCAGCGATGCCTCGCACGCGCCCATCGATGCGTCGGGGACCCGAAAGCGCTTCCAAAAAAGCTACGACAACTGGTCGGACGCATACCGGCCCGGCCACAGTGAGTGGGAGGCGGCGCGTGCCGCCATCCTAGAGATCGGCGAGATCTCGCGCAGCATCGGCGCGGACGTACTCGTGGTCCTGCTCCCTGACCTCCCCGACCTTTCGCGCTACGAGTTCCGGGACCACCCCCGGGTCGAACCGCTGCTGCGCGAAGCGGTCGCCGAGGCGGGCCTCGACTGGCTCGACTTGCTCGACACACTCCGACCCTGGAGCGGGCGCGAAGAGGAGATCCAGTTTTCGGGGCTGCGGCATCCCAATGCGCGCGGCTACAGGATCATCGCGGAAGCCGTCGCCGACCGGATCGAGAGCCTGTATCTGAACCCTGCGCGGGACAGGGGGGAGGCCTCCGAACACGAGCCGGACGCGCTCGCGTCACGCTAGGGGTTCGGACGGTCCGGGCGCTCGACGCGGGCGACCCGGCGGAGCCGTCAGAAGAAGAAGGCGATCTCTTCCTGCGCGGTTTCGGGGCCGTCCGAACCGTGGCAGGCATTCCGCTCCACGTCTGTCGCGTAGAGCTTGCGGATCGTTCCAGCCTCGGCCTCTTCCGGATTCGTCGCGCCCATCACCGTGCGGTAGTGCGCGATGGCGTCGGGGCCTTCGAGCACGCTCACCACCACGGGGCCCGAACTCATGAACGCAACCAGACCCTGGTAGAAGGGGCGCTCCCGATGGACCGCGTAGAACTCCTGCGCTCTCTCCGGTGTCAGGTGGAGCATGCGCATCGCCACGATGCGCAGACCGGCATCCTCGATGTGCTGCAGGATCCCGCCCAGCTTTCCGGCGGCGATCGCGTCTGGCTTGATGATCGAGAGCGTGCGCTGCATGGACCGGGAGACTAGCAGGTCCTCGGGCCGATCGAGGTCTCGGCCGCGTGCCGGATCGAGTGCAACCGCGCACACCTCACCCGGATGGCGCAGAATCACGACGCGTCCCCCCTCGCGGCCCCGAAGCGCGAGCAACTCCTCGCGGTAGCGGGCCGCGAACAGCACCGGCGTCCCGCGCTCTCCGGCGTAGGCCGCGTGCACGATCCCTCCCGCGCCCGCGCCGAAGGCACGAATCAGGGCGTCGAAGTCCGCGGCCTCCAGGAACGGCTGGTCGGCGAGAGCGATCAACAGCCCGGCCGCTCCGGGCGCGGTCGCGCGGACCCCGGCACGCACCGAGGCCGCCCGGCCCTCGTCCGGGCTCTCGGCGAATACGACGCGAACGCCGCGCAGCTCGAGCGCGCCGAGCGCCGACACGCCCTCCCGGTCACCGGGCGCCAGCACCACCACCACCTCCTCGGCGCTGGAGCCGAGCAGCGCGCCGGCTGCGCGCGACAGGATCGAGCGACCCTCGATCTGGATCAGGTGCTTGGCGCGCCGCATGCGGCGACCGCTTCCGGCCGCCAGCAGCACCGCCGAGACCGGCGCGCGCTCAGCTTCGCCGCGAGCGCCCAAGGAGATGGAGCGGCGTCCGCGCTCCGAGCCGGGCGTCGTCCATTTGCCGATCCGCCACACCGACGAGCGCGAACGCGGAGGCCGGCCGGCAGAGCGTGCGACAGGCGGAACCCGCCCGCCCCCGCTCGAGCGGAAGCTGGATTTCGGTAAAGACCTCGTCCCGGCATTGCGTTCCGTTGACGCTCGCCCGGAGCCTCACCGGTACTTCTCCTTGACGCGCTCGAGAATTTCGGGGACCTGCGCGTGGACCTCCGCAGGAACCCGGAAGGTCGTCATCCAGCGCAGCACGTCGAGATCCCCCGCTTCCACCGCCTCCCTCCCCGCCATCAGCGCGCTGCCCCGGAGCAACTTCACGCTCTTCACCAGAAAGCTCCGGTCGGTGAGAAGTGCGTTGGTCTCGTTGCAATCATAGTCGCGAACCAGGACGTGGAGGAACTGCAGGAGCGCCTGCCGTACCGGCTCCGGAACGGGGACCTTCCCGAGCCGGGCGAAGAGCCGGTCGAAGAGCCCGCGGTCACAGACCGGCTCGAGCACGGGCTGCTCCTCGACCTCCCCG
Organism: Myxococcales bacterium; assembly: GCA_013215565.1. GTDB lineage: Bacteria > Myxococcota_A > UBA9160 > SZUA-336 > SZUA-336 > JABSQV01. The sequence goes on along the minus strand of JABSQV010000023.1, from coordinate 16,129 downwards.
TCTACGAAGCGGTCGAGCAGCGAGCGCGCCAGTTCGGGCTCGCTAGAACCGACCAGGCTCCCGACCGAAAGTTGAATCCCGAAGCGGTCCATGTTCGCGGGGTCGAGCGGCTCGTTGTAATACTCGTCCCGCATCGGGTTGCTGGTCGCGATCGCGGACAGCAGCGGGATCGGGGCGTCCCCGAACTTCCGCTCGTTCAGGATCCGCAGCAACACATTCAGCGCCTCGCCCGGCGCGCGCGAAATATCGTCGAGCACGCAGACCTGGGCCAGCAGCAGGCCTCCCGGCTCGATCTTCTGGTGAATCCGCTCCCCGCGCGGCTCGGGGTCGCCGGGGCTGGCCGCAAGCGGACGTCGTTCGAGCACCACGTCGCCGACCAGTTCCGCAAGCCGGGTGTCGCGGTGCATCTGATAGAAGAAGAAGTCGAGTTCGGAACCCCGCGCCGCAATTTCGGCCATTCGGGTCTTCGCACTTCCGGGGGGACCTTCCAGGTACACGTGCTCCCGGCAGACTAACCCGAGCAGGAGCGCGGCCTTCGCCTCGTCGTGCCCGACCACGTGGCGATCGAGCAGCGCGCGCAGTGCGGCCAGCTCCGACCCTCCCATCCAGCCGCTCATCGGTCCGCGCTCCGCTCGACCCGCGCCTGGACCCGGAGCCGCCCCCCGGCCGCCGGCACCCCGCGAAACCGAACTCCGTCGGTCTCACGCGAAAGCTGATCAAGAACCTGCGGACACTCGCCGAGCCCGAGAAAGACCGTATGAATCCGGACACCGAGGCGGCGCGCCTCGCGGCGCTCGCGCGAGACGACGGGGTCGCCGAGCACGGGGACGCCGTCCGTGAGCAGGACCACATGCCGGTTGTCGCCCACTCCCCGCCGAAATTCATCGAGTGCCAGGCGAAGCGGTGCCTCGTAGTTGGTGCGACCCTCCGATCGACGCGAGCGGGCCAGGCTGCGGAGCTTCCGGTAACGGCGGTGAAAGAAGCGGCCGTCCGCAGTGAAACGCTCGGCGTGGTGATTGAACTCGCAGTAGCCGATCCGCATGCGGCGCCGCGCGGCCGTACGCACGATCCCGTCGACGACCTCGCCCGCCCATCGGCTCAGCCGCCCCTCCATCGAAGCCGACACGTCGCGCAGTACAGCCAGGGTTCCTCCGCGACTCGGACGCTCTCGCGCGTAACTGTGCGGCATTCCGGGCAGCTCCCCGTCCACGAACTGTACGGCTTCGATCGGGTCTGCATCGAAGACCTCCTCGAGACGACGCATCCGCCGATAGCGCCGGGGCGTTCCGCCGGGATCGTCGCCGCGCTCGGCGCTTCCGCGCTCGAGCCGACCCTCGATCGCCTCGAGCAGCGGCGCGACCTCGGCGGAGGTTAGGTCGGTGTCGGGCGACCTGGAGGCGACCCGCTCTATGGGCGCGTCGATCCGGTCTGCCGCGACCGAGGCGCCAGGCGTTGTGACGCCAGCGCCGCCCTCGCCCGAGACCCGGTCCGCGCCTTCGCCCGGGACCGCGCCCTGCGCCGAATCGGGCGCGGAGATCGACTCGTCGATCAGCTCGGGCAATGCTGCGCGCACCGATTCCGGGACACGGCACGCGAGCATTACCCCCACTGCCGCCAGATCCGGCTCGGCGACGCGGTCGGCCCCGCGCAGCAGCGCGTGCGCACGCAGGATCCGGGGTGCCTGGATGCCGAAACCCCGGTCCGTGATCAGCGCCTCCCCTTCCGGGGAAGCCTCGCGGAGCCGCGCTGCCAGCCGAAGCAAGGCGCTTCGAATCGATGCCGGGAGCTCGAGCGCGGCGGCGCGCGCCTGGAGTGCCCGGCGCTCCGCCGCGGAGAGCGGAAGCCCGGAGCCGGCAGCGGCAGCTTCCGCGGCCCGGGTCCGGACGGCTCGCTCCAGGATCTGCCGGGCCTCTTCGGCGCGATCGCTCGAAACCGCACCCGAGAGGCGCACCTGGATCGCGAAGCGGTCGAGCTGCGTGGGCTCGAGCGGATCCCCGTAACTCTCGGCACCGCGCGGCGCCGCGGTCGCGATCGCAGTCTCGAGCGGGAGCGCGAGTCCCGCCGTACGTCGCTCGCCCAGGATCGGGAGCAACACCCCAATCGCCTCGCCGGGTGCGCGCGAGAGATCGTCGAGCACGGCGACTTCGGCCTCGAGCAGCGCACCCGGGAGCAGCTCACGCGAGAGCCGCTGGCCACCCGCTGCCGGGCGCGCGAGCAGCACGCTTTCACCCAGAAGCTCGGCCGACCGCGTGTCTCGATGAAACTGCACGAACACGGGCTTCGCCGTGGCCGCACGGGCCAGCGTCTCGGCGAGCAGCGACTTGCCGCAGCCGGGCGGGCCCTCGAGGTAGACATGTTCGCGCGCGACCAGTGCCAGCAGCAGACCGAGCCTGGCCTGCGCCTGGCCCACGATCGCGGATTCGAGCGCGTCTGCTACGGCGGTCGCTTCCACGGCGCGCTGCCTCCCCAAAACGAACCCCCGCGCGCGCGAGCACGCGGGGGCCAAGAGTCGCGCGGACTCCCAGAACGCTAGTCGTTCTTGAAGAGCGTTCCCATCTTCATCATCAGGCTCATGTCGAGGGGCTCGACCTTCACCTTGCCCTGCATGAAGAGCGCCTGGCCGGCACTTGGATCCGAGAGCATCTTCAGAAAGTCCTGGTGGTCGATCGAGATCGTGATGTTGGGGCTGTCGTGCTTGCCCACCTGGAGATCCAGCTTGCCATCATCGATGTCCTGGTAGAAATCCTTGCCACCTTCTCCAGACACGCAGTACTGGTAGATAGCCTTGAAGCCCTTCGCGGCGTCGGCCTGGAACTGCGCGGGCATGAGTTCGAGAACTTCGTCGAGATTCTTGGGGGTCTCTGCCATGGGTTTCTCCTATTCGTCGATTCGTCGATTCGTCGATTCGTCTACTTTGGCGCTGCGCCCGGCTCATGCCCGGCGGCGGGACGCCCGGTGGCGGGTATCATACCCGATCCGAAGAGTCGGGAGCGCAGGCTCCGGAAGCGTTCCTGGTTCACAACCAAGGCCGTGTAGGAGAGAGGCACCATGAACAGGGTCCCGAACATGGCGATCAGCAGCCCGAACGCAATCGCGGCTGCGAAGGGCCCATAGCTCTTCGACGCGCCCCCGATCCCAAGCGCCATCGGCATGAGTGCACCGACCGTGGTGAAGGTGGTCAGCAGGATCGGCCGGAGCCGCACCGCGCCGGACTGGCGCACCGCCTCGAGGACCGGTTCGCCGCGCTGGCGTGCGCGGTTGATGAAGTCGACCATCACAATCGAGTCATTCACGACGACCCCGGCGAGCCCGATCCCGGCGTAGAGCATCACGAAGCTCAGCTGGTAACCCAGGAGCCAGACTCCGCAGACGACCCCGATCAGCGCGAAGGGAACGGCCGTGATCACGATCAGGGGTTGCGCGTAGCTCCGGAACTGCGCCGCCAGAATCATGTAGATCAGAAGTAGCGCCACCGGAAAGACGCTCCGCAGATCCGCAAAGGCCTGCCGTTCCGACTCCGCTTCACCACCGAACACGACCTCGACCTCGGGGTAACGCACTGCCAGATCCGCAAACTCGGTTACGAGCTTGCGGTTGGTGCCGTCCGAGGTCGCCTGTTCCCCGTCGACGTCTGCGTAGACTGTGACGGCCCGCGTCGCATCGAAGTGCGAGAGCGTCAGAAAGCCGCGCGCCTCCTCGATGCTGGCCACGTCTCCGAGTCGCACCAGGTATCCAGCCGGCGTGCGAACCTCGGCGCGGAGCAGCGCCGCAGTGTCGTGCCGAAAGCGGGGATCGAGCATCACGCGGATGTCGAGATCGAAGCCCCGGAGCGGGTCGCGAAAGCTGGTCGCGACGAGCCCGTCATTGGCGCCGCGCAGCGCACGCGCGAGGTCGTCGAAGACAAGGCCGTGCTGACTCGCGCGTTCCTCATCCACGAGCAGCCGAACCTCGCGGGGTCCGTCGATGAGGTTGTCCTCGATGTTGGAGACGCCCGGAATCGTACGCAGGAATTCCTTCATCTCGCGCGCAATCGCCTTCGTCACGAGGTAGTCGTCTCCCTGGATCCGCACCGCAACCGGCTTCCCGATCGGGGGTCCATTGCGCGGTGCCATCGCCCGCAGATCCGTCAGCGGAAGCTCCGGGTGGGCGTCCCGGTAGGCGCGGAGCGCCGCATCCACACGCTCGAGCGCGCGCTCGGGCGCAACCTGGTACTCGGGCGTGGAGACGATGGTCGCGTAAGAGAGCGCTACGTTGGTCCCGGAGCGACCCTGGCGTCCCCCAATGAGCCCGCTCCCCACGTAGGTGGAATAGTCGTAAATTGGATTTCCGAGCAGCGAATCGAGCACCTCTCGCTCGATCTGGCTCACCACCCGGTCCGTCTGCTCGAGTCCGAAGTCGGCCGGCGTCTCGTACACGATGAAGAAGTTGTCGTACTCGCTCGCGAAGAGATTTACCGGGAGGTGCGCCGCCAGTCCCAGCGCAAGCGCGATCAGCGCGGCCGTCAATACACTGAAGGAACCCCGGTTGGCCAGCACCAGGTCGAGCGCACTCAGGTAGTAGCTTCGCAGGCCGTCGAGGCCGCGGTCGATCGAGCTGCGAAAACGCGCACCGGCCGCCGCGAGCGGCGCCGTCACAGCGCGCAGCGCGGTGGCGGGTCGCGGGCCCACACTCGGGCTCTGCTGCACCCGGTGGCGACTGCCCCAGTCGAGATAGTGTGCGGGCAGGATCACCAAGCACTCGAAGAGCGACGCGATCAGACACACGATCACGGTCTTCGGAAGGATCGACATGAACTCTCCCGAGGTCCCGGTCACGAGCAACAGCGGGAAGAACGCGGCACAACTGGTGGCGATTGCCGAGACCACGGGCCAGAGCACCTCTTCGGTGCCCTTGACCACCGCATCGCGCAGATTCTCGCCCGACTCGATACGGCGGTAGATGTTCTCGAGCACAATGATCGCGTCGTCCACGAGCATTCCCGAGACGAGCAACATGCCGATCAGCGAGAACGAGTTGATCGTGAGGTTGAAGAGCGGAAACAGGGTCAGCGCAACCAGGAAGCTGAACGGAATCGCAATGATGGTCAAAAGCGAGTTCCGGAACCCGATCGTGACCCAGAGGACAGCGAGCACGACCAGCATTCCGGTCATCAAGTTGTCGCGCAGCACCTGCATGCGGGCCATTACCCAGCGCGAGGTATCCCAGGTCGTCTGGATCCGCAGCCCCTCCGGTAGCTGGTCGGCGTGTTCGGCCACCCACTCGCGGACCCCGGCGGCCACCGAGAGGAGTTGCGCGTCCTTCTGCTTGGCGACCCCCATCACGAGCGCCGGGTAGCCGTTATAGCGCGCGTAGTAGCGGCGCTTCTCGATCCCCTCCTCGATCCGGGCCACCTCTCTGAGACGCACGTGGGTCCCGTTCGGATTCTCCTTAATCACGGTTTCCAGGATCTCGTCGAGCGAGGAGTAGTCGCCGATCGCGCGCAGCGTCGCCTCGCCCGCGGGTCCCGTAAAGGTGCCCGCCGGGAGGTTGAGATTCTTGCGCCGGATGCGGTCGTTGATCTCGACGACGGTAAGATCGTGCCGCGACGCCGCGTCGCGATCGACCAGAACGCGCACCTCGCGATCCTGTTCTCCGCGGATGATCACCTTCTCGACGCCGGGCAGATCTTCTACCCGATCCCGAACGTCGCGCACGACCTCGAGCAAGGTCGAGTAGCCGAGCCCCTGCTCGTCGGTCACTGCGATCTGGATCGCGGCGTAGACCTCTGCGACCGAAAGCTCGCGAATGTAGGGCTCCTCCGCGTCCGACGGCAGATCGTTGACGCGGTCGATCGCGGCACGCAGGTCATTGATGGCCGACTCGTATTCGGCCTTGGACAGGCTCTCGTTCCAGGAAATCGAAATCGAGGAAAAGTCCGCACTGGACAAGGATTGGAGCTCCTTGAGCCCCGTGATCGACTCGACCTCGTCTTCGAGCTTATTCGTGACGAGGCGCTCGACCTCTTCGGCCGAGGCGCCCATCCAGACGGTCTCTACGATCGTCTCGTTGAACGAGATGTCGGGAAAGAAGTCGACCGGCATGCGCAGGTACGCCACCGCGCCTGCCGCCAGACAGACGAAGAACAGCACGTTCACCAGCACGACCTGCCGGATACTGAACTCCGGCAGGCTCATCAGTCTGTCCCGGCGCCCAGCCCGGATTGCGCGGCGCTCGCGTCGAGGGGATCTCCCCGAAATTCCACCCGCTGGCCTTCGCGCAACTCGCGCACGCGCGAGACCGCGAGCCACTCGCCGGACTCCAGACCCTGCGTGACCTCGAGCAGGTCCGGCCGGAATGGCACGCCTCGAGTCACGATCCGGCGCCGCTCGACCCTGCGCCCGTCGGCGGAAGGCACGAGCACGAATACGTAGTCGACCTCGAACTCTCGCGTGACCGCGCGCCGCGGCAACTGCAGGACGCGCCGGTCCGCGCCGACGCGGAGTTTGACCAGGCCGAGCATGCCGGGCAGCAACTGCTCCTCGGGATTGGGCAGCAGAATTTCGACCGGGTACTGCTGGGTCTGATCGTCGGCCGCGCGGCCGATCCGGTAGATCTCGCCCGTGAACTCCTCGCCTGGCCAGACATCGACCTCCACCTGGACGCGATCGCCCGCGTGGAGCGCCACCACCTGACGATCGGTGACTCCGACCTCGATCTCGATGCCCGAGATATCAACGATCTCGGCCACGCGATCCCCGGGCCGCAAGTAGGCACCGACTTCGAGGTCGAGCCAGCTCACCACGCCCGCGAACGGCGCCCGGATGCGCGTCTTCTCGAGCCACGCGCGGGCTTCGCTGAGTGAAGCCTCGGCGTCCGCGACCACGGCCCAACTGGTCCGTTCTTCGCGCTCGGCTCGATCGAGTTCGGCCGGGCTCGCAATGCGGCGCTCGGCGAGTCCCCGCTGACGCTCGAGTTCGAGTTTCGCAAACCGCCGCGAAGCGCTGGCGCGCACCAGCGCCGCCTCCGCACGCCGCACGGCAGCCTCGAGCAGGGTCGGGTCGAGGCTGAGCAGGGTCGCACCAGCTTCGATCGGCGCGTGCTCGACTGCATCCACCGAAACCACGCGGCCTTCGACCTCTGCCGCAACCGAGACGGCACGGACCGGCTTCAGGCTGGAAGGAATCTCGGCCATCACGGGCCGCGCCCGCCGCTGGACCTGCAGGGCATCGACCGTGAGCGCGCGGTGCCCGGCAGCCGGGCGGGCGGGTTCCGTACCGGACCGCGCCGCCTCGAGCCGCACCTCCCGCTCGCGCCGAGCGACCGCGGCGGGCGAGGAGCAGTACAGAAGCGCGCCCCCGACCAGCGCACCCGCCGCGATCAGCAGCACCGTAAGCCGCGTGCGGTTCATGCGCGAACCCCCTCGGTGAAGAGTCCGCCCTGGAGCAGATCGAAGAGTGCTTCGAAGCTGCGGACCGGGTCGATGCGACCCGGGTCGAAGCGCGCGCGGTAGATCAGGCCGTGGACAATCGAAAACAGCAGCAGCGTCACCTCGCCCGCGTCGATGTCGCTGCGCACGGCCCCGGCCTTTACGCCGTTTTCGAGCAGCACCCGCAGTTCGATCTCACGATCGCGAAAGAAAGCCTGAAGCAGCCCGAAGACACGGGAACGGGCAGCCGAGTCGCGCGCGACGATGCCCCACACCTGATCGAGCAGCAGCTGTTCCGGGCCGGCTCGATCAGGCACAACCGCCAGCAGCAGTGCGCGGATTCCGGCGACCAGTTGCTTCAATGGCGTATCGCCGCTCTCGTTGAGCGCGGCCTCGACCAGGGCCCGGCTCCGCTCCAACTGCGCCTCGACCGAAGACAGCAAGAGATCGGTCTTCGAATCGAAGAAGTTGTAGAGCGTTCCCTTGCTGACCCCGGCCCGGCGCGCGATTTCGTCCGTGCCCGCGGCGTCGAAGCCGCGTTCCACGAACACCTCCTGCGCCGCCTGCAGCATCCGATGTCGCTTCTCGCGCACCCGGGCCTGATCAGAATTCGGCATCTCGCTCGACCTCTCGCAGTTCCGGGTTCGTCGCAGCGTTAGGATTGAGATCGGTACTGACTGGTCAGTACTGTACCCGAGACCACCCAAGAAAGGCTGGGTATGGGCGCTTCCAGGCCCCGGGCGCCCGGAGCGGGCTCAGCGGCGCTTGAATGCGGGCTTGCGCTTCTCGGCAAACGCGCGCGGACCTTCCTTGGCGTCCTCACTCCCGAAGACGGCGCCCCCATACGCGTTCTCGTAGCTCAGGGCCTCGGCCTCGCTCATCCCGTCGGTCTCGTGCAGGGTCCTGAGGATCGCCTCGACCGCGAGCGGCCCGTTCTCAGCGATCGTGGCCGCGATCTGCTTCGCCTTCGCGAGCGCCTCGCCGTCCGGCACCACGTATCCGATGAGCCCCAGGGACTTCGCCTCCGCGGCCCCGATGTGCTTTCCCGTGAGCAGGATGTCGGCCGCTTCCGTATACGGGATCTGCCGGCGCAAGCGCACGGCCGAACCCCCCATCGGGTAGAGCGACCAGCGTGCCTCCGACACCCCGAAACGCGCGCTCTCGCCCGCGACCCGAATGTCGGTTCCCTGCAGGATCTCGGTGCCGCCCGCAATCGCGACCCCTTCGACCGCGGCCACGATCGGCTTGGTCGGCCGATAGGACTTGAGCAGCCCCTTGAAGATCACGTCCGGATCTAGCTTGAGCCGGGCCTGGACGTCGACGACCCCGTCCTCGTCCGCGTCGCCCGCCATCGCGCGGAGGTCCGCGCCCGACGAGAAGTTGCCGCCCGCACCCGTGAGGATGATGCAGCGAATCTCCTCGTCCGCACTGGCCTGCTGCCAGGCGTCGGCCATCCGGATGTACATGCCCGGCGTCTGCGCATTCTTTCGATGCGGCCGGTTCATGGTCACGATCAGCAGGTGGTCTTCTCTCTCGACCAGCAGGTCAGGCATTCCCTCGGCTCCTCTACAACGAAGAATTCGTGTTCGCGCTGCTTCCGAAGCTCGGGATCAAACGCGGCGACGCATCGCTCGGACTAGGGGCGCTCGCTCCCGACGACCCACATCGCAAAATACTGCGCGGCACCGCCGTAGGCGTGGCCGAGCGCACGGCGCGCACCGTCGACCTGGCGCTCGCCCGCCTGGCCGCGTACCTGGAGCGCGGCCTCCGCGAAGCGCAGCATGCCCGAGGCCCCGATCGGGTTGGTCGAGAGCACGCCGCCCGAACAGTTCACGGGGATGTCGCCCTCGAACGCGGTCGCGCCCGAGTCGGTGAGTTCCCAGCCCCGGTTCTTCTCGGCGATGCCGAGATTCTCCATCCACATCGGCTCGTACCAGCTGAAAGGCACGTAACACTCGATCATGTCGAGTTCGCGGCGCGGGTCCGTAATTCCGGCCTGACGGTAGACGTCGGCCGCACAGTCCTGTCCGGCCACCGGATTGACCGGATCCCGCCCGGGGAAGAAGCCGTTCTCGCTGCGGATCGCCTTGCCGTGCACCCAGGCCGGCGCGCGCGGCGCGCGGCGCCCCCCGGCCTCGTTCGCGAGCACCATCGCACACGCGCCGTCCGAGGTCGGACAGGACTCGAGCCGCCGGATCGGCGCCCAGAGCATTTCGGAGCCCTTCACGCTGTCGATGTCGATCTTGTCGAGCTTGAGGTGCGCGTAGGGATTCCGGAGCGCGTTCTGCCGATCCTTTACCGCCACCTTCCAGCCGACGTGTTCGGGCGCGCCCGAGCGCTCGATGTAGGCCTTGATGTGCGGCGCGAAGTAGCCGCCCGCACCCACGCCGCCGCTGCGCCCGCCCGAGAGGCCCCAGGAGGTGTCGCCCTCCGACTGCTTTTCGAACGCGACCGTGAGCACCCGCTCGTGCACGCCGGACTGAACCAACTGCGTCGCGACCACGGCCGTCGAGCCGCCGACGCTGCCGGCCGTATGCACCCGCGTGATCGGCTTGCCCACGGCGCCGAGCGCCTCGGCCAGGTACAGCTCGGGCATCATCACGCCCTCGAAGAGATCGGGCGCGGTCCCGATCACGACCGCCTCGATGTCCTTCCAGCCAAGCTCCGCATCCTCGAGCGCGCGCACCGCCGCCTCTCGCACGAGTCCAGCCAACGACACGTCGTCGCGCCGGCGCGTGTGGTGGGTCTGTCCAATTCCGATCACGGCGCAGCGTTCGGCCATCAGTCCGCCTCCAGCACGCAGACCAGGTTCTGCTGCAGGCAGGGCCCCGAACTCGCGTGGGCGAGTACGCGTTCCCGGCCCTGCTCGTGGATCTGGCGAAACGCCTCGCCGATCCGGATCAGGCCGGTCGCCACCATCGGATTCGAGCAGAGCGCGCCGCCCGAGGGATTCACCAGCACCTCGTCTCCGAGACCCAGTGCCTCGCGCAGGATCAGTTCCTCGTGAGAAAACGCCGCGGCGAGTTCGGCGACCTCGACCGGGCCCCGCCCGACGCCCGCGTGTTCACCCGCGAGCCGGGCCGAGGGCGACACGGAGAGGTCGCGCACCCCCGGATACTGGGCGTCGATCCGGTGATCAATTCCCCGGATCCAGGCGGGTCGCTCGCAGAGGTCGCGCGCGCGATCCCCGGCGACCAGCACCATCGCGGCCGCACCGTCCGAGATCGGCGGGCAGTCATGGGCGCGCAGTGGCGACGAGACGTAGGGCGCCTGCAGGAGTTCCGAGGCCGTGAACTCTCCCGAAATCTCGGCATTCGGATTCGAGAGTGCAGCCCGGCGCGCGCGCACCACGATCTCTGCCAGGTCCTTCTCGGTGTGACCGGTCCGCGCGAGCAGGGCCTGCGCCTGGAGCGCCGCCAGCGAGATGTAGTCGGGCCAGAGCGGCATCAGGTAGTAGGGATCGAGTTGCAGACACAAGACCTCGCGCAGGTCGCTGTTCGAGGGACGCCCCGACGCGAACACGAGCGCGGTGTCGATGTCGCCGTGCTGCAGCCGGACCCAGGCCTCTTGCAGCGCCCAGGCTCCGTCCATCTCGAGGTGCGATTCCGAGATCGGAGGCCAGGCACCGGTCGCGGCCAGGTTCTGCACGAACGCGAAGGGCGCACCCGTCAGGTAATCGCAGCTGCCCGAGCAGGTAAAGCCGATCTGCTTGCGCGGCACGCCGGACTTCTCGATCGCCTCGAGCACGACCGGCACGAGCATCAGCACCTCTGGTACGCCGCCTTCGGGATCGCCCCGCAGCTGCGAGAAAGAGACGATCGCGACATCGCGCATCAGATGATGTGCTCCGCGAATTCCTCGAGCGGCGTATCCGGCTCGTCGACGGGACGCCAGTGATGAATCGCACTGGCGAGCCCGGCGCCCATCGCGGCGCTGTCCTTGCGCTTCTCTTCCGGTAGCCAGACCGCCTCGACCCGCATTCCCATGCGAACCCGGTCGAGATCGACGTCGCCGAGCCGCTGCTGGCCGATCGTACCACTCGCACCGTCGAGGAGAATGCTCGCAACGGCGTAGACCTCACGCTCCTTCTGGCCCCGATACTGGATCGGGTTGACGATCGTGAACGCGGTCACCGTGCCGCGGTCCGCGATCTCGACCTCGTGCTCGCGCGTATTCGTGGGCACCACGCAGATCGAGCAGAAACCGCTCGGCGGCGTGTAGACGAGGCCGCACTCGGGACAGGCGTGACCCGTGATCGTTCCCGCACACAGCCTGCGCGCAAAGTCGACGGCGACCGGGCTCGCCCGGAGCTTGTACTCGAGCGAGACCATCTGCTGCATGAAGCTCACGGGTTCGGAGCCGGCCACTACCCGGCCTCCGGCTCGAAGCACGCGATATCGCTCATGTGGCCGCGGGTCTCGGAGGCCCAGCGGATCCGCACGCGCATTCCGATTTCGACCGCGGCGCGCGAGTCTGCGTCGAGCACGTGGACCAGGTTGGTGTCGGCGCCGTCGAGTTGGACCAGTACCCAGGCGAAGGGACGATCGAGCGGGTGCTTGGGCAACGGTTCCTCGACCCAGCTGAAGCCCCGCACCACCCCGGCCTCTCCGACCCGGGTCCATTCCAGGTTCTCTTCGCCGGTCTCGGGGTCGAATTCGAGCGGAGGGACGAGCACGCGGCCCGCCGCGCTGCGGATCCCGAGCACCTGCCGATCGCGAAGCCCGGTCAGGAACGCCCCCACGATTGGGCCCAGGCTGCGCTTGTACGGAAACTCGAGCTTATAGGTGGGGACAGCGCCGGCCACGGGTCGCAGTAGGCCACAACTCGGGCCGAAGCCGCAATCCCGGCGTGGGCGGCGAGCTCGGCGGCCTCGGGTTCAGGAATCCGCGCTTGCGGGTAGAATGCCCGGACGGACCGACCGCCGCGAGGCTGCGCCTTTGCCAACGCCCTGGAAACGCGACCTGAATGAGACCCGCCGGAGTCTCGAAGCCTGGCTCGAGTCGAAGCTTCGGGACGCGCGCGATCTCGAGGTCTCGGAACTCGCCGAGCCGCAGAGTTCGGGTTTCTCGAACGAGACCTTGCTCTTCGACGCGTCCTGGACCGAGCAGGGCCGCCCGTGCAGCGACTCGCTCGTGGTCCGGATCCAGCCGACCGGCTACCAGGTATTTCCCGAGTACGACCTCGGACTCCAGTTCCGGACGATGGCCCTGCTCGAAGCCACCGACGTTCCGGTACCGAAGGTGCTCTGGTTCGAGGAGCGGAGCGACCTGCTCGGCGCACCGTTCTACGTGATGAAGCGCGTCGAGGGCCGGGTCCCCGGGGACAGCCCGCCGTACCACTCGGCCGGGTGGCTGACCGAAATCGAGCCCGAGGAGCGCCGCGCGATCTGGCTCGGCGGCTTTGACTGTATGGCCCGGATTCATCGACTCGACCCGAGCGCGGCCGGCTTCGCCTTTCTCGACCGGCCCGAACTCGGCGAGGACCCGCTCGATCAGCAGATCGTCTACTACGAGCGCTACCTGGAGTGGGCGGCGCGCGGCCGGTCACAACCCACGACCGAGGCCGCTTTCGAGTGGATCAAGAAGCACAAGCCCACGAACGAGCCGATCGGCCTGGTCTGGGGCGATGCCCGGATCGGCAACATCATCTTCGACGGGACGCGCCCCGCCGCCGTCCTGGATTGGGAGATGGTGACCCTGGGAAGCCCCGAACAGGACGTCGGCTGGTCGATCTTCCTGGACCGACACCACAGCGAGGGCATCGAGACCCCGCGACTCGAGGGCTTTCCGAGCTACGAGGAGACCGTCGCTTACTACGAGGAGCGCTCCGGGCTCGCGGTCAAGCACCTGCACTTCTACCAGGTGTTCGCGGGCTTCCGGTTTGCCGTGATCATGGTCCGGCTGGCGCAGCAGATGGTGCACTACGAACTGATGGACGAGGCCACCGGCAGCGAGTTCGAGCGCAACAATACGGTCACGCGGCTGCTCGCAAAGCTGCTTGCACTTCCGCCGCCCGGCGCCTAGCACCCGCCTGTAGCGGCTAGAGTTCGAAGCTGCCGACGCGGCCGAGTTCGTCGCGCGACTCGGCCCCCATCCGCTTGGGCGCGCTCTCGCGGATCTCGGAGATCTTCTCCGCGCCCACGTCGACCTCGCCGGGCCGGAGCGGCAGGCCGAAGCCGGTGTAGAGCACGCGGCGCTCGCTTCGCACAGGGGGTCGGCTCATGTGCAGGGTGCAACTCAGGTGCACGGTCGCATCGCCGACACGAGAGGGCAGCGGTACGCGCGGCAGGTCGACCTTTGGGTGGACACCGACCGGCGGCACCGACGCACGGTGGGAGCCAGCCACGACACCGAGTTCGCCGGTTTCGCGATCGGCATCGGTCACACAGATGCCGACCGTGATCCCGGAACAGCGATAGGAGTGGCGACCGAGGCTGCAGTCCTTGTGCCACGGGAGATCCGAAATCCCTTCGACCACGTCGAGTGGCTTCACGAGCGCCTCGACCGCGTTGGTGCCCTCGAGCGAACCGGCCACGTGGCCGTTCGAACTCAAAGCCGCAATCCGGGTCATGCGCGCGTCCCCGAGCAGCGCGCGGGCCCGCTCCGAATGCTCGTGAAAGAACTGGAGCCGCACCGCCCGGTTCACGCCCGCTCCCGTGCGCGCCCACCAGGAGCGGCCGTCATCGGGTGCATAGCTCGGAAGCGCCCGGTCGATGTCGGCCGAGACCTCGGCCATCTCCTCGCGCGTGAACCAGTTCCCGAGTCTCAGAAAACCCGCTTCGCCGAGAAACTGTGCGATCTCGGCGTCGTCGTCTTCGGGCGTGAAGCGCCGGTCCAGCTCGAGTGGAGCGCCGTCGGCCGCGCGGAACTCGACCGAACCCGGCTCGTAGACCGGGCGCCCATCGATCATGGCGCGCAACACCGGTTCCCACTCGACGAAGTCGTCGGTCGCGCCGCGCCGCATTTCGACGTCGTTGCCGAGCGTGAGCCCCATGGTGCTGCGCAGGTCCTGGACGAGATCCGAGAACGCGCCCGTATCCAGCACCGCCACCGCGTGCGCGTCACGGTCGCCTGCGCGCAGTTCGACACCGCCGCGCGTGGGCACGAACGTGAACGCGCGCCCCTCGACCTCGAGCGCGAGCGGCGAGAGTTCGAGATAGCCGATCCCGCGCGCGGCCAGCTCGCCGTTTCGGCCCGCGAGCCGTCCGGGCAGCTCCTCGCCCAGGAACGACGCGAAGTCGACCTCGCACACGTCGTCGCTATGTCGCAGTCGGAGGTCGAGGTCTACCACGTGCTCCCTCCCGTGCAGGCTGGCGTGCAGGCCGGTTGCCAGCATAGACGCTCGGCCCGCCCTCCGAAAGCGGGGCGTGGGAGGCGACGGTGGGGCTTGCGGCCTGACTCCGCGCAGCGCCCGGAGCCCGCCCGGCCCGCTGCGGAGAGAAATTCCTCGACGGCGAGCGAGCTGTACCCGCATACTCCGGGCTTCGGCAGTACCCGCGGTTCAAGTGGAAGGGGCTTCGGATGCACGGTAGAGGCTGGACCGGAACGCTGATCGCAGGCGCGCTCGCCGCTGCGGCCGCCGCGCTACCGGTGCGCGCGCTGCCGATCGATCTGATTGCCGGCGGCATCGGACCCTTCGATTGCCTCGCGCCTCAGGGGGTCACGATCCCGGGGGGCTTCCCGGCCTTCGCCCCGCTCTGCCGCGACACCTCTCAGAGTCTTCTCAACGGGCCGTTCGGGGTCAACGGCGATCCGCCGGCCACGGGCCCGACTGGGATCGCAGGACTCACTTTTGCCCAGCCTGCCGGCGTCGTCAATCCGCTGTTCGCTGCCCCGCTGCTGAGTGCGGCCCGCGGCTTCCTGGGAGATGAGCTCACGCGGGAGCTGTTCGAGCGTCCGCGCTCTGCCCTGCACCTGCAGGAGGCTTTCGCGGGCGACGAGCCGGGCAACACCAGCTGCACGGGCAATCCTTCCAGCGATCCGAAGGGTTGTTCGACGACCTTCACTACGGCTCAAGACGAACTGTTCATGGGCCAGGGCTACGGCGCGGTCCGCCTGCTGCAAGCCGCGGCCACGGCCGACCGGGCCCCGCAGCTCGACGGAGACCCCGGCCAGCCCCGGCACGAGCGCTGGTTCCCGCTGCAGTTCGACTCTCACGGGGACGTGCTCGGCAGGACCCAGCAGGTTTTCACCGACCCCACGCACCCAGATAGGGTCTATCGCGTGGCGAAGAACTATGACAAGACGGTTGGTAGCCGGGTTGTGACAGTATTGAAGGGGAGTCTCACGCTGGATCCGACAACCCCGGACGGTACACCCAACGACCCGATGAGGAGTCTCGGGCGCGAGCTGACCGCAAGCGACCTGCTCACGCCGGGGCAGAGCGCCACGCTCGAGTCGGAGTTCGGGCCCACGGGGTTGCTGCTCGAGGCACGACTCGGACCCGACCGGCTCGACCTGATTCTCTCGCCCGACTTCCCCCACGGCCCGACCCACGCGAGGTTCTCGGCGAGCTCGACGTTCCTGGCGCACAACCTCGGAACTAGCGTCGGGGTCAGGCGAATATCGGCGGACGGCTTCTGCAACGCCACTAACGTGTTCAATCTACACGGAGTTCCCTATTGCGGAATTACAGGCCAGAAGCCGATCGGGTTCCCCGACGATATCCAGTTCGGCAATCAGTTGATTGCGGGCCCGCTCGGCCCCGACGGGATCGAGTTTACGG
>JABSQV010000022.1 GCA_013215565.1 Myxococcales bacterium | reverse complement strand
CCGTCCGGGCAGCTCCTCGCCCAGGAACGACGCGAAGTCGACCTCGCACACGTCGTCGCTATGTCGCAGTCGGAGGTCGAGGTCTACCACGTGCTCCCTCCCGTGCAGGCTGGCGTGCAGGCCGATTCCCAGCATAGACGCTCGGCCCGCCCTCCGAAAGCGGGGCGTGGGAGGCGACGGTGGGGCTTGCGGCCTGACTCCGCGCAGCGCCCGGAGCCCGCCCGGCCGTCCGGGGTTCGCGATCCGCGAGACCGCGAGCCCGTCTAGGGCCGGCTGAGCAGCAGGCAGCCGGCGAGCGGGCCACCCCCGGCCGAGGCGACCGCGACGCGCGGGTCGTTCGGGACCTGGCGCTCTGCTCCCTCGCCGCGGAGTTGCACGCAGGCCTCGTGCAGGAAACCGTAGCCGTGCATGCGGCCGCCCGAGAGCTGGCCGCCCTGGGTGTTGAGCGGGAGTTCGCCGTCGAGCGCGATGCGTGCCCCACCCTCGATGAACGGACCGCCCTCGCCCTGCTTGCAGAAGCCGAGCGCTTCGATCCAGGCGAGCGCGAGAAAGCTGAAGCCGTCGTACAACTCGGCGACGTCTACGTCGGAGGGGCGGAGTTGCGTGTGCTCCCAGAGCATCGCACCCGCGTCGCGTGCGGCCATGGTCGTGAGGTCGTCCCACTGGTCCCAGCTCGGCCGGCCCCGGAGCGCGGTGCCCACGGCCTCCACCTGGATCGGCGGCTTGCGCAGGTCGCGCGCGGCCTCGCGCCGCGATACGATCAGTGCCGTGCTGCCGTCGCTGGGAACGTCGCAGTCGAAGAGGCAGAACGGGGTCGAGATGATGCGCGCGGACAGGTAGTCCTCGAGCGAGAGCGGGTCGCGGTAGATGGCCTTCGGGTTCCGGGCCGCGTTGCGTCGCGCGTTGAGCGCGATCTGTGCGAGTTGCTCGCGCGTGGTCCCGTACTCGTGAAAGTGGCGCTGCGCGAACATCGCGATCCAGGTCGCGGCCGAGGCGGCCCCGAACGGGATTGTCCACTGCATGGGTCCGCCGACGCGCGAGTAACTGCCCCCGATTCCGGCACGGCGCCCCGCGCCCTGCGCGGTCGATTCCCAGACGGTGCGAAAGCAGAGCACGTGGCTGGCGAGCCCGGTCGCCACCGCCATGCACGCGTTCACGACCGAGCCGAGCTGTCCGGGAAGCTCGATCCCGCCCGTAAACCATGAGAGTTCCAGCCTGAGTGCGTCCTGCACGTCGACGACGCCGGCACCCGAAAAGCCCGCGGCCCCGGGCACGCTCCCGCCCGGATAGGTCGCGATGCCGTCGATGTCCTCGCGCGTGAGCCCCGCGTCCTCGATCGCTTCGAGACAGGCGTCGATGGTGAGCCCGAGCGGATCGCGGTTCAGGCGGCGGCCGACCTCGGACTGGCCGAGACCCGTGATGCAGGCGTCGCGCACGGAGCCCGACATCAGGATTCGACCGGCTCGAAAAGCGGAATCGCCACGTCCTCGTGCTGCTCGAACAACACCCGGACCGGCATCCCGATCCGGAGCGCCTCGGGTGCGCAGTTCACGATGTTGGTCGTGAGTCTGAGGCCCGGCTGCTCTTCGATCTCGACGATCGCGATCACGTAGGGCGGATCGAAGCCCGGGAGCCAGGGCTGGTGGTTCACGGTGTAGGTCAGCACCTGGGCGCGGCCCGAGACCGCGGCCACCGCGAGTTCGCGGCCGAGGCAGTGACCGCAGACCGGCGCCGGGGGATGTACGTAACTGCTGCAGTCCCGGCAGCGGAGAAAACGCAGTTCGCCCTCTGCGCCCCCCTGCCAAAAGTGCGCGTTTTCGGGGGTCACGGCGGGCAGGATCCGAGTGGGCTTCTCAGTCATCCGCGAATTCGCTACGCCTCACCCGTCACCGTCTGAATCAGGATCCGGGCGCAGGTGTCGACGAGGTCGTCGCGTGCGATGCCGAGACCCTCGAGTTCGCTGTGGTAGGACGCGAGCCGTTCGAGGAATGCGGCAAGCGCTGCCGCCGCGGCGTACGGATGGATCTCGGGCCCGACCTTGCCCTGGCGCTGGAAGCTCTCGATCTGGCCCGCCAGCCCCCCGAGGACCGGACCCAGTGCCTTTCGCCGTGTGCGCCGAAAGCGCCGGTCCCCCTCCTCGGCCGCGAGGTTTCGGACCCGCAGAATCGCGCGGTGCGAGTCCCAGTGGCGGATGAACCCATCGACGACGCCGCGCGCGCGCTCGAGTCGGTCCTCGCCTGACCAGGCCGCTTCGAGTTGCTCCACGAGCGCCGGCATCTCGTCGTCCGCCTGCTCGGCCAGCAACAGCACTGCGTCTTCGACGTCCTTGAAGTACTGGTAGAAGGTCGCCGGCGAGGTGCCGGCCTCGCGCGCGATGTCGACCACGCGAAGCTCCCGCAGGCTTCGCTTGGAGAGCAAGTCTTCGGTCGCCCGGAGCAGGCGTTCGCGCGTCTGCAGGGCCTTCGGCCCGAGCACACGCCCGTTCTGGTCGACCTGAGGTTGGGCGGCCGCCCTGCTCCCGGAACGTGACATCAGCCACGCATGCTCGTGCCGCGGACAGCGATCACGGCAAGCTTGTTTTCGAATCGCATGATTGGCTCATCCATCGCCAGTGTGGAGGTCTCGCTCGCAGCCCAGGCGTCGGGTTCAGGATGCTTCCGCCCCGGCGTCGTCTTTCCGAACGGAATCGGGAAAGAACAGGCGCGCGGCGTTCTCGTACAGGAACCCATCGAGTACGCCGGGCCGCAGGTCGAGGCGCTCAGCCTCTTCGACGCAGCGCTTGATCTGGATCACCGGGTGGTCCGATGCGAACAGGATCTTGCGCCGGCCGCGCGTGTTCATGAAACGCAGCAGCTCCGGCGGGAAATATTTTGGCAGGTACGCCGACGTCATCAGGTAGAGGTTGCGGTACTTGATCATCAGCCGGATCGCCTCGTTCCACCACGGGTCGGCACCGTGCGCCATCACGAGTTTGAGTTCGGGAAAGTGCAGGCAGACGCGGTCGAGAAACATCGGGTGCTGGCACTCGCCCGGGACCGGCGGACCCGGTATGCCCGTGTTGATGGTGATCGGGAGTTCGAGTTCGATGCACTT
This sequence comes from Myxococcales bacterium, assembly GCA_013215565.1. Taxonomy (GTDB): domain Bacteria; phylum Myxococcota_A; class UBA9160; order SZUA-336; family SZUA-336; genus JABSQV01. Next base: position 31,578 of record JABSQV010000022.1, on the reverse strand, counting down.
CGCGTACACCGGGTAGTAGACGGCGTGGTTGGGAGGCAGGTCGAGCAGAAACGGCGTAATCCGCGCAAGCGCCAGCGGCTGGCTCTCGCTAAAGGACTGGAGCGCCCGGAGCGTCTTCATCCCCCCGCGCGGATCGAGTTGCGCCCCGATCGCGAAGCGGTCCGGGTGTGCGTCCGTAAAGGACAGCACGTGTTCGGAGGGGCGCGTGAGTTCGGTGGTCAGGATCGCCTTCTCGACCCCGATCTCGTCCATGACCTCGAGCATCTCGTCGATCGAGTAGTTGCGAAAGAAGTCGTCGCCCTGCTTGAAGGTGTCGGTCGCAACCCGCGTCAGAAAATCGGGGCGCCCGACCTCGCCCATGCTCACGTTCACCCAGCCGTCGATTGCGCGCGTCGCCATCTCAGACCGACCGGTCCTCGGAGAAGAACTGGCGCATCCATTTCCGATAGGTGCCGATCGGGCCGTCGCCATCGCAAAGAAGCGGCCGCCGGTAGTACTTCTTGTGTTCCCAGATCACGATGTCCTCGCCCATCTGCTTTTCCAGGTCGCGAATGATCGCGGCCCCGACGCCGTGATCGGCATCCGCACCATCGATCCGGTGGACCGTGTAGGCGAAGCTCACATCCGTGAACTCGTCGTCGATCGGGGTGGACGTATTCACCATCATGGTTTCGATGATGCCGGTCAGGTGGACCGTCTGAAACGCGGGGCCATAGTCGGTGGTGTCGATCCCGCCCTGCACCTCGCCCTGCGGCGTGCCGAGCTTCATGCGCGAACGACAGCTCAGGATATGTCCGTTTACCTCGACCTCGGTCTCGGGAATCGTGCGCGCCCCGTGCACATAACGGAAGTGGACCTGGTCGACAGCGTTCTCGTTCATGTCGAGCCAGCGGCTCCGCACCTTCCAGTTTCGAACCTCGTAGGGCGACCACTCGTCGGAACCCCAGGGCGGGAGGTCCGGAAGCTCGTAGGCAGGCGGCTCGTCGTCGGCGTGGTGCCAGAGCATGATCAGCCCGTTCTTCTCGCAGATCGGCCAGGAGCGAATGCGCGCCTTCGCCGGAATCTTCTTGCCGTAGGGAATGTCGAGGCAGCGCCCAGTCCCGTCCCAGAGCCAGGCATGGAACGGGCAGCGCACCCCCTTCCCTTCTACGCGCCCTCCGTACCCGATGTGCGCCCCGAGGTGCGCGCAGTGCGCGTCCAGCACGTGCGCGTCTCCATCGGCCTCCCGGAAGAGCACCAGGTCGCGCCCGAGCAGGAAGAGCGGCTTCAGCTCGCCGGCCGCGATCTCGTCGCTGTAGGCCGCCCGGAACCAGCCGTTGGCGTAGGCCGGGAACGGGAATCGTCCGATCGCCCCGTCCCGTTCAACATCTGACGCCATATCAGATATGACCCTATCCGGCCGCGGGCCCAGATGGCAAGCCGCCTGTACGGCCGTCTCGACAGCTCATTCGAGCGCCCCGAGTTCGGCGAGCGCTGCGATCTCGACCGCGTCGAGACCCAGGTACTCACCCAGCACGCGCTGGTTGTGCTCACCCAGATTCGGGCCGGGGCGATCGAGCCCACCCGGGTTCTCGGAGAGGCGGAACCCCGAACGCTCGAAGCGCAGGCGGCCGAGATGGGCGTGTTCGATCTCCTCGAAATGGCCGCGGTGCGCGAGCTGCGGATCCGCGAGCAGATCGTCGAGCGTCTGTACGACGCCCGCCTCGACGCCCGCGGCCTGCAACTTCGCCATCAGCGCGTACGGCTCGACGCCGCTCGTCCATTCGGCCAGCCTGCGATCCAGTTCGGGCTCGTGCCGCAGCCGCCCCTCGCCCGTCGCGTAGTCCGGGTCCCGAGCCCAGTCCGGATCGCCCATCACCCGGCACAGCGCACGCCAGGAATCGTCGTCGAACACCGCGATCGCGATCCAGCGGTCCTCTCCGGCACACGGAACCACCGCGTGTGGGGCAGCCTGTTCCGAACGGTTGCCGCGCCGCGACGGGATCTCGCCGTTGGCCGCGTAACGCACCACCAGTTCCGAGAGACTGTAGACGCCAGCTTCGATCTGCGAGAGGTCGATGTACTGGCCGCGCCCGGTCCGGCGCCGCTCGAGCAACGCCCCCGCGACCGCGAGCGCCGCGTAACGCGGCGCCAGCGAATCCGTGAGCGTGCCGTAGGGTCCGTACGACTCGCGATCCGGCCAGCCGGTCAGGTGGTTGAAGCCCGCGATCGCGGTCCCCTGCCCGCCGAAGCCGGGATAGCCGCGCTGCGGCCCGGTCTGGCCGAACAAACAGCCGCTCAGCATAATCAGATCGGGTCGAACCCGCCGCAGGCGCTGGTAGTCGAGCCCGAGCCGCGCCATCACCCCCGGCGAGAAGTTCTCGAGCACGACGTCGGCCCAGGCGACGAGCCGCTCGACGATCTGCTTGCCCTCGGCCGTCTTCAGGTTGACGCTCACGCTCTCCTTGTTCGGGTTGAGCAGGATGAACATCGGCGCGCCGTCGAGCCCGTGAGGGCTGTCGGGTGTGAGCTGCAGAATTCGCAGGAAGTCGGGCCGCTTCGCGGATTCCACGCGCACCACGGTGGCGCCCTGCTCGGCGAAGTAGCGGGCCGCCACGGGTCCGGCCGCGCCGGAACTGAGTTCGAGCAGCTTGAGCTCTCGAAGACTCGGATGCGCCGCGGGCACGGCCTACACCACCCCCTCGGACACGAGTTCGGCGAGCGCCGTCTCCGACACACCGAGCGCCTCGAAGATTTCCGAGTTGTGCTCGCCGATTTGGGGTGCACGACCTCGAAGTCGGATGCCGTCATTCGAGCTTCGCGCAAAGAAGCCCGGGTGCTCGATCGCGGCGCCGAGCTCCGGGTATTCGAGGGTCACGAAGAACTCGCGGTCGCGGAGCTGCGGATGCTCGGCCAGCTCGCGCACGTCGTTGCACGGCGCGAGCAGAATCCGCCGTTCGAGCGCCTCTTCGTAGAGCTCGCGCATGGTGCGCGTCCGGAAGAACGCCCCGAAGGCCGCCTCGAGCCGTTCGATCTCCTCGTCCGAGACGGTGTTGTGGTTGAAGCTCGACCAGTCGTATTCGCAGAGCCACGCGGGCGCGACCCCCGACGCGGCCATGTACTCGACGGTCGCGATCAGGTTCGGAATCCGCGCGGGCCCTCCGCGCAGCCCGAAGGTGACGTAGCCGTCCTTGGCCGCCCAGATCTCGCGAGTTCGGCCCGTTCGCGCGCCGGTCCTGCGCTGCGCTCGCGGGTCGCGCGCGTGCTGGCCGGGCGCCGAGAGCAGGGTCTGGAGCTGGCACTCCTGCAGCGAGACATCTACGAACTGCCCGCGCCCTGTCTCCTCGCGCGCGAGCAGCGCGAACGTGATGCCGAGCGCGGCTTCCGGCGCCGCGTGATAGTAGGCGGTCGGCATGCTGCAGCGCACAGGCGGCCGATCCGGATCCCCCGTGAGCGCGGCGTTCCCGCCCATCGCCACCGCGACCAGGTCGTGGCCCCGGTAGCCCGCGTAGGGACCGGTCTGGCCGAACGGCGTAATCGCACAGTGCACGAGCTGCGGGTGCGCCTCCCGCAGCGTCTCATAACCGAGACCGCGCGCAGCCAGCTCCCCGGGAGCGAAGGACTCGAGTACCACATCGGCCGTCTCGATCAGCGCGCGGTAGAGCTCGCGTCCGCGCTCCGCCGCGAGGTCCAGCGTGATGCCGCGTTTGCTCGTGTTGAGCGCGAGCCAGAGCAGGCTTCGCTCCGGGTCCGCGACGCCGCCCAGAAAGGGGCCCCGGCATCGGGCAGGGTCGCCGCCGGGTGGCTCGAGCTTGATCACGTCGGCGCCCATGTCAGCCAGGATCTTGCCGGCCAGAAAGCCGCGCGGATCGGTCAGGTCGATGACGCGCACGCCCTCAAGCGAGCCGGGCATTCGAACCCCCCCCGTCCTCGCGCGCGCGCAGGCCGGCTCCCGCGCTCGCTCCCCGACGCGTGCTAGGCTCGCGCGCGGGAGGCAGGAAAGCATGCGCACGCCCGAACTGTTCGACCTGTCCGGAAAGAGCGCGCTCGTGACCGGCGGCGGACGCGGAATCGGCCGTCACCTCGCGATCGGCCTGGCCGAAGCCGGAGCCCGGGTGTACATCGCTTCGCGCAAACTCCCGAACTGCGAGGAAGTCGCCCGGCTGATCCAGCGGGAAACCGGACGTCCCGCACACGCACTCGAGGCCGACCTGGAGCGCCCCGAATCGATCGAGGCGCTCGCCGACCAGGTGCTCGCACAAACGCCGAAACTCGACATCCTGGTCAACAACTCGGGCGTGGTCTGGGGCGCACCGACGCTCGATTACCCGATCGAGGGCTGGGACAAGGTCTTCAACGTGAACGTACGCGGGCTCTGGCTGCTCTCCCAGCGCGTCGCGCGCCACATGCGCGACCACGGCGGCGGCAGCATCATCCACGTGAGTTCGATCTCGGGCTACAAGGGGGACTTCGAAGAGGCCCAGCCCGCAATCGCCTACAACGCCAGCAAGGGCGCCGTGATCACGCTGACCAAGGACATGGCCGTCAAGCTCGCGCCCTACGGAATCCGCGTGAACGGGATCGCGCCGGGCGCGTTCCAGACCGCGATGATGGACTACCTCAGTCGGGAACCGGACAAGCTCGAGCGACTGCACGCGCGCATTCCCATGCACCGCTCGGGCGGCGAGGACGACATCAAGGGCGCGGTCGTGTTCCTGGCCAGCGACGCGGCCGCCTACGTAACCGGTCACACCATCGCGGTCGACGGAGGCGCGGCGGCTTCCTGAGGAAAGGCGCCCCGCCCGCACTAGGCCTCGTCGCCGTACTCGAAGCCCGCGATCACAGCGCGCTCGGCCCGGAGCCTGCGCAGCACGGCCTCTCGCAGCGGGCCGGACTGGATCTTCTGGTTGCCCGTGAAAGCGATCTCGTCCTCCGAGAAGAACAACACGCGCCGCGGCAGCTTGTAGGCCCCGAGCCGCTCGCGCAAGTAGGACCGGACCGCAGCCTCTTCCGGCGTCGCCCCCGCACTCGGGAGCACACACAGGATCACGGCCTCGCCGAGTGACGGGTGCGCGATTCCGACCGCGAGGCCGGCCCGAACCCCCGGGCAGTCCGCGAGCGCGGCCTCGATCTCGAGCGGCGAGACGTTCGCGCCTCCTGTCTTGATCACGTCGGAGAGGCGCCCGGTCCAGTGCAGGTACCCGTCCGGATCGATGCGGCCCCCGTCCTGGCTGCGGAAGAATCCCGCCTCGTCCAGATAGAGTTCCGGCTCGACCTTGTAGTAGCCGCGCATCAGCGTGACGCCCTTGATCGAGATTTCTCCGGAGACGTCCTCGCCCACCGGCTCCCCCGTCTCGGAATCCACGATCCGGAACTGCATGCCCGGGAGCGGGCGGCCGTGCGTGCGGTGGCGTATTTCGGCCGGCGCATCGGCGGGCAGCGCCGACGCAATTGTGAACGTCTCGCTGGCGCCGTAGCTCGCATACACGCCCCAGCTGTCTTCCTTGAGGCCGGCCGGCGCGGCCAGCGGCGAACTGAACTCGATCTTGCGCACGCTCGATAGATCGCGCGCATCGATCGTCTCGTGTGCGGCCAGTGCCTTCTCCTGGTGCGGCCAGGCGTGGAGCGTCGTGGCGCGCTCGGACTCGATCAGGTCGAGCGCGGCACCCGGCTCGAAGGTCTGCTGAAGCAGCAGCCTCGCGCCGGCCGCCAACGTGGCGCCGAGTGACATCGCCATGCCGGCCGTCCAGAAAAAGGGCTGCGCGGTCCAGACCCGGTCTTCGGGCGAGAGGCCCATGTAGTCACAGAAGCGGTAGCTCTGAATCACCGGGGACCGCTGCGCGTGAAGCACGCCCTTCGGCCGGTCGCTGGTCCCGGAGGTGTAGATGATCACTCCGTCGTCGGACGGCCGCACCTCGGCGCAGGCCGCATCGACCAGTGCCTCGCTCACGTCGCTCGCGTGCGCCAGCAGCCCCGCCCAGTTCTCGACGCCGCCGCGCGGCGCTTCGAGGCCCAGGCAAGCGATCCGACGCAGCTGGGGGAGCGCCGTACAACGCAGCCGGCCCGGCCTGCCCTCGGCAAGCTCCGGGTGGGTTTCGAGAAGTTCCGCGAGCAGATCGCGGTCGAGCAGAGAGCGCTGAAGGAGCAGCAACGACGCGTCGCTGTGGCGCAGGATGTAGTCGCGCTCGTTGGGGGTTGCGAAGGTGTTGACCGGCACGAGCACGCCGCCGAACCGGGCGACCGCGAACGCGGCCAGAACCCACTCCGGCCGATTCGCCATGAACACCGCGACCCGGGTTCCCTTGACCGCCCCGGCCCCGACGAGCGCGCGCGCGAGTTCTCGCGCCTCGCGCTCGAGTTCGCGGTACGAGATCGAACGGCCCTCGAACACGATCGCAGTCCGCTTCGCGTGGGCGGCGGCAACGTCGGCCAGAAAGCAGCCGAGCGTCAGGCGAGCGGGATCACGCCCGAGGCCGAGATCGCTCGAAGCGGTCACGACCGCGCGCCTAGCCGGCCGGAAGCGCTTCGGTCGGGAGCCTGAGTTCGGCCTTCCCCGTCGCCATGACCTCTTCGCGCTGGTTGGTCATCACGACCTCGACCGAGGCCACCGGCTGGCCCGAGCGGTCGTCGTGGCCGACCTCGAGCACGGTCGCGTCCAGGTAGGTCACGTCGCCCGTAAAGGCGGGCGAGCGGTACTGCATGTCGCTGTGGATCACCTCGCCCCACTCGCCGACCCAGTTCGCGAGGTAGTCGAGGATCCAGGCCCCCATCGAGGCACCGTAACCGTAGCCTCGGGGAAGGCCGATCAACTGGGCGTAACGGGGCTGGACGTGGCCGCGCGACGGGCCCTTGTACAGACCGTCGCCCTGCGAGGGATCGATCCTGGCGCCCTCGAGATCACGCGACATCTCGGGCAGCCAGCCAGCTCCGAACAGGGAGGACGGCCCGCCGGTGTCCTCGAAGGCCCCCCAGACCGTCATCAGGTAGGAGCGCCACTCGGTCGTGAAGGTCATCAGCGTATGCGGTCCGATCGGACGCCGGGGCAGTTGGTCGCCCGGCTTGACGAAGAGCCGTCGCTCGTGGCCGAGCGAGAGGAAGCTCTGGTAGTAGTCGAACTTCTGCTTCTCGATCTCCTCAAGATCCGCGTCGCTCCACTCCGGTGATTCGCGGTCCATGAACTCGCCGCGCTCGCGCGCCAGGTCGGCCCGGTAGCGGATCGAGGTCGAACGCTGTTTGGCGACCACCTGGCCGCGCTGGTTGATGTAGGTGGTGTCGCCGCGCGAAAACATCGTGGGCCCGGCGAACTTGGTCTTCGTCAGCTTGTAGTCGAACAGCATCCGCTCCTGGCAAAGCTGATCGCCGGGCTCGATGCGGGGGCCGTAGAACCACCACTCGTCTCCGCCGAAGAGCATGTGGGTGCCCTCGATGTGCCCCTGGATCGCGGGTGCGGCGCCGTGGCTGTCGTCGGTGCAGACCGAGAAGGACTGGGGCGCCAGTATCCTTCCGAAGCGGCTTTCGGCCGCGTAGGCCTCGTTGAAGTAGAGCGGGTTGGGGTTCTGCATTCCCTGCGCCCAGCGGCGCACGTCGTTCACGTGCACCGCGTCCCGCATGCACGAACCCCCGAGCGGCACTCCGATCCAGCGATCGACCTCGGTGGCGTCGAGCTCGGGGTCGCCCTTGAGGTCGGCACTCACGCAGACGCCTCGCCCGGCTGCGACAGACCGTAGAGCCTCACCATGTTTCCGGCGCAGATTTCGTAGCGTTCGGCCGCGGGCACCCCCTCGAACATCTCGTTCACGACCCTGCGACTGTAGGGCCAGTCGTTGCCGTGATGGGGGAAGTCGGTCGACCAGGCCATGTTGCGCACCCCGACCTCGTAGCGGTTCCGGACGCCGACCCGATCCTGGATGAAGGTGCAGGTGAAGTGGTTGTGGAAGTACTCGCTCGGAAGCCGCTGGATGTCGATCCCGGTGTGGGTCCGATTTCGCCAGTAGAAGTTGTCGAGCTGCTCGAGCGCCTCGGGGATCCAACCCACCTCTGTCTCTACGCCCAGAATCTGGAGCTTCGGAATGCGGTCGAAGAGTCCCGACATGATCAGCTCGCTCATCACAGGCGGGAACATGAGCATGCCCGCGAGCGCCATCGAGCTGATCGCGGCGGGCGTGTCGAGCTTGGGCGTCGCATCGCGCTTGCGCTGCACGTTGATGTGGATGCTGACCGGCATGCCCATCTCCTGGGCCGCGGCGAAAAAGCGATCGTCGTCGGGGCCCAGATCGTCGCCGCCAGCCGGCCAGGTGGAAATGATGCAGCCCCGAAAACCCTTGCGCTTGCAGCGCTCGAGTTCCGCGAGCGTTTCGTCGATGCCCAGGTTCGGCATCTGGGCGAGGCCGAACAGCCGCTCGTGGTCGTGGGCGCTGAACTCGTCGTAGATCCAGTTGTTGTAGGCCTGGACGCCGGCGCGGTGAAAATCGCGGTCGTCGCTGCCCATAAAGAAGAACATGGTCCGCTGGCTCGGGTAGAGAAATTCCGCATCGACCCCGTCGTAGTCCATGTCTTCGAGCCGCGCCTTGCCGTCGAAGCAGGACTTGCGGATGTCGTCGAAGCCGTAGCCCTTCCAGCGGATGTCCTCGTAGCGCATGCCCGGAGTCGCGACCAGGCCGATGTGCATCAGCGGGCGCCCGGGCTCGAACTGCCAGGCGTCGCCGCCCTCCTCGTCCTTCACCACCTTCGGCGCCCGCTTGCGAAACTTCTCGGGCAGCCAGGTCTCCCAGATATTTGGCGGTTCGAGGCTGTGGCAGTCGGCATCGACCAGTCGGTACTCGCGCACGCGCATCTCCTCCCGGTCCCTCCCGGTCAGCCCCGGTCGCACCCGGGAGCCGGAAAATCTGATGGACCGTCAGATTTGATTATATCAGATCCGCGGGCCCGTCCAGGGCGATCTCGGCGCAGCCCGCCGGAACCCCGCGCGGGGCTCAACGGCGCCCGCCCAGTCCGAGCCCCTGGCGGGCCACGACACCGCGCATGATCTCGGAGGTGCCGCCCCCGATCGTCTCCCAGAGGCTCTGCCGCCAGAGGAACTCCAGCGGCTCACCGCGAACGATCGCCGCCGGCCCCCCCCACTCGACCGCTGCGCGCGCGATCTTCTGACACAGCACCGTCCCCGCGACCTTGTTGGCCGCGGCTTCCACCGCGCCCGCGCGACCCTGCTGAACCGCCGCGAGGACACGCATCGCGTGTGTCTCGACCTCCAGCACTTCGACCGCGAGGTCTGCGAGCCCGCGCCGCACGGTCGCGTCGCGATCGAGCCCGGCCGCGCGCGTCCATTCGATCACGTCCTCGAGATCGCGGCGCAGGCGCCGCGGCGGAAACTGCACGTGACGCTCGTCGGCGAGTGCTTCGGCGACGATCTTCCAGGCCTCGTTCTCGGCCCCGATCCGCTGCTCGGCCGGAACGCGTGTCCCGTCGAGGTGGATCTCGTTCAGTTGCGCGTCGTCGAGCGTCGGGAGCGGAGACACCGTCACCCCATCGGCGCGAAGGTCCAGGATCATCAAACTCAGTCCGGCACTACGCGAATCCGGCGCACCGGTCCGACACAGAAGCCAGAGGTAGTCCGAGTCCTGCGCGTACGAGGTCCAGCACTTCTCACCCGTCACGCGGTAGTCGTCATCGCTCCGCTCGGCCCGGGTCCGCACCGCGGCCAGATCCGAACCCGCCTGCGGTTCCGAATACCCGAGCGAGAAGTGCAACTCGCCCGAGCGAATGCCGGGCAGCCAGCGCTGCTTCTGGGCGTCGGTGCCGTGGCGCAGGATCGTCTTCGCGACGATGCCGGCGCTGAGCGGCGGGCGCGCGGCGCGCGCGTACGCGGCCTCGTCCCAGAGGATGAACTCGTGCACGGGACCGAGCCCGAGCCCGCCCCAGCGCTCGGGCCAGGTCAGCGAAAGCCAGCCGCGCTCCCCGAGCGCCCGGTAGAAGCCCTTGACCTCGGGCCACCTCTCGTCCTGGTGGAAGAACCCGTTCAGGTTCCGGTAACCCTCGAGAAATGCGCGCACATCCGCCCGGAATGACTGCTCTTCTGGATCCAGGCCGATTCTCACGAGTCGTTCTCGATCCTCGCGTTGGGATCCGGGTTCCAGCGCGGCGCCCGCTTCTCGACAAACGCGCGCGGCCCCTCGATGAAGTCGGGGTGCGACCAGTGGAGACGCAGCAGCGCCCATGCGTACTCGAGCGCCTCCCCGTAGCCGCGCTCCTGCGCGCCCCAAACGGCCTGCTTGGAGAGCGCCATCGCCTGTGGCGAATTCTGCAGGATCGCGTCGGCCATCTGCTCGACCGCGGGCGCCAGTTCCTCCGGCGACGCGACCAGTTCATCGACCAATCCGAGTTCGTAGGCCCGTCGCGCGGGCAGCCGGTAGTGCCGGCCCATCAGCGTCATGCGCAGCGCGGTTCCGAGCGGAAGCCGGCGCGCGAGCCCGACGTTCTCGAGCGCGCCGACCATGCCGACGCTGGTGTGCGAATCCATGAAGGCCGCGTTCTCGGAAGCAACCACGATATCGGCGTCGACCACGAAGTGGAGGCCCGCGCCGACGGCAAGGCCGTTCACCGCACAGATCACAGGCTTCCAGACGCCATTCTGGTGCGGCGACCAGAAAACGTCCTGCTCGAGCGGCAGGTTGTTGGCGACCTGCCCGTCGGGATCGACCGAGCTGACATCGAACCCGGTCGAGAAGTGGCGCTCGCCGGTGGCCGTCACGACCGCGAGCCGAATTTCGTTGTCGTCGCGCACCTCGGACCAGATCGCGCGGAGCGTCTGCTCCATGCCCTTGGTGAGCGAGTTGGCCTTCTCGGGCCGGTCGATCGTGATCCAGGCCACGGCTCCGCGGCGTTCGTAACGCAGCCCCTCCAGGGGCCGGCCCAGGTCGATGTTCGTCTCGCGGAAGCGAATGCTCATGGGAATCCTCTCATACGCCAAAGAGTTCGAGCACTGCTTCACGTGCGCCGTGCTCGTCCGGGGGTTCAGATGCGAACTGTCGCACGCGCCGGGCCACGCGAAATACCGGACCCTCGAGCGTGACCCCGACCGCCCCGAAGATCTGGTGGCAGACGTAGACCGCCCCGAGCGCGGCCCGAACTGCCGAGAGACGCGCGGCCGCCGCGTGGGGGCCGGGATCGGATTCGGAGGTATCGAACCCGGCGGCCGCGATCCGCGCCAGCACAGCCGCGGCGGAAAGCTGCATGGCGCAGTCCGCGAGCGGGTGTGCGACGGCCTGGAACTCGCCGATCGCGCGCCCGAACTGGATGCGGGTGCGCGCGTGTTCGGCCGCGTCGTCGAGCAGGCGCTGTCCGGCGCCCGCGAGGTAGGCGGCACGCGCGATCTCGGAGAGGGCGAGCGCGCGCCCGGCCTCCGGGAGTTCGGCCTCGCGCTCGAGTTGCACGCGCCCCCACGGGTCGCCGGCCAGCGTCTCGACCGGCTCGATCTCACCCGCCGGACGCGCCCGCCAGGCATGCGGCGCCTCCAACTCGATGAACAGGTCCGCGATCGGCGCAAACGGGAGCAGCGGCGGCTTCCCGACCGAAACCAGCGCATCGCCCGTCACGAGCGCCTGTCGTTCGGATTCCGGGAGCAACTGGGTCGCGCAGAAGGTCGCCGCCAGCGGCCCCGCAAACACCGCGGCTCCGAGCGCCTCCATCGCGGCAACGACCTCGAGCGCGCCGCCCTCGCCCTCCGGCGTTCCCAGCGCCAGCACGCCGAGTTCGGCCAGTTCGCGCCAGCGCGCACGGTCGAAGTCCCCCGAGGCCCCGTCGTCTACCGATGGGTGGTCGCGGCAGAACTGCGCGACGGCGGTTCCGATCGCCTGCTGCGCGTCGTCGAGTTCGAGATCGAAACTCACGCGCCGCCTGCCCAGCGCGACTCGGCGACAGCGCGCCGCTGCGCGGCCGCCCCGCCGAGTTCGAGCCGGAGTGCCTGGAGCCGCATGCTCCAAACGTGGAGGTCGTGTTCGCGCGTGTACCCGATCGCGCCCGAGAGCTGATGCGTCTCCCGGAACACGCGGGCGGCCGCGGTCGTGGCATGCGCGGCCGCGACCGCGGCGGCCTCGGGCCGCGCGCCCTGCCAGGCCGCTTCGAGCATGAGCCAGCGCGCACCTTCGACCGAGACCGCGCACTCCGCGAGCCGGTGCTGCACCGCCTGGAACGATCCGATGGCGCGCCCGAACTGGCGGCGCTGCTTCAGGTAGTCGACGGTCACGCGCAGCGCCGCCGCCATCGTGCCGACCGCCTCCGCCGCGAGTGCGACCCGCCACCAGCCCCGCATGCGCGGGCCTGAGCCCGGACCGAGCGAATCCGCGCGGTCCAGCAGTGAACGCGCCCCGCGGCCGAACGGATACCCGTAACCCGACGGCACGGGCTCGAACTCACCCGGCTCGAGCCGCACCACCCCCGCCTCGTCTCCGTCCGCGACGAGCAGCGTTCGCGCGTGCGCCCCGTAGCGGACGGGCCGGTCGATCCGGTCGGTCGCGAGCGCCACCGGTCCCGGCAGCGGACGCTCGGCCGCGCCGGGCGCCACCAGCAACCGCGCCCCGGCCGCGACCACGCCGCCCGCTCGCGCCACCGCCTCGACGACCAGCGCAGCCTCGAGAAAGCCCGTCTCCTCCCCCAGTGCCACATCCACGAAGCCCGCCTCGGAGAGCGCCTCTTCGAGTTCGAAATCGTACTCACCCTTCGCGGCGAGTTCGATCGCGCGCTCGGGGCCCGCGCGCTGCGCGAGCAGCGTCTCGACCGCCTCGAGGATCGCGCTCTGGTCAGGGCTGGGTTCGAAGTCCACGCGTCATTCCCGCGGCAGGCCCAGGAAGCGGCCCGCAATCAGGTTGAGCTGAATCTCGGTGGCGCCGACGGCCACGCCGGCCGTCATGGCCATTCGGAAGTTGGAGTCGGCGAAACTCCCGGACTCGAGCCCGTCGGCGCCGAAGATCTCGAGCGCCAGTTCTCCGACGCTTCGGTCCGCCAGCGTGCCGGCCACACGCGCCACATTCGAGTCCGCCGAGGGAGGTGCCCCGTGTGCGCGCTGATCGATCACGCGGTAGCTGAGGACACGCGCCGCCTCGCAGAGCGCACGGGCTTCCCCGAGCTTTTCGAGGATCGTGGGGTCCTCGAGCAACCCGCGCTCGCGCGCGTGCTCGGCCAGGCGATCGAGCGTGCGCGCGCCGCGCGCGTATCGGGGCGCACCCACGCGCTCGTACTGGAGCGCGTAGGTCACGACCGACCAGCCCTCGTTCTCGGGCCCGAGCCGGCACGAGACCGGGACCCGGACCTCGTCCAGGAACACCTCGTGGAAGTAGCGCTCGCCGACCACGGCCGGGATCTCGCGGATCTCGACGCCGGGGAGATCCATCGGCATGAGCAGCACCGAGATGCCGCGGTGCCGCTTCGAGTCGGGATCCGTGCGGACCAGCAGGAAGCAGAAGTCGGCGTGGTTCGCGTACGAGGTCCAGATCTTGGTCCCGTTCACGACGTACACGTCGTCCTCGCGGCGCGCCATGGAGCGCAGCGCCACCAGATCGGAGCCCGCTTCCGGCTCGGAGAACCCCTGGCACCAGAACACGTCGCCGGCCGAGATGCGCGTCAGGTGTTCGCGTTTCTGGGCCTGGCTGCCGAATTCCATGATGGTGGGGCCGATCCAGTTCACGTTCATGTACTGGGGGCCACGTGGCTCGCCGCGCGACCAGAGCTCCTCGCCCAGGATCGCGTGCCGCCAGGAACTCGCGCCCGCGCCGCCGTGGGCGACCGGCCAGTGCTGGGTGAGCCACCCTCGCTCCGCGAGCCCGGCCGCGAACTCGCGCGAGAACTGCGCCTGGCCCTCGCCGCCGGGGCCCTGCTTCGACATCTCTTCCCAGTCCTGGGGAAGGGTCTGGTCCAGAAACGCGACCAGGTCGCGCCGAAATGCCTCGTCTTCGGGGGACCAGTCAAATTCCACCGCCCACCTCCGGCCCGTTATCTGACGTATTATCAGATATCCTGAACCATTCGGGGTGCGAGGCCCGACGAATCAGCATGGCGCTTCCCGACTTTAGGCCGACGGTACCGGTGCTGGCGCGAACCCTCGCCGAGCACTGGGGCGACAAGATCTTGCTCACCCTCGGGGATCAGCGCCTCTCCTTCGCCGAGGCAGACGCGCAGTCCCGGCCTCTGGCCCGGGGGCTGCTCGCGGACGGGGTCGGGAAGGGCTCTCACGTGGGTCTGCTGATGCCGAACGGGCCCGACTGGGTGCTCGCCTGGCTCGCGGCCGCCCGGATCGGGGCCACGCTGGTCCCGATCAACACCTTCTTCCAGACCCGCGAGCTCGACTGGATCCTGCGCCACGCGGACGTGGACACGCTGCTCGTGTCGGCACGCTTTCTGAACCACGACTACCTCGCGCGCCTCGAGGACGCGGCCCCGGGACTGGCCGAGCAGGGCGGCGCGCCGCTGGTGCTCGCGAGTCACCCTCTGCTGCGCCGCGTATACGTCTGGGGCGAGAGTGACCGCAAGTGGTCGTGCGACGGACCCAAGGGACTGGCGGCGCGCGCGGCCGCACACCCCGCGATCGACGAGGCCTTCCTGCTCGAGGCCGAAGCCTGCGTCACGCCCGCCGACAGCATGGCGCTGATCTACAGCTCAGGCAGCACGGCCGACCCGAAGGGCGCACTCCACACGCACGCCGGCCTGATCCGTCACGCGATCAACCTGAACCGGTTTCGGGACCTGGGCCCGGAGGACCGCATGTATTCGCCGATGCCGTTCTTCTGGGTGGGCGGCTTCGTGTTCGTGCTGCTCTCGGGCATGACGGCCGGGGCGAAACTGCTCTGCGAAGAGGTGTTCGAGCCCGGCGCCACGCTCGAGATGCTGGAGCGCGAACGGGCTACCGTGGTGGCGGGCTGGCCGCACTACGCGAAGGCGATGGCCGAACACCCGAGCTTCCCCGACCGCGACCTCGGTTCGGTGCACGGAGGGAACCTCTACGAGGTGCTGCCCGAGAGCGCGCGTCCGAAGGATCCCGAGCTGCGCTCGAATTCGCTCGGCATGACCGAGACCGCGGGCCCCCACACGATCGGGCGCATGGATCAGGATCTACCCGAGACGCTGCGCGGCTCCTTCGGGCAGGCCGTGCCCGGGATGGAGCACAAGCTGGTGGACCCGGAGAGCGGAGCGCGGCTCGCGCCCGGCGAGACCGGCGAGATCTGCGTCCGCGGCTACAGCCTGATGACCGGTCTCTACAAGCGAGACCGCGACGAGGTATTCGACGCGGACGGGTACTACCACACCGGCGACGCGGGTTACTTCGACGCGGGCGGACACCTGTTCTTCAAGGGGCGGCTGGGAGAGATGATCAAGACCGGGGGCGCCAACGTGACGCCGCAGGAAGTCGAGCGCGTCCTCGAGGCCTACGCCGAGGTCAAGAGCGCGCACGTCGTCGGGATTCCGGACCCGGAGCGCGGCCAGCTCGTGGCGGCCGCGGTGGTATTGAAGCCCGGGGCCGAGGCGAACGGGCCCGAACTCCGCAGCCGGGTCAAGACGGAACTCTCGGCCTACAAGGTCCCGCGCCACGTGTTCGTACTTCCGAACGCGGCGCTTCCGTTCACGGATACAGGCAAGCTGGACAAACGGCGACTCGGCGTGCTGCTGGCCGAACACGCGGCAGCGGAGGAGAACAGCGAGTGACAGATCCACGACAGGCAGACGCATCCACCGAAGCAGAGAGTGATCCCTTCGAGGACTTCAATCGCGCCCAGGGACAGGGACAGGTCGTCAACCCCTATCCCAAGTTCGCCGAGTGGCGCAGCCAGGCACCGGTGCTCAAGGTCAGCTTCGCCGACATGCTCGGCAGCGACCGGGACCTGCCCGGAGAGCTGCCCGACGTGTACGCAGTGGTAACCCACGACGCGGTCTCGGAGGTCCTGCGCGACGGAGCGCGCTTTTCGTCGAGCGGCTACGCGCTCCAGATGGGACCCGTGATGGGCAAGACCATCCTGCAGATGGACGAGCCCGAGCACTCGCGCTACCGCACCCTGATCCAGCAGGCCTTCAGCCGAAAGACGATCGAGAACTGGAACCGGGAGCTGATCAAGCCCGTAATCGACGAACTCGTAGACCGCTTCGTCGAACGCGGCAGCGCGGACCTCGTGCGCGAACTCACCTTCCCGTTCCCGGTGGCCGTGATCGCGGGCATGATCGGGATTCCCGAGGCCGATCATGCGAACTTCCACCGCTGGGCGGTGGAACTGATCAGCGTCGGTTTCGCTCCCGAGCGCGGGCTCGCGGCATCGCGCAAACTCGGCGACTACTTCGCGGGACTGCTCGCCGAACGCCGCCGAAAGCCCGAGAACGACTTGATGAGCGTGCTCGCCGCGGCCGAACTCGACGACGGCACGCGGCTCGAAGACGAAGAGATCTTCGCGTTCCTGCGCCTGCTCGCGCCCGCGGGCGCGGAGACCACCTACCGCTCCTCGAGCAATCTGCTGCGTGGCCTGCTCGGCGCGCCCGAACAACTCGAAGCCGTGCGCAACGACCGTTCGTTGCTCCCGCAGGCGATCGAGGAGGGACTGCGCTGGGAGTGCCCGCTGCTCAGTATCATGCGCACCGCGACCTGCGACACCGAGGTCGGCGGGGTCAAACTCCCGAAGGGCGCGTTCATCAACGTAAACATGGGATCAGCCAACCACGACGAGAGCCGCTACGAGAACCCCGACGCCTTCGACATCTTCCGGCCCCAGCGGCAGCACATGGCGTTCGCGTTCGGGCCGCACCGCTGCCTGGGCATGCACCTCGCGCGCGCCGAGACCGTAACGCTGCTCAATACGCTCCTCGACCGGCTACCGGGCCTGCGCCTGGACCCCGAACGCGCCGATTCCCCCGAGGCCCAGATCACGGGACTCATATTCCGCTCGCCGGCCGCGCTGCCGGTCTGCTTCGACGGGGCCGCTTGAGCAGCGACTACCTGATCGGGCTCGACGTGGGCGGCGGCGGGGGCCGCGCGCTGCTGGTGGAGGTCGGGACCGGACGCAGCCAGCGCGCGGCGCGCGCCTGGACCCACCGGCCCGCCCCGGATACCGGGGGCATGGGCTCCGATCTCGACCTCGAGGGCATCTGGCGCGCGCTCGCCGAAGCCACCCGCGAGGTGATCGAACGCAGCGGCATCGATCCCGCGCGCGTGGCGGGCCTGGCCGTCACCGGGCTTCGCTACGGACTGGTGGTGCTCGACGGCCGCGGGGCGCCCGTGTACGCCGGGCCCAACCGCGACGCACGCGCGGTCGCCGAGGCCCTGCGGATGGCCGCGGAGCACGGAACGGAGCTTCAGCAACGCAGTGGTCACTGGCCGGTGCCGATCCTGGCGGCGCCGCGGCTGGTCTGGTTCGCGAAACACCACGCCGACGCGCTCCGGAGCGGTGCGCGCGCACTCAGCGTGAGCGATTGGGTGAACTACCGGCTCTCGGGAGAGATCGCGGCCGACCTCTCACAGGCGGGAGAGACCGGGCTGCTCGACCTCGGGCAACGGGCCTGGGCCCGGGATTGGATCGAAAAGCTCGGACTGCCCCCGGAGCTGTTTCCAGCGCTGGTTCCGTCCGGCACGCTGCTCGGTCCGCTCGGCGACGCCGCGGCAACCGAATTCGGGCTCCGGCCCGGGACGCCGGTCGTCGTCGGAGGCGCCGACACACAGTGCGCGCTGCTCGGCACCGGCACGGTCGCGACCGGCGACTGCGCCGCCGTTGTCGGGACCACCGCTCCGGTGGAGGTCGTCACCGAGGCGCCGATCGCGGACGCATCGGGACGCTTCTGGTCCGGAATCCACGTGGTCCCGGACCGCTACGTGATCGAGAGCAACGCCGGACCGATGGGCGAGGCGCTCGAGTGGCTCGGGCGCCTGTTGCATCCCGACGCGCCCCAGCCAGCCGGCCGGCTCCTGGCCGAGGCAGAACTGTCGCCGACGGGCGCGGCCGGTGTGGTCTCGACCTTCGGGGCAGAAATCGGAAACGCGCGCGACATGAACCTTCCGGTCGGCACGCTGACGCTCTCGCACCTCGCCGCCGATGCGCTCGACGCGCGCGAGCACCTCGCGCGCGCGGTGGTCGAAGGCATGGCGTACGCACTCCGCGCCAATCGAGATCAGATTCTGGAAGCGACCCTCAGCGAGCCGGCGCCGCTCCGCCTCGCCGGGGGCGTCTCGCGAAGCCCGCTGTTCGCACAGATCGTGGCCGACGTGTTCGACGAGCCCGTCGCAGCCGGCGGAACGGGCGACGAAAGCGCGCTCGGTGCCGCGATCTGCGCCGGAGTCGGCGCCGGACTCTACGAAGGCCTCACGGACGGCGCCCGCGCACTGGTCCCGACGGGCCGCGTCTACACTCCGGAACCCGCAACCGCGGCAACCTACGCAAGTGCGTACGCGAACTGGCGGAAGCTGCGTGACAGCCGCCGCGAGGGCGAAAGCGAAGCACGAAACGGGCTCACGGCCGCGACGCTCAGGAACCTGGACACGAGCGCGGAAGCGGGCTCCGCGCAACACCGCCCGCGGATCCTGGTCACGGCCGATCTCGATCAGGCCTCGCTCGCAGCGCTAAGGGAACTGGGCGAGGTCGAGTACGCAAGTTTTCGCGAGTCGATGCAGCTTCTGACCGGTCCCTCGCTGGTCAGGGCGCTTCGCGACGTCGAGGTACTCGTCACCGAGATCGACGTAGTCGATGCCGCAGCGCTCGGCGAGATCCCGTCGCTGAGGGTGATCGCCGCCTGTCGCGGCGACGCCGTCAACGTCGACGTCGACGCCTGCACCGCGCTCGGCATCCCGGTGCTTCACGCGCCCGGGCGCAACGCCGTCGCGGTCGCGGATCTGGCCGTGGCCTTCATGCTGATGCTCTGCCGCAAGCTGCCGGAGGCCAGCCGCTTCCTGCACCAGCCCGGAATCGAAGCCGGCGACATGGGGCGCATGGGCCAGGCCTTCTCCAGCCTGCGCGGGCGCGAACTCGGCGGAAAGACCGTGGGGCTGATTGGCATGGGGGCCGTGGGCGTACTCGTCGCCGCGCGCCTGCGCGGCTTCGGGGTGCGCGTATTGGTCCACGATCCCTACGTCCCTCACGAACGCGTGGTTCGGGCCGGTGCCGAGCCGGTCGCGCTCGAGACGCTGCTCGAGGAGAGCGACTTCGTGAGCCTGCACGCCGCCGTGACGGAAGAGACGCGGGGCCTGCTCGGCGAAGCCGAGTTCGCGCGCATGAAGCCAGGCGCCTGCCTCGTGAACACGGCGCGGGCCGCACTCGTCGACGAGGACGCGCTTTTCGGCGCGCTGCAATCGGGCACGCTCGCCGGAGCCGCGCTCGACGTGTTCAGCGTCGAGCCGCCGGGAAGCGACCACCCGCTGCTCGCGATCGAGTCGGTGATCGCGACCCCGCACGTGGCCGGGAATACCTTCGAGATCGGCGGACACCAGGGCCGGATCGTGGCCCAGGACCTGGCCCGTATGCTGCGCGGCGAGGCTCCCCACCACGCGCTCAACCCCGATCTCGCCGCGAGCTTCGACTGGAGCCGGCCACGGCCCGAGGTCGAGCCCGGCGTGCTAGAGACACTCGCGCAGCGTCCGGGACCCGCGGTCTCGGATCTGCAGCGCGGGGCCCCCGAAACACCGAAACCGGCCACGGCCGACGCCCCGGCTGCACCGACCGAGGTGGTCGAGGCGGTTGCGCGCATCCTGGGCGGATTCACCGCGCGCATCAACGCTGATCCTGCGCTTCGTGAGTTCGCGGGCGACCAGCAGGTCACACTTCACTTCACGCTCGCCGACCTGGGCCTCGAGTTCTACCTGGCGCTGGATTCCGGGAGCGTTGAGGCCGCGGTCGGCGCGCCCGCCGAAACAGCCAACGTACGACTGCGCATGACCGCCGACATCCTGGACGGGATGTTCACGGGACGCGTAAACGCGATGCAGAAGGCCATGAGCGGCGAGCTCTCGTTCACGGGGGACACCGCCAAGGCGATGACGCTCCAACACATTCAGCGTGACCTGGAACGGCTGTATCGCGAGGCGCGCGAAGAAGCCGGGGACCCCGGAGACCTGAGCGCGATCGCGTCCGATGCGGCAGCCGCGGGCAGCACTCCCACGGCGCTCGCGGCGGGAGACGTGCGCACCGAACTGGTCGCCATCGTTGAGGAACTCTACGCGGGCGAGTTGATCACGGCTACGGGCGGGAACGTGAGCGTACTGATTCCGAACAGTGACGAGCTCTGGATCACGCCCAGCCAGCTGTTCAAGGGCGACCTCGATCCGGGCTCCCTGGTCCGGATCGACCGCGAGGGACAGCCGCTCGACCCCGCCGCGCGCGCGCCGTCGAGCGAACGCCTGATGCACTGCGCCGCGTATCGCGCGCGCCCCGAGGCCAGGGCCGTGATTCACGCACATGCCGCACACGCCACGATCCTGGCCAATACCGGACTTCCGTTCCTGCCGATTTCAACCGAGGCGGCGTTCTTCGGCGAACTTCCGCGGATCCCCTTCATCATGCCCGGCACCGACGCGCTGGCAGCCGCGGTCGAGGAAGCCCTGCGTGAGAGCTGGGCCGTCCTGATGCAGAATCACGGGCTGCTGATCGCGGGCCGCAGCCTGCGGCGCGCCGCCGACATGGCCGAGATCATCGAACGCACCGCGCAGGTGATCCTCGGCTGCTACGCGGTCGGCAAGGAGCCGCCCACGCTGCCCGAGGAGACCGTGGCCGAGTTGCGAAAGATGGGAGACCTGGTCGCGTGAGCGAGCCAGCGCCGGAGGCTCTGGCGAGGCGGAGCTTTCCGTTTCCGGTCCCCGACGGCTGGTTCCAGGTCTGCTACTCGGACGAGCTGGCCGCGGGAGAGACGAGGCCCATCCACTATTTCGGCCAGGAGCTCGTGCTGTTCCGGACCGAGCAGGGCCACGCGCGCGTGCTCGACGCGCACTGTCGCCATCTCGGCGCGCACCTGGGCCACGGGGGCCGGGTGGACGGCGAGCGGCTCCGCTGTCCGTTCCACGGCTGGGCGTACGACGGCCAGGGCCAGTGCGTCCACATCCCCTATGCAAAGAAGATCCCGCCCAGAGCCCGGGTCAGGGCGTGGCCCGCCTGCGAGCGAAACGGCCGGGTCCTGGTCTGGCACCACGGGAGCGGCGAGCCACCGAGCTTCGAGATTCCGGAGGTTCCCGAATACGACTCCGAGGCATGGACCTCCTTCGAGCGGCGCGACTGGATTGTGCGCTCGTGCATTCAGGAACTGGCCGAAAATACCGTCGACCAGGCCCACTTCCGCTACCTGCACGGCACCAGTAGCGTGGCCGAGACCGAGATCACGACCGATGGCCCCCGCCTGTGCGTGACGTCGAAGTCCAAGGTCGAGACCCGACAGGGCGAGGCGGACGGTCTGATCGAGATCCAGACCTACGGGTTCGGGTTTGGCGTCACGCGCTTTCGCGGTGTCGTCGAGACGCTGGTGGTCACCACGGGAGCTCCGATCGACCGGGAGCGCGTGCACATGCGCCTCGCGCTCGCGGTACGCAGGCTCCCGAACTCCGACGCGACCCGGGGCGTGGGCAAGGCCTTCATCGCCGAGATCGAGCGGCAGTTCGAACAGGACATTCGGATCTGGGAGAACAAGCTCCACCTGGCGCGTCCGCTGCTCTGCGACGGTGATGGGCCGATCGGAACTCTGCGCCGCTGGGCTCGCCAGTTCTACAGCACCGAAACCACTCCGGCCGAGGGCTGAATCCATGACCCCCGAGTTCCCCCTACACACCCGGATCGAGGCCGAGCTCGCGGCGCCCGGGGCGCCGTTCGAACTCGTCGATGCAACGGTGCTAGGCGAGCCGATGCGGATCTTCAAGGACCGAGACGCATCTCTCTGCAGCCTGCTCCGGCGCTCACGCAGTTTCGGCGACGCGGCGTACATCGTGCAGGACGGCCGCCGGATCAGCTTTTCCGAGCACTACCGCGCGGTCGCCTCGACAGCTCGCGCGCTCCAGGAACGCTACGGCGTGGGCAAGGGAGACCGCGTCGCAATCCTGGCCGCGAATTGCCCCGAGTGGATCGTCACCTGGTGGGCGGCTGTGAGCCTGGGCGCGATCGGGGTCGGACTCAATGCCTGGTGGGCGGGCGACGAGATCCGCTTCGGGATCGAGGACTCGGAGCCGCGCGTACTGGTGGGAGACGCGCGCCGCCTGGCCCGACTCGGCAGCGAGCGTCCATCGATCCCGATCGTCGAGATCGAATCCGAGTTCGAGGCGCTCTGGAACCACGCGCCGAGGGCGGAACTCTCGGAGGTCGAGATCGATGAAGACGATCCCGCCGGAATTCTCTACACGAGCGGGACGACGGGCCGGCCGAAAGGCGCGGTTCACAGCCACCGGAACATCCTGGCCGTGAATCGGCTGCACATGTACCACGGCCTCCGGCTGCTCAAGATTGGGCTCGAGACTCCCCCGCCCCCGGACGCACCGCCTCCGCCACCCGCCAACTGCACGCTGATCACCACACCGCTCTTTCACCTATCCGGACTCTACACTGGCGCGGTAACGCTGCTCGGAAACGGCGTGAAGACGGTGTGGCTCTCGGGCCGCTTCGACCCCGTGCGCGTGATGGAAGTCATCGAGCGCGAGCAGGTCACGAGCTGGGGCCCGATGGGTACCATGTTTCACCGCGTCGCCAGCCACCCGGACCTTTCGAAGTACGACCTCTCGACCGTGCGCCAGGTCGGCTCGGGCGGGGCGCCGTTCAGCCGCGAGGGACAGGAGCGCATGCGCGAGGTCTTTCCGAATGCGCGCGCGTCGATGGGAATCGGTTACGGACTCACCGAGGCGACCGGCGCCTCAACCATCAACTTCGGGGAGGAGCTCCGGCGTCATCCCGAGTCGGCGGGCCGCGCGCTGCCCTCCGTTGAGATCGAAATTCGTGATCGCGAAGGCAAGCCCCTGCCCGAGGGCAGCGAGGGCGACATCCACCTGCGCGGACCGCTGGTGATGGCGAAGTACTGGCGCCGCCCGGAAGAAACCGCTGAGGTGATCCTGGAAGGACGCTGGCTGCGAACCGGCGACGTCGGACGGCTGGAAGCGGGGCACCTCTACATCAACTCCCGGGCACGCGACCTGATCCTGCGCGGAGGCGAAAACGTTTACCCGGCCGAAATCGAACTCCGGCTCGAGGCGCATCCGGGAGTCGAGGAAGCCGCCGTGATCGGGGTCGAGCATCCCGAACTCGGCCAGGAGGTCAAGGCGATCGTCGTGCCCGCCGCGGGCGCGACGATCGATCCCGAAACGCTCGGCGCCTGGGTGGCCGAGGCGCTCGCCTATTTCAAAGTCCCCGTCCACTGGGAAGTCCGGAGTGAGCCCCTGCAGAGAAACGCCGCCGGCAAGGTCCTGAAGCACCTGCTCACGGGGGACGAGGCCAGCCCGTTCATCGAGGAGTGAACCGAGCGCATCCCGCGAGAGGAGTTCGGGGTGGGAATACGCATCGCGATCGACAAGCAGAGTTGTGCGAGTTCGGGGCGCTGCGTGAAGGCGGCGCGCGAGGTGTTCCAGTTCAACGACGACTTCCTCGCGGACCTGATCGCGGACGCGCCGGCGCTCGACCGGGACCGCGCGGTCGAGATCGCGCGCGCCTGTCCCACGCAGGCGATCCGGGTCTTCGACGAGACCGGCGAAGAACTCGACCCGTAGCTCCCCGCGAGCCGCGCGCCTAGCCGAGAGCTCCGGCGGCGCGCAGGCGATCGATCTGCTCCTCGCCCACGCCCCGCTCCCGCAGCACTTCCTCCGTGTGCTCACCCAGTTCGGGCGACCGCGAGCGCGGCGTGACGTCGGCCTTGCTGAAGCGAACCGGACTGCCGACGGTCCGGATGGGAGCCTCTCCGTTTCGGCCCGGAATCTCGACGATCGCGCCGGAAGCCAGCGCCTGCGGATCCTCGAGCACCTCGGCCGGGGTCTGCACGGGCGCCCACCAAAGGTCGACCTCGTCGAAGCGCCGGGTCAGTTCGTCGAGCGGGCGCTTGGCGAACTCGGCGTCCAGGATCGCCATCAACTCGCGCGCGTTCTCACGCCGGGACGCCGCATCCTTGAAGCGCGGCTCCTCGTGAAGGTCTTCGCGGTCGAGCGCTTCGACGAGCCTGGGCCAGTGGCGTTCCGCCTCGACCCCGAGCAGCCAGAGCCAGCGTCCATCGCCGGCCTTGAAGCTGCTCGCGGTCGGGATAATCGACTCGGTGCGCCTGCCGGCCGACATCGTGAGACCGAGTTCGATCTGCTGCGAGATGTCCCAGCCAACCGTGTAGATCCCGCTCCGAAGCAGCGCCGCGTCGACCAGTTGACCCTCCCCCGTGCGCTCGCGCGCGTACAGCGCCCCCATGATCCCCGCCAGGCAGGTGATGGCCGTGATGTGGTCGCCGAAACCACCGCGCGACGGCGCCGGCTCGCCGTCGGCATCGGCCGATGCGAGCAGGTGCGCAATTCCGGAGCGCGCCCAGAAGGAGCCGATGTCGTACCCGGCCCGATCCCGGTCGGGGCCCTCCTGCCCATACCCGGTCACGTGGCCGTAGACCAGGCGCGGGCACTCGTCCTTGATCGACGCATAATCCAGTCGATGACGCTCCAGGGCCTGCCTGCGGAAGTTGGTCAGGAAGACATCGGCCTCGCGAATCATTTGTAGCGCGATCTCGCGAGCCTCGGGCTGGTTGAGGTCCAGCACCACACTCCGCTTGCCGCGATTGTCCACGTTGAAGGGCGGGCTCGAGGGGATATCGATTCCGGCGAGCGCCTGGAACACATTCCGCATCGGATCTCCCTGGGGAGGCTCGATCTTCACGACGTCAGCACCCCAGTCGGCCATCACCCCGCCCGCAGCAGGACCCGCGACCCAGACACCCATCTCTACGACCTTCACTCCGGCGAGCAGCATTCGAGCCTCCTCTGCAGCCCGCCAGGACGGCCGGGCCTTTGGCGACCATCCTACCCCGTTTGACGTAGCGTCAGAAAGACGCCCCCGGAGACCCGGTGGACACCAGCGCGGGTTTTGGGGTAGAGAAGGGGGACCATCCCGGAGGCTCCCGAATGCACCGTCAACTCTCACTCGGTCTCGCGCTTGTCCTCACCAGCACCGGGTTCGCGGGCTGCGCTCCCTCAAGCATGTCGGCAGACAGCTACTCGCGAAGCGAAGCGCGCCAGGTTCACCGGGTCCAGCACGCCACCGTGCTGGTCGTGCGGCCGGTCTCGATCGAGGGCACCCGGTCGGGTCTCGGCGGCATTGCGGGCGGCGCGCTCGGCTACGTCGTGGGATCCGCGATCGGGGGCGGTCGCGGGACGAGTATTGCCAGAGTGGCGGGCGGAATCGGCGGAGCCGCCGGCGGCGCGGCTGCGGAGGAGGCCCTGACCCGCCAGCAGGGGCTGGAACTCACGGTCGAACTCGAAAACGGCGAACTCCTCGTGGTCGTACAGGCTGCGGACGAGACCTTCGACCCCGGGGACAGCGTCCGCGTGATTCGGCGCGCCAACGGAACCGCCCGGGTCATTCAGTAGGCGGACGGGGGCAGGACCGGCTCCCGGCAGGCGTATGACCGCTCGGAGGTCGCCCTGAGCAGGACATCCGGGTTCCCACATCTACTCGCGACCGGCCGCATCGGCCCGGTGCAACTCCGCAATCGGATCGTCCTCGCGGCGATGGGTTCGTACCTCGGCGGGGCCGATGGCCAGATCACCGAGCGCCACAAGCGCTTCTACGTAGAACTCGCAAAGGGCGGCGCGGGGCTGCTCACGACCGAAGTGGCTGCGGTCGATTATCCCCGCGGCGCTGCGATGACGCATCAACTGGGGATCTCGGACGACGCCTTCGTTCCCGGACTCCGCGACCTGACCGAACGCGTACACGCACACGGCGCAAAGATCTCCATCCAACTGCACCACGGAGGCAAAGTCGCGGTCAAGGACATGGCCGAGGGCCGACCGCTGTCGGTGCCATCGGCCTCGGGTGCGTCCATGCAAGGGGTGCTCGAGGATCTGACCGCGCAGGAGCGCGTCGCCGTGACACGCCCCTACACGCGCATCGATCTGGGAAACCTGTTTCGCGAAATCGACGAAGACGAAATCCTGCGGCTGATCTCCTGCTATGGCGACGCGGCCCGGCGCGCCCAACTCGCGGGCTTTGACGCCGTCGAGGTACACGCGGGACACGGTTACCTAATCGACGAATTTCTCTCCCCGCACTCGAACCACCGCCAGGACCGCTGGGGCGGCCCGCTCGAGAACCGCGCACGCATGCTGGTCGAGGTCCTGCGCGACATCCGCAAGAAAGTCGGCGACGAACTCGGGATGTGGTGTCGCCTGAACGGGGCCGAGCCCGATGTCCTAGACGGGATTCGCCTCGAGGATGCCGTCGAGACCGCCCGCATCGCCGAACGGGCCGGAGCCGACGCCATTCATGTCAGCTGCTACGGCGGTCCCTCGGGCAAGGGCTTTAGCGCGATGATCGTCCAGGAACCGGGTGCGTTGCTGCCCTACGCGGAGGCCATCAAGCGCGCGATCCAGATCCCCGTGATCGCGGTGGGCCGGCTCACGCCCGAAGCCGCCGATCGCGCCGTAGCGGAAGGCCGCGCCGACTTCGTTGCGATGGCGCGGCCCCTGCTCGCGGACCCGGAGCTTCCGAACAAGCTACGGGATGGCCGACGAGCAGCAATTCGGCCCTGCATCTACTGTTACCGCTGCGTCGGCCAGATCTTCCTGAACGAGCCCGTCCGCTGCGCGGTCAACCCCGCGGTCGCGCACGAGGCGGAGTTCGAGATCGTGCCCGCGGATCCCGCGCGCCGGGTTCTGATTGTCGGCGGCGGCCCTGCCGGAATGGAGGCGGCTCGCGTGGCGGCACTGCGCGGACATCGCGTCACGCTGTGTGATCAAGCAAAGCGTCTGGGAGGGACCCTGCTGGTCTCCTCGATCGTCTACGAGCCGAACGGCGACCTCGTCGGCTACTACGAGCGCGTTCTCGACGAGCTCGGGGTGGAGCTGCGTCTCGGGACCCGGGTCACGCGCGAGTTCATCGAGCGCATGGCACCGGAGGTCGTTCTGGTCGCCGTCGGCGCCCGCCGCGAACTGCCCGAACTCCCGGGAGCAGACGGGCCCCGGGTCTTCGGCGGCGACGCGCTGCGCGAGTTGCTCTCGGGGACCCGGAGCGGCCCGGGAAGCTCGAGCCTGTCGTTCACTCAGCGAACCCTGCTCGGCCTTGCCCGTCGAGTCCTCGGGACCGACCGGCGCCCCGACCGGGTGCGGCGTCTGTCCCGTCTCTGGATACCGCTCGGACGCCGCGTGGTCGTGATCGGCGGCGGGCTGGTCGGCCTCGAACTCGCCGAGTTCCTGGCGGAGCGCGGGCGCTCCGTCACGGTGCTCGAAGAGGGCCCCGACCTGGCACCGGAGATGGCGATCCCGCGGCGCTGGTGGACGCTCGCGGAACTCCGAGAGCGGAAGGTGCAGCTGCGGACCGGGATCGAAGTTCGCGGTTTCGTAGACGACGGCGTCGAGATCGTCGATGCCGAAGGGAAAGCGGGCTGGGTTCCGGCGGACGACGTCGTAATCGCGACCGGGACCCTGGCCGACGACCGCTTCACGCGCTCTCTCGAAGGGCTCGACTGCGAAGTCCACACCATCGGCGACGCGGACCGGGTCGGCTACATCGAAGGGGCGATCGGGGCGGGCGCGCGCATCGCCCGCAGCATCTAGCAGTTCCGCGGCGCTTGACGCGGAGACCCGGATCGCCCGTATCCTGGGGGGCGCGGTCGGCCCGCGCGCTGGAGGAGACAGCATGTACCGAGTGATGGAAGGCGTGCGTGTGCTCGAGGTGGCGCAGTTCACGTTCGTACCGGCCGCCGGGGCGGTCCTGGCCGACTGGGGTGCCGAGGTGCTCAAGGTCGAGCACCCGATCTCGGGCGACAGCCAGCGCCGGCTGCTTGGCACGCCCGCGAAGGACGGCTCGGGCGCGGTCAACTTTCTGATGGAACACGCCAACCGCGGCAAGCGCAGCATCGGACTCGATCTGGCGAACCCCGAGGGTCGCGAGATTCTCTACGACCTCGCGCGCAAGAGCGACGTCTTTCTCACGAACTTCCTGCCGGCCGCACGCCGAAAACTCGGGATCGATCTAGAGCAGATCCGGGCCGCGAATCCCGACATCATCTACGCGCGCGGCTCGGCGTTCGGGGACCGCGGACCCGAAAGAGAGAAAGGCGGCTACGACTCCACGGCCTTCTGGGCGCGCGGCGGCAGCGGGATGGGAAACAAGCAGCCCGGCGACGGACCCGCCATGCAGCCCGGTGCCGCCTACGGCGATTCGCTCGGCGGCATGACGATCGCGGGCGGAATCGCGGGGGCCCTGTTCGCGCGGGAACGCACGGGCAGGACCTCGGTGGTCGACATTTCGCTGCTCGGTACCGGCGTCTGGGCGATGGGGTGCTCGCTGACGGGCGCGATGCTGTCCGGGGGCGGGACGGGGATTCCGGCCGGCGCCAGCTTCATGAACCCGCTCGTGGGCCTCTACGCGGCGAAGGACGGGGGCTTCCTGATGCTGACCATGCTCCAGGGCTACCCCTACTGGGCCGATACCTGCGCGCATCTCGGGCGGCCCGAACTCGCGCAGGACCCGCGCTTCGAAACCGCCGAGAAGTTCTCCGAGCACGCCGAAGAGGCCGTTTCGGAACTGCGCGCGATCTTTGCAACCGCGACGCTCGAGGAGTGGCGCGAACGCTTCGCGACGCTGCGCGGGCAGTGGGGACCGTTCCAGACCCTGGCCCAGATCGAGACCGATCCCGAGGTGCTCGCCAACGGGTACGTGGTTCCCGTCGAGGCGGCCGACGGTTCGAGCTTCCGGCTGGTCGCGAGCCCGGTTCAGTTCGACGGACAGGCCCCGGAACTGGTGCGCGGACCCGCGCATGCGGAGCATACGGAGCGGGTTCTGCAGGAACTCGGCCTCGACGCCGACCGCATCCTGGAACTCCGCCGGAGCGGCATCGTCGGCTGACACGAGCGGCGACCCCGAACCCCGGCCCGGAGCCCGCTCCCGGGCACCAGCGCCCGCCCCCGGCAGCCACTTGCCACATACACCCGTCCCCAATTAGGCTGGGGGCCGCCCCGCGGCCCGCTTCGGCGCCGCGCATGGGAGAAAAGCATGCAGCGCGACGAGATGATCCTGGTCAGCATCGACGACCACGTCTGTGAGCCCCCGGACATGTTCGAGCACCACGTTCCAGCCAAGTGGAAGGACCGGGCGCCGCGCATGGTCCGCCGCTCCGACGGTACCGACGTCTGGGTCTACGAGGGGCAGCAGGTGCCCAACATCGGGCTCAACGCGGTCGCGGGACGCCCACCCGACGAGTACGGGGTCGAGCCCACCGCGCTCGACCAGCTCCGGCCGGGCTGCTACGACGTCGACGCCCGGGTCGAGGACATGAACGCCAACGGTGTGCTCGGTTCGCTCTGCTTCGCATCCATGACGGGCTTTACGGGCCAGCTCTTCGATCGCGAGGACGACCGCGAACTCGGCGCGGTCATGGTCCAGGCCTACAACGACTGGCACATGGAGGAGTGGTGCGGCAAGCATCCCGGGCGCTTCATCCCGCTGGCGCTCCCGATGCTCTGGAGCCCCGAAGATACCGCCCGCGAAATCCACCGACTCGCAAAGAAGGGCTGCCACGCGATCACCTTCCCGGACCGGCCCGCGGGCCTCAACATGCCGAGCATTCACAGTGAGCACTGGGATCCGATCTGGCGCGCTTGCGACGAGACCGGCACCGTGATCTGCATCCACATCGGCTCCGGGACAGGCATGGGGCTCCAGGATCCGAGCGCGGCGGTCGAAATCATGATCACGGGCGCGCCGATTACGCTCTTCAGCTGCGCCAACGAAATCGTCTTCTCCGAGTTCATTCGGAAGTACCCGAACCTCAAGATCGCGCTCTCCGAAGGCGGGACCGGCTGGATCCCGTACTTCCTCGAGCGCATCGACTACACCTACAAGCACCACAAGGCCTGGACCCACACCAGACTCGGGGATCGGCTCCCGAGCGACATCTTCCGCGAGCACGTGATCTCGTGCTTCATCGATGACCAGGTCGGCGTGCGGAATCGCGACCTGATCGGGATCGACACGATCAGCTGGGAGTGCGACTACCCGCACTCCGACAGCACCTGGCCGAATTCCCCCGAGATCCTCTGGGAGTCGCTCGACGGCGTCTCGGACGAGGACATCAACAAGATGACCCACCTGAACACCATGCGGCACTTCCAGTACGACCCCTTCAAACACCTGCCTCGCGAGCAGTGCTCGGTCGCGGCGCTGCGAGCGAAAGCCGCGCACGTAGACACCAGTGTGCGCTCAGTCTCGGGCGGAAAGAAGCCCTCGGACTACGAGAAGGGCTACTGCACGATCGCGGACGTCATGAAGCAGATGGCCGGAGCCTTTGCGGTGCCGTTCGACGACAGCACGCCGGTCAAGACCGGCGAAGCCGACAAGCGCGTCAAGCAACTGTTCGGAGAAAACGACGGCTGAGGCCCGCGGCTCGCGCCACTCGTCCGCTTTCGCGTAGAATTGCTCCCGTGAGGGTTCTCGTCGTCGGCGGCACCATGTTCAACGGGCTGGCGCTGGTGCGCGAACTGTGCGAGCACGGCCACCAGGTCTGGATCCTCAACCGGGGGAAGACCAAGGCAGAACTCCCCGAGGGCGTCGAGCGACTCTACTGCGACCGGACCGATCATGCCGCCATGCGCGAGCCCCTCGGGGGCCGCAATTTCGACTGCGTATTCGACGTCAGCGCCTACCGCCTCGAAGACGTCGTCCTGATGGGCGAAATCTTCCGCGAGGGCACCGGGCACTACGTGTTCATCAGCTCGACCGTGATCTACGCGGCCTCGGATCACCTGCCGATTTCCGAGGACCACCCCCTCGATCGAAGCGAGCGCCAGAACGAATACGGGCTCAACAAACTCGCATGCGAGGACTATCTCTTCGAACTCCGCCGCGAGCACGGGTTTCCGGCGACCGTCGTCGCATTCTCGATGGTGTTCGGGCCCCACAACATCCTGCCCGACCGCGAGCAGCGCATGTTCGCGCGGCTCCTCGCGGGGCGCCCCATCCTAATCCCGGGCGACGGTACGACGCTGGCCCAGGTCGGGTACGTGGAGGACCAGGCCCGTGCGCTGCGCATGCTGATGGGGAAGGCGGCGACCTTCGGGCGGCGCTACAACCTGACCGGGGCCGACTTCTTCAGCGCCGAGGGCTACGTCGACACCTTTTCCGAGGTCGTGGGCGCGTCGGCTGACAAGCTCTTCATCTCACCCGGGCACATGGACGACGTTTTCGACGGCCGCGTTCCTCTGATCCGCGCGCAGCCCAACGCCAGGGTCGACATCCGCACGCAGCGGCGGATGGACTCGAAGGCCCTCAACCAGTTCATGCTCTCCTGCCTGGTTCAGCGGATCGCCCCGCACCTTCACCGCTGGAACCGCAGCGTCGTATTCAGCGTCGAGAGGCTTCGCGAAGACGTAGGTTGGACGCCCGAGATCGACTTTCCGACAGCCGTAGAGAGGACCTACCGCTGGTTCCGGGACACGGGGCG
>JABSQV010000021.1 GCA_013215565.1 Myxococcales bacterium | reverse complement strand
CATGCTCTTTCTGCTGGTGCTGCTGCCCTTCACCTTCATCGAGTTCTTTTACGAGCCGTGGATGCGAGCACAGGCCGAGCGCCGGGCGCCACGCGAACTGCCTGAGGGCACGCGAGATCACGTCATCCTGACCAATTACGACGAGGTGACTGTGGCGCTGATCCGGCGGCTCGAACAGTTCGCTTACGACTACGTGCTGATGGTGCCCGATCTGGATGAAGCCCTGCGTCTGCACGACATCAGAATCCGGGTCGCCGTGGGCGAACTGGATGACCCCGACGCCTACAAGCAGATGCGCGTCGAACGGGCCGCCCTCGTGGTCGCCACCGCCAACGACACTCTCAATACGAACGTGAGCTTCACGGTTCGCGGCGTATGCGAGAAGGTTCCCATTATCAGTACGGCCAGCGACGAGGCGTCGGTCGACATCCTCGAACTCGCGGGCAGCAATCACGTGCTGCGTCTCGAAGAGATGCTCGGACAATCCTTTTCTCGGCGCACCATGGGGACGGACGCAGTCGCCCACGTCATCGGCCAGTTCGACGAGCTGCTGATTGCAGAGGCCCCGACCAAGCGCACGCCGCTCGTGGGGAAGACGGTTCGCGAGAGCCGCCTGCGCGAGAACATCGGTGTTGCGATCCTGGGGGTGTGGAGCCAGGGCGTGTTTCAGCCCGGCGCCGCGGATACCATGATCGAGGACAACGCGGTCCTGGTACTCGCCGGCTCCCGGGAACATTTCGACCGCTACAACGAGATCTACCTGATCTACAACGTTTCGACGTCGCCGATCTTGATCATCGGTGCCGGCGGCGTAGGCCGCGCGACCGCGCGCGCACTTGCGGATCGCGGCATCGATTACCGAATCGTAGAGCGTGTTGCGGATCGGGTTTGGGACCACGAAAAGAGTGTCATCGGAAACGCGGCAGAACTCGCGATCCTGAAACAGGCGGGCATCGACGAGACGCCGACCGTCATCATCACCACGCATGACGACGACATGAACGTGTACCTGACGGTCTACTGCCGGCGTCTGCGGCCCGACGTACAGATCCTGAGCCGCGCCCAACTGGAGCGGAACGTGCGCACCCTGTACCGGGCCGGGGCGGACATCGTGATGTCCTACGCCTCGATGGGCGCCACTTCGATCGTCAATCTGTTACGGCGCGGCAAGACCCTGATGCTGGCCGAGGGTCTGGATCTCCTGCGGGTGGCCGTACCGCCGGCACTGGTCGGGAAGACGCTGACGGAGTCCTCGCTGCGCGAGGAGACTGGCTGTGCAGTAGTCGCGATCCGCACCGGCGCCGGAATGGAGATCATCCCGGACCCGCAACGGCCTCTACCCGAAGGTGGAGAGTTGCTCCTGATCGCATCGACCAAGGCAGCCGAGGCGTTCTTCGATAAGTACCAGGCCAGGCCGACCGACGCGGAACCCCAACTCGGCGAGATCGCGGCCTCCCACGGCTAGCAAGACGTTACGACGGCGGCCACAGGCGCAGGCGCGATCATCCGTCACCTGCGCGGCCGGCGGTCTCCCGAGGCCGAGGCCGCGCACGCAATCTTCTGTGAGGCGGAGCGCGACCTGCACGCGCGGATCGCCGACTGCGTCTCGGGACGCGAGAAGCGGCGACACGGATTCGAGCGCGACATCGAACTCGCCGCAGCGCTCGAGCTCAGCCGCGGGGCGCCGCTGCTCCGGGACGGCGCCTACCGGGCCTGAGCCGCGCTCACCGCGGCGATCGAAATCCGAGAAGAGAACGCGATCGCCGCGTCAGCTACCCCAGGTCCGCGAACTCATCTGCGTGGCTGCCGATGCCTGTCTGCGGGTGGGACTACCAGCCTCCCAGCACGGCCGCCCGCTCGCGGTGCACCCGCGGAGCACCGAGGAAGGCGCGGTCGAACATGGCCCGCTTGAACAGAATCTGCACGTCACACTCCCAGGTGTACCCGATCCCGCCGTGAACTTCGACGCTGTCGCGCGCGGTCTGCATGAACACCGAGGTGGCGTGGGCCTTGGTGAGCGCGGCCGTGCGCTCCGACTCGTCCGGCACGTGATCGAAGGCGTGGGCCGCGTACCAGACCAGGAAGCGGACGGGGTCGACCTCGATCGCCATGTTCGCGAGCTGGTGCTTGATCGCCTGGAAGTGACCGATCGTAACGCCGAACTGCTGGCGCGTCTTCGCGTACTCCACGGCCATCTCGAGGCTCCGGGCTGCCCCGCCGTAGGCGTCGGCGGAGAGCAGGATCAGCCCGGCGTCGCGGACACGGCCCGAGGCCTGCGGCCCGGCCGGCAGCGCCTCGCACGACGCGCCGTCGAAACTCACGTGATCCAGACGGCGCGTGCGATCGGCACCGTCGACCGGCTCACTCTGGACGCCGTCCGCCGCAGTCTCGACCAGGACGAGTCCGCCGTCGGCGGTGCCCACGACGATCAGATCTGCGAGCGAGCCGTAGGGCACGTGCTGCTTGGTCCCGCGGAGCGTCCCGTTCGCGCGCAGCGTCCACTCGTTCGGCTGCCAGCCGGAGCCCTCCTCGGCGAAGGCCACGGTCCCGAGCGCATCCCCCATCGCGAGCCTCGGCAGCCAGGATTTCTTCTGCTCCTCGCTTCCCGCAAAGAGCACGGCCAACCCGGCCAGCGAGTGACCCAGGAACGGGCCCGGTACCGCGGCGCTGCCCAGGCACTCAGCCACCAGCGCGAGGTCGAGCAGTTCGAGTCCGGCGCCCCCGAACTCCTCGGGGATCGCCGTGCCGCCGAGGCCCACCTCGACCAGGGACTTCCACAGCTCGGGATCGTGGCCCGAGTCGCCGTCGAAGATCTCGCGCACCCGCGTGAGCGGGCACTCGTTCCCGGCCAGCTGTCGAACCGTCGCCTGGAGCAACTCCTGTTCTTCCGAGATGTCGAAGTCCACGGCTACTTGCTCCTCTGTGCGGCCCAGTCGCGAGGCAGCCCGAGGCCGCGTTCGCCGATCACGTTGCGCTGGATGTTGGAGCTGCCCGCGGCAATCGCGCCCCCCAGCGAACCCATGTAGCTCGAGACCCAGCCGCGATTGTCGCTGGGACGCTCGCGCATGCCCAACTCGCCGCCGCCGGCCAGCAGTCCGTCGTCCCCGATCAATTCCATCGCGAGTTTCGCGACCTCCTGGGTGATCTCCGAGCGGATCAACTTGGCCATGAGCTGGATCCGGCCCGCGTCCCGGCCCTTCCGGCCCCGGGTCGCCCGGTAGTAGAGCGCGTACTCGTTGGCCTTCATGTAGCCCTCGATCTCGGCCAGCTTCTGCCGGACCTCGGGATCCTCGACCGCCGGACGTCCATCGCGCAGACTGCGCCGGGCCAGCTTCACCAGCGCCGGTAGCTGACCCGTCGCCTGCCCTACATTCATCAACCCGCTGCGCTCGTGCTTGAGCGTCGTGCGCGAGACGAGCCAACCCTCACCGCGCTCGCCGACGATCCAGTCCTTGGGCGTTCTGGCGTCAGTGAAGAAGACCTCGTTGAAGCCCGAGTGTCCGGTCATCTGCCTGAGCGGCCGGACCTCGACACCCGGCTGGTGCATGTCGATCAGCATGTACGAGATCCCGGCGTGCTTCGGCTGCTCGGGCTCGGTGCGTACCAGGCAGAAGCAGTAGTCCGCGATCTGGGCACCGCTGGTCCAGATCTTCTGGCCGTTGATCACCCACTCGTCGCCGGCGAGTTCCCCCTTGGTCTGTAGCGAAGCGAGGTCGCTGCCCGAGCCTGGCTCGCTGTAGCCCTGACACCAGCGGATGTGGCCACGCAGGGTCGGGCGGATGAACTTCTCCTTCTGCCAATCCGTCCCCCTCTCGAGCAGGGTCGGAACCAGCAGACCGACCCCCAGGCCAACGGGGTCCATCGGCGCGCGCAGCTTGCGGAACTCCTCACCAATCACCGAAGCCCTAAGGGCGTCGGGGGGCTGCTCGGAGCCGCCGTACTTGCGCGGGATCGAGCGGGCCAGGTAGCCCGCGTCCACGGCCCGGTCGCGAAAGCGATCTACCTGGTCCTTGCGCGGCAGCTCCGCCGCTTCCGCGCGCGGGGGCCAGTTCTCCGCGAGGAACGCCTGCACTTCCTTGCGGAATGCCTCGTACGCTTCGCCGTAGCTCAGGTCCATGCGGAACTCCTTCAGCGCCAGACCGACGGGCGGCCGGCGGAGTGGCGGACCGGGCCAGGATCACAGGAGTCGATCCTCGCCCCGAAGATTCTCACTATCCGGACGCCCGTGACAAGCGGCGCCGCCCCGACCGCAGAAAGGCGCCCTGCTCCGGGCGCCAGAGGCGTCGGGGCTCAGGTTCCGAGCTCGAGCACCGCGGCCCCGCGGATTCGGTCGGCCTTGAGGTCCATCAGCGCTTCGTTCGCCTGCTCCAGCGGATACGCCACCGTGTGCGTGCGGATCGGGATCTCGCGGGCCAACTCGAGCAGGGCGCGCGCATCTTGCCGGGTATTGGCCGTGACGCTCCTGAGTTCCCGTTCCTCGAACAGGTGGCGCTGGTAGTCGAGAGGCGGGATCTCGGTCAGGTGGATCCCGGCGATCGCGAGCGCGGCACCCCGGTCGAGGGTCGAGAGTGCCGCCGGGACCAGGTCTCCCACGGGTGCGAACAGGATCGCGGCGTCGAGGGGATGCGGCGGACGCTCTCCCGCCCGGCCGACCCAGGCCGCGCCGAGTTCTTCGGCGAGTTCGCGGTGAGGACCCCCGCGCGTGAAGACGTGGACTTCGCATCCGAAGTGGTGTGCCAGCTGCAATGCGATGTGCGCCGATCCCCCGAACCCGAACAGACCCAGGCGGCCGCCGGACTGCACGCCGCTGCGCCGAAAGGCGCGGTAGCCGATGATCCCGGCGCAGAGCAGCGGTGCAAGCTCGCGCGCCGAGGCCCGCTCTGGAAGCGGGTGGACGAAGTCCGCCAGCGCGGTGCAGTACTCCGCATAGCCCCCGTCGGCGTGCCAACCCGTGAAGCCGGGCGCAAGGCAGAGGTTTTCCCGCTGGCTCTGACAGAAGCGGCACACACCGCAGCTCTCACGCAGCCACGGGATTCCTACGCGGCTCCCGACGGCCAACTCCACCCCCTCGCCACAGGCCTCCACCCGGCCCACCACCTCGTGCCCCGGCACGATCCGCGGGCGCCGGGGGGCCAGGTCGCCCTCGACGAGGTGCAGATCGGTGCGGCAGACCCCACAGGCCTCGACATGAACCCGGACCTCGCCCGGACCCGGAGGGCTGCACTCCCGGGTGCCCTCGCGCAGCGGCCGCGTCTCCACGGGCCCAGGCCGCTCGAGTTCCATGACGCGCACATCCAGACGGTGCACCAGCCCGGGGCGGCCTGCCACGAACCGGCGGCCGAGTCCAGCAAACAGCGGAATCTCGCTTGCGGTTCCGATGCTTCAATCCTCTGACGGACAGCTGCCCCACCAGCGCTTGTCGGGTTCGAAGTCCGGGTCCAGGTAGCCTGCGTGGTGTTCCTCGAGGGTCTGAACGAGATTCCTGCGATTCAGTTCCCGGGCTGCTCGAAGGCGTTCGGGGTCCCCGGCCCGCGGGGACCGGGCGGAGCCTCGCCCGCATCGTCGGTATGGCATACTGCTCGCCGTCCCGAGCCGCTTCGCGCCCACGGAGACGCGCGTGATCGACCTCTACAGCTTTCCGACGCCGAATGGTCACAAGGCCTCCGTCACGCTCGAGGAACTCGAGATTCCCTACGAGTCCCACGTCGTAAACATCGGGGCCGGCGAACAGAAGCAGGAGAGCTTCCTCAAGCTCAACCCGAACGGCCGGATCCCCGCGATCGTCGACCGCGACGCGGGCGGCCTGGCGGTCTTTGAGTCCGGTGCCATCATGATCTATCTGGCCGAGAAGGCCGGGCGCCTGCTGCCCTCGGAGGGTTCCGAACGCGCGCGCGTGATGTCCTGGCTGATGTTTCAAATGGGCGGCATCGGTCCCATGATGGGCCAGGCGAATGTTTTCTTTCGCTACTTCCCCGAGAAGATCCAGCCTGCCATCGATCGCTATCAGCACGAATCACGCAGGCTCTTCGAAGTGCTCGAGCGCGGGCTCGCCGAGAGCAGCAGCGGTTGGCTCGCGGCCGAGTTTTCGATCGCCGACATCGCGAACTGGTGTTGGGTCCGGATCCACAACTGGTCGGGCGTCTCGGTCGATGGCCTGGAGCGACTGCAGGACTGGATGGGCCGCATGGAAGAGCGACCCGCCTGTCAGCGCGGGCTCGAGGTTCCGTTCAAGATGCCGCGGCCCAACGACGGTGACGACGACGGTGACGCCGATGCGAAGAAGGCCGTGGAGACCGCCCGGAGCATCCTGCAGCGCTGAGGCCCCGAGCTCATGCTTGCGCTGCTCGGTTCCAGCATCCGGATCGCCGCGCGGAGCGATTGGCAGGCTGAGAAGCGACTGCCTAACCTCGTCGGAACGACGGAGCCCGGAGCGTGTTTCGGGTACCTCTGTCCGGCCGGGGAGGGGATGCAGATGAGCCGACAGACCCTCTGCGGAGCGGGCGGATGCTCGGGGCGCCGGCCGCACGCGCGGGCAGGTCGCGGTCGAGGGGCGGCATGAATCCGCCGGAGCCGGCTGAGAGCACGGCCCGGCCCGGTGGGGCAGCCCCCGCCGGCGACAGCCAGACGGCGCAGGAACGCAACCAGGCAGCCCGCCTCGCGCACTGGAACCAGGTTGCAGCAGAGTTCAGCGGATCGCGACGCTGGAGCGCCTACTACCACCGGCGACTGGCAGAGATCTACCGGCATCTGATTCCGCTCGGTTCGCGCGTCCTGGAACTGGGCTGCGCAGAAGGCGACCTGCTCGCGGCGCTCGAACCGGAGGTCGGCGTCGGGGTCGACTTCTCGGAGAAGATGCTGGCCCTGGCCCGCGACCGGCATCCGGAACTCCGACTGATCCAGGCAGACGTCCACGATCTCGAAATCGACGGGACCTTCGACGTCATCATCCTTTCGGACCTGGTGAACGACCTCTGGGACATCCAGGCCGCGCTCGAACGCATCCTTCCGCTCTGCACTTCGCGAACACGCATCATCGTGAACTGCTACAGCCGCGCCTGGCAGCTTCCCTTCGAGTGGGTGGGACGACTCGGGCTCGCGCGTCCCACCCTGGCCCAGAACTGGGTCACCGCCGAGGACCTGTCGAACCTGCTCGACCTCTCCGGGTTCGAGGTGCTGCGCAGTTGGGGCGAGATCCTGTGTCCCCTGCGCGTCCCGGGCCTCAACGCGTTCCTCAACCGCTTTCTCGGAAAGCTCTGGCCGATTCAGTGGGCATCGATGACGAACTTCATCCTTGCGCGCCCGGTGCCGCGCCCGGAAGAGCGCCCGGCCGAGCCCCTGGTGTCGATCATCGTGGCGGCACGCAACGAGGAGGGCAATATCGCCCAGATCTTCGAGCGCACCCCTGAACTGGGAGGCGGAATCGAGTTCGTGTTCGTCGAAGGAGGCTCCAGTGACGACACCTTCGAGACCATTCGACGCGAACTCGAGAAGCGTCCCGAGATCACGGGCAAACTCCTCAAACAGCCGGGCAAGGGCAAGGGAGATGCGGTGCGCGCGGGCTTCGCAGAGGCCTCCGGCGATATCTTCCTGATCCTGGACGCCGACCTGTCGGTCGCGCCCGAAGATCTTCCCAGATTCGTCGAGGCCCTGCGGAGCGGCCGCGGCGAATTCATCAACGGCGTTCGACTCGTGTACCCGATGGAAGAACGCGCCATGCGCTTCTTCAACCTGCTCGGCAACAAGTTTTTCAGCCTCGCCTTCTCGTGGCTGCTGGGACAGCCGATCAAGGACACCTTGTGCGGAACCAAGGTCCTGTGGCGCGAGGATTACGAGCGCATCGCAGCCAACCGCAGCTATTTTGGGGAATTCGACCCGTTTGGCGACTACGACCTGATCTTCGGTGCGGCCCGGCTCAACCTGAGAATCGTCGACGTCCCGATCCGCTACCGTGAGCGAACCTACGGCGCGCCCAACATCAGTCGCTGGCGCGACGGTCAGCTACTGTTGCGGATGGTTCTCTTCGCGGCGCGCCGACTGAAGTTCGTGTAGCGTCCCCCGAACTTTCCGAACCTCGTCACCCGCCGCGCCGAGTGAGGACGATCCTGGCGAAGGTTCCGAGCGTCCCCATCGCCGGCTCGAGCCAGCGCTCGAGCCGGCGCCAGGCACCGAAGCTCCACCCGGGGGCCAGGCTGCGCAGGGACACGCCGCCCGAGACGAGATAGCGGAAGGGCAGCCCGACCTGGATCGAGGCGATCGCCCAGTCCGGCAGGCGGGCCTCGAATTTCGCACGGTCGCGCGCGAACAGGATCCAGGGCAGCGCGCTGTTCGCACCCGAGAGCGGACCGCTCGACGGAATCCTCCACGAGGACGCCTCGGGAGCAAACGGTTCGTGGTGCAGGCGACCCCAGACGAAGCGCGCCCAGGCGCTGACCCACGGCTCGATCATGACCAGCACCCCGTGCGGCCGGACACAGCGCGCCGCCTCGCGCAGGAAGCGCTCGGGGTCGGGGATGTGATGCAGGACCTCCGTCATCGCGATCGCGCGCAGGCTCGCCGAGCGAAAGGGGATCTCCCGTCCGTCCAGCACTACGGAAAGCCCGGGGACGCGGATCACGTCGGACTTGATCGCATCGTCGAGAAACTCCTCGAGGAAGCCCGCGCCCGAGCCCAGTTCGAGGACCGGACCGTCTCCCTCGGGAAGTGACTCGCAGATCTCCTCGTACCACTCCGCGTAGAGCTTTCGAAGGAAGGGCTTGCTCCGGATGATGGTCCGGCGGAGCTCCGTGGTTCGCGGGTCGTCCAGGTCGAGGCCGCGCGTGAGCGGATGAGCCAGCAGCGTCTTGATCACGGTCCTGTGCCTTCCATGGTTCCCGGCCCCCGCGTGAGCTTTGCTGCTGCGCTCGTCCCGTGCTCATCCCTCGGATCGTTGCAGCGTCAGGTTAACGAAAAGTCCGTTCCCGAGGGCATTTTCGATTCGCAAGACCGCGGAGGTTGCCGCCGTCACGATCGGATGCCCATCCATCCGGCCGCGCAGGAGCCGATCGAACCAGAGCTCCTGGATCCGGAGCCCGGCCTCGCGCGCCGCCAACTCGAGGCCGCGCCTGGTAAAGAAGACGAGATGGTGCGCTTCGTGGGTCCGCCGCATCGGGTAGGAAAGGCGTCTTCCCGAGATCCGGTAGAGCGCCCGGCCGATCGCCGGGACCAGGCTCTGCTCGTGAATCGTGACGATGTGGATCGACCCGCCGGGAGTCAGGTGCGCGGCCAGTTCTCCGAGCAGATGAACCGGCGCACGCACATGCTCGAAGACATCCCAGAGCGTGATCAGGTCGTAGCGGTCGGGAGACCCCGGCAAGATCTCGCCTGCATCGCCCATCTGAATCGCGGCATCCGGGTTCCGCGCACGCGCCTCGCTGCCGCGGCTCGCGTCGATCTCGATGCCAACGCACCGGATTCCGGGGCAGGCTCCGGAGATCCATTCCAGGAAGGCACCCGTCCCGCATCCAATGTCTAATACCGAAGCGGGTACACGACTGCGATCGCTGAGAGATTGCAGGAGCGCCACCCACTTGGGCCGATCCAACTCCGCATTTTCGAAGTAGCTCATAGGCTCGAACGAGGTGGCGGCTCCGCGCTCGAGCGCATCGCTCGACCAGCATCCGCAACTTCGACAGCGGAAGAGCCGGTAGTCGGGGAATACCGCAGCGGAAGAGGCCACGGAGCCGCAGACAGGACAGAGTTCCCCACCCCGCGTCGTCAGCGATTCGACCGGAAACGTCATCTTTGCCGGTCCCCCTCCGCGTCGATCGAGCCCCTCTGGACGCGAGCATCTCCGAGCCGTTCCACGCCGGACCTAGGACCGAAGCTCATACGCTTTCAGGCCGCCCTGGTCGAGTAACAGCGACAGTCCTTCGGCGGGTCGGCGCTTGAGAATCCACTGGAACCTCAAAGTCCAGCGTGACTTCGGCTCACGCAGGACGACGGTTGTAAAGCCGAGTTCACGGAGCGCCCGGGCGGCGGAGCGATCCGGAAGCTGATCCACGAGCTCTTCGAGTTCAGCGCGACCGGATCCCCGGTAGGAGCCAAAGCAGGAAGATACTCGACGCCGATGGTAGGCGGAGAGAAGAATATGCTTGGGCGCCTTCATGGAACGAGACAACCCCTTCGTCAGAGGCAGTTCCAGGATCGGGCCCTGATTGCCTAGCTTCTCGAGCGACTCGAAGAAGCTCAATTCCCCGGGGTCGGCCGCAACCTCCACGGCCACCCGGTCGTGAGAAGCAAAGAGCACTGTCAGCACGGCGATGCCGATCAATGCGCACCCCACGACCGGCGTTCGCAATGGCACAACCCTGATCAGCCATGCCGACCCTATGCCGGACAGAATGCAGAGCGTGACCAGCATCACGACGCCCAATCGAAATACGACCCGAATCGAATCGAGGCCCGGAATCAGCTCGGTCAGAGGGGAATAGAAGTCTGGGATCCGGATCGGGGGCTCATCCCAGATTCCCTCCAGAAGCCAGTTATTCAAGGGTCCGGCCGCGATCACGCTAACCACCAGGGCTCCAAGAATGAGCGCCCAACGAGGATCTCCTTGAATCGCAGGGGTCGCATCCTTGCGGGGGATGCAGAGGCCCAGCGCCGCGAGCAGAAGGGCGGCCCACCCGAGGAAGAAGGTACGACCCGGGAGAAACGCGGACCATGGGAGAAAGAAGAAGGTCGTCCTCGCTCCGATCGTTCCGGAATTCCGTGCATCCAGATAGGGGCCGAGCACAAGATAGGCGGTGACGCCGATCGAAATCGCAACGAAGGCAATCTGTGAAGGGCGGACCTTTCGGAGTCGATCGCGAGCCAGCAACCACAGCGCGAAGGGAGGAGAGAACAATGCCGCCGCCGCCAGCGGGTACATGCTGGCCGCGATCTGTAGCGAGCAGGCGAGCGCCAGGCCGACGGCGTCTCTCCAGCGCCCCCGAGCCGATAGGCGCTGCGCGAAATAGAGAGCGAAGACCATCCAGGCGATGTCGTATACAGATGGGTGTTCGGCGTTAAGCCCAACTCGCCAGGCACCGAAGGCGAAAAAGCTACCCGCCACAATTCCCGCTGCGGCGGACCCGGTCCAATCTCTCACAAGCAGGAACATCGCCAGCGCGGAGGCGATCCAGAGCATCAGGGTCGAGAAGTTGTAGGCCAGTGCGGGATTGGGCGTCACCAGGGCAACCGGTGCCGCGAGCAGGCCCATGGTGATCATCGGAATGCCCAGCGTCAGCGTCTTCGCGGCCGGCGCACAGTGCTCCGTATCGAAGAGAGCCGTAGGGCGACGCACAAGTGTGCGCCCATTCCTCGCGACCAGCCAGGCCTCGAAGATCACGTCGCCGTGCACGATATCGAGCACGCGCCCGCTACCCGAAGCCAGCGCGGAGGAGCCAATACCCGCTCGCCATACTTCGAGGGAACTGAGCAGCGCCAGGAGCAGAAAGACGGCCAACGCGAACGCCGTCCACCCGTTCACGCGGCCTCGCCGAACAGTCCGCGCCTTCTCGGCTTCGGCGATCCCGTCCAGGGGTTCACTCACATCGCCTGCCCTTCCCGCTGCCTCGAGTCACGCGCACCCCGGAGCGAAGCCAGGGCAGCAGAGTCTGGCAAACACCTGTTTTATTGACAAGAATCGCGCGATTCGACAATCATCGAGAGGACCGTTCGCCGGAGTTCCAGTTCATCGGGGAACGCTCGGAAGAACCCGGCTTCCGCTCAGCCCGAGTTGCTCCGCTCGATGCCGAACGGGTCGAATCGTCGCATTCCGGCCGAAACTACGAGAGACTCACCGACCTTGCCCAGATACGACCAAACACGATCTCCGTATGTCCTGGCTGCCTTCGCACCCGAACTAACTGTCTCGCCCCTCAGGACGCTGGCGCAGAAGTGACGGTAGAAACCTCCAGGTCCTCTCAATCAATCGCTGTGGTCGTTCCCTGCTACAACGAGGCCGCGACGGTCCAGAAAGTCGTCCGAGATTTCCGGACCGCCCTCCCGGAAGCAACGGTCTACGTCTTCGACAACAACTCGACGGACGCCACCGGAGAACTGGCGGCAGCGGCCGGAGCCCGGGTCGTTCGCTCTCCGCTCCAGGGCAAGGGCAACGTACTCTCCCACGTCTTTCGCGTCGTCAAAGCCGACGTCTACGTGATCGCGGACGGGGACGATACCTACCCCGCCGCCGCGGCCCCGGAGATGATCGAGAGATTCAATCGAGACGAACTGGACATGCTCGTCGGAACGCGCCTGAGCCGCTTCGAGCGTAACTCCTTCCGGATCTTTCACCAATTCGGGAACCGCTTGATCACGGGCCTCATCAACCTCTTGTTTCGCTCGAAGCTCAGGGACGTTCTCTCGGGCTACCGCATCCTGTCCCCGTCCTTCGTGCGCCTCGTCCGGCTACGCCGGAGGGGATTCGAAGTCGAAACCGAAATGACGCTACAGGCGCTGACGAAACGCCTGTCGATTGGCGAGTTCGCGGTCGAGTACGGTTCGAGACCGCAGGACAGTCCCTCTAAGCTCAGCACCTGGGGAGACGGCTGGCTGATTCTCAAGTGCATCGTGCTGCTGTTCAAGGACTTTCGTCCGCTGGTGTTCTTTGCCGCGATGTCCGGCCTGCTGGCCGTTTCCGCCCTCGTCTGCGGCAGCGCACCCATCCAGGACTTCATCGAACACCAATACGTGTATCACGTGCCGCGCGCAATCCTCGCGGCGGGTCTGGGGATCCTCTCCTTGATCTTGCTG
Source organism: Myxococcales bacterium (assembly GCA_013215565.1). Classification (GTDB taxonomy): domain Bacteria; phylum Myxococcota_A; class UBA9160; order SZUA-336; family SZUA-336; genus JABSQV01. Next base: position 22,690 of record JABSQV010000021.1, on the reverse strand, counting down.
ACCGCCGGGCTGATCCTAGATACGGTCGTGAAACTTCACGCGGAGACGGTCGAGTTCTGGCGTCAGGGGATGGACAAGCGCTGATGGACTCGGATCGGGCCTTCGAGGCCCCGGACCTGATCGAGGTGATGGATGAGGCCGTCCGCTACAACGCGTTCCTGCTCCGCGAACTGGAGACCTGGGCACGGGATGCCTCTCCCTTGCTCGACTTCGGAGCTGGGAACGGTCGCTTTTCAGCAGCGCTGCGCGAGCGAGATGTCGACGTTTACGCGGTCGAACCGGATCGAACCCTGCGGGACAAGATCGAGGCGAAGGGCGTGCCGACCTATGAGAGCCTCGATGCGCTGGGTGACCGACTCTTCGGCGGTGTCTACAGCCTGAACGTCCTCGAACATCTCGAAGACGACCAGGGCGTTCTGGAAGCCTTCCAGCGGGCGCTTCGGTCTGGGGGTAAGCTCTTCCTCTACGTGCCCGCCTTCCAGTTGATCTTCTCTGCCAACGACCGGCGCGTCGGACACCAGCGCCGATACAGGAAGGGGCCGCTGGTCAAGCAGGTCGAGGCAGCTGGATTCAGGGTCGAACGGGCAACCTACATCGACTGTATCGGGTTTCTCGCTGCGCTCGCCTACCGTTTCGTCGGAGATTCCGACGGCGGACTCAGCGTCCGCGCCGTCCAGTTCTACGACCGGTTCCTGTTTCCTCTGAGCCGGGTGCTGGATTCGATCTTTGGTCGAGTACTGGGAAAGAACCTTCTGGTCTTGGCATTCAAACCCGCGGCCCCGGAATCCCCCTCCAGCGCTGGCCTGAACGCCTGACCCACCGCGGCGGCTGCGACCCGCCGATGGACGTTTGGAGATCGGGGTTGGGCTGGAGAACTCCGGGCTCGAGTCGAGCGAGTTCTCGATTGCAGAGGACTCGCACTCCGCCGGATCCCTCCCGATGGCGATGGCTTACTTGATCGCCTGTGGGTTGATTGGAGAACCCACCGCGCCCGTGATCGCGAGCGGCGGCGCGACGAACATGAACTCGTAGACACCGTCCTGGGCACAGTCGGCCGCCAGCCCCTCGAGGTCGAAGATCTCCCCGACGAGCATGCCCATGTTCACGATTGCGACGCAGTGGAGCGGCTGGAAAACGTCTTCGGTTTCGTTCGGAATGACCTCGGTCCCCCAGGTGTCGGTCGCGTAGCCCGCGATCTCGTGCTCGGCCAACCAGCCGGCACAGCTGAGGCTCAAGCCGGGCGCCGGGCCGCCCGCGTACTGGCCCCAACTACCCTGCGAGCGAACCTGCGCGATCTGACCGGTGCGGATGAGCGCAATGTCTCCGGTCCCGACCTGGATCCCGGCGGCCTCGGCCGCAGCGTCGAGATCGGCGGGATAGATTGCCTCTCCGGGCTCCAACCAGTCCTTTGCGCGCTGCCGCGGGATGTCGAGCAACACCCCGCGCGAAACGATCTTCTCCTTCATCTTGTCGATCGAGTTCGCCTGGGCTCCGTTGCTGTTGACGAGTTCAGGTCCGCGGTCGTTGTACATCTTGCCATCGAAGTAGATGTGCGAGAGCGCATCCCACTGGGTCGCGCACTGCAGCGGCATCGACACCGCGTCGTCGCAGTAACGCAGCCCGGGGAGATAGTCCTGGGCCCCGGAGGCGACGTCCCCGCCGTCCTGCAGCATGTAGTGGACCGGGTTGGTCCGGCCCCCGAAGCCCGTCTGGGGTCCGTTCGAGTCGAACGCGATCGACAGAGACAGAACCCTGCCCTGCTTCACCAGCCGCGCCGCCTCTACGACCTTTTCCGGCGTGACATGGTTCAGCGTGCCCAGTTCGTCGTCGGTCCCCCACCTGCCCCAGTTGCGGTACTTGAGCGCGAGTTCACGGACGGTTTCGATGTTCATCTTCTCGGCCATTCGATTCTCCTGCATGCGGGTACGCGCGCACGCGTCTGCCCCTGGAGTTCTCCCGCTGGACGGGCGGCTGAGCCTGGCCCGCGGCGATTTCGGGGTTCTCGATCTGACTCAGCCCGCCCCCGGGAAGACACTTCCGCCTCGCTTGATGTCCCGCCCCTCGAACGGGCATCCTACCCGGCGATCTTACTTCAGCGCGGGCGTGGAAGAGCGCTTGGACCTCGAGGAGGGTCGGTTTCATGGAAATCCAGAATCGGATCGCGATCGTGACCGGCGGCGCCAGCGGCATCGGCCGCGCGGTCGTGGAGCGCTTCCACGCCGACGGGGCCCGGCACCTGGTGGTGGTGGACCGGGACGAGGCCGGCGCCAAGGCCGTCGCAGACCGGGTCGGAGGGAGCGCCGCAGCGCTGGACGTGGCCGATGAAGCCGCCGTCCGGGCACTCGTGGAAGCCGTCGAACGCGAGCGCGGACCCATCGACGTGTTCTTCTCCAACGCCGGCTACGCGACGCTCGGGGGGCTCGAAGCCCCGGTCGAGGATCTTCAGCGCATGTGGGAGGTGCACGTGGTCGCGCACCTGTACGCGGCTCGGGCCGTGATCCCGCGCATGGTCGAGCGCGGCGAGGGCTACGTACTGAGTACCGCTTCTGCCGCGGGCTTACTCTCCCAGTTCGGGTCGCTCCACTACGCCGTGACGAAGCATGCGGCCGTGGCGCTGGCCGAGTGGATCGCGATCACCCACGGGCACCAGGGCATCAAGGTCTCGGTCCTGTGCCCGCAGGCCGTCGCGACGAACATCGGACGGAACAGCCCGGATGCCGACAAGCTGCGAGCCTCGGCCGAGGACGGGGCCGGAGTCGCGAGTCAGGACGGTGTGCTCCAGCCCGAAGAAGTCGCTGGGATCGTCTGCGACGCGATGCGCGAAGAGCGCTTCCACATCCTGCCCCACCCCGAGGTGAGCGAGTACATAAGGCGCAAGAGCCTAGATGTCGACCGCTGGATCGGCGGCATGCAGCGTTGGCAGGGCAGCCTGTTCCCGCCGGAGGCTCACCCGGCAACCTGGCTCACAAAGCGTTAGGCGGTCGCGCCGACCTCGCTGGACCGGTCTCGCGAACGCGGACTCAGGCCCCGGCGAAGTTCCGTGCCTGGCCGTCCAGGTAGCGAAGCGCCACAGCCGCGTGCAGCGCGATGCCCTGCACCATGCCCGCCTCGTTCAGGACCATGCGGTTCGAGTGGCAGGGCGCGGGTTCGGCGTCTTCCGGCCGCACGCCCAGAAACGCCATCGCACCCGGCACGCGCTGGAGCACGTAGGACCAGTCCTCGGCCCCCATGGCGGGGCTGGGTTGCTCGATCACACACTCCGGGCCGAGCAACTCGCGCGCGGTCTGCATTGCGAAGTCGGTAAAGCCAGGGTGGTTCAGGGTGACCGGATACCCGGTGACCAGGGTCACGCGCGCCTCGAGACCATGTGCCGCGGCGATCCCCTTTGCGAGCTGCTGGATTCCCTCGTGCACCCGCTGGCGCGTGCGCTCGGAGACCGTCCGAATCGTGCCGCTCAGCGTGGCGGTTTCGGGAATGACGTTGCCGGCTGTTCCCCCCTGGATCTGGGAAACCGTCAGCACCGCGGGATCAAACGCGTCCACGCGCCGCGTGACGAAGGACTGGAGCGCCTGCACGAGCTCGCAGGCAACCGGAATCGGATCGACGGCGTGGTGCGGCATCGAGGCATGACCGCCCTTGCCGACGATCTCAATAGAGAACCCGTCAGCAGCGGCGAGTATCGCCCCCGGTCGAGTTGCGATCGTGCCGAGTGGCAGCAGCGGAAAGATGTGAAGCGCAAACGCGGCATCTGCGTCATCGAGCAACCCCTCGTCGAGCATGTGCTTTGCACCCGCATGGCCCTCTTCGCCCGGCTGAAACATGAACTTGACCGTGCCCGAGAGTTGATCGCGATGCTGGTCGAGCAGTCGCGCAGCCTGTGCCAGCATCGCGACGTGCGAGTCGTGGCCGCACGCGTGCATGGCCCCCGGGACCTTCGATTTGAACTCGAGTTCGGTGTCCTCGGGCATCGGCAATGCGTCCATGTCGCCACGGAGCACGAGTGTCGGCCCCGGCCGCGCGCCGCGGAGCACCGCCACCAGCCCGCTGGTGGTCCCCGACTCCAGGAGTTGGAGATCCAAGCCTTCGAGGTTCTCGAGCACCGCCGCCTTGGTCTCGGGAAGCTCCAGGCCCAGTTCCGGGTGCATGTGGATGCGGCGCCGTAGCTTCACGGCCCCCGGCAGCAATTCCTGAGCTTCGCGGAGCAGTTCCGAGCTCGAGATCCCCATTCCGTACCTCCTGGCCGCGATCTTACGCAAGCAGGGGGCCCTCCGGCCAGAGCGACTGGCTGCGGATTCGCGGTTCCCTACATCGGGTGCCACGCGGGGCAGCCCGTTCTCCCGTTCTCGCCTATGCTTGTGCTCCGCCCGGGCCAGTCCGAAACGCGGCGGGGAAGGGAGCCGGGGCCTGCCTTCGAATCCCTCTTTCTGGGCCGAACGCGCGCTTCTGCTGTCCGCGGGGCTGCTCTTCCTCGTCCTCTGCGTGGACGCGGCCCGCCTCGAGACACCGACCGTGGACGAGTTCGCACACCTGCCCGCGGGCGCCGTCTATCTCGACCAGGCGAACTTCACGCTCTTCGCCAAGAACCCGCCGCTGTTCAAGATGCTGATGGCCCTGCCGCTCACGCTTCACCCGGGGCTCCGGGTTCCGGCCCCCGAAGCGGGGGATCTGGCACAGGGATGGGGCCCCTGGCGCTACGCCGAGCGCTTTTCCCGCGCGAACGCGAGGGATTTTCTGGGTCTCTTCTTTCCCGCCCGGGTCGTGGTCGCACTGTTCGGGCTCGGCACGGGGGCGCTGCTGGCGCTCTGGGCCGCACAACTCTTCGGCAGACGCGCGGCCGCGCTGACCACCACGCTGTTCCTTCTGACTCCAGTGGTGCTGGCCCACGCGCACCTCGCCACCGTTGACGTGGGTTGCATGTTCGGTGTGCTGCTCTGCGTCTACCTGCTGCGCGCGGCCTGCAAGCGCCCGGCCCCGGGACGCTTCGCACTCGCGGGTATCGCCTGGGGTGCGGCCCTCTCGATCAAGTACACGGCCCTGCTGCTGGCTCCCGCGATCTTCCTGATCGTACTCGTCTGGCGGCAGGCGCGGCCCGGGCGCGCGGTCTTCGAACTGGCGCTGGTGAGCATCTGCGCACTCGTAACCGTCAACCTCGGGATGGGCTTCAAGGGCAGCTTCACGCCGCTGGGAAGCTTCCCGCTGGTGTCGGGCTTCGGCCAGGCCCTGCAGGATGCGCTTCCGGCCGCTCTTCCCGTTCCCCTCCCCGAGGACTACGTGACGGGGTTCGACGCGGTCAAGCTCGACACGGAACGCGGCGAGTTCGGGAGCTACCTGCTCGGGGAGTGGTCGCAGGAAGGCCACTGGTACCACGACCCGATCGCCTTTCTGAGCAAGACCCCACTCCCGATCCTGGCCCTGCTACTCGCTGGAGTCGCGTTCCCGCGGCGCTTCTTTTCGAAACAACGCCTGCCCGCTCGCGAACTGGCAACACTCCTGATCCCGCTCGTCGCGCTGGGCGCCGCCCTGATCGGCGCCAACCGCGCAAAGCTCGGGATCCGTTACCTGCTGCCTCTGCTTCCCTTCCTCTACATCTTGATCGCCGGCATTTTCGCGGGTCTTCGGGGCCGCGCGGCGTTCTGGGTCCCGGCGCTCAGCCTCGCGTGGCTCGCCGTCACGATCGGCCTCACGCACCCCAGCTATCTCTCCCACTTCAATCTTGCGGCCGGGACGGAGGCCCGCGGACACCGGATCCTGATCGACTCGAATCTGGACTGGGGCCAGGACCTGTACCGCCTACCCGATGCGCTCGCGGGGTTCGAGTTGGATTCTCAGGATGCGCCCGTCTTCCTGCTCTACTTCGGTCACGTGGATCCCGGGCAGTACGGCATCGACTACCGCCTCGTCCCGACACTCCCGGTCAAGGGACTGGTGGCCGTCAGCGTGAACTACCTGATGGGCTATCCATATCCGGCCAGGGGACCGGACGGCCAACGGGTCGAAATCGATCCCGATCACGCGCGCTGGCTGCGCGACGAGAGACCCGATCTTCGCCTGGGCTCGATCTGGATCTTCGACCGGCGAAACAGGTAACCCGCGAGACCCCGCTCAGCGGTGGGCCAGGTACCAGTCGACGGTGCGCTGCAGCCCTTCGTCGAAGCCCGTCTCTGCCCGAAAGCCGAACTCCAGCGCGCGCTGCACGTCGAGACAGCGGCGCGGCTGGCCGTCGGGCTGGCTCGCATCCCAGCGAATGCCGCCCTCGAACCCCGCCAGATCGCGAATTTTCTCGGCCAGTTCCCGAATCGTGATCTCCCGGCCCGTCCCGAGGTTGACGGGCTCGGAGCGCTTGTAGCGCTCGGTCGCCAGCACGATCCCGCGCGCGGCGTCTTCCACGAACAGGAACTCGCGTGAGGCAGACCCGGTTCCCCAGGCATCGACGGACTCCGCGCCGGACTCGCGCGCCTCGACGAACTTCCGAATCAGCGCCGGGATCACGTGGCTGCTCTCGGGGTCGAAGTTGTCGCCCGGGCCATACAGGTTCACGGGCAACAGAAAGATCCCGTTGAATCCGTACTCCTGCTGGTAGGCCTGCGTCTGTACCAGAAGCATCTTCTTTGCCAGGCCGTAGGGGGCGTTGGTCTCCTCGGGATAACCGTCCCAGAGGCTGTCCTCACGGAACGGAATCGGCGCGAACTTCGGGTAGCTACAGACCGTGCCCACCGCCACGAACTTCTCGACCCCGCAGCGCCGCGACTCCTCCACGAGTTGGACCCCCATCATCAGGTTCTCGTAGAAGAAACGCCCCGGGTGGCGCCGGTTGGCCCCGATCCCGCCCACGACCGCGGCCAGATGAATCACCACGTCGGGTTCGACCCGTTCGAAAAGGCGGCGAACCCCGTCCCCCGAAACCAGGTCGTAGTCGGCGCTGCGGGGGACAAAGATTTGCGTGGCCCCGCGCTGCTCGAGTTCGGCAACCACATGCTTGCCGAGAAAGCCGGCACCTCCCGTGACGAGAATCGAACTCTGGTCCAGGTTGATCGACATGAAACTCCGAAAGTGGCGGGCAGAGCTTAGCCTACCGCGAACGCGCTTTCAGCGCGCCGGGCCCCGCCCTAGCATCGCCTGACCCCGGCACCCGGCCCGCGCAGGCAACACAGTCCCGTCGAGCCGGCGCAGCCCAGGGGATCCTCAACTCATGGGAGACAGGAACCCGCGCGTTTCCAGAAGCCCAGTGATCCGATCCACACATTCGTCGACCGGCCACTGATCCGTCGAGAGTATGAGGTCCGGCAACTCGGGCGCCTCGTAAGGTGCGGACACGCCCGGGAAGTGCGCGATCTCGCCGGAATCCGCGAGTGCGTAGTGGCCGTTCGGGTCGCGCTCCCGGCAGACCTCGAGCGGGGCCGAGACGTGGACGACCAGGAAGCGCTGCTCTCCGACCACGCCTGCAGCGCGCGCGCGAACCGCCTGGCTCGGAGCCACGAAAGCGCCGATACAGATCAGTCCGGCGTCGTTGAGAATCTTTGCGACCTCGGCACTCCTCCGGAGGTTCTCGCTGCGCTCGTCCGCACCAAACCCGAGGTCACGGCTGATCCCCTGTCGCATGTCCTCGCCGTCCAACACCGCGCACGCCCGCCCCTGCTCGAAGAGCCGCCGTTCGAGCGCGCGCGCGATCGTGGTCTTTCCCGACCCCGTCAGCCCGGTCAGCAGGATCGTACACGGCCGCTGGCCGAAACGCGCCGAACGCTCCGCGGCCGAGACGTCGCTCACATCGCGAGCCCCGGGACCCGTACTGGGCTCGGAATCCCAATGCTGGAGCGGCGACTCCCCGGTGCGGCGATCCATGATCATGCCCGCCCCCAGTGTGAGATTGCTGATCCGGTCCACGATGACGAAGGCCCCCGTCGCGCGGTTCCGCCGGTAGCTGTCAAAATACACCGGCTCGTTCAGCGAGACCGTGCAGCGACCGATCTCGTTCAGACCCAGCACCGGCGCCTCGCTCCGGTGCAGGGTGTTGACGTCGACCCGGTAGCGGAGCGTCTCGACCGTTCCCGTCACGCTCTTGCTCGTTTGCTTGAAGAGATAGGACTTGCCCGGCACCAGCGGAGCTTCGTGCATCCAGACCACCAGCGCATCTACCTTTGCTTCGCTCCGCGGAATATTCCCCGGTCGCACGATCATGTCCCCGCGGCTGACGTCGATCTCGTCCTCCAGGGTGAGGGTCACACTCTGCGGCGTGAAGGCCTCGTCCAATTCCCCATCGAAGGTGACGATCGACTTCACCCGACTCTTGCGCCGCGAGGGCAGCGCGATCACCTCGTCTCCCTTTCGAACGATCCCGGAAGCAATCGTCCCGCAGAAGCCCCGGAATTCCGGGCCCGGGCGGTTCACATACTGGACGGAGAAGCGAAAGTCCTCCAAGTTTCGGTCCGAGCCGATATACACGTTGTCGAGAAACGTCATCAGGGTCTGCCCGCCGTACCAGGCCATGTTCTCTCTGGCTTCGACGACGTTATCTCCGTGAAGCGCCGAGACCGGAATGAAATGCAGGTCGGGAACGTCGAGCCTCGCAGAGAAGTCTCGGTACTCGGCCCGGATGCGCTCGAAGATGGACTCGTCGTAACCCACCAAGTCCATCTTGTTGACCGCGACCAGGACGTGTTTGATGCCGAGCAGAGACACGATGAAGCTGTGCCGCTTCGTCTGCTCGACCACGCCGTGGACAGCATCGATCAGGATCACGGCCAGGTCGCAGGTGGAGGCGCCGGTGGCCATGTTTCGCGTGTACTGCTCATGGCCGGGCGTATCCGCGATGATGAACTTCCGCTTCGCGGTCGAGAAGTAGCGGTAGGCGACGTCGATGGTGATCCCCTGCTCGCGCTCGGCCTTGAGCCCATCGGTGAACAGCGCCGGGTCCAGGTCCCCGCCGGTGGTGCCCTGCGTCACCGACTCCGCCTCTAGCGCCCTCAGGGTATCTTCGTAGATCAGCTTGGCATCCAGGAACAGGCGGCCGATCAGCGTGCTCTTCCCATCGTCGACGCTTCCGCAGGTCAGGAAGCGCAGCAGTTCCTTGCGCTCGTGCTGCGCGAGGTAGGCATCGATGTCGGTTGCGATGAGGTCGGATTGATGAGACATGCTCGCTCGCCGCGCACGGAGCCCGGCCTTCAGAAATAGCCGCGCTTCTTCTTCTCTTCCATTCCCACGCCGCCCTCGTCCTGGTCGATCAGGCGGCCCTGCCGTTCCGAGGTGGTACACAGCAGCATTTCCTGGATGATCTCGGGGAGCGTGGTCGCGCGTGACTCCACCGCGCCCGAGAGCGGGTAGCAGCCGAGGGTGCGAAAGCGCACCCACTTCATCTGTGGCTGTTCGCCCTCGCGCAACTCGAGGCGGTCATCGTCGACCAGTACCAAGACTCCTTCTCTCTCCACGACTGGACGTTCCCGGGCGAGGTAGAGCGGAACGATCGGAATCTGCTCCAGGTAGATGTACTGCCATACGTCCAGTTCGGTCCAGTTCGAGAGAGGGAAGACACGAATGCTCTCCCCCTTGTTCACCTTCGTGTTGTAGAGGCTCCAGAGCTCCGGACGCTGGCTCTTGGGATCCCAGCGATGCGAGCGATCACGAAACGAGAAGATGCGCTCCTTCGCGCGCGACTTTTCCTCGTCCCGGCGAGCGCCGCCAAGGGCGGCATCGAAACCCCAGCGCTCGAGCGCCTGCTTGAGCGCGTCGGTCTTCATCAGTTCCGTGTGCTTCTCGCTGTCCTCGAGAGGGTGAATGCCGTGCCGCCGGCCCTCTTCGTTGGTGTACACCAGCACCTCGAGACCGAGCTCCCGGCGTGCGTACTTCTCGCGAAACTCGATCATCTCGCGGAACTTCCAGGTCGTGTCGACGTGGAGAAGCGGAAACGGCGGCTTCGCCGGATAGAACGCCTTCTGTGCGAGCCGCACCATCACCGACGAATCCTTGCCGATCGAGTAGAGCATCACGGGCTTGTGAAACTCCGCCGCCACCTCGCGAATGATGTGGATGCTCTCGGCCTCGAGTTGCTTCAGATGGGTAAGGTTGTAGCTCGTCATGCGGAGCCCGGGCCTCCAGCGCCCCAATCCGCGGGCAGGCTTCGTGGGGAATGCTGGAGAGCGCGCGCCGGGGAATAATAGGGGAAGGTCCGAGCGCCCTCAAACTCGAGGCCCCGCTTCGGCGCTCGCTGGAATGCAGCGACGACGGAGTCGTGGCTTCGGTCGGGGTGCGACTTGCACCGCCGAAGGAGATGCGTCTTTGACAGCGGGCGTGCCGGATCGCGATCACACCCTGTACAATCCGGGCGGCGGGCTGCGGAATCGTCTCGCGTCCGCGAATCGGAGGAGTCGCAAATGGTTCAGAGCCTGGGCGAACTCGGTCCGTGGCACAGCCTGGTCGAGGAAGAGATCGTCGAGCCGGAGCGTCCGATCGTCGATCCGCACCACCACCTCTGGCACGACCGCGGAATCATGCCCCAGTACCTGCTCGAAGATCTCTGGGCCGACACCGACAGCGGGCACCGGATCGAAAAGACCGTGTTCCTGGAGTGTCGGGCCGAGTACCGGAGCGCCGGCCCCGAACACCTGCGCCCGCTCGGCGAGACCGAGTTCGTGGCGGAGCAGGCGGCGCAGAGCCGGAAGGGCGGCCCGGGTGTGGCCGAGATCGCCGCGATCGTCTCCCACGCGGACCTCCAGCTCGGCGATTCTGTCGAAGAGGTCCTGGCGGGCCACGAAGAGGCCGGCCGAGGACTGTTTCGCGGGATCCGCCACGCCGGAGCACGCGACCGGGACCCGGGTGCGCTGATGATCCCGGGCGCCGCACCGGAGGGGCTCTACCAGGACGCGGAGTTCCAGCGCGGGCTAAAGCGACTCGGTGAGCTCGGCTACAGCTACGACGCCTGGCACTACCACCACCAGAACCCGGCCTTCGCGGGACTCGCGCGCGCGGTCCCGGACACCAAAATGGTGCTCGATCACTTCGGCACGCCGCTCGGCGTAGGCCGCTTCGCGGGCCGGCGCGCCGAGATCTTCGAGCAGTGGAAAAAGGATGTGGCCGAACTCGCCGAGTGTCCGAACGTGGTCGCCAAGCTCGGGGGACTCGCGATGCCCGACAACGGTTTCGGCTGGATGGGACGCGAGCTTCCGCCGGGCTCGGACGAGTTCGTCGAAGCCCAGGCGCCCTACTACCTACACATGATCGAGTGCTTCACGCCGGAACGCTGCATGTTCGAGAGTAACTTCCCGGTCGACAAGCTCTCGATCTCCTACCACGTGCTCTGGAACGGCCTCAAGAAGATCGTTCGGGACTTCTCCGAAGACGAGAAGGACGCCATGTTCCGCGGGACCGCGATCCGCGTGTACCGACTCTAGAAGACCTCGCGGAAGACGCTGGATCGATCGCCATGCCGAGGAAGGCCGACCCGCTCACGAGACTTCGCAAGCTGTGCCTGGCGCTCCCCGAGACGACCGAGAAGGTCGCGTGGAATCGGCCCACCTTTCGCGTGCGCGACAAGATGTTCGGGCTGTTCGCCGACAATTTTCACGACGACGGGCGCGTCGCACTCTGGTGCAGTTCGCCGCGAGACGTTCGCGACATCCTGGTCGAGTTCGACCCGGACCGCTTTTTCGTCCCGCCCTACTTCGGGCCGCGCGGCTGGCTCGGCGTATACCTCGACGGCAAGCTCGACTGGGACGAACTCCACGAGGTCATCAAGGACGGCTATCGCCAGGTCGCCCCGAAGCGGCTCTCGGCGCTAGTCGACGACTGACGAGGAGCCGGCTTCGGCCAGCGCCTGTTCGAGCAGATCGAGCGCCGCGGCCGCAAAGCGCCACATGTTCTGCTGGCGATCGTCGAGGCCGGTTTCGAGCGTGAGCGTCTTCTCGACCGGACCCGCGACCGCGAGCGCCGCGTGGCCGGCCGCGTCCCCGTAGCGGTTGCCGGTCGGCCCGGCGGCACCGCTCTCGCCGATCGCCCAGGTGCTCGCGAACTGCTCGCGCGCGATTCGGGCCAGTTCCAGTGAGAACGGTTCCGTGCTGCCGCGGAGGCCCCGGAGCGCCATACGCCGGTCGCCCAGGATCTGCTCGAAGGCCGGCCGGGTGTAGAGGACGCTCCCGGCCACGAAGAAGCTCGAGGCGCCCGGAACCGCGATCAGGCCCGCCGAAACCAGCCCCCCGCAGGCGCCCTCCGCGATCGCGACCGATTCGCCGCGCGCGCGCAGAATGTCGCCGACCCGCGTTGCGGTCTCGATCAGTACTTCCATCGAGCTGCCTCCCCGCTCGTTCGGCGGAACCCCATATAATCGGCGGCAGCCCCGGGAAGCAACCCGGCGAACCAGGAGGCAGGGCGTGCAGGACTACGAAGCCTATGACGGACTCGGACTGGCGGAACTCGTCTCCAAGCGCGAGGTGAAGCCCGAGGAGCTGCTCGATGCCGCGATCGAACGCGTCGAGCGCCTGAACCCGACGCTCAATGCAGTGGTCTACGAATGGGTCGACGAGGCCCGAGCCGCGGTTCAGCAGGGTCTTCCGGACGGCCCCTTCCGCGGCGTGCCGTTCCTGCTCAAGGACCTGCACGCCTATTTTGCCGGACAGCCTATCTCGAACGGATCCAAACTCTTCGACGGGTTCGTGCCCGACCACGATACGGAACTGGTCGCGCGCTACCGGCGCGCCGGACTCGCGATCTTCGGGCGGACCGCCTCGCCCGAGTTCGGGTTCACGGCCACGACCGAATCGGCCCTGCACGGGGAAACCCACAACCCCTGGCATCCGGCGCACACGCCTGGCGGATCCTCGGGCGGTGCGGCCGCGTGCGTGGCCGCCGGGATCCTGCCCCTCGCGAACGCCAGCGACGGCGGAGGCTCGATCCGGATTCCGGCATCGTGCTGCGGCCTGTTCGGCATGAAGCCGACCCGCGGAAGGAACCCGATGGGACCCGACGTCGGAGAGGGCTGGGGCGGCATGAGCACGGCCCACGTGCTGACCCGCTCGGTGCGCGACTGCGCCGCGATGCTCGACGCGACCGCGGGCCCGGACGTCGGCGCGCCCTACTGCGCCCCGGCACCGCCGCGCCCGTTCCTCGAAGAGGTCGGGGCAGACCCGGGGCGGTTGCGGATCGCCCTGATCACGCGGCCCTTCAACGATGCGGAACTCCACGCCGACTGCCGGGCCGCGGTCGAGGACGCGGCGCGCCTCTGCGAGCGCCTGGGCCACGCGGTCGAACCCGCCGAGATCGAACTCGACGCCGCGGAACTGGGACGCGCGACCATGACCATCATCGGCGCCAACATCCGCTCGGTGGCCGAGGACCGTGCCGTCGCGCTCGGGAGAGAGTTCGGACCCGAGGGACTGGAACCCATCACCTACTTCTCGGCGCTCGCGGCCGACAACGCGAAGGCCGCCGACTACGCACGCGCCACCCGCACGATCCACGCTGTGGGCCGGCGCGTAGCCGCGCTCTTCGACGACTACGACGTGCTGCTCTCTCCGACCATGGCCTCGCCGCCACTCGAACTGGGCCGGCTCAGCCTCTCGCGTCCCGACGTCGAGGGCTTCCAGACCGACATCGCGTTCGCGGTCGCATTCACGTCGCTCTTCAACGTCGCCGGAAACCCGGCCATGTCGGTGCCGCTGGCCTGGAACGAAGCCGGACTCCCGATCGGGATCCAGTTCGCGGGCCCCTACGGCAACGAATCCGGGCTCTACCGGCTGGCCGCGCAGCTCGAGCAGGCGAGCCCCTGGAAGGACCGGCGTCCGAGAGTCTGAGCGAGCGCGGCCGACACGGCGAGGTTCCACTGAAGACATCCGCAGAACGAGCGCGAATTCCGCTCCGGCCCAACTGGTCCCGGACCGCTTCTTTGCGAAGCTACGTAGGCCTGGCACCCGCGCTGGGCCTGTGCAAGGATGCGGCCGCCTCGCCCGCTTCGGGGGCAGCGGAGACCCCTAGATGAAGCGTGTGCTGCTCGGCCTGGGCGTCGTCATCGTCGTGCTGGGGGCACTCGCCTATCTGTTCCGCACCGACCTCACGCTGTGGATCGTCCGAAACGTGGCGAGCCAGAACATGCGCAGCAGCCTGCTGGATACACTCCCGGACGGACTCCACGTCGCGCTCTGCGGCGCGGGCTCTCCCCTGCCGGATCCCGCGCGTTCCGGCCCCTGCGTGGCGGTGGTCGCAGGCGACCGGCTGTATATCGTCGATTCCGGCTCGGGCTCGGCGCGGATCCTGGCGCGCATGCGGATTCCGCCGGCCAGGGTCGATGCGGTGCTATTGACCCACTTTCACTCCGACCACATCGACGGACTCGGAGAACTCGAGATGCAGCGCTGGGCCAACAGCGGAAGCTCGGATCCGCTCCCGGTCTATGGTCCGGAGGGCGTCGAGGAAGTCGTCGAAGGCATCAACCGCGCCTACGCGAACTCTCGGGCCAGCCGTACCGCTCACCACGGAGAGGACCTGGTACCCGCCGGCGGCGCCGGCGGCGTCGCGGTTCCGTTCCCCGAGCCCGCGCCGGGTCAGGATCTCGTCTTGATCGACCGCGACGGCGTCCGCGTGACCGCATTCCGGGTCGACCATGCCCCGGTGGCGCCCGCGGTCGGCTACCGCTTCGATTACAAGGATCGCTCGGTCGTGATCAGCGGTGATACCGTCAAGTCCGCGAATCTCGAACGCGCGGCGAAGGGTACCGACCTGCTGGTCCACGAGGCGCTGGCACCACAGCTCGTCGCGCAACTGACCGCCGCAGCCCAGGCTGCCGGAAACGAGCGACTGGCAAAGATCACGCGCGACATCCTGACCTACCACGCCACCCCGGTCGAAGCCGCCGAGATCGCACGCGACGCGGGCGCGAATCACCTGCTCTACTACCACATCGTGCCACCGCTCCTGATTGCGCCGATGGAGACGATCTTTCTCCAGGGTGTCGAGGAAACCTACGACGGACCCGTGACCCTGGGGCGCGACGGCACCCTCGTCATCATGGAAGGCAACTCCGATACAATCGAGGTCGAAGAAGAACTCTGACCTGGATCAGGGCCCGGCGCTTGAAATTCGGCCTCCCCATCCCGATCATCTCCAGCCATGCACGAGCCGAACCGGTTACCGCTGAGCGTGGTGATGATCGCACGCAACGAGGCGCATCGAATCCGGCGGAGCCTCGGCAGCATCGCAGACCTGGCCGAAGAGATCGTGGTGGTCCACAACGACTGCAGCGATGATACGGAGCGGATCGCGCGCGAGGAGTTTGGCGCCCGGACCTACGAGCATCCCTGGCACGGGCAGCGGGATCAGAAGCAGATCGCGATCGACTACGCGACCCACCCCTGGGTGCTGCTCCTGGACGCCGACGAGGAGTTCTCCGAGCCGCTGAGGAGATCCCTGGTGGAGTTCGTGAGCGCGGATGCCCCGGGTGTTTCGGGCGCCTACTTCGCGCGTAAGGTCTGGTTCCTGGGGCGCTGGATCACGCACGGAGATTGGTATCCGGACCACGTACTGCGACTCTTCCGCCGGGGTTCCGGCAGGAGCGGCGGCGGCGCGGATCACGACAAGATCGACCTCGAGGGGAAAGCCCGAAAACTCGCCGGGGACCTTCACCACTACACAGCCGACGACCTCGAAAATCACCTGGGGAAGATCTCCTACTTCGGCTCGCTCTTTCTGAAGCGCCTCCAGGAGCGGGGCAAGCGCTGGTCGTCGGCCGAGGTCATCTTCCGGGCCTGCTGGCGCTTCTTTCGCTGCTACGTGATCCGGCGCGGATTCCTCGACGGTTTCCCGGGCTTCTACATCGCCTGCTACCTCGCCTTTTCGACGGTGTACCGCTACAGCCTTCTGCTGGAAGAAGATCTGAAGTCGGATCGGGAGCCGGCGTGATCTCGACCAGCGTCATCATCAGCACCTACAACAACCCGCGGGCGCTCGAGCGCGTGATCGAACGGCTCCAGACGGGTTCGCGGGTTCCAGACGAGATCCTGATCGCCGACGACGGCTCGACGCCCGAGACCAAAATGCTGGTGGAGTCGCTGGCCGCCGACAGCCGCGTTCCGATCCTGCACTGCTGGCATCCGGACAAGGGATTTCGCAAGAACCGAATCCTCAACGCCTGCCTCTCGCTCGCCTCGGGCGAATACGTCGTCTTCCTCGATGGCGATTGCCTGCCTCACCCCCGCTGTATTTCCGATCACGAAGCGCTCGCCGAGCCCGGCTACTTCGTGCAGGGCCGGCGCGCATTCATTCCCGAGACACAGGTCATGGCCGTGCTCGAGGGCACCACCAGCATCCGCTCCCTGTTCTGGCGCCTTCGACTCGGGGGGATGTTGAAGGCGGTGCGGCTGCCCGTTCCTATGGTGGCGCGCAACCGCGAAATGTACGGCCTGCTCGGCTGCAACCTGGCGATCTGGCGGGACGACCTCGCGAGCATCAACGGCCTCGACGAAGACTACGAAGGCTGGGGCATCGGGGAAGATTCCGACCTGGGTGCGCGACTCTACAACCTCGGCCGTCAACGAAAGTTCGTGCACGGGCGTGCGCTGGTATACCACCTGAACCACCCGGAGCTCCCCAAGGACCACGTAGCCGCCAGCCTGGCTCGGCTCCAGCAGACGATCGACAATCGGAAAATTCGCTGCGTGAACGGCCTCGACCGACACGCGAGTCGGCCCGAGCAGGCCGGGCCCTGAACGACGCACGCTCCCCGAAGCGCGACGGGGAAGGAACGCGGCCCGGGAGACAGCCGTCCGCATCGCCTCCACGCGGCCCTTCCGGGTAGGATGGTGCGCGCGAAGGGATCCCGGGCCAAGGCTGCCGCGCGGAGCCCGCACTGGAGGAAGCGCATGCGAACGGTCCTGATCACAGGAGCGAATTCGGGCATTGGGAGGGCGACCGCCGTGCGGCTCGCGGCTGCGGGCGACCGCGTGTACGCGGGCATGCGCGATACCGGCAAGGCCGAGAAGCTGTTGGCCCTGGTCGCCGAGCACCAGCGGGAGGTCCAGCCACTCGCACTCGACGTCACCGACGCGACCTCCGTGTGCGCCGCGACCACGCGCGTGCTCGAGGAAGCCGGACGGATCGACGTGCTCGTCAACAACGCCGGGATCGGCTGGAACGCAACGACCGAGGACATCGACATCGAAGACGCCCGGGTCGTCTTCGAGACCAACTACTGGGGCGTGATCCGCTGCATCCAGGCGGTGCTGCCCGCGATGCGCGAGCGAGGTTCCGGCCACATCGTGAACCTGAGCTCGGTTGCGGGCCGGATCGCGGCTCTGGGCCAGACGGTGTACGCGTCGTCGAAGTGGGCACTCGAGTGCCTGAGCGAGAACCTGGCGCAGGAGGTCGCGGCCTTCGGTGTGCGCGTCAGCGTGATCGAGCCCGGCGTCACCCGCACCGCGATCCTGCCCAAGAACGTGGGCCATCCGGAGCCCACGGTCTACGAAGCCAGCTACCGGCGCATGCTCCGGTTCTACGCCAAGGGGATCGAGGCAAACGTACAGGCCGACCGGGTTGCGGAGACCATCCTGAGTGCGCTCTCCGACGAGAATCCGCGCTTCCGCTACACCTGCGCGTGGGGCGGACGCGAACTGGCCGAGGGGCGTGCGCAGATGTCCGACGACGAATGGGTAGCGCTCGGGGCCGTCGCGGATGACGAGGGCTACTACCGCGAATTCAAGCGGCTATTCGGGCTCGATCTCGGAACGCCGGCTTGACGCCGCGCAAGCGCCCCGCATGACGCACCCGGCCAGCGCTTCCGGGGCCGTCGGAATGGTCGTGGCCCCGCAGCCCGAGGCCGTCGAAGCAGGGGCCCTCGTGCTGCGCGACGGCGGCAACGCAGTCGACGCGGCGATCACGTGTGCGCTGGTCCAGGGCGTGGTCGATCCCCAGATGACGAGCATCGCGGGCTTCGGGAGCCTGCATCTCTACCTGCCCGGACATGGCGTTCACAAGCTGATCGACTTCCACGGGCGCGCGCCGGCCCGCGCGCGCCCCGACATGTGGGCCGACCGGATCGAGGGCGAGGCCCGCGACGGGTTCGGCTTCCTGCTGCGCGACCAGGTGAACGACGTGGGCTACCAGTCGATCACGGTTCCGGGCAGCCTGCTCGCATACCACGAGGCACAGAGCGCCTACGGGACACTCCCATGGGCCGAGGTCGTGCGCCCCGCGATCGAGCACGCAGAAGCCGGCTTCGTGGTGCGCCCGCGCGTGTACGGATTCTGGACCCAGCGCGACGATTCCGGCCGCGTCTACACGGGTGATCGCCTGCGGCACACCGAGGCGGCGCGAAAGATCTACTGCGATGCCCAGGGCGAGCTTCCGCTGCCCGGTTCGCGCGTGCACAACCCCGACCTCGCCCGCAGCCTGCGCCGGATCGCCGAAGCAGGCGCCGAACTCTTCTACCGCGGCGAAATTGCGCGCGAGATTGCGGCCGACATGGAACACAACGGCGGCCTGCTCACACTGGAAGACCTCGAGAACTACCGGACCGAGCACACCGAGCCGCTCTGGGGCGAGTACCGGGGGTACCGAATCGCAACCAACCGCCCGCCCGGAGGCGGGGTGATGCTGATCGAAATGCTTCAGATGCTCGAGTACTTCGACCTGTCAGCGCTCGGGCACAACACTCCCGAGTACATCCGCATGCTGTGCGAGGTGATGAAGCGGGCCACGCGCGACAAGGACCGGTTCGTGGGGGATCCCGCCTTTGTGGACGTGCCCCTCGACCGGCTTGTAGACAAGGCGTACGCGAAGAAACTGGCGCGCGAAATCGAGTCCGGCCAGATCGCGCGGGTCGAACGCCTGGACTCGACGCAGGCGGAGTCATCGAACACGACGCACCTCTCGGTCCTCGACGCGGACGGGAACGCCGTCTCGATGACGCACTCCCTGGGCATGCCCTCGGGCGTGGTCACCGAGGGACTCGGCTTCATGTACAACGGCTGCATGGGCGTCTTCGATCCGCGTCCGGGCCGGACCGGCTCGATCGCGCCGGGAAAGAGCCGCTTCACCTCGCTGTGTCCGTCGATCGTATTCCGCGGCTCCGAACCGGTGCTCGTGATCGGGGCGCCCGGCGGGACCCAGATCCCGATGGGGATACTGCAGACGCTGCTCAACGTGATCGATCACGGCATGTCGATTTCGGACGCGGTCTCGGCGCCGCGCTTCTCGGCGACCAGCAACGCGATCGACGTGTCGAATCGAATTCCGCGCTACGTCACTCGTGAACTCGAACGCGCCGGTTACGAGGTGATCCGGAATCACCAGAGCTACGTATTCGCGATGGTGCATGCGATCCGGATCGAGGGCAACGAGGTCACGGGCGGCGCGGATCCCGCCGGCGACGGCATGGCGCTTTCGGTCGCGCGTCGCATCCGCGCCTGAATCGCCCGGGGCCCACCGCCCGCGAGGGTCGAACCGACTTAGGCCTAGTTCGGCCAGTAGACGTATTCTTCCCCCGGCGTGTACGGCTCCGCGAGGGTACGGTCGATCGCGATCGGAGCTTCGACCAGCACCGGCCAGGGGCGCGGCCCCAATTCTTGATTGTGGGCGTCGAGGCGGCGCTCGAGTTCGGCCGCCTTCTCGGGTTCGGTGTCGATGAGATTGCGCTGCTCGGTGGGGTCGTCGGCCAGATGGAAGAGCCAGCGCTTGTCCTCGCGACCCGAGACCTGGAGCTTCCAACCGCCGGCCAGGATCAAGCTGTAGTCACCGGAGCGCCAGAACAGAGCCTCGTGCGCATCGCCCGACTTCTCGCCCGTGGCGAAGGGGAGCAGGTTCACGCCGTCGATCTTCCGATCCGCCGGAATCTCCGCGCCGGCCGCGGCCGCCACCGTCGCGAACACGTCGATGTGAGCAATCGGTGTGTCGAGCTTCTTGCCCGCCGGAAGCACGACCGGCCACTTCACGAAGAAGGGCGAGTGCAGGCCGCCTTCGAACAGGGTCATCTTCCAGCCGCGAAACGGCTTATTCACATCCGGAAGCCCGATGTAGTTGGCGCCGCCGTTGTCGCTGGAGAAGATCACGAGCGTGTTCTCTTCGAGCCCGTTCCGCTCGAGCGCATCCAGTACCCGACCGATCCCGCGATCGAGCGCGCGAATCATACCCGCGTAGACGCGGGTCGCGTGATCTTCGATGTGCGAGAGCGCGTCGTAGTCCGCCTTCGTCGCCTGTAGCGGTGTGTGCGGGGCATTGTAGGCCAGGTAGAGGAAGAAGGGCCGGTTGCGGTTCGCTTCGATCACCTTCACGGCTTCCGAAGAAAGGTAGTCGGTCATGTACTCGTCGGGCTCGAAGCGCGGCCCGCCGTCCTTGGTCACCGCGAAGGGCAGCAACTTCCAGAGGAACAGGTCGATCGGGTCAAAGAGTTGTCTCGAACTGATGATCTCAGGGTCGTCGGGATCCCCGAAAAGCTGTGCTCCAGACAGAAACCCCAGGAACTCGTCGAAGCCCTGCTCCATGGGCCGCATCCCTTCTGTCCCGCCGAGATGCCACTTCCCCAGCATCGCGGTGCGATAGCCGTTCTCGTGCAGCAGTTCTGCGAGCGTGATCTCGCTGGGCGGCACCCCCTGGTCGTTCATCGCGGGAACCTGATCGATCAGATCCGCTCTGAATACGGCCGGCGGCTCACCCGGCGCGAGGTTCGCGTTTCGCATCCTGGCCGCGAAATTTCCCAGCGCGGGAGGCGCGGGTGTGGACTCGAAGCCGAAGCGCTGCGGGTAGCGCCCGGTCAGGATCGCGGCCCGGGAGGGCGCGCAGGTCGCGTTGCCCGCGTAGCCCATGCTGAACTCGACCCCGTCACGCGCGAGGGAGTTGATGTTCGGCGTCGGCACGCTTCCATCCGCGACGCCGCCCCCGTTCCAGCTGAGATCATTCCAGCCCATGTCGTCGACCAGGATCACCACCACGTTCGGGGGGCGCTCGGAGGGTGCCGCGGTCGGCGTGTCGGGCCCCGCCTGCCAGACAACGGGCCGGTTGGGCCCGATCGGATCCCGGATTCCGGCGATGATCGCAATCAACTCCGGGTAATGCAGGAGCAGGCTCGGCGCCCAGTAGACGACCGCGCCCACGAGCACTGCGATTCCGACCGCGACTGCCAGGATCCAGCGGAGCAAGCCCCTTCTCCCCTCAGCGGGCACGGACCCATTCCCGGGTGGGGCACCAGATCCGAACGCCGCGCGAACTCTACCCGCAACAGCCGCCGCCTGTCACACGCGGAGATCGCTCGGGGTCGCGTTCGGATTAGACTCCCGCAGACCCGGCTCCGCGCATGCGGGACCCCGGGCTTCGCCAGGAGATGCTTCCGATGCGCCCCCGATCGAGACGCGGATGAGCGACCGGAGTTACTACCTGCCGACCGAACACGGGGACCGAGTGTTCTCGGTAGAGGCCCCGAGGATCAAGTTCGGCCGCGGCGCCCTCGCTGAACTGGGGCAGGATGCGCGGGCACTCGGGATGGCCCGGGTGGCCGTCTACACCGATCCCCGGGTCGCGGAGCAGGAACCGCTGGCCCGGGCGATTGCTTCGCTGCAGCAGGCGGGCGTAGATGCCGTCGTCTACCCCGAGGTCGAGGTAGAGCCGACCGACCGATCGATCCGGGCCGGCACTCGCTTCGCCTCGGAAGGGGGCTTCGACGGCTTCGTCTCGCTGGGCGGCGGCTCCGTGATGGACACCTGCAAGGCCTCGAATCTCTACTCGAGCTTTCCGGCCGATCTACTGGAGTACGTCAACGCACCGATCGGCAGGGCCGCCCTGGTCCCGGGCCCGCTCAAGCCGCACATCGCGTGCCCGACGAGCTTTGGGACCGCCAGCGAGTGCACGGGGATCGCGGTCTTCGATCTGCTCGAACTGCAGGCCAAGACCGGGATCGTGAGTCCTCGCCTTAGGCCAAACCTGGGCATCCTCGATCCGCTCTCGCTCCAGACACTTCCCCGCGAGGTCCGGGCCGCCAACGGCTTCGACGTATTCAGCCACGCCTGCGAGTCGTGGACCGCGCGACCGTTCACGCGCCGGGACGCGCCCGAGGCGCCGTCCGAGCGGCCGCTCGGCCAGGGCGCAAATCCTTACAGCGACCTCGCCTGCCTCGAGGCGATCCGACTCGTCGGCGCGCACCTGGTGCGCGGCGTGCAGGACCCGAGCATGGACGATCTCGAGGCTCTGATGTTCGCGGGCATGCTGGCCGGCATCGGCTTCGGGAACGCCGGATGTCACCTGCCCCACGGCATGTCCTACGCCGTCTCCGGACTCGTCCGGGACTTCCACCCCGCGGGCTGGCCCTCGGGTCACGCACTGGTGCCGCACGGGATCTCGGTGATCGTGAACTCGCCCGCGGTGTTTCGCTTCACGGGTCCCGCCTGTGACGAACGGCACCTGCGCGCCGCCGACGCGCTCGGGCTCGACGTCCGGGGCACCAGCCCCTCCGATGGCGGCGAGGTGCTGGCTGAAGGCCTGATCCGGTTGATGCAGACCACGGGCATTCCGAACGGCCTGAACGCCCTGGGATACGGTCCCGCTGACCTGGATGCGCTCACCGACCGGGCGTTTGCCCAGAAGCGGCTCCTCGAAAACACACCCCGGCCCGTGACCCGGGAGGACCTGCAGGGCCTCTTCAGAGCCTCTCTCTACTGTTGGTGACCGGTCACACCCCGGCGAGCGGCCCAGCGCTTTTCGCGGTGCTCCTGGGTGGATTTAACTCCAAAAT
>JABSQV010000020.1 GCA_013215565.1 Myxococcales bacterium | reverse complement strand
GTGGTCGGGGCGACTGGATTCGAACCAGCGACCTTCTGAACCCCATTCAGACGCGCTACCAAGCTGCGCTACGCCCCGGCCAAAGACGAGTATAGCGACGCCTTCACGCCCGGGCGCGAGCGCCGGGCTCCGCGCCCGGGGTCTGGGGACTGGCGACCGGGCGGGGGGTGGACCACCCTCAGGGGTCGGGGGGAGGGGCGTGCTTGAGTTCCTGGCTCGGGACGGCCGTGGACTGGATCGTGGGACTGGTCCGCGAGTGGGGCTACGGCGGGATCTTCGTGATGATGGCCGTGGAGTCGTCGTTCGTGCCCTTTCCGAGCGAGGTCGCACTGATCCCGGCGGGCTACCTGGCCGCGCAGGGCGAGATGAGCCCGTGGCTGGCGATCCTGGCCGGTCTCGCGGGGAGCCTGGTCGGAGCCTTCACCAACTACGGGCTCGCGCGCTACCTGGGCCGGCCGTTCCTGCGGGTGGTCGAGGGGATCGATCGCTGGCTCCCGGGCAAGGGCTCGGGGCTCGAACGCGCCGAGCACTACTTCGAGCGCCACGGCGAGATCACCACCTTCGTGGGGCGCTTGATCCCGGCGATCCGTCAACTGATCTCGATCCCGGCCGGGCTTGCGCGCATGCCTCTCTGGCGCTTCGGGTTTTACACGGGGCTCGGCGCCGGGCTCTGGAGCGCGGTGCTGGTCGGGGTCGGTTATGCGGCGGGCGAGAACGAGGAACTCTGGCGGCCGCTGCTTCAGCGCTACACCGTCTGGTTGGTTCTGGGCGCGGTCGCGCTCGTGGCGGTCTACGTAGGCATCCAACGTCGGAGGAGTCGAAGCACATGAGTTTCTGGGTTCGGGCCGCTCTGCTCGCGGCCTTTACGCTCGCGGGTTGCGCCTCGACGCCCCCCGCTCACCGGGGGGACTGGAGCGATCATACGGTCCAGCGCGGCGAGACGCTCTGGGCGATCTCGCAGCGCTACGGCACGACGGTCGCCGAGATCGCGAACGCCAACGAGCTCAGCGACAGCGCCCAGATCTGGCCGGGGCAGGAACTGCGGATTCCGCCCGGCAACCGGCGTCCGCCGGTCGGACGCGCCGCGGTCTGGACTTCGAGTGATCCCCGAGGAAAAGCCGAGCATCTGGATTTCGAGTGGCCGATCTCGGGCCAGGTTTCGAGCCGGTACGGGCTGCGCCGCGGCTCCCACCACGACGGGATCGACATCCTGGCGCCGAGCGGCACCCCGATTCGGGCCTCCGAAACCGGCCGCGTGATCTACAGCGACGACTCGCTTCGCGGCTACGGCAACATGATCATCATCAAGCACGCGGGCGTATTCACGACCGTGTACGCGCACAACTCGGTGAACTACATCGAGGTCGGGGACTTCGTCGAGCAGGGCGAGGTGATCGGCGAGGTCGGCAGTTCCGGGAACGCCGAGGCTCCCCACCTGCACTTCGAAATCCGTCGCAACAGAACACCGAAGGATCCCGTGGTCTATCTCCCGTGAGCTCTTCCGTGAACGATACCCAGCGCCTGCGGGCCGCGATCCGTGACGTCGCGGACTTTCCCAAGCCCGGGGTCGTGTTCAAGGACATCACGCCGCTGCTGCAGGACCCCGAACTGCTCCAGCTTTCCTGTGATCTGCTCGCCGAGCCGTTTCGGGATCGGCAGGTAAGCCTGGTGCTCGGCGTCGAGTCACGCGGCTTCATCTTCGGCCCGCCGGTTGCGCTCGCGCTCGGCGCCGGCTTCCAGATCGCGCGAAAGCCCGGGAAGCTGCCCTGGGACACGATCGCCGAGAGCTACGAACTCGAATATGGCAAGGGCCAGATCGAGATCCACCGTGACGCGGTGCAGCCCGGTCAGCGCGTGCTGTTGCTCGACGACGTAATTGCGACAGGTGGTACGGCGGCGGCCGCTGCCAGGCTGGCGACGCGCATGGGGGCCGAGGTCGTGGGTTGCGCGTTCTTGATCGAACTCGACTTCCTGGGCGGCCGACAGAAGCTCGGGAACCTCGAAGTACACTCGGTACTCTGTTACTGACCCCGCACCTGGATCAGTAGAAGGTCGAGCGGGTCCGGTGCCGGGGCCGTGCCTTGATCTCGGGGTGCTGGCCGCGGGTCCAGAGCCAGCGGTCCACGGCCGCTTCCGTGAGGGTCCGGCCGCGTGCGCGTGCGCGTGCGGCGATCCTTTCCCCCGCGAACACGGCCGCGGCCCGGATCTCGATCTCCGCGCGCGACCCCGACGGGATCTCCTGGCCCGCCTCGATGCGGTCCGCGAGTTCGGGTGCGTAGTGAAGGGCACCGAGGCAGCGAAGTACGTGCGGCACCAGGTTGTCGGCGAACACCGTCAGTCGATCCAGGTCGCGGAACGCACCCGGGCCCTGGCCCTCGAACGCCAGTGCGAGATCGGCCGCCAGGATCTGGGCCCGCTTGTAGAAGGGCACGCGCAGTTCGCCATAGCGTGCCAGGTCCCGAAACAGCGGCATCTCGGACACCGATTCGGCCAGGCGCTCGGCCGAACCCCGCGCCCGTTCGACCGGGGACAGGAAGCGACCGGCGTGGGCTTCCAGCAGCCAGCGACCCAGGTCGCGAAGCGCAAGCGCGAAAAGTTCGAGTAATTCTTGAACTGCTTCCGGCGCCTCTGCCTGTCCCAGGACCCGCGCAAGCTGGCCGGCCTCGAGCCGGCACAGTTCGGGCGCGCTCCAGGGCCCGTTCCGGTCGAAGTGCTCCCGCAGCGCCGTCGCCACGGTGAAGTAGCCCGAGAGCCCGGGCCGCTTCACCAGCAGCGGGAACCAGCCCGATCCGAAGTTGATCGCGTCGAGCGTCAGCACGAACGCGGCCGTGCTCTCGGGATCCCCGAAGGGCCGCGCGATCGGATCCGGGGGCGCGGGTCCCGGGGCGTTCGGGTCGAGTTCGTCGGAGAGGGCGTCGAGTTGCTCGAGGTCGGCGCGCAGCGAAACGGCTCGCGCCATCACCGCGCGCGCCGCCTCGCGGATCTCGTCGAGCCGGACCCGGGTCGAGGTCTCCCTCACCTGCGAGTCTGCCACCTAGGGAAGCGTGCGTCCGCGGGGGGGACGGTAGAATCGGAGTCCGCGCTCCTCGTCGATCTCCAGCATCCAGCGGTCACTGTCGGCCGGTCTCGCGACGTGGCCGTTGCCCGCGCCGTAGGGAAAGCCGCGCGGCACCCACTCGCGCATTCTGCGCGCGGTGGCCTGGACCTCGGGCGCCTGCGGCGAACCCTGCCGGCCGAGGACATAGGCGAGCGAGGCCCAGGCGGGCGGCAGCGTCGGGTTCCCTTCGAGCGCGCTGCGCAGGTCGCGCTCCGCCTCGTCGAGCCGACCCTGCCCGGCGAGCAAGGCACCCCGTGTGGCGAGCAGTTCGGGCTCCGGTCTGGTGATGAGTGCCTGGTCGAGGACACGCAGGGCGTCATCGAACCTCGACGCGTACGCGTACGCGAGCGCGACGCGGCCGGCCGAGAACGGGGTCCGGGACGGACTCGTGTACATTGCGCGCTCGAGCGAGCGGATTGTCCCCTTGGGCCATCGGACGGCGGGCCGTTCTCCAAAGAACACCTCGACACCGGGCCGCTCGATCGAGTCCTCGCGTGTAGGAAAGATCAGGTTCGTCGTAAAGACCGGGGCGCAGACCACGGCCATCAGGACGATTCCGGCGATGCCGGTCACACGCAAACCGGCCGGCGCGCGCGCGAGCGCACCGAGGCCCCGCGCCACGAAGTAACCGAACGGGACCGAGGCGGTCAGCAGGTAGGTCGCCTTCATCGATGACCAGATCGGGACCTGCCAGACGAAGAGCACGAATGACCCGAGCGTCGCACCCGCGAGCAGGATCGCGATCGCGTCGGCGCCTTCGCCGCGGCGGTGCCAGGCGCCCCGCATCGCAGCGGCGGCCCCCGCGAGCGCCAGTCCGGTCGGAATCAAACCGACCGCTGCCAGCAGCGTCGCGAGTGACTGCTTGGTGCCGCGCACCGGGCGCAGCGGGTTTCCCCCGCCGAGCGGCTCGCCTTTGGGTCGCTTGCGGAGCGCCAGCAAGTGCGAAGCGCCGAAGTTGTCGCTCCAGACGTTGACGTAGACCGAACTCCAGACCGACTTCATCATGTGTTCTGAGCCCGGGTCTGAATCGACGAAGAGCCGCGGCGAGACCCGTACGAAGTCCCAGATCGAGCGCGAGATCCTCGGCTGTAGATCTTCGATCTCGGCGACGATCGGGTAGTCGCGCGAGAGCTTGAAGGGGGTGCCGAACTCCGAGACGTTGCGCGCGTAGTAGGGACCGGCGATGAGCAGCGCCGGAACCAGGATCGCGAGCCCGCGAAGCCCCACGCGGCCCCGGGCTTCCCGGGCCGGGCCGGGCCGGATTCCCTTCCAGGCGAGCGCGGCCGCCACAGCCGCGAGCGGAACCAGCCCGCTGAACTTGGTGAGCAGCGCCATGCCGGCGACCCCGCCTGTGACCACGTCGAGCCGCAGGAGCGGACGGGCCCGAGACTCGTTCCAGGCCAGCAGCGTCACTGCCGCCGAGCCGATGAAGGTGGCCGTCATTTCGTTTCCGGGAAACGGACTCGCGTACAGGTGTACGGGCAGGAACGCGATCGCCGTGAACGCCGCGAGCGGGAGGCCGGGTCGCTCCGGAAGCGCGATGCGCGTGAACCAGGCGGCGAGCGCTGCGGTTCCCAGGCTCATCGCGCCGCCGAGCAGGCAGAGCCCGCGCAGCAGCACCTCGGAGTTTCCGGCCTGCGCCAGGATCCAGCCGAGCCAGTAGTGGAGTGGCGGGTGGAAGTACGACCAGCCCTGGTCGGCGTAGGGCGTCGAGCGGTAGAGGTCGAGGAAGAAGACGTAGGAGAGATGTCCCCAGACGTCGTAGCCGTAGATCAGCGGCCCGGTGAGGGCGTTCCAGAGTCGCACGCCCAGCGCGCCTGAAGCAGACGCGATCCAGCCGGCGCGGAGCAAAATCCTGAAGGAATCGGGCACGCGCAGATGTTACCCGAGCCTCACGGGATCGCGCGCGAGCGGGGCGGAAGCCAGAGGGCGAGCCCGCGCGGCTCGATCTGCAACATCCAGCGGAAGCTGCTGGGATTTCTCATGTCTCCGTTCCCGGCGCCGTACGGAAACCCGCGCGGCGTGAGATGCCGGGATCGTTCCGACCGCGTCCGCGCGGCCGGCGCCCCCGGGGCGCCCGCGAATTCCAACAGCGCCGCCAGGTTGGCGTGCGCGGCGGGCAACTCGGGCTCGAGCGCGAGTGCGGCGCGCAGGTCGCGCAGGGCTCCAGTGCCGTCGCCCTGGAGCCAGCGCACCGCCCCCCGGTTGTTGAGCAGTTCCGCGTGCCGCGTGTCGCCGAGTACGGTGTCGAGGAATCCCCGGGCCGCGCCGGGATCGCCGTCGAGCGCGGCCGCGACCGCGATCCGGTTGGTAAAGAAAGGGCGTGTGGCGAGCCGGGGTCCGAGCTGGTCCGCGAGCCGGTCCCGGTAGCCGGGGGGCAAGTACACCGAGCGGACTTCCCCGAAGAACAGCCGCACGCCGGGCATGAAGTGACTCTCGGGCCGGGGCAGTGCGAGGGCCCCGCTGGTGAAGATCAGGGCCGAGAGGGCGGCGGGCAGTCCGAGCGCGCCCGCACCGGCGAAGCGCAGCAGTCGCGGTCGCCGGTCGGCGAGAAATCCCAGGCTCCGCGCGACGAAGAACCCGTAGGGGAGGGAGGCGCCTGCCAGGTAGGAGGCCTTGAGCGCCGACCACGCGGGGACTTCCCAGGCGAAGATCGAAAACGCCGCGAGGTTGCCGGCGGCCAGCAGGACTAACAGCGTCTCGGTGCCGGTTCCGCGATCCCGCCACGCCTGACGGGCCGAGAGGAGCGCGCCCGCGAACGCCAACAGCGTCGGCCCGAGCCCGAGCGCGAGCAGCAGCGTCGTCGATGACGGATGCCGACGCGACTCCGGCTCGATCAAAATCTGCGACGCGCCGAAGTTGTCGCTCCAGGCGTTTGCGTAGACCGAGCCCCAGACCGAGTGGCGCAGGTGCGGGGCCGCTGGATCGGAATCGGTAAAGAGTTGTGGCGAGAAGCGCGCGAAGTCGCCCACGCGTCGCTCCGCAGGAGGCTGTTCGCGCTCGACCCGGGCCACCAGCGAATCCTCACGTGACATCCGAAAGGGTGTCCCGAACTCCGTGATATTCCTCAGGTAAAATGGGCCCGCGAGCAGCAATGCCGGAATCAGGATCGCGCCCGCGCGCCGGGCGATCCGGGCCCGCCCGGCGGCGGCGGCGCCCGGCGCCACGGCCCCGGGCCGGAGTCCCTCGATCGCGAGCGCGAGTGTCAGCGCGAAGAGCGGAATCGCGGCGCTGAATTTGGTGAGCAGCGCCAGTCCCGCGAGCGCGCCGGTCCCGAGGTCGATTGCGAGGCTGGGCCGGTCGCGGCCCTGGTTCCAGACGAACACTGCGATCGCGGCCGAGCCCAGAACCGCGGCCGTCCACTCGTTTCCCGGCAGCGTGCTCGCGTACACCTGCACCGGCAGGAAGGCGACGGCCGTGAACGCGGCCAGCGCAAGTCCCGGCCGTCCAGGCAGGGACAGGCGTGTGACCCAGGCTGCCAGAGCCGCGATGCCGACGCTGGCGGCGCCGCCGATCAGTGCGAGTCCGCGAACCAGCACCTCGGCGCTCCCGGTCTGTGCGAGCAGCCAGCCGATGCCGTAGTAGAGCGGCGGGTGAAAGAACGACCAGCCCTGATCGGCGTACGGCACGCTGCGGTAGAGGTCGAGGAAGAAGACGTAGGAGAGGTGGCCCCAGGCGTCGTAGCCATAGAGCACTGGGCCTGCGAGTGCGTTCCAGGCGCGTACCCCGCACGCGGCCAGGATCGCGACGGCCCATCCCAGCCTGAGGGCGCGCGCGTTCACGGCGCGCTGCGGTCGCGAGAGTGCCGGTAGAGCTGGATGCCCGGGGTTCCGACGACGAGCAGCCAGCGCTGTCCGCGGCCCGCGCCCCAGATGTAGCCGTTTCCAACGCCGTGCGGAAATCCGCGCGGCGCACGCGCTTCGGTTTCGGCCGCGCGCGCCCGGGCGGCGCGGCTCTCGGCGCTCTCACCGGAGCGTTCCAGCACGAACGCGAGGTTCCCCCAGGCCGGAGCCAGCGACGGATCGAGTTCGAGGGCGGCTCGGAGATCGCGTTCTGCTTGTGCAAAGTTTCCGAGCTGTGCCCGGAGGGCAGCGCGGTTCACGAGTAGTTCGGCCACCCCCTCATGCGAAAGGGCGCGGTCGAGCAACTCTAGCGCGGCGGCCGCGTTGCCATCGAGCGCGCTCGCGACCGCGAGCCGGTTGGCAGAGTAGGGTCCAATCTCGCCCGCGGCCTGCAGCGAGGCGAGGTAGTTCGCACGGGCGCTGGTCCAGTCTCCGGCGCGGAGCGCGAAGCCGCCCAGGACTTCGTGGTGGCCCGCCCTGCCGCCGTGCGAGGGTGGGAACGGATCAGGGAGTGCCGCGAAGTCGCGGCGCGCGCGTTCGTGTTCGCCGAACCAGGCGCGCACGGCGGGCACGTTGGGGCTCGGCGATCGCGCGGGGAGCAGCAGCGTGTGGGTGTGAACGGCGACCGCCACAATTGCGGCGGCAGCCAACCCGAGGCCGGCCACCCAGCTCGCGGCGAGGCCCGCGCGCCGAACCAGCAGGTCGAGCGCGCGCGCGACGAACACACCGTAGGCGAGCGCCGCCGTGAGGATGTAGGAGCCCTTCACGGCCGAGACCACCGGGACGCGCTGGGTAAAGAGCGCGAGTGCGAGCAGGTTGCCGCCTGCCAGCAGCAGCAGCAGGGTATCGATCTCGGACGCCCTGCGAAGTGCCGCGCGCAGCGAGAGGCCGGCACCCAGCAGTGCGAGCAGCGTCGGGATCACGCCCGCCAGCGCGAGCGCGCTCACCAGCCCCTGCGCGGAGTAGGGCGCGCGAAGTTCGCGGCGCGGGGCCTGCCCGCTGCCGTAGAGATCGCTCCACCAGTCCAGATACAGCGTGCCCCAGACCGAGCCCACCAGGTGGGGCTTGCCCGGGCTCGAATCCAGAAACAGACTCGGCGGAAAGCTCAGGTAATCGCTCCAGCCGCGCTCGCCCGCGGGCTGACGCGACTCCACCTGGACGACCAGCGGGTCGTTTCGGCTCAGTCGGAGCGGGGTGCCGAATGCGGCGACGTTGCGCGCGTAGTAGGGCGCGGCGAGCAGCAACGCGACCCCGCCGACCAGGAGTGCGCGGCGTAGCGAAGCTCGTACGTTCGCGGGTCTGCGCAGTGCCGCGATCGCGAGGCTGACCAGGATCGCGAGCAACGGGACCGCGGCGCTGGCCTTGGTGAGCAGCGCCAGTCCGGCGAGGATTCCGGCGCCGAGATCATGCGCGCTGCGGGGCTCGGGGTCGCCGCGGTTCGCGGCAAACCAGGCCACGGCCGCGCATCCGAGCAGGGCGGCGGTCACTTCGTTCCCCGGCATCGGGGCCGTGTAGAGCAGGACCGGCAGGAAAGCCACGGCCGTGAACGCGACCAGCGGGGCGAGCGGCCGGTCCGGCAGCACCCGGCGCGCGAGCACGGCCGAGAGCGCGGCGATCCCCAGGCTCGCGGCCCCGCCCAGGAGCGCGAGACCCCGGAGCAGCACGTCGGAATTGCCGCTCTGCGCCAGGAGCCAGCCGATTCCGTAGTGGAGCGGCGGATGAAAGTAGGACCAGCCCTGGTCCGAATACGGCACCGCACCAAAGAGATCCAAGAAGAAGACGTAGGAGAGGTGGCCCCAGGCGTCGTACCCATACCCGGCCGGACCCGCAAGGGCGTTCCAGGCGTAGACCGCGACCGCCAGCCCGCCCGAAACCCAGATTGCGACTGAGAGACGTGTCGACCTGTTCAGGCGCGGCTCCTGGTGCCGAGGAGGATCATTCCCAGGAGTATGAGGATACCTGCGAGCAGCGCCAGCAGCGGCGGGGAGGCCGCCGGGATCCCGGTACTCACGAAGCCCGTGCAGTTGCCGGAGACACATTGGTCGGACTCGGTGGCGGGGTTGCCGTCGTCGCACGAGGTACCGTTCGCGATGATTCCATTGTCGTTGCAGGTCCCCGAGCCGTCGCAGGCGTCGGCCAGCGTGCACTGGCCCAGCGGGTCCTGGCAGGCGCTTTCGGGAGCGCTGTGGTTCAGGGCGCAGGTCCCGGCGCCGTCACAGGTATCCTGGCCCGAGCACTCGGCCGGGCCGGCGCCGCAGTTCTCGCCCGGCGTCACGAACGCATCGGTCGGGCAGCTGGTCGCGCTGCCGTCGCAATTCTCGACCACGTCGCAGGCGCCGTTGGCGGCGCGGCATTCGGTGCCTGAATCCGTGGTGGCGTGCGCGCAGTTCCCGCCCCCGTCGCAGAGGTCATTGGTGCAGGCCAGGCCGTCGTCCGTGCACGCGGTCGCGCCGTTGCTGTGGTTCAGGATGCAGCTGCCGGCGCCGTCACAGGTATCGGGTGCGCTGCATTCCGTGGTCGAGGGATCGCCGCAGGTGGTCCCAGCTGTTGCGTTCGGATTGCTACAGACCCCGGTCGCGGGGTTACAGGTTCCAACGGTGTGACATGCGTCCAGGGCGGTACAGGTCACCCCGCTACACAGGTCGCTGCAGATGCCGGTCGGCAGCGCGAGGCTCTCGGTGGTGGTGGTGGAATTGGAGTTCGGGGTACTGGCGCCATCGCCCATTCCGCGCTTTGCGAACGCCGTCCAGATTTGGCAGTGGTTGGCGCCGGCGTTCAAGTTGGTGTCGGCATCCAGGATCGCGTCGCGCGCTTCCAGGAAGCTGGGGTTGCAACTCTGGAGTTTCATCCCGTCGATCACCAACTGGAGCGCGAGATTGTTTCCGCCGGTGCCCGCGTAGAGATCCGGATCCCAGCCGTGCTCGTCGACCAGTTCCCAGTACATCTCCCAGAGCGTGGCTGCCCAGAGGGTGCCCCGTCCGTGAACCCCACCCAGCGAAGCGAGGTCGCTGAAGGTGAGCGGATTGACGGCCAGGTTGGTGGAGTAAGGGTGAGACCGGATTCCTGGGCCCGAGGGAGGTTCCCCGAGCACGTAGGTGCCGATTCCGCGCGCATCGGTGCCCTGCGCGCCGGCCTTCGCCGTGAGTACCAGCCCGAAGAAGTCACCCCAGCCCTCGCCCATGCCCCCGCTTTGGGCGTTGTCGAGGCACCCGACGTTGGAGGCCCCGCCGGTCAGTCGGTTCGAAATGCCGTGCGCGTACTCGTGCGTGATGATGCCATTGTCGAATGAACTGTCGCGATTCTGGAGACAACTCGTGAGGGTTGCGTTGACGCCCGGGAGTTCCCCCCGGATCGTCGCACCGTCCGACTGCCCGATGAAGATGGACGCAATCCCGATCGGAGAGGAAGGGGTGCCGCCCATGGTGATAGTGGTGTTCCCCGCGTTGTTGGCGATGATCACGCCGGTTGCGCCAGCGGCTTCGGCGTTCTGGACCTTCTCCACGAACAAGCAGGTGCCGCGATCGATCAGCGCGATGTTTCCAGCCACCGCGCCCGCGTTGGTGAAGGCCGAGCAGCCATCGGTGGTGGTCGGTCCAGCGACATTGGCCAGATCGAGAGCGGCCACCACGTCGCCCGTGAGGCCCCCGCAGGCCTGTTCCCCGAAGTCAGCGTTGCCCGCGCTGTAGTTGCCCGAGATTGAATTCGGAGTGTTCACGGTCAGGCCGACCTGCGAGGCGCCCGTCCATATGAACATCTGCATCCGGGGATCGAATCCGTCTGGCGGGGTTCCGAAGTCCGCATTGTTCGTCGAACTCCCGTCCTGAGCGTCCGCCTGAACCGGATCGCCCGCCGCTCCGCCGTTGCCGTAGTTGTTCTCCTGAAAGTTTCCGCTCGGCTCGTCGAAACCGTATTGATAGAAAATGTCGTGCAGGAGGTTGTTCCAGTAGAAAAGATTCTCGGTCGCGGCTGCGGTATAGGTGCTCGGGACCAGATTTAGATCGAGCGCCGAGTTGAAGTCGAGCGCCACTCCGCCGTCGGGACGGGTGCCGCCGGAGTTGTTGCCGTCGGTGTCGTCTTGCGCGGAGACGTTGTTGCCGCGGGTATCCGTGAATTCAGCTCCCGTGACACCGTTGGTGTCGTGCCAGCCGAAGGGTGAAGCGGTCGCGTCCGCCGGATCGTTGACGATGGAGCGCGCGCCTTCGCTCGGGCTCTCGAGGTTTANGNCAAACACGTTGTAGGAATCGTGGTCGATCCAGTCGTTCGCGCGGAGCAGCTCGCCGGTTGCAGCATCTACGTACAGGCTCCACCAATGGGAGCCCTCCGGCGCACGCAGGACGGTATGCCAGACCAGGCGCACGGCGCCGTCGTCCAGCGGCAGCAGCATCAGTTTAGCCGGGATCGGATCGAGCGAAATCCGTGAATCCTGGAACTCTCGGACCCTC
This sequence comes from Myxococcales bacterium, assembly GCA_013215565.1. GTDB lineage: Bacteria > Myxococcota_A > UBA9160 > SZUA-336 > SZUA-336 > JABSQV01. Next base: position 38,811 of record JABSQV010000020.1, on the reverse strand, counting down.
GCGGGGCCGCGCGCAGGGCCCGTGGCCACGAGTGCGCCCACCTCGGGCAGGCCCCGGTCCAGGGCCCCAAGCGCCACGGCCTGCGCGGCCGTCAGCACGGGCACGGTCGTGTTTGCGCGGCGCGCGAGGTTGGAGACGAAGAGGTTCCGGCGGTGAAGCAGGCGCCCGTCGGCGCGCACCGCCACCGTGAGGTCCCCGTTCACCACCTCGATTCCGCGCAGCCGCTGGCGCACGCGAACGTGCGTGGTGTCGCTGCGCCGGGTGCGGTACTGGTGGGTGACCGTGTCGCCGAGATCTTGGGCCGAGAGTGAGAGCTCAGAGCGCCGGGCGCGCATGTGGTCGAGCACGATCGCAACCGGGTCGCCGGCCTGGGGCGAAGTCAGGAATCCACGCGGCGGCGCTTGCGCCGAGATCCCCTCCGGAACGCCCAGTGCGCCGATTAGGGCGAGAACCCGCACTGCCCGGACCATCTCGCTCCCCGAAAATAGGGCGGGCCTGCTCTGGTCGTGCGTCCAGCTGCACTCGGCCCTACCCGTGCGTAGCCGGGGCTATTCTACCCTGGAATCCGAGACTCAGGTGGATCGGATTCCCACGTCTCTGGATCCCGCGGAGCCGCGGCTGCGGGCGGCTGCGGGCGTCTGGGGGCGGGCTGCGGGCTCCTGGGGGCGCCTGGGGGCGCGGCGAGATCCGGGCGTCAGGGGAGCCAGCGAGTCCCGTCGTGACGGAACAGCTCGGTGACCTCGATCCTGCGTAGGGCTCGGGGCGTGCTCTTGCGCGCCCGGCTGTGGGTCCTGCCGCTCTTGGCGTAGAGGATTTCCTCGTAGATGAGCGTCCCCACGAACGGGGTCGTCACGAGACCGGTCTTGCGCGCCGAGCACTCCAGTGCGCCGTTCCCATAGCCCGTGTACTTGCCCGTGACGCGGCTGCCGATGGCGCGCAGTTGGATGCCTGCGAGGTTCGTGCGCTCCCGATCGCGCAGCTTCTTCATCCAGCCGTCGCAGAAGCCCGAGAACTGCTGTGCCGCATCCACGCGAGGGGACGCTCGTCCCGGGGTGGCATGGGGCGCGAACGAACAAGCCAGTAGCAACGAACAGGCGAAACCAACGCAGCAGCGTACGAGAAGCATCACGGTCATCTCCCTGAGCCCCTCCGCACGAGCGTGCGTATCGGCCCCGAGGGTGGGGGGCTTGACCCTTCGCCTACTTCAATACGTTGAGCTCCACGCGGCGGTTCTGGATGCGGCCGGCTTCCGTCGTATTGTCGGCGACCGGCATCGATTCGCCGTAGCCCACGGAGTCGAGGCGCCCGGGCGCGATGCCGTGCGTCACCAGCCAACCCTTGACGGCGCTCGCGCGCCGTTCCGAGAGCCCCTGGTTGTAGACCGCGCTGCCGGTGCTGTCGGTGTAGCCGGCGACCTGAATCCGCAGCTCGGGGTTCCGCTTCAAAATTTCGGCGGCCTGGAATAGCACGGCCTCCGCCTCCGGTTTGATCGCGGCGCGGTCGAAGTCGAAGTGGACGCCGCGCAGCACGATCCGTTTCGTCACGGCCGGCGCGGGCTCGGGGGCGGTGGCCGCTGGCCGCACGGCCGGGGGCTTCGGCTTGGGGGCCGGCTCGGCCTGGCGGTTGCAGAGGATGGTGTGCAGAACCGCGCCGGTGGTGAGACCGACCGCGGCGCCGATGGCCATGGCGTTGCCGGCGGCATTGTCGCTGTCTGAGTTCGAGGCGGGAGGGCCGGCCGCCGCGCCGACCACGGCTCCGGCGGCGGCGGCGCCGGCGAGGCTCCCGACAGCGTCGCAGAATCGCGCACGTGAACTCTTGCCCGGTGTGGCGCAGCCCGTGAGCGCGACTGTGATCACCAGGACCACTCCGAGTCCCTGCTGCATAGCTCCAACTCTCATGTCTGGCCCCCTGCCGATGGTTTTGCGCTGGATCGCGCGTGTACGCGCTTCATACCCTATTTCGGGCCCTGCGGGCTAGATCGGCCCGCTCGGTGGCCTGGCTCGCCAGTGCGGTCTCGGCGACACCTTTCCAGGCCCGGTCGAGCGGTATACCCTGCGAGTCGAGATCGGCGGCTCCGCGCCGCCTGCCTGCGTGCCCGGGTTCGTCGACGGAAGGAGGCCCCGTGAAGCGGTTCATCTCTCACGAGGATCTTGCGCGAGACCAGCGCTTCAAGCGGGCGCAGGGCCAGAACAACCTGCTCGCGTCGCTGCCCGATGACGTCGATACGCTGGTGCGCGTGATGGAATCGATTGCGCCCAAGCTGCGGGAGCGGGTGGCCGGGACCGAACTCGAAGCGGTATTCGACGAGCTGGGCCCGGGCTTCACCTTTCTCACGATCGGGCGCGTTCACAAGCCGGGATCTCCGGGTGCGGAGATTCAGCTCAAGCTGCAGCTTCACGGGATCTTCGTAGGCGAACTCCAGGCACTCGAGGCGGCGGGCCGGACGCTCTGGGACTTCCCCGAGGCGCCCTGGGACTTCAAGCTCAACATGGCGCGTCAGTGCTGGGACGAAGCGCGCCACGTGCAGATCTACGAGAAGCTGCTCGAGCGTGCAGGCGCGCGCGTCGGCGACTATCCCGAGAGCACCTTTCTGTTCGAGACCTCGTGCCACGACGATCCCGTACTGCGGGTGACGGGCGTGAATCGCTGCCTGGAGGGCCTCGCCTGCGATGTCTTTCGTTCTCTGATCGAGCGCTCCGGCGAGGTGGGGGACCAGGTCACTGCGCAGGCCGTCGACTTCGTGCTCGCGGACGAACTCACGCACGTCCGCTTCGGCAGCGAGTGGGTCAAGGAGTTTACCAAGGATGACCCGGAACGCGCTGCCCGAGCTAAGGAATTTCAGCTGGAGACGGATCGCAGCTTCGCCTTCGGCGGGAGCCGTCGGCTGGCGCGCCAGGACCGGCTCGAAGCTGGCTTCAGCGAGGCCGAACTCGACGAGATCGAGGCACTCGGGCCCGCCGGGCCAAAGCGAGAGACCCTGATCCAGGCCGGCGAACTCCTGCGCGATCGCCACCAGGCTCGACGGCGGGGCGAAGCGGTCGAACCGCTCGCCTAGAACCCGTGCACGGCGGCTCGCGCTCGGGCGGCCGGAGTTCAGTCCGGCGCAGGCTCCGACGGGTGTGAGGGGGAGTCGGGAGCGGGCGACTCTGCGCCGCGGCGGCCGAGCGTGGCCGAAGTCGTAAGGAGATCGGCGCCGCGTACGGCCTCGATCTCGATCACCTCGCCCGGACGGTGTTCGCGGAGCACAAACGTCATGTCGTAGAGGTTTCGAACCTGGACACCCGCCATCGATACGATCCGGTCGCCACCCCGGAGACCGGCGCGGTGCGCGGGTCCGCCCTCGCGCACGCCCGCGAGCTTTACTCCGCCCTCCGAGCGCAGCATCGCGCTCATATCCGGGATCGTTCCCAGATACGACCCGTACCCGCGGGTATCACCGAGGTGAAACGGTCCGCTGGTTGCGGCGGTGTAGGTCGGCCCCTGGGGTACGTGCATCAGGTCGGACAGGATGCGCGCAAGGAATGCCGCGATGCGCGCGCCGCCCGCTGGATTCAGCGTTTCGATGTCATCCTGCGGGGTGTGGTACTCGAGGTGCGACCCCGTGAACAGGTGCGCGACCGGGATGCCGCGCTGGTAGAAAGGCAACTGGTCCGAGGGACCGTAGCCGTCGCCGCCACTCTCGATCACGAGACCCTGGGGCCGCGCATGCCGGTTCAGGATCTGCGGCCACTCCGGCGCCGAGTCGGTCCCGAGTACCAGGAGCCGGTCTTCGCGGAGTCGGCCGACCATGTCGAGGTTGACCATCGCCACGGTTCCGTCGAGCGCGCGCAGCGGGTGACGCACGTACCAGGTCGAACCCGCCAGGCCCACCTCTTCGGCCGTGAAGGCGAGCGCGAGCAGCGCCCGCCGCTCCGCGCCGGGATCCCCGGTGTTGCGCGCGAGGTCCCTCGCCGCGCATACGAGCGCGGCCACGCCCGAGGCGTTGTCATCGGCCCCGTTGTGAATCGCCAGGTTTCCCGGCTCCATCGAACCGGAGCCCCCGAAGCCCAGGTGGTCGTAGTGCGCGCCGACCACGACGGTCTCGTTGGCGAGGGCTCCGCGTCCGGGCAAGAGCCCCACGATGTTGGCGACCGTCGTCTCGGTCACTTTCAGGTCGACGCTTCCCGAGATCTCGAGACCTGCAACCTCAAATGAACGCGGGACGTAGTCGGCGTCGATTTCGGCGTGCAGTTCGCGCGCACGCCGGCCTGCGTGCCGGAGCCATGTGTCCGCGATGCGGCGCGAGACCTGGAGTACCGGGAGTCCGGCTTCGGAGAGCGGGCCGGCTGCCCGGATCAGCGGCAGGCGCTCCTCGGATTCGGCGTCCGCGGCGCCAGCGGTTTCGGGGGGCGCCACCAGAATCAGGGCGCTGGCCCCGGCTTCGCGTGCCACGTGGGCCTTGTAGCGCAGGTCGGACCAGCGGCTCGGGCGCTTGCCGTCGAAGGGACTTGCGGCGTCGCGTTCCCCGGGCTCGTAGCGCCAGGCGAGAACCACTTTTCCCTGAACGTCGAGGTCTTCGTAATCGTCGTACCCGATCTCGTCGGCGCGCGTTCCGTAGCCCGCGAAGACGAGCGAGCCCCTGAAGTGCCCCGAAGACGAGAAGCCGAGCGGCGTGAAGTCGCGGCCCAGCTTCGCCGTCTCGTCATCCCAACCAAGCGCGTTCCCGGGGCCGGGCTCGACGCCCGTGATCGCCCGGAAGTCCTGGCGGTACCCGACGGCGGTCGGCTCCAGACCGGCCGCCCGAAACTGTTCGACCAGGAAGTCCGCCGCGCGTTCGAGGCCCCGGGTGCCGATGCCTCGCCCCTGCATGTCATCAGAGGCGAGGGTTCCGGCCACGTGCGCGAAGCAGTCGGAGTGGGTGCCGGTCCGGTCCGGTGTGGGCGTCCAGAAGACCGGCGGACAGCCCAGAAAGGACAGGCCGACGAGGATCGCTGCGGAGCCGACGCGTCCGGTAGCGCGCGGGCTCCAGCTTGGGTTTCGGGGCGCTGACACGCTCGCTCTCCGGCCGCGAAGCTAGCAGATCCGGCCGGGCCGGAGACTTTGCGCCTGGCTCGCGTCGTGCGCTCGTCTGCACCCTCTGCGGTGGGGTAGCGCTGCGGGGAGTCGGTCGGTTAGGGTCGGGGTAGACTGACCCAAACATCCGGTAGAGATCTGGGATGTCGGATCTCGGGGCGCGCCTCTGGTGCTTGCCCGTATCCGGAAAAGGAGCCAAATGTCGTCCCACACGGTTGCTCGATCGACTCGGATCCCAACACCCTGGCTGCTGGCCGTGGCCGCGATGCTCTGGCTGCCGGTCTCGGTAGCCGCTGAAAATCCCAGCTTTACGGGCGAGTGGGTGCTCGTCCCCGATAAGAGCAAGAACCTGGGCGCGCTTACGGGCTCGACGCAGTGGCTGAAGCTCGACGGCAGCAATCTGACGATCGCCCGAAAGGTCGACTTCGTCGAGCAGGAGAAGCCCATGGAATACGAGTACGTCTACGTCATCGACGGCGAGGCGCATATCGTCAAGGATCCCACCGGACTGTCCGGTCCGGAGGGTAACGGGCAACGTGAGACCACAGCGGAGTGGACGGGCTGGGGCGGCCGGAAGCTCGAGGCCGAGTGGAGCTTCTACGCCAAGCCGTTCACGATCAAGGTGACCGAGACCTGGAGGCCAAAGGGCAAGGACCTGGAGGTCGAACGCGAATTCTCGGGAGCCCCGGTCGACATCGCCGGGCACAAGCACTACTACAAGCGCGCTCAACCCAAGGGCGACGACTCGTAACAGCGCTGTCCTCAGAGCCTGCGGGCTGACTCCGGGCAGCGTTCCCGGGAGGGCCGCGTGGAATTTTCGGAGATCCGTTTCGAGGTGACGGACGGGGTCGCGCTGGTCCGCCTGCACCGCCCGGACAAACTGAACGCGTTCACCGGTACGATGGGCCGGGAACTCGGCCACGCATACCGTGTCTGCGACGAGGACGACGCGATCCGGGCCGTGGTGCTCACCGGATCGGGCCGCGCCTTCTGTGCGGGCGCCGACATGAGCGCGGGCGCGGCCACGTTCGAGAAACGGGAGGAGGCAGGCTTCAGCGCGGCCGCCTTCGACCCGCCCGCGTTTCGGGTCCGCAAACCCGTGATCGCGGCCGTGAACGGCCACGCGATCGGTATCGGCCTCACGCTCGCGCTCCAGTGCGACCTTCGCTTCCTGGCGCTCGAGGGAAAGTACGCGGTGGTCCAGGTACGGCGCGGCGTGATGCCGGACGCCTATGCGCACTGGACACTGCCCCGGATCGTGGGTCTCGAGCGTGCGGCCGATCTGTTACTGAGTGGCCGTAGCCTGAATGGATCGGAGGCATTCGAATTCGGGCTCGCGAGCCGCGCGCTGCCGGCCGAAGCGGTACTCGATGCCGCGCTCGCCTGGGCGCGCGACGTCGCGGTCGAGGCGGCCCCGCTCTCGGTGGCGCTCACCAAGCGCCTGCTCTGGGAGAGCGCGACGCTCGACCCGGCCGAGGTCGGACGCCGCGAGACCGAACTCCACCACCACCTGATGGCGAGGGGCGACGCGATCGAGGGAGGCCTCGCCTATGCCGAGCGCCGCGCGCCGCGCTGGAAACTCGGCGTCAAGAAGGACTGGCCCGCGTAGCGGACGCGGCGCGTCCGCACACCGGGCTAGGCCTGCTTCAGCGCGCGGACCACCTCGGGCCAGCCGGACGGATCGGGTCCGTAGGGCGCGATCAGGCTCACGCGGTCTGCGAATTTTCCGACGCGGGCCCTGATCTTTTCGGCGAGTTCGTTCCGGTGCGCGACCAGCGCGATCTGCTCGAGCAGTTCGTCGTCGATGCGCGCGGCCATCTCGCCCCACGCGCCCCGCTTGGAGAGCGCATTCAGTTCCGGTTGGAGATCGCCTCGCTGGTGACAGTCCAACACCGGACGGTAGGCCGGGGTCGAGGCGTAGAACGCGATCTGGGCTCGTGCGCCGCTGCGGGCGAGTTCGAGTTCGGAAGCGTCGCTTCCGGTCACCACGATCAACTGGCACGAGATCTCGAACTCCTCCCGCTTGCGGTCGGCAGCCGCGAAGCCCCGCGCCAGCGCCGGGTCCGTCACGCGCTCGATGAATTCCGGCGTGTGGAAGGGGTGAACCAGCAGGCCGTCCGCCACTTCGCCCGCGACCTGGGTCATTCGCGGCCCCACCCCTGCGAGAAAAATCCTTGGAATTCCATAGGGATTCGGTCCAGGGTTGAAGAAGGGGGTCATCAGTGTGTGGGTGTAGAACTCGCCCCGAAAGTCCAATCTCTCGCCGCGCTCCCAGCAGTTCCAGATGGCGCGCACGGCCAGCACGAGTTCGCGCATGCGCGCTGCCGGGCGGGACCAGGGCGAGCTGAAGCGGCGCTCAATGTGCGGCCGGATCTGGGATCCGAGCCCGAGGATGAAGCGCCCGCGCGAGAGGAGTTGCAGGTCGAAGCCCAGGTTGGCGAGCGTCATCGGATTGCGCGCGAACGCGACCGCGATCGCGGTGGCGAGTTCGAGGCGCTCCGTATGCTCGGCTGCGACGACCAGGGGCAGGAACGGGTCGTGGGGTCCCTCGAACGTGAAGCCGCCGTCGTATCCGGCCGCCTCGAGCGCCTGGGCGCGGGCTCCGGCGTCGCGGGGGTCGTCGACCAGAATCGAGCCGTCGAGCTTCACCGGGGCGCCTTTCCGCGGGACCGAGTGTGCGTTCGCCCGCGCGAGCTTGGCCTGCGGCCCGGCGCGCCGTCAAGCGTACGAACCGCGGAGGCGCCCCCGGAGCGGCGCCCGCGGGGGATTCGCTTGACGGTCCGGGGCAGCCTGGGAGAATGGACTGCCGGCCGGTGAATTCCGGGCAGCGCAGAGCGAGAGCGGTGGCAACCACAAGGTGAGGGCAGCATGAAACTCCATGGGAAAATCGCACTGGTGACCGGGGGAGCCTCAGGCATCGGGCTTGCGACGGCCGAGCGGCTGAGCAGCGAGGGCGTCAGCGTCGTCATCGCCGATATCGATGAGGGAAATGGAAAGAGCGCGGCCGATCGAACCGGTGCCGAGTTCGTGCGACTCGACGTGAGCGACGCTTCACGCTGGAGCGAGGTGACGGAAGACCTGACGCGGCGCCTGGGAGGGATCGACATCGCCTTCCTGAACGCCGGGATCGCGACCTTCTCGGCGCGCGGAGCACCCGGCGAAATCATGGCCCCGATCGATCTGGCCGAGCTTTCCGACGAGGCGTACCGGCGCATCATGGGCACGAACGTCGACGGGGTGGTTCTGGGCGCGCGGGCGGTGATTCCCGCAATGGAAGCGCGTGGGGGCGGCGCGATCGTCGCGACCTCGTCCGTGGCCGGACTGATCGGGTTCCCGCCGGACCCGATCTACACGTTGACCAAGCACGCAGTGATCGGGCTGGTGCGTTCGCTCGGACCCGCGCTGGCGCCGCGCAACATCACCGTGAACGCGATCTGTCCCGGGGTCGTCGACACCAACATCCTGGGTGAGGGTACGGCCCAACGCGCGCGCGACGCGGGTCTGTCCGTGATGCAGCCCTCGGAGATCGCGGATGCCGTGGCGCAGGCTGTCACCTCGGGCGAGTCCGGTCGCCTCTACGTTTGCCTCCCGGATCGGGATCCCGTGCACTACGAGTTCGCGCCGGTTCCGGGCTTGGATTTTGAGCCCGACCGCGCGCTCGAGGCCGGCCCGGGAGGAAGTTGAGCGCATGCGCGTCGCCCTGGTTGGGCTGTTGCTGTGGCTGCCGCTGGCCGCGTCGGCCGAGACGCTTGGGGTGGGCAGCCGCCTCGACGCCTTCTCGATCGACGACCAGTTCGGAAAGCCACAGCAGGTCGATGCATCGCTGCGCGCGATCCTTTTTACGCGCGACATGGACGCCGGCGAACTGGTGAAGAGCGCCCTCGCGGACGACGGACCGGCCCAGCTTGCCGGGGCCGGAGCGCTGTACCTGTCCGACGTAAGTGGCATGCCCGGGCTGGTGCGGCGGATCTTCGCCATTCCGAGCATGCGCAAGCGCGCGTACTCGATGGGGCTCGACGTGGACGGTTCCCTCACGCGCGACTTCCCGTCGGCCGAAGGGCGGGCGACGCTGCTCGTCCTCGACCGCCTGCAGATCACGCGGGTCGAAGAGCTCGCCTCGCCGGAGGCGCTCCGCGCTGCGCTCGCCCGGCTCGCGGTCCCGGCGCCTGCGGCCGCGGAGACGCCCGCGCAGAAGGCGCGTTAGGTTCGCCTGCATGGCGCAGACCGAGCCAAGGCCTCCGAAGCTTCTGGCAGAGGCGTTCCAGCACTGGCTCGACGCTCAGCGCGAAGCGATCGCGTTGGTGGATTCCGCGCCGCATCCGGGCCACCCGGCGGACTGGGGCGAGGGCTACCGCTGGGTAACGCGCATCGCGAGTTTGGCCCAGAACTGGGCGATCGAGAAGAACGATCCCCTGCGGCCCGAGATCTATCTCTCGCAGGGGCCCGCGCGCAAGCTGATCGTCGACAACCCCGACGTCAACTACTACTTCGCGCGCCTCGATGAGAACGAGACCTACCGGCTCAGCGGAAACCGCGGAACCGCCCCCCACGTGGGTTTCACGCTCGGAACCGACTTTCTGCGCAGCGCCTCCAGCCGGCGGCCGGAGACCGGCCCGACCGGCACCGTCGGTCAGTACAACCTCGACGAGTTCGAACTGGCCCAAAACGGCGACTACGAGATTCTGCTTTCGCGAGAGCGGCAGCCGGGGAACTGGATTCCGCTCGCGACCGGTGCGGCCCAGATCGCGGTGCGAGAGACGTTTGGTGACCGGTCGCTGGAACTCCCTGCGACCTACCGAATCGAGCGGCTCGGCGATCGCGTGCCGGCGCCCGAACTCACGCCCGAAGGCTGCGCGGAGCAGCTTCACGACGCTGCGGACCTGCTGCTCTTCATCGTCCGCACCTGCGTGGCGATGTGGCGCGGCAATGCCGGCCACCTGAACCAGATCGGGGGCGCGGCCGGCCAGCAGCACGTCGACGCGCAGGACGACGCCGTCCGTACGCACTCGGCCACCGACATGGTCTACCAGGGCGGCCGCTGGAAGCTCGAGCCGGATCAGGCGCTCAAGCTCACGCTCTCGCCGCCGGCGGGCGGGTCCCTCTACTGGGGGCTCACGCTGGTGAACCCCTGGGCGGAGTCCTACGAGTACCGCTACAGCCAGGTCTGCACCAACCAGGCGCTCGCCCGCCCCAATCCGGACGGATCCTGGACGGTCGTGATCTCAGCCCGCGACCCGGGGGTTCCGAACTGGCTCGACACGGGCGGCCGGCTCGAGGGCTTCGCGCTGATCCGCTGGGTCTGGGCCCGGAGTCTGCCCGCGAACCCCGTCTGCGAGCTGATCGAGCTCTAGCTCGGGGGCCCGATCACGGCCCTGGCCTAGACCTCTTCGGGAACCTTGAAGTGGTTCATGTAGGTCGCGTAGCGCGCGCGCTCGGTCTCGAGGTCGAGCCCCGTCTCCTCGAACCGGTAGCGGTGCCGACCGCGGGCTTCGGCGGGCTGCGTGGCCACCCGGCGCTCGAGTCTTTGCCGCGCCTCGGCCGAGAACCGGCGTCCGAGCCGCGCGTAGAGGCCCGCAAGCGTCCCAACCGGGTCGGCGACCAGGTCCGTGTAGCGGAGGTCCGTGATCTGGTTCTCGGGGACCAGACCCTGCGCGCGCTGGTGCATGTGCCGCTCGAGCAGAAATGGAAAGCCGGCCGCCTGCATCCGCACGCACGCGGCCCGGTCGACCTTCGCGCTCCGCATCGACATCAACGTCGCCATCAGGTTCGAGAGCGAGCCGAGGACGCGCAGCGGGTCGCGGTGCGTGACGACGACATGCGCGTCGGGATAAACCGAAAAGAGTTCGGGCAGGCTTGAAAGGTGCGAGGGCGCCTTGAGGACCCAGTGTTCACGCGCGTCGTCCGCCTGGAGCAACTGCAAGAAACGTCGGTGCCAGCGGTACAGGGCTCGGCCGTCCGCGCGCATCTTCCAGGCCGCGTAGCTCGGAATCCGGTACTCGCCGAGCCAGACGTCGCTCTGAAATAGGTGCGCGAAGATGAAGATGCACTCGTTCGGAAGGTCGCCGCCGTTTTCGTGCATGGCCGTGAACGCGGGAATGATCTCGTCCATCAGCGTGATCTCGCGCTGGCTGGCCGCCACGCGCGGATCGGGCGAGCCCGGCTCCGCCCCGGGGGGCGCGAGCGGGTAAAGCAACTCGTACAGGAGGGGGACGCGATTCGCCGGGTCCTGCCAGAGCAACTCGTGCAGCAAGGTCGTGCCCGAGCGGCCGAGGCCCGTCACGAAGACCGGAGCCTCGATCGCGCGCTCGAGAATCGTGGGCTGGGCCGCGAGCCGCGCCTGGATCCGCAGCCGGTTCTGGAGCAGGCGCTGGAGTTCGGCCCGGATGATCACGCGGCCGAGCAGTGTAAGCTCGGCTTCTTCGCGAAGCGCGCGACACAGAACCTCGAGTGGTTCTTGAAGGCTCTCGGCGCCGAAGTCGCTGAGCCCGGTCGCTTCGCGTGCAGCCCGGACCAGGATCTCGGGCTCGAGCGAGACGAGCGCGGCCCCGCCCGCGTCCAGGTTCTCGCCCAGCGCGTTGAAGCGTTCCACCCAGGCCTGGGGCTCGAGGGAGGATCGGGCATCCATGCGGGGCTGCTCCAAAGGGTCGACGCGAGACCTGCGGTCCTGCGCTCCCCGTGAGCGCCGCCGCGAATCCGCTGCCAGCATACCGCGGTCGCGGAATTCCGCGTTACGCGAGCGCCGAGTCTTGCTTGACAGTTGCCGCGGGGCGCTCTCATGCTCTGGCGCCCAGACCGTGCGCCGAGACCCTGCGCCCAAAGCGTCCGCCAGGCAGAGCGTTCGGAGACCGGGAGAGCTGCGCCATGGCGACTGCCGCCAAGTTTCGACCGTCTCATCGCGGCTCGTCCCCGAGCGTTGCCGAGCAGCTTCAGTCTCGTGCCCGCCAGGTGGAGGCGCGCGGCACCCGCGTGATCTACCTGCACGTGGGCCAGCCCAGCACCGGCGCGCCGGACGGAACCCTACAGGCGGTCGAGGCTGCGAGCCGCAATTCCACCCTGGGCTACACCCCAGCCGCCGGCATCGACGCGCTGCGCGAAAGGATCGCGCGACAATACAGCGAACTCCACGAGGTCGCGATCGACCCCGAGCGGGTCGTGGTGACGCTCGGGGCATCGGGGGCGATGATTCTGGCCATCGTCGGTTGCTTCGACGAAGGTCAGCGGGTGGCGTTGCCACAACCCTTCTACTACGGCTACCGCTACGCGATGTCCACGCTCGGGATCGAGTGCGTGCGCTTCGAGACCTCGATGGAGAATCACTTCCAGCCCAGGATCGCCGACATCGAGGCGATCGAGGGCGACATCGACGGACTCGTGATCGCGAGTCCGAACAACCCGACCGGGTCGATGATCACGCCCGCGGAACTGCGGGAGTTGGCCGAGTACTGCGAACGGCGTGAGATCCGCCTGATCTCGGACGAGATTTACCACGGGATTGTGTTCGATGACGAGGTGCCCGAGGCGACCGGGGTCGCCTTCTCCGACGAGACGATCGTGGTCAACAGTTTTTCGAAGTACTACTCGATGGCCGGCTGGCGGCTGGGCTGGATGGTTCTTCCCGAGTACCTGGTGGAGCCGATCTCGAACCTGGCGCACAACCTGTACCTGTGTGCGCCGGCCCCGGCGCAGGTCGGCGCGCTGCACGCGATCGACTGCCGCGATGAACTCGACCGCCACGTAGCGAGCTACCGAAAAAACCGCGACGTCATGCTGAAGCGCCTGCCCGGGATGGGCTTCGACCGCTTCCCGGCGCCGCACGGTGCGTTCTATCTCTACTGTCACGTGAAGCACATGCACGAGGACAGCGTCGATTTCTGTATCGAGATGCTCGAGGAAGCCGGCGTGCTGGCGGCCCCGGGTTCGGATTTCTGCCCGGACTCCGGGCAGCACTTCGTGCGCTTCTCGTATGCGGGTTCGGCCGAGGACATCGAAGAGGCGCTCGATCGAATTGAACGCTGGCGCGGATAGACCTGGTTCAGTGTGGTCTCGTTTTAGTCCGGCTACATGCAGCGCCAACCTTGCGAGATGCGAATCGACAAGTGCTGCGGGATCGCGGCGACCGCCGAGGTCTGGCGCGGCGCGCCGGAACACCCGCGCGGCGGCGAGAATCCGCATGGCGAGGATTGTTCGCCGGAGTAGGCGCGGCTCGGCCCGAGTTCAGACCTGCGTCGCGTAGGGGGGCTCCGGGTCATACTCCATCATCCGCTGCGTTTTTCGCGCGCGTTCGACATCCCAGATCTGGCCCACCAGCCAGAGCGACATGTCGATGCCGGCCGATACGCCGGCCGCCGTGACCAACTTGCCGTCTCGCACGTAGCGCACCCCCTCGACGACCGTGGATTCGGGCGAGAGGCGGCGGAGTTCTTCGATCACGGCCCAGTGGGTTGTGATCTGCTTTCCGGCGGTCAGCCCCGCCGCCTGAAGCAGCAGTGAGCCCGTGCAGACGCTCGCGATCCACTCGCAGTCTGGCCCGATCTTGGCCAGCCAGTCCACGACTGCGGGATTCTCCATTTCCTTGCGGGTTCCGAGGCCGCCGGGCACCACGATCAGATCGAGTGCGGGCGCATTGGAGAGTTCGTAGTCCGGCAGGACGCGGAGGCCGTTCCAGGAACGCACCGGTTCAGGGTGCTCGGCCAGCATCACGACGCGCACGTCGTCGAGATCGGCCGTCGCCATGTTGAAGACTTCCCAGGGTCCCGCCCAGTCGAGTTCCTCTGTATCCGGGTAGAGCAAGATTCCAATCGTGAAGGACATCGGGGCTCTCCTCGGCAAGCCGGCTCGGCTGCTTCGGGCGCCGCGCTCCGCGGGCCGCTCTCTATTTTAGCGGAAGCTGTGCGCATCGGATGCGGCCTCCGGGATCCTGCGGCCCCGGCCCGCGAGCTGTTCCTGGACGGTTGGAGGTCCCGAGCATGAACGCTCTCGACCAATCTTGGCCAGCCGGCGAATTCGGCGTACCAGGGGGGCCGACTCATGATATCCCGATCGTGGAGGTACGCGGATCGGTCTCGCGGCAGGACGCGATGGGTTCTAGATCGGACCCTCAGAAGGGCGGCCGGGGCGTCGTCTTCGATCCGGTTTCAGGTTCGGTTCCAGGTTCGGTTTCAGGTTGGAGCGAGGAGTTCGGAGCTCGAGGGGCCACCTGAGGGATGGGCTCTCGGTGGCTAGCCAGCCCATCGGGTTTCGGGTTCCTCGCTCCAACGTGCCTGGTCCGCATGTCCCGGCCCCCGCCTCCCCTTGGGCCGCCACTGTGGTGACCGCGCCCGTTCGGACCCGCTGGCCGCCCGCGAAGCGCCCGCCCGGATGCCGCCCCGAGCCGCTGCTGCGGCATCTCGTTCATCCAGACCCGCTCTAGGGGGGCTCTGCCCGGGGGCAAGCGGCCGTCCAGTACCGACGCTACGCCATCCGGGGCGCCCGTAGATCCGCCGGCGCTCAGGGAGTATAAGGACCCAGAGCCTGCACAATGGGTTCCCGGGTCTCCGGGGCCCCTGGTGGATGCGGAGGATACGTGCGAGCGAGGCGGAGGTGCAGGGCGGTCGGGATGTGCCGACAGGAGGCTCGGAACACGAAGACCCCTGGCCCCCGCAGCGCGGCGTGCGGTCCGGCGGGACTGGCAGCACTCGCGGTGCTGGGCCTGGGTCTCGCCTGCGGCCAGGCGGAGCAGCCCGAGCCGCACCCGCTTGCGGTCGTGGTCGCGCCGGTCGTGCAGCAGGACGTGCCGGTCTGGCGCGAGTGGGTGGGAACGACCCAGGGCTTCAACAACGCCAAGATCCGGTCGCAGGTGAAGGGATACTTGCTGCGCCGGACCTACGCCGAAGGCAGCTACGTCAAGCAGGGTCAGCTGCTCTTCGAGATCGACCCGCGAGAGTTCGAGGCGCAGCTCCAGCAGGCGCGCGGTACGCTCGGCGAGGCCAGGGCGATGCTTGGCAAGAGCACCCTCACGGTCAAGCGCTTTACACCACTCGCGGCAGAGGGTGCGGTAAGTCAGCAGGAACTCGACGACGCGGTTCAGGAGAAGCTTCGCGACGAGGCCTCCGTGCTCAAGGCCCGCGCGGGCGTGGCCGGGGCGAAACTCAACGTGGAGTGGACCCGGATCGTCTCGCCGATCGGGGGCATCGCCGGGATCGCGGCCACCCAGATCGGTGACCTGGTGTCGCCTAGCAGCGAACTCACCACGGTCTCCCAGGTCGATCCCATCAAAGTCGAATTTCCGATCAGCGAATCCGCCTACCTGCGGCTTGCGCGTCGGCGCCAGAGCGGCACCGCGTCCAGCCTCGAGAACATGCTGATCTTGATCCTCGCGGACGGAACCGAGTACCCGCACCGGGGTACGCCCTACATTCTCGGTCGCGAGGTCAACCCGAGCACGGGCACCATCTCGATCGAGGGGCGCTTCCCGAATCCCGAACGGATGCTGCGTCCGGGACAGTTCGCACGCGTACGAGCGATTGTGGATACGCTTCCGAAGGCGTTGTTGATTCCTCAACGTGCGATTCGCGATCTCCAGGGGTCTTACGAAGTCGCCGTGGTCGGGGCGGATGACACGGTCGCGATTCGGCGCGTCCAGGTGGGCGAGGCGACGGGCGAGGACTGGGTAGTCACCAAGGGTCTGAAGGCCGGGGAACGTGTCGTCGTCGAAGGAGTTCAGAAGGTCAAGCAGGGCATGAAGGTCTCGGTGAAGCCCGCGCCCAAGGCGACGTCGAGCAAGGCCTCGAGCAAAACAGAGTCTCCCGCCGCATCGACGGACGCCTCAGGAAGCTAATCCGCTCCGATGTCTCGCTTCTTCATCGGCCGTCCGATCTTCTCGATGGTGCTCTCGATCCTGCTCGTGATCATGGGCATGGTCTCGCTCGCAGGCCTGCCCGTCGCGCAGTTCCCGGAAATCGCGCCCCCGGTCATCCAGGTCCTGGCGACCTACGTCGGTGCAGACGCGCTGACCGTAGAGGATTCGGTCGCGACCCCGATCGAGGAACAGGTCAGTGGCGTAGATCAGATGATCTATATGTACTCGACCAACGCCAACAACGGGCAGATGATCCTGAACGTGAACTTCGAGGTCGAGAGCGACCCTGACACCGACCAGATTCTCGTTCAGATGCGTTACTCGCAGGCGCAGTCGCAGCTTCCCTCCGCCGTCGAGAAGTATGGCGTCACCGTACAGAAATCCATGGGCTCGCCACTGGCCGTGTTTTCGCTGGTCTCGCCCAAGGGCACCTACGACGCCCTCTTCCTCACGAACTACGCCTACATCAACATCAATTCACCGATGACACGCGTGCACGGCGTCGGGAACGTCAAGATCTACGGTAGTTCCTACGCGATGCGCTTCTGGGTCAAACCCGACACGCTGGCCGAGCGCGGGATCACGGTTCCCGAAATCGTGCAGGCGATACAGCAGCAGAATACGGTGAATCCCGCGGGCAAGATCGGGGGCGAGCCCGTTCCGGCGGGACAGCAATTCACCTACACGGTCCGAGCCCAGGGTCGGCTTCGAACCGTCGAGGAGTTCGGCGACGTGATTGTGCGTGCGGACCCCGACGGCGCGATCGTCCGCATGCGCGACGTGGCCCGGGTAGAACTCGGGGCCCAGAGCTACCAGATTTTCGGGCGTCTGAACGGGGCTCCCGCCGCGATCCTGGCGATCTACCAGCAGCCGGGCGCAAATGCGATCGCCACGGTAAACACGGCCAGAGCGCTGATGGAAGAGGCCAAGAAGGCCTTTCCGGAAGATCTCGACTACGTGGTCTCACTCGATACTACGCTCGCCGTTCGCGAGGGGATGCGCGAGATCGTAATCACGCTCTTCGAGGCACTTGTGCTGGTGCTCGCAGTCGTGATGCTCTTCCTCCAGAACTTCCGCGCGACGCTGATCCCGCTGGTCGCCGTCCCGGTCTCGCTGATCGGCACCTTCGCGTTCTTTCCGTTGATCGGTTTCTCGGTCAATACCCTGTCGCTCTTCGGCTTGGTGCTCGCGATCGGCCTCGTGGTGGACGACGCAATCGTGGTGGTCGAGGCGGTCCAACACCATATCGAGCAAGGGCTCTCGGCGCGGGATGCGGCGTTGAAGACGATGGAGCAGGTCTCGGGTCCGATCGTGGCTACGACGCTGATCCTCGTGGCGGTTTTCCTGCCGACCGCGTTCCTTCCCGGGATCACGGGCAGGCTCTACCAGCAGTTCGCGGTCACCATCGCTGTGTCGGTCGTGATCTCTTCCTTCAACGCGCTCACGCTGAGCCCGGCGCTCGCGGCGCTCCTATTGCGGCCGCGAAAGGAAGGAAGGGGCCCGATCGCGCGCTTCTTCGGCGCGTTCAATCGTGGCTTCTCGCGCGCTACCGACGGCTACGTGTTCGGGTGCGAGTGGCTGATTCGCAAGGCGTTCATCTCGCTGCTGATCCTGGGGGGTGTGACGCTCGCCGGGGGCCTGGTCGGGTCGCGCCTGGCGCCGTCTTTCCTTCCCTCGGAGGACCAGGGCTATCTGTTCCTCAACGTACAGCTTCCGGAGGCCGCATCTTTGCAGCGGACGGACGAGGCCTGTCGCGCCGTCGAAGAGATTCTGGCCAAGACCCCGGGCGTCCAGACCTACAACACCGTGATGGGGTACAGCCTGCTGACGGGGGTGACCGCGACCTACAGTGCCTTCTTCTTCGTGCAACTCGAACCCTGGGGCGAGCGCGACCCCAAGGGACACACGGCGAATGAGATCCTGCACCGTCTCAACAGCTCGCTTTCCCGCCTGCCGCAGGCGGTGGCGTTCGCGATTCCGCCGCCTGCAATTCCCGGCGTGGGCAGCGCCGGCGGAATCACCTTCATGCTCGAGGACCGGAGCGGCAGAGATGTTGCGTATCTGGCCGAGCAGACCGAGATCTTCGTGAAGGCCGCCAACCAGCGGCCCGAGATCGCGCGCGCAATCAGCTTATTCATTCCCGACGTGCCCCAGGTCTTCGCGGACGTGAACCGGGCAAAGGCCCTCAAGCTCGGTGTGGACCTTGGGTCGATTTACCAGACACTCCAGGCCTTTATGGGTGGACTCTTCGTCAACTACTTCAACCGCTTCGGGCGCGTCTGGCAGGTCTACGTCGAAGCCGAGGGCGAGCATCGCCAGGACGCCCGTGATCTCGGCCAGTTTCGGGTGAAGAACCGGGACGGCGAGATGGTGCCGCTCTCCACGCTCGTCGAGACCCGAACCGTCTACGGACCCGAGTTCACCATGCGTTTCAACGAGTACCGGGCCGCCCAGTTGCTGGTGGTCCCGGCGCCGGGTACGAGCGGGGGCCAGGCGATGGCGGCGCTCGAACAGGTTTTCGAGGATACGATGCCCGAGGGCATGGGCTACGACTACTCGGGAATGGCCTATCAGGCAAAGGTCGCGGCCGAGGGAATTTCGCCGATGGCAATTTTCGGGCTCTCTCTCCTCCTGGTGTTCCTGATTCTGGCGGCCCAGTACGAGAGTTGGTCGCTCCCGTTCAGCGTGCTCCTGGGAATTCCGATCGCCGTGTTCGGCGGCCTGGCGGCGCTCTGGTTGCGGGCCTTCCCGAGCGACATTTACTCGCAGATCGGGCTCGTCCTGTTGATCGGGCTCTCCGCGAAGAATGCCATCCTGATCGTCGAATTTGCGCGCGAAGAAAAGGCCGGTGGAAAATCGGCCGACGACGCCGCGCTCGCGGCGGCCCGTTTGCGTCTGCGCCCGATCCTGATGACGGCGTTTGCATTTATTCTCGGGGTCATGCCGCTCGCGCTCGCGAGCGGATCCGGCGCGATCTCACGTCAGGTTCTGGGCACGACCGTGATCGGGGGCATGCTCGCCGCAACCGTGCTCGCGATCTTCCTGATCCCCGTCACCTTCAGCATCGTCGAGCGGATTGTCGAATGGGCCAGCTCGAGCGGCCCCGGTCCTGCGCCCGCGCCCCCGGCTTCTCCCTCTGCTGATCGGGAGTTCCGCCCGTGAAGCGTCGTGGATCCGTTCCGACGATGCTTCTTGGCGTTGGGTGGCTCCTGGGCTGCGCGCTTGGACCCGATTACGAACGGCCCGCGGTCGAGAGCCCCGAGATCTATCGCTCCCCGCTCGCGCCCGTAGAGCTGGACCCGGCCGAGGCGGCCTCGCTCGCAGATCTTTCGTGGTGGGACGTGTATCGCGAACCCGCCATCGCCGCGCTGATCAGCCTGGCGCTCGAGCAGAACTACGATCTGCGGCTGGCGGCCGCGCGGGTCGAAGCGGCGTTGCAGCAGCAGTACGCCGCACGCTCTGCCTTCTTTCCTCAGATCGACTACGAGGGCACCGCCAAGCGGACCCGTTCGCCGCTTCTCGAACTCGCGGGCGAGGACAACTATCTGAACAGCTTCAAGGGGGCGTTTCAGGCCGCCTGGGAGCTGGACGTGTGGGGCCGGATCCGGCGTGCGAACGAAGTAGCGCGTGCGCAACTACTCGGGACCGAGGAGTTCCGGCGCGCCGTGTTGCTCTCGCTCGTGAGCGAGGTCGCCAGCAGCTACTTCAACCTGCTCGCGGTCGATCGACAGCTCGTGATCTCGCGGGAGACGAAGCAGGCCTTCGAGAAGACGCTCGAGTTGTTCGAGCGAAAATACCAGCGCGGCGCCGGCTCGAAGCTCGATGTGGAGCGCGCGCGGGCCAACGTCGCGGACGCTGCGGCCACGATCCCGCAACTCGAGTCACAGCGCGTCGCAGTCGAGAATCAGCTCAGCATCTTGATCGGTCAGAATCCCGAAGCCATCCCGCGCGGCGCGGGTCTGGAAGCCCAGCGTCTGCCGGTCGCGCCGCCCGGCCTGCCCTCCGAACTGCTCGAGCGGCGCCCCGACGTGCTCGAGGCAGAGCAGGCTGTGGTCGCGGCCAATGCCGCAGTGGGGGTTGCGACCGCGAACTTCTTTCCCCGGATTGGCCTCACCGCGCTCTGGGGAGGAACCAGCGAAGAATTGAAGGACATCGTGAATCAGGGGTCGCGTGCCTGGAGCTTCGGGGGCGGGCTCACGGGTCCGGTCTTTCAGGGGGGATTGCTGCTCGCCCAGTACCGCGAGCAGAGAGCCATCTGGGAAGCGGCGACGGCCCGCTACGAGAAGACCGTGCTGGAGGCTTTCGCCGATGTTTCGAACGCGCTCACGGCGCAGAAATCGCTGCTCGAGCAGCGTGTTCAGAGGGAGCTTCAGGTGAAGGCGCTCGAAGCGTCGGTCCGGCTCTCACTTTCGCGTTACGAGCAGGGACTCGCCAGTTACTTCGAGGTGATCGACTCGCAGCAGCGACTCTTCCCGGCCCAACTCGACCTCGCGCAGACTCGGCGCGACGAACTCGACGCCACGGTTCAGCTCTACCGCGCGCTCGGCGGCGGCTGGAAACTCGGCCCCAACTGGGGCCGGCCGGCACCGTCGCCGGGACCCGCACCCACTCCGTAATCTTCGTCCGTACCCCGGGAGGCAAGCCATGAGCCAGGACATCGAACCTTTCGAGATTCACTTCGACGATTCTGCCATCGAGGATCTGCGAGACCGGCTGGCGCGTACGCGTTTCCCGGATCAGATTGAAGGCGTGGAATGGGACTACGGAACGGAACTCGAGTATCTAAAACAGCTCGTCGAGTACTGGCGAGATAAGTTCGACTGGCGCGCGCGGGAAGCGGAACTCAACCGTTTCGAACACTTCCGCACGACGATCGACGGGCAGTCTATTCACTTCCTGCATGCGCCCGCCGCAAACTCCGATGCGCTACCGATCGTGATTTCGCACGGCTGGCCGGGAACCGTGGTCGAGTTTCTCGACGTGATCGAGCCGCTCCGGAATCCCGAAGCGCACGGCGGTCGGCCCGAGGACGCGTTTCACGTGGTCTGTCCATCGCTTCCGGG
Organism: Myxococcales bacterium; assembly: GCA_013215565.1. GTDB lineage: Bacteria > Myxococcota_A > UBA9160 > SZUA-336 > SZUA-336 > JABSQV01. Next base: position 17,859 of record JABSQV010000020.1, on the reverse strand, counting down.
TTACGGCTTTTCCGAGCCGACCCGCAGCCGCGGCTGGAACACGCGCCGCATCGCGGCCGCGTTTGCCGAACTGATGGCGCGGCTCGGCTACTCGCGCTACGGCGCGCAGGGAGGCGACTGGGGTGCGCTGATCACGAGCGACATTGCGCGCATGGATCCCGAGCACGTCTGCGGCATCCATCTCAACATGCCGCTCGGCCAGCCGGCGCCCGACGGTCCCGAGCTCACGCCTCAGGAGCAGCAGGATCTGGCGGACCTGGGCAGCTTTCAGGAGCGAGAAACCGGCTACCAGCGCATCCAGGGCACCAAGCCGCAGACACTCGGATACGGACTGAACGATTCTCCGGCCGGCCTCGCGGCCTGGATCGTCGAGAAGTTCCGCACCTGGAGTGACTGCGACGGAGATGTGGAGCGCTCGTTTACGCGCGATCAACTGCTCACGAACATCAGCATCTACTGGTTTACACGCACGATTACCTCGTCGACGCGCCTGTATTACGAGGTGATGGGGACCGGCGCTGCGGGCGCCGCTCCCTCTGCGGAACGGATCGAGCTTCCGACAGGCGTGGCGCGGTTTCCAAAGGAGATCCTGCGCTTCCCGCGAAGCTGGGTGGAGCGTTCCTACAACGTGACGCACTGGAGTGACTTCGAGCGAGGTGGGCACTTCGCGGCGATGGAGGAGCCCGAACTCTACGTGAACGACCTCCGCAGGTTCTTCGGCACGCTGCGCTGAACCCGGACCGGCGCCCGAACGCCCCGGCGGCCGGCGACGCGCACGAGGCGGCAAAAGAAGCCAGGGGTCGCACCCGGCGAGCGACGCTTGCAGGGCGCGACGGAGCGTCGACCGCGGACGCGGGATCCCAGATCCGCGGGGCGGGGACACGCGCGGTTCCGGGCGGATCTGCGCGGGGGTGCACGCTCCGCGGTCTGGATCGGTGTTTGCACTGCTCCTCCGAGTTTCCGGAGAACCGGAACGGGGGCAAGCTCATGCCGCAAGGCGACCGGTCGATGACACCCGAACCTCGGGCCTTGCTCGTACTGTTTCTGGTTGGGGCCCTGGTCGCCTCGGCTGGGTGGGCCCAGGATGTCCGCCCAACCGACCGCGTCAAGGTCCGGTTCTTTCTGGTGCGCGATGGACGTCTCGCTGTCTCGGGCTATGCGGGCGCCGGAGAGACTGTGACCGTAGCGTCCAACGAGGACGGCTAGGTCTGCTCCACACCAACGCGGGGCCCGAGCGGCTGGTGGCGCTGTCGGGCCTATGTGAAGGGCCGCGTCTTCTGGGTGCAATCGACGGGCGGAGGTCGCGCAATCGCGCGCGAACGCGGCCGGCGCTATCTCCCAAAGTGGTTGCCGGCCGAGGAAACGACGCCGCTGCGACTCCGGCGTCACGTGGACGATCTGCAGATTGGCCGTACCGTGCTCAGGCGCGGAAGGCTCTCGATCCGGGGCCGTGCCGGAAGGGGCAACACCGTCACCGTGGCGGCGGCCGATGGTCGTAGGCTCTGCTCGGTCCGCGACGTGACACCCGGCACCTTCATCGTCCGGTCGAGTGGTGGCGCGAGCGCCACGATCACTCGCTAGGCCAGGACTGTCCCGGCCCGCGGCGACCTACCAGGTATCGATGCAGGCGCGCTTCTTGCCCCGGCGGGGGGCAGCCGGTGGTACGGCGTTGAGCGACCGCACCAGCCAGCGGCGGGAGTCGGCGGGGTCGATCACGTCGTCGATTTCGAAGTGCGAGGCCGTGTTCAGGGCCTTGCCGTGCGTGTACATGCGCTCGACCATTTCCTCGAAGAGGGCCTCGCGCTCCTCCGGGTCCTCGACCGCGTCGAGTTCGCGCCGGTAGCCTAGCTTGACCGCGCCCTCGAGCCCCATGCCCCCGAACTCGCCGGTCGGCCACGAGACCGCGAAGAAGGGGGCCTTGAAGCTGCCGCCCGCCATCGCCTGCGCGCCGAGACCGTAGGCCTTGCGGAGCACGATCGTAAAGAAGGGAACGCTCACGCTCGCACCCGTAACGAACATGCGCGCGGCGTGGCGGACCAGGGCCGTCTTTTCGACCTCGGGTCCGACCATGATGCCGGGGGTGTCGCACAAAAAGAGAAGCGGCAGGTCGAACGCATCGCAGAGCTGCATGAAGCGCGCGGCTTTGTCGGCCCCGGGGCTGTCGATCGCGCCGGCCAGGTGCACCGGGTTGTTGGCGATCACGCCGAGCGGCCGACCCTCGATGCGGATCAGAGCGGTCAGCATCCCCGGACCGAAGGCGCGTCTCAGTTCGAGCACCGAGCCGGTATCGGCCAGCTTTTCGAGCACCGACCGGACGTCATAGACGCGGAGTCGATTCTCGGGGATCGCGCTCCTGAGCGCCCGCTGGTCTGCGCAGGACCAATTCTCGATCGGACCTTGAAAATACGACAAGTACCGGCGTGCGACCTGCACAGCCTCGGCCTCGTCGGCGACCGGAAGGTCGACCACACCGTTCGGGACCTGGACCTCCATCGGCCCGATCTCTTCGGGTCGGAACTCCCCGAGTCCTCCGCCCTCGATCATGGCGGGTCCGCCCATTCCGATATTGGAATTCTCAGTCGCGATGATGACGTCACAGCAGCCGAGCAGCGCCGCGTTGCCCGCGAAGCAGCGGCCGGAGTTGATGCCGACCAGCGGGACGAGGCCGCTCAGCCTTCCGAAGTAATTGAACGCGAGGCAGTCGAGGCCCGCGACCCCGATGCCGTCGGTGTCGCCCGGGCGGCCGCCGCCTCCTTCTGTCAGAAAGACGAGGGGCAGCTTCCAGCGCCAGGCGAGTTCGAACATGCGATCCTTCTTGCGGTGGTTTTGAAGTCCCTGGGTCCCGGCGAGCACCGTGTAGTCGTACGACATCACGATGCAGCGGGTATCTGCTTCGCCGAAGAGGTCGCTGTTGATGTTCCCAATCCCGGCCACGAGCCCGTCGGCCGGGGTGCGCTCGATCAGGTCCTGCAACGCGCGCCGCCTTCGCTGTGCGGCCACCACGAGCGGGCCGTACTCCACGTAGGTTCCGGGATCGCAGAGATCCTCGAGGTTCTCGCGTGCCGTACGTTGACCGGTCTTTCGCCGCCGTGCGACGGCGTCGGGACGTGCGGCATCGAGCCCGAGTTCGCGCCGCTCCTCGACTTCGGAAAGGTCGTCTCGCACTGCTGCCAGATCGACGCCGACCGGCCTCGGGGCTTCGCGCGCCTCGACCTCTGCGGGTTCGAGCAGAATCAGGTTGTCGCCCTCTGATACCGTCTCGCCCTCGCGCACGCACAGACTCAGAACCACGCCACTCGCGTCTGCCTCGACGCTGTGCTCCAGCTTCATGGCCTCGAGGACCAGCAGCGGCTGGCCCGCCTGTACCAGGTCCCCCACGTTCACCTCGAAGGCGACCACCGTCCCCTGCAGGGGTGCCTTTACCGCGAGTGCATTGGGCGGTAGCGGTGCGTCCGGCATCAGGTCCCTCGCTCAGGTGGTGGGTGGCCGTCCGGTGCGAGCGCCGTCGCTGCAGAGCGTGCGGTTCCGGCCTGCCTGGATCCGTGCTCGGGTCGGAACACGGCCCGTGAACGGGACTCCGCCGAGTATCGCGAGGCAGAAGAGGCCGACTCCGAGCAGGCTCACGATCGGAGGCTCCGGAACTGACAGAATCGACTGGTGGAGGGCGTCGGCAAGCTTGGCGTGGCCCGCAGCGTTGAGATGGATGCTCGTCCCCGAAAAGTCGCCCTGGCGATCGATCAGAGTGAAGACGTCGGGTCCACATCGGACCCCTAGGGTGGAGCGGCAGTAGTCGAGCAGCAGGTTCCGGTAGCCCAGCAGTCTGGCCTGGCCGGGATCAAACCTCGGACCCAGGGAAGGGAGGGGCGGCGGGGTCAGGAGCATGACCTGCGCGACTCCGTCCCCGAGGAGTGCCTGGGTCAGTGTCGCGATATTCAGTAGGTAGCTGGCGGTATTGGTCGGTTGGGAAAGCATGAAGCCGAGCGAATCGTTGGTTCCGAGCATGACGACTGCAATCATCGGATCTATCCAGTCGAACGAGGCAAAAGGCTGGGCCTCCTGCGCGTACCAGCTACCGGAACTCGGGCAGTCGGGAGCGAGGAAGGTCCGGGAGCACGGAGTCATCGGGTTCCAGGTCACGGATGCGGTTCCACCGCGGCTTGTGTTCAGGAGTAGAAACTCATCACCGAGCATGTCGCGAAGCAGATCAGAAAAGGGTGCGGCAGTGGGGCCACTCACGTTGAATGTGGCGTGGGAGTCGCCGATCATGAGCACCGGACGCGGCGCCGCCGCCACACTCGACCCGGCGATGAGCGCTGCGAGCAGGCCCCAGAGGGGCATGCACAGCGCACTGCAGCCAAACGGGAACACCCTTCCCACCCTGTGGCCGGACAACCGCATGAGGGGGGAGGGTAGCCGAACCCGGCCTGTGTCGGGCTGCGCGAGCAAATCTTGAGGCTCTTCGAACATTTACTGCCAGGCCCCGGAGCGTCGCGAACGGGTTCGGGGAGTTGGAAATCCGCGCCCCAGGCAGAGGTTACGCGTTGCACGACCGGCCTCGAGCGTGCAACGCTCGCGCGTCCATGCGAGATCTGACCGAAGCCTTTTCGACCGCCTTGCGGATGATTCTGGGAGGCGATCCGGAGCTTCTGGAGATCGTCAGGCTGTCGCTCGAGGTCAGCACCGCGGCGCTGTTCCTCGCGGCCTGTGTGGGACTCCCACTCGGCGGACTGGTGGCACTTCTGCGCTTTCCGGGGCGCCGTTTCGTGGCGATTCTCCTGAACGCCCTGATGGGGCTTCCGCCGGTCGTGGTGGGACTTCTGGTCTACCTCATGCTCTCCCGGTCGGGTCCGCTCGGTGGGTTGGGCTGGCTCTTCACCCCGACGGCCATGATCCTGGCGCAGTTTGTGCTGATCGTACCGATCGTGGCCTCGCTTACGCGCCAGGTCGTGGAGGATCTCTGGGAGGAGTACGAGTCCCAGCTACGCTCGCTCGGGGCGGGTCCGCTGCGCGCGATTCCGACCCTGCTCTGGGACGGGCGCTACAGGCTCGTGACGACCCTGCTGGCGGGCTTCGGTCGCGCGATCGCTGAGGTCGGGGCCGTCATCATCGTGGGGGGCAATATCGCGCACGTGACCCGGGTTATGACCACCGCGATTGCGCTCGAAACGCGCAAGGGCGATCTGGCGCTCGCGCTTGCACTCGGACTGGTGCTGCTCGGGATGTCGCTCGGCATCAACGCCGCGGCCTCGCTCGTCACCGAGTTTGCGCGGAGACGCGAGGGATGAGCCCGGGGCGCGTGGCGGCGTCAATTCTGCCGCTCGAGTTCGACTCGGTCGGCTACACGGTCGGGGGCCGCCCGCTCGTGCGGGAATTGTCGTTCCGGCTGGAGCCGGGTCTGCGTACCCTGATCCTGGGGCCGAACGGATCCGGAAAGAGTCTCACGCTTCGGCTCGCGCACGGGCTGCTGCGACCGAGTTCGGGGAGCGTGCGCTGGCACGGTGCGGCCCCGGAGAGGGTCCGGGGGGATCAGGCGATGGTCTTCGAGCGCCCGGTGCTGCTGCGTCGCTCGGTCCTGGCCAACCTGGAGTACGCGCTCGCGCTAAAGTCGGTTCCGCGCCGCGCGCGACGCGACGTGGCGTTCGAGTTTCTCCGGAAGACCGGGCTCGAGTCGCTCGCGCAGCGTTCAGCGCGTGTGCTCTCCGCCGGCGAGCAGCAGCGTCTCGCGATCGCGCGGGCCTGGGCAACCGAACCCGAGGTGCTGCTGCTCGACGAGCCGACCGCGGTCCTCGACCCGGGCGCAGCACGCTCCATCGAGAAGTTGATCGATGCGATCGCAGGCTCCGGAACCAGGATCGTGATGACGACGCATGATCTCGCGCAGGCGCGGCGCCTGGCCGACGAGGTTCTGTTCTTGTGGGAGGGGCGCCTGCTGGAACACGCGCGCGCGGACGAGTTCTTCGATCGACCGGAGAGCGACCGGGCTCGGGCGTTTCTCCGGGGAGAACCGATGTGGTGAAGCGCTGGACCCTGCTCGGAATCGCCCTGGGCGCGCTGCTGGTCTGGCCGTGGCCGCCGGGGGTTGGGGGCGAAGCGCCCTTCGTCACGCTCGCCTCGACGACGTCGACCCAGACCTCGGGTCTCTTCGAAGCGATCCTGCCGCGCTTCGAGGCAGAGACAGGGATCGAGGTCCGGGTGGTCGCGGTGGGAACCGGGCAGGCTCTGCGGATCGGCAGAAGCGGCGACGCCGATCTGGTGCTGGTCCACGATCGGGCGGCCGAGGAGCGCTTCATCGAGGAAGGCTTCGGGTTGGTGCGCCACGAACTCATGTACAACGACTTCGTCATCGTGGGGCCGGGCGACGACCCCGCGGGCGTCCGGAGTTTCGCGGATGCAGTCCGGGCGCTGGCACAGATCGCGGCGGTGCGCGCGACCTTCGTATCGCGCGGCGATGATTCGGGCACGCACAAGGCGGAACGGCGTCTCTGGCGGATCGCGGGTGTCGATCCGACTGCGTCCTCGGGCGCGTGGTACCGCGAGGTCGGCGCCGGGATGGGCTCCACGCTCAATACGACAGCCGCGATCGGCGCCTACACGCTCACGGACCGAGGAACCTGGCTCTCGTTCAAGAACCGGCGGGAACTCGAGATCCTGGTCGAAGGCGATGCCCGCCTCGCCAACCACTACGCCGCGATTGCCGTAAACCCCGGGCGGCACCCGCACGTCAAGCGCGAAGCCGCGGCGCGGCTGATCGAGTGGCTGCTCTCCGAGCCGGGGCAACGTGCGATCGACAACTTCCGCATCCAGGGGCAGCGACTGTTCGTGCCCAGCGCTGCGTCCGGACGCTAGCGTCGCCGTGGACGCGGTCCGCTTCCGCTGGCGTCCCCGCCAGGATTCGAACCTGGGACCTACTGCTTAGGAGGCAGTCGCTCTATCCAGCTGAGCTACGGGGACGTGTGCAGAAGCCGCATCGCTTCGAGACAGGGTCGCGCCTACGGGCGTGCGCACGCAAGGGGCGGTGCTCGTCACCTCCAGCGCGACGGATCCTCGGCCATCACGGTCGTGAAGCTCTCGCCGTCGGGCGTGGTCCACTCGAAGCTCAGCGCACGCGGGACCCGCTCCTGGGGACCGTGTGGCGTGATGTACCCCCCGATCAGCTTCGCGCCCGCGCTGCCGGCGCGCACCGTACGGACCACCACGGCGCCGCCCTTCTCGTCGAAGGAGAGCTCACGGGGCTTCGCCTCGGGCTTTCCGATCTCGCGCACCACCAGTCGGCCGCCGATGATCGGGTAGCGCGTCTGGCCGCGCTCCATCAGACGCCGGAACTCCGACATGCCGAGATCCCGGCGCCCGTGGGAAGGGTAGCTGAGGTAGAGCACGCCGCGGCGATCGCTCAGACGCGGCTCGAGTCGGTTGAAGCAGACGCTCGCCTCGGGAGCCTCGATTCCGAAGAAGGTTGCTTTGGCCGCCATCTGGCCCTCGTAGAGCGCCTTCGCGGTCTGGAATACGATGCCTTCTTCGACAAGCCGGCTGTCGCCTCCAGGCCGCGCGCAGAGTACGGGCCAGCGAAAGCGCCCGACCAGGGCCTTCAGGGCCAGCGGGGTGAGACCGATCTTCGGGTCGCCGGCCGAGAACTGGGCCGCAGCCGGATCCGTGAGCAGTCCACTGCCCACGAGGCCGCCGCAGAGCAGCAGAAGGCGCCCGAATCGCTGCCAGACTGCTGCCATCGGCTGATTCTCCGCTTTGTGTGTGCGTCCTCGCATGGGACCCTTCCGGACGCTGCCCTATTCTGGCGTCCGCGCCAACTGGCCGTGGGTTCGGCCTGCTGCCGGGCCGGGGGCCTCGGGGCAGGGGGGGAGGCGACGCGTGAGGTCGTGGATCGGGTTTCGAGCGTGGCTCGTGCTGGCCTCGCTCGCGAGTCTGGGCGCCTCGGCCGCCGACTTCGCGTTCGTTCGTGGGGAACGCTGAGTGGTTCCGGCCGGCCGCGGAAAGCGGAGACTGCGTGTCGCAGTGGCGGCGGCCGGGGTCGCGGCGCTCGTCCTGGGAGGCCGTGAACTCGGACGGAGTCTGCCCGCCTTCGTCGCCTGGGTCGACGGAGTCGGCGTCTTCGGTCCGATCGTGTTCGTCGCGGGCTACGTCGCGGGCGTCGTGGGCTTCGTGCCCGGATCGATTCTCACGCTGGCCGCGGGCGCGATCTTCGGGCTCGCAGCCGGAACGGCCTACGTGTTCGTGGCGGCCCTAATCGGCAGTTCGATCGCGTTCGCGCTGGCCCGCAGCCTGGCGCGGCGGCGCGTGGAGCGCTGGATCGAGGGGGATGCGCGCTTCGCGGCGATCGACCGCGCGGTGGCGCGCGAGGGCGGCAAGATCGTGTTTCTGCTGCGGCTCTCGCCGCTGTTCCCGTTCAGCCTGCTGAACTACGCGCTCGGTCTCACGCGCGTCCGCTTCTCCGATTACACACTCGCCTCGCTGGGCATGCTGCCCTGGACCTTTTTCTACGTCTACCTGGGCCGGGTTGTGGGCGACCTGGCCTCGGTATCGAGCGGCGGCGCGGCGCTTCCGGGCTGGGCGTTCTGGCTCGGCCTCGCCGTCACCCTGGTCGTGACCCTGTGGATCACGCAGTTCGCTCGTCGCGCGCTCGGCGGGGTCAGCGAAAACGAAGAGGAGGCCCCATGACCGGCAACGGCCAGTTGCTGCCCCACGATGAAGCCAACACAAAACTGCTCGCAAACGTGCATCCCGCCGACTGGCGCGCTCCGGTGCCCGCGGATCGCTACCACCTGGTCGTCGTCGGGGCCGGGACCGCGGGGCTGATTGCCGCCGGCTTCGCGGCCGGCGCCGGCGCCCGTGTTGCGCTGGTCGAGCGGCACCTGCTCGGCGGAGATTGTCTCAACGCGGGCTGTGTGCCCTCGAAGGCCCTGATCCGCTCCGCGCGCGCTGCGTCGGCGGTTCGAGCGGCGGGTGATTTTGGCGTGCGGGTGCCGGAGGGCACGCGCACGGACTTTGGCGCCGTCATGCGCCGCATGCGCGAGCTCCGTACGCGGATCAGCGCTCACGACAGCGCCCGGCGCTACCGCGACGAGTTCGGGGTGGACGTCTTCTTTGGCGAGGCCTCATTTACGACTCCGGGCGAGATCGAAGTCGAGGGCAGGGCGCTGCGCTTTCGCCGGGCCGTGATCGCGACCGGCACGCGTCCCGGCCTGCCCCCGATCCCGGGCCTCGCGGAGGCACGCGCACTCACGAACGAGAGCCTGTTCGAGCTCACCGAGTGTCCGGCGCGTCTGGCCGTGATCGGGGCCGGCCCGATCGGGTGCGAGATGGCCCAGAGCTTCCGGCGCTTCGGGTCCGAAGTGACGCTCTTCGACAGTGCCTCGCAGATCCTGATTCGGGAGGATCGCGACGCCACCGATCTGGTTCAGCGCGTGCTCGAGGCCGACGGGGTTCGTCTGCGGCTCGGGAGCACGATCGACCGGGTCGACGGATCGGGCGTCGAGAAGCAGGTCGCGTTCCGCGATGGCCAGGGTCGCCGCCAGATGCTGCGCGTCGATGAGATCCTGGTGGCCGCCGGGCGGGTTCCGAACCTGGAGGGGCTGGGCCTCGAGCGAGCCGGCGTCGAGTGCGACGCGGGCGGCGTCCGCGTCGATGACCGGCTCCGCACCACGAATTCCCGGATCTACGCTGCGGGCGACGTCTGCCTCGAGACCCGGTTCACGCACGCGGCCGAGGCGAGCGCCCGGATCGCGGTGCGAAACGCGCTCTTCCTGGGACGTAAGCGCGTGAGCGCGCTCGTGATGCCGTGGACGACCTACACCGACCCGGAACTCGCCCACGTGGGATTGAGCGAACGCGAAGCCGAGCGGCGCGGGATCGCGATCACGACGTATCGCATCCCGCTCGACTCCATCGACCGCGCGCTGCTCGCGGGCGAGGACGAAGGCTTTGCGAAGTTGCACCTGCGGCGTGGGAGTGACCGGATCGTGGGCGCGACCCTGGTTTCGCGGAACGCCGGCGAACTCGTGAGCCAGGTCACGCTCGCGATGACGGCCGGGATCGGGCTTTCCAAGCTTTTTGACGTGATTTACCCGTATCCGACAACCGCCGAGGTGATCAAGCGAACCGCCGGAGCCCACCTGCGGACGCGGCTCACCCCGCGCGCGGCGAAACTCCTGGCGCTCTGGTTGCGCCTGCGCCGCTGATCTCCGGGTCGCTCCCGGACCTGGGAGCGGTTGACAGCCCGCAGCGAGTTGCGAGAGTCGCCGCCATGTCGGATCCGGCCGGTCTGCGGGTGGGGGTGTTGACCGGGGGCGGAGACTGCCCAGGCCTGAATGCCGTGATCCGCGCGATTGTGCGCGATAGCGAACGACGCGGGAGCCGCGTGGTCGGGATTCGCGAGGGCTGGCGGGGCCTGGTCGAGGCGGACACGCGCTCGCTCTCTCGCGACGACGTGAGTGGAATGATCCGCGAGGGGGGCACAATGCTGCTGACCTCGCGCACGAATCCGTTCCGGGCTCCGAAGACGCTCGAGCGCCTGCTCGAGAACTGGGAACGGCTTGCACTCGATGCACTGATCGCGATCGGGGGCGAGGACACGCTCGGCGTCGCGGCCCGGCTTCACTCAGAGTACGGGTGGCCCGTGGTCGGGGTTCCCAAGACCATCGACAATGATGTCGCGTGCACGGAACTCACCTTCGGTTTCGACACCGCGGTCTCGATTGCGACCGAGGCGATCGATCGCCTGCAGACGACGGCCGGAAGCCATCAACGCCTGATGGTGGTCGAGGTGATGGGAAGGCACACCGGTTGGATTGCCACCTGGGCGGGACTCGCAGGCGGAGCCGACGTGATCTGCATTCCGGAACGTCCGACCAGCGTCGACGAGATCTGCGAGCGGCTCGAGCAGCGGCGCCGCGCGGGGCGCGGCTTTGCGATTTTGGTGGTCGCTGAAGGCGCGCACATCCGGGGACTCGGAGAAGCCCGGTCCGCACGCACGGACGAGTTCGGCCACGAACTCCTGGGTGGCGTGGGACACGAGCTTGCGCGTACGGTCGAGCGCCGCACCGGGGTCGAGGCCCGCGTTACGGTGCTCGGTCACATCCAGCGCGGCGGCACGCCGACCGCGTTCGATCGCGTGCTCGCCACACGCTACGGGGTGTATGCGAGCGGGCTCGTGCACGAGGCTGCCTTCGGCCAGATGGCGGCGCTCAAGGCCGGCACAATCGTGAGCGTTTCGCTCGAGGAAGCTGTCGCCGAGACCAAAGCGGTGCCGCTCGAGCTGTACGAACTGTCCGAGGTTTTCTTTGGGTAGCGGTGTGAGCCGCGCGTCGGCGCTGCTCCTGCTGTTTTCGATCGCCGCCTGCGCAGATGGGATTTCGACCGGGCCCGCCCCGTACGGATTCGATGTGGAGCCGCGGCAGCGCTTTCGCTTCGAGGCGCACGACCAGACCGATGTCGACGGCGTGCCGGTTACGGTCGAGCGCGGCGCCGAGTTCACGCTCGAGGCCGAGCCGGCTCCGGGCGGACGACTCGAGCTGGTCGCGTATCTCGAGCGTTACGTCTCACGCGTGAAAGGGGTCCCGGGTGGGAGCAGCGAGTTCACGCTCTCGGCCGACGGGCTCACGACCCGCGGCCCGGCCGACCTCAAGCCGCTCGTGCGCGGGCCCGACGACCTGGCCCCGGGCGGGGGCAGGATCGGGGACGTGCTCTCGCAGGCGCTGGGGGGGTGGTGGGTCGAGGCGGACGGTGCGCTCGAGGGGACGCCCTGGCGCGCTCAGCAGCCGCTCTTCGGCGGCATCCGCGTGATCGACTGGGTGCTCCTGAGCCTGCCCGAACTCGCGGGGTTGGATCGTTCGAATTGGAGCGGGCGCCGGCCTCTGCCGCCGCTCGGTCAGTACGTGCTCGGGGTGGAGCTGCCGATCGAGTACGAGCGCGTCGCGCCGGACGGCCGTGCGGCGGCCCGAATTCGCGGGCGCGGCTTTCTTTCGAGGCAGGGGATCGAGATGGCGGCGGGATTCCGCGGGGCCCTCGAAATCGAGCATCTGGGCGAAGCAGACCTGGACGAGCTGGGCCGCGTGGTCGAAGCCCGCGTCGAGTTGCGCGTGCGCTTTGAGGCGGAATCAGGCAGCGTTGTCCGCTCTCGTCACAATACCCGTCTTCGCTGCCTTTCCTGCGCGGACAGAATCAATCCGGCCCCCGGTGCGTCCGATAAAGAGGAACCCGATGGAGGACTTTCGCAATAAGGACACCTGGACTGTCTTTCGCATCATGGCCGAGTTCGTCGAAGGCTTCGAGACCCTGGGCCCCCTGTCTCCCGCGGTCTCGGTGTTCGGCGGTGCTCGCGTGTGCGAGACGGATCCCGGCTACCAGCAAGCAGAGGAGCTTGGCTGCCGGCTTGCGACCGCCGGCTTCGCCGTGATCACGGGTGGGGGATCGGGCGCCATGGAGGCCGCGAACCGCGGTGCCCAGCGCGGCGGCGGACCGTCGATCGGACTCAACATCAAGCTTCCGATGGAGCAGGAAGCGAATCGATACGCAGATACCGTCGTAAATTTCGACTACTTCTTCGTGCGCAAGGTGATGTTCGTGAAGTACGCGTGTGCGTTCATCGGCTTGCCGGGTGGGTATGGAACGTTGGACGAGATGTTCGAGTGTCTGACACTTAAACAGACCGAAAAGATGGACAACTTTCCGGTCATCCTATTCGGCTCGGACTATTGGTCCGGGCTCGTCGAATGGCTTCGCTCCGAGGTGCGGACGCGGGGCCTGATCTCGGACGCAGATCTGGACCTCTTCCAGTTGACGGATTCGCCCTCGGAGGTGGTGCGCCTGGTGGAGGCGTCCTGGGAGCAGCGTCGGCACACGCGTCCCGATTCGCGACGGGTCCGGGTCGCGGCTTCGCAGCGCTAGACGCCACGCGTCGAGTCGAGGGCCGGATGGCCCCCGGTCTCAGCGAGCGCGGTACTCTCGGCCGCAGCTGCGGCAGTGCCAGGTCGATTCACGGCGGGAGAGGGGCTCTCCGCAGTCACAGCGGCCCGCGGCCCGCTCGGCCGCGCTCTCGAGCTCCGACCACTCGTCCCCGCCGGCTTCGATCCGGTAATGGTCTCCTTCACGCGCCACGAGGGCTCCCGCGACCGCGATCTGATCGAGTTCCACTTCATCGGCTTCGTCCAGAATTCCCGACACCACCTTCTGCGCGTAACTTTTCAGACTCGTCAGCATGCTCGCTAGGGGAGCAAACAACGTGCCGGGTGCACGGCGGACTCAGACGGCGCCCGGTACGGCTCCCGGCGTCGCGTGGGAAGTCTTCTCCCTATATTGGGTCGTGGCTCGGCTGGAACTCGAAGACCGTGTGGCCGATCTGGATCTGGTCGCCCGGGAGGAGCTTCGCCTGCCGGACCGGCTTGCCGTTAACGCGCGTTCCGTTTGTACTTCCGAGGTCTTCGACCTGGAATTTTCCGCCCGAGCAACCGATCACCGCGTGGTTGCGGCTTGCTGCGGCATCCGGAAGGCAGATTTCGGCCTCGCGGCCGCGACCGATCCGCAGGTCGGCATTTCCGAGCGGCCAGGCGCTTCCCTTCACGGGGCCGCAGATGGCGAGCAGCCGCGCACGAATTCGGTGCATCCTTCACGCCGGATCGGTCTCTGGCAGGGTCAGGCTTGAGCCCTGGACGGGTCAGAGGACGCGGTGATCGAGGGCCGGGAGACGTGCCCGAATGCGGTCGAGTTCGCCGCGGTCGAGGTCGGCCAGCCCGATCCCTTCGCGGTCCGGGACCTCGCAGAGTACGCGTCCCCAGGGGTCCACGATCATCGAGTGCCCGTACGAGCTGCGGCGGGGGCTGTGCGCGCCGAACTGCGCAGCCGCGACCACGAAGGCCTGGTTCTCGACGGCCCGCGCACGCAGCAGCAGTTCCCAGTGAGCACGGCCGGTCGGGACCGTGAAAGCGGAGGGGACCAGCAGCACCGTCGCACCGCGCTCGGCGTGCTGCCGGTAGAGTTCCGGGAACCGCAGGTCGTAGCAGACCGACATCCCGATGGGTCCGATGCCACCGGAGGGGAGTTCGGCCACGACCACGTCCCTTCCGGGTGAGATCCCCTTGGACTCCCGGAACGAGACCTCGGGCAGGTCGATCTCGAACAGGTGGATCTTGCGGTAGACGGCCCGGAGTTCCCCGTCGGAGTCGATCAGGACCGAGGTGTTGTGCGGGCGCGGATCGCCCGCGATCCTCTCGGGGAAGGTGCCCCCGGCCAGAATCAGGCTGTGCCGGCGCGCCTGGTCGCGCAGGAACTGGACCACGGGACCTTCCAGCCCCTGCGCAATCTCGCTGGGACCGGCATCTTCGTCTCGCATAAACGCGAAGTTCTCGGGCAGCGCGACCAACTCGGCGCCCTCGCTGCGGGCGCGTTCGATCCAGTGAGCGCTGCGCTCCAGGTTCCGGTCCAGATCGGCGGTCGAGGTCATCTGTACGACGGCGGCGCGCATCCGCCGAAACGTTATCACCAAAAGCATCCGGGATCGCGGGAGGAACCATGGCTGGTATCGAGATCGAGTCCGGGCGGGCGCGGACGGAACCCGAGCTCGAAGCGGCCGTCTCGGGTGCGCGCGAGCGGCTGGGGGACGCGCTTGCGGAGCTAGATGGGCCGCCTGCCGCCGGCTTCCTGAGTGTCCCTCACCGCTCCGACCTGCTGCGCGAGGTCCGGCGCTTCGTGCGTGCGCGGCCCGCGGACCTGACCGATGTGGTGCAACTCGGAATCGGGGGCAGTTCACTCGGGGCTCGGGCGCTCTGCCGCGCGCTTCTGGCGGAACGCCACAACCAGACGGTCCGCAGGCCTGGACTCCGCTTTCACCTGCCGGACAACATTGACCCCGACAGCCTGGGCGAACTGTTCGAGATGCTGCCTCCCCGGCGCACCCTGGTTCACGTCGTAAGTAAGTCGGGGAGCACGCTCGAGACCCTGGCCCAACTGTTTGCGCTGATCGAGAGTTTTCGCCGCCGCGATGGCCGCGGCGCACGCGCCCTTCGCGGGCGGCTGGTGGTGACGACCGGGGCTTCCGGAGCGCTCCGGGAATTCGCCGACCAGGAGGGGGCCGCGCGCCTCACCTTTCCCGACGACGTCGCGGGCCGTTTCTCGATTCTGACTGCGAGTGGTCTGTTGCTGCCGGCACTGCTCGGCGTTCCAGTTGGCCGCGTGCTTGCGGGCGCCCGCGCGATGGAGGCCCGCTGCCGCGCGGAGCCGGGCGGCGGCATCGCGGGAACGCTGGCGGCCCTGCATCACGCGCACGATACCGTCCGAGGCCGGCGGATCCACGTGGAGTGGATCTACGCTGACGCGCTGCTCCCGCTCGGCGACTGGTTCCGGCAACTCTGGGCGGAGAGTCTCGGAAAACGTGGCCGCGGTCCGACTCCGGTGGTGGCACGCGGAACCACCGATCAGCACTCGCAGCTTCAGCTCTACACGGAGGGCCCGGACGACAAGCTCTACACGCTCGTGGCTGCGGGTCGTTCGACCCGGCGTGTGCGGATCGGGCGCGACGCGACGCTGGCCGCGATTGCGGGTCGCAGCCTGCGCGAGGTGTTCGAGGCCGAGGAGCGGGGCACGCTGGAGGCGCTGATCGAGAAGCGCCGGCCGCTGATCGAAATCCGGCTGCCGCGAATTTCGCCTGACAGCGTCGGCCAACTGGTGGGCCTGCAGCAACTGCAAACCGCACTCGCGGGCGCGCTCTACGAGGTCGACCCCTTTGATCAGCCGGGCGTGGAGGCCGGCAAGCGGGTGGCGCTGCGAATTCTCGAGCGAGGCGCGGGCTAGCGGCGGAAGTCCTTCGGGTTGATGAAGTTCCGCCGCATCACGTCGTAGAAGTCCTTTCGGTCCTTCTGTGCAATGCGAGCAGCCCGGCTGATGTTTCCGCGGCACATGCGCAGGATACGAATCACGTATTCCTTCTCGAACGCGCGCTTGGCATCGCGGAACGGGGGAACGCGATCCGGAGAGTCCCAGCCGAAGAGCAGGTCTTCGGGCTGAATGTCGGTTCCCTTTGCGACCATGATCGCACCCGAGATCTGCTCACGCAGTTCGCGCTCGTTCCCGGGCCAGCTGTAGCCGACCAGCCTCTCCAGGGCGGCGGCCGAGAAGCCCAGCACCGGGCAGGGATTCCCGTAGTCGTTCTGGTAGCGCGAGCGCGTGGCCGCGAGCAGTTCTCCCGCAATCGGCAGGATGTCCTCGCCCCGGTCCCGGAGCGGCGGGATCTGAATCTCGAGCAAGCGCATGCGTTCGGCGAATTCTGGAATCACACGACCGAGCGTCATCAGGTCGCGCAGATCGGCTGTGCCGGCGGCGATCAGGCGCGACTCCAGCGGGGTCTCCTGCATGCTTCCGACCCTGCTGACGCTTCCGCTCTTGAGCATCTGCGTGAGGGTTTCCTGAATGTCCTTCGGAAGCGCCTGCGTGCCTTCGAGCAGGACGGTACCGCGCTTGGCGCGAATCAGTGCGCCTTCGTGCGCCGCGGGCAGCGAGGGGATCGCTCCCTCTTCGGCGCCGAACAATTCGCGGGCGAGCAGGGGTTCCGGAATAACTGCAGCATCCAGCGACAGGCACTCTCCAGTCGCCCAGCTGCTGGCTTCGTGAATCAGCGCTGCAATCAGTTCTTTGTCGACGCCGTCCTCACCGCTGATCCAGACCGGGAAGCGGCCGCGGCCCGCAACTGCGATCTGCTTTGAAAGAGCTTCGACGGCCTGACTCGTGCCTACGAGTCGACGCGGCCCATGCCCGGCCCGACCGGGTTCTACTGCCCTCACACGCTCCTGCATCCGAACCTCCAAGTTGCTGGACTTCGGCGCGGAGTGGAGGGATCCCCCCGAGGAATACACACGCTATAGTACCCCCCTCCCTGGGAAAAAGATTGCTCATTCGGCAGGGAAGTCAAGGCCTTTCCTGTTTTATAGGGGTACATAGGGAGGGAACCGCTTATTCTAATTGTTGGGATAATACTACAGTAAATATACACCAATTTCGCGCAGGGCGCTAGTGAAAAAGTAAGTAAAGGCCGACGCCCTCCGCCGTGGCCGAAGCTTCCCAGAGGTCCGCATTCGGCCGCAGCGGCTTGTCCGGAAAAACCCGAAAGCGCCCATAAAGCAAACTGTTATATATGAAAGCTGCGAGTTTACGGAGGGTTCCGTGGCACCGATTCGACTGCTTCCCGAGGCGCTGATCAATCAGATTGCGGCCGGTGAAGTCGTGGACCGTCCGGCCTCGGTGGCAAAGGAATTGGTGGAAAATGCACTCGATGCAGAAGCAACCCGTATCGAGGTGCAACTAGCTGACGGTGGCAACCGTTGGCTCGCGGTGGCCGACAATGGCTACGGGATCGCGCGCGACGAGGCGAAACTTGCGTTTGAGCGGCATGCCACGAGCAAGTTAGGCTCTTCGCAGGACCTTGAGCGCGTCGCCACACTCGGCTTTCGCGGAGAGGCGCTGCCGAGCATTGCATCGGTGGCCCAGGTGCGGATGCGCACGCGACGCGAGATCGATGCTGTCGGCACTGAACTTCGAGGGAGCGGCAGCGGGATCGATGAGGTGCGCTCGGTCTCGTGTGCGGCCGGCACCTGCGTCGAGGTCGCCGAACTCTTTGAGCGGGTTCCGGCGCGAAGAAAATTCCTGAAGTCGCCAGCGACGGAAGGAGGCCATGTGCTCCGTTGGCTGGAGCGGATCGCACTCGCGCGCCCCGACCTGCGTTTTTCGCTTGAGCGCGACGGTCGTCCTGCGGTGTCGTTCTTGCCGACGCGAGACCTGCGGGAGCGCGTGATCGCGGTGCTTCCCGCCAGCCTCGGCGAACGGTTGGTTCCGGTTGCGGGAGAGATCGGAATTGCGCGTGTT
>JABSQV010000002.1 GCA_013215565.1 Myxococcales bacterium | reverse complement strand
AGGGTGGTCGTCGGGTACACGGTCGGTTACATGGGAACCTACGTGTACGGCGGCTCCATTGTTTACGGAACCGGCTACTACTACCCGCCCTACTACTGGCCCGCGGTGGTTCCCGTCTACGTCCCTTACCCCCGGACCTACTCGGCCGCGACCTGGTACAACGAGAGCACGGGCGCCTATGGTCGGGGCGCACAGGTGGTCGGGCCTTACGGCGGTGCCGGCGTCGCTTCTTCATACAACCCCGAGACCGGAACCTACGCGCATGCTGCGGGCGCCTATGGTCCGAATGGAGGCGCCGGTCACGCGGCGGCCTACAACCCCGAAACCGGAGCCTACGCGCATGCGGCCCACGGCTACGGGCCCGACGGCAGCGCCACGGTCGCGAGCGGCTGGAATCCGAAGACGGGCACCTCCGCGGCCACCAGCCAGCACTCCAACGAATACGCACAGTGGGGGGATTCGGTCGTGAGCCGAGACGGCAAGACCGTCCAGACCAGCCACTACACCGATGCCGACGGAACACGGTCGTCGTTCGAGGGTTCCGGCGGTTCGCGCGGCACCGCCTATCACTCCGCGGATGGCGGGACGACGGGCGTGGGGAAGAGCAAGAACGGCGACGTGTACGCGGGCCACGACGGCAACCTGTACCGGCATGACGAGAACGGCTGGCAGACCTGGGACGACGGCTCCTGGGAAGCCTCCCAGCACTCGGCGGCGTCAGGGAATGCGCGACAGGCGGGGGAGGGCGCGAGCGCCGGTAGCCGCTCGGAGCGCTACGGGAACGCGGCCGGGAGCGTCGATCACGCTGACTCGCTCAGCCGGGACCGCGACGCCCGCCGGGCGGGCTCGCAGGGCTTCGGGGGCATGAGATCCCGCTCCAGCGGGGGCGGGTTCCGCGGCGGTGGGTTCCGGGGAGGCCGGCGCCGCTGAGCCGCGACCGCCTAGATGCCGGATCCGTCCGACTCGAAGCCGGTGTGGATCCCGCATTCGCGGGTCTCGGAATTCTCCCACCACCAGCGTCCGGAGCGCAGATCCTCGCCGGGCTCGACGGCGCGCGAGCAGGGAGCGCAGCCGACCGACGGATAGCCCTGCGCGTGCAGCGCGTTGACCGGTACCTGGTTCTGGTTCGCGTAGCTCTCGACGTCTTCGCGTGACCAGCGGATCAGCGGATTGAGTTTGATGCGGTCGCCGTGCGTCTCGTCGATCTCGACCGCGCGCACCGCTCTCCGCGTGACGGACTGACCGGGCCGGAGTCCCGTGATCCATGCGTCGAGATCCCCGAGCGCCCGCTCCAGCGGCTCCCCCTTGCGGACGCGGCAGCAGCGCTGGCGCTTTTCGACCGACTCGTAGAACAGGTTGAGCCCCTCCCGGCGAACCATCTGTTCTACCTGCTCGGGCCTGGGAAAGAACACCTCGATCTCGCAGCCGTAGCGGTCGCGTATCCGGTCCATCAGGTCGTAGGTCTGTTGCGGAAGCCGGCCGGTATCGATCGTAAACAGCCGGCTCCGGGAAGGGTCGGTCCTGTGCATCAGGTCGAAGATGACCATGCCCTCGGGCGATCCGAAGCTGGCGGACAGCGCAATCCGCGGGGCAAAGTGGTCGAATCCCCACTCGAGAATCTTCTCGGCGGACCAGGAGTGGATCGCGCCATTGCGGACCTCTTCCAGCACCTGCTCGGGGACCTGCAGCCTCTCCATGAAATTCATTGTACTAGGGTCAAGAATACAGGTCAATTTCTCAAAATTACACGATTATAAAAGTGTAGAATCCTGAAGACTCATGATCCCGCACAGATAGCCGCTTGAGGGGAGGTGCGGCTCTTCCCTCCCAGTTCGGCGCGCAGTCTGCTCCTCGTCGTCGCGGCGCTCTGGATCGCCGGCCCCGCTCCGGGGCGCGACACCGCGGAAGCCGTCTACCAGCCCTACCGGGCGGATCTCGAAGCCGCGGTGCCGGCCGGAAGCCGCCCGGCCCGGATCCAACTGCTGGCGCCGCCGGGCGAAAATGCCTGGAGCGGGCCCCCCGCGGACGCGCTGGCGGAGCGGATTCGCCGGGAGTGGACGGGCCAGGTGCCCTACGGGGCGATCCGGCCGGGCGTGCCGCTGTTCCTGACGTATCCGCTGGTCACGACGGCCGAGCGCGACCGGGTGCTGGTCCCGGTTCTCGAGCAACTCGAACTGCCGATCCGGGGCGCCCTGTCGCTGCCCCGGGCCCCGGGTCCGCGGCGCGTGGTGATCCTGGTCGATGCATCGCTGAGTGCCAGCGCTCATATTCGCTTCGACCCCGCGCGGCGCGCAGAGCGGATCACGGTGCTCGAGGCGGAGCGCCGGGCCCTCGAACACATCGTCCAGCGGATCGACGCCCGGGCGGCCGCGGGAGACTCGATCGAACTGGGCGTGATCGCGTTCGGGGAAACCACCCGGCCGGTCGCCGAGCCCGGGTTGCCGCTGGACCAGATCCGGGCGCGGCTCCAGGCCTTTCGGGCGGAGGTCCCGAAGGGCGAGGGACGCACGGATCTGGTGTGTGCGCTGTGGCTGGCGCGCGAGTGGCTCGATGACACCCCGTCCGGAACCGCGCGCGAGATCGTGCTGCTCACGGACGGGGACCTCCCGCACTCCGGCCGCTTTCTCAACTGCAGCACGCGAAAGCGGCTTTACGGGGAGGAGGCGGCGGCGCGCTGCGAGGTCGATCGGAATCGCTCCGTCTGCCCCGCGAGCCATGGCTTCCGCCGCTCGCACGGCAGAACCGACCTGACCCAACTCGCGTACTTCGCCCGTCGAGCGCGCCGGAGCCTCAAGGTGTTCCCGCTGGTCTTCGAGACGGACCGCGCAGCGCGCCCCTACCAGAAGCTGGCCCGGCAGACGGGCGGAGAGCTGATCCGGGTCTCCTCGCCGCATTCGCTCGAAGCTGCACTGCCCGCGCTGGTCATCCGTGACCTCCACTCCGTGCGCGCGACGAACGAGCGGACCGGCCGGCGTACCCCGAACCTGCTCGATCCGGAGACCGGGCGCTTCGACGGGAGCCTGGCCCTCGAACCCGGTGCCAACGACGTGGAGCTTCGCATCGAGGGAAGTCGCGGCCTCGCGGGACTGTTCCGCTTCCGGGTCTACGCGCTGCCCGGGTACCTCGAGCGCTATCTGGCGGAGCTTCAGGAGTCGAACCGCGAGCTCGAACTCCGCGCCGAGCAGCTGATCGAGGAGTTCCGGCGTGAGCTCCCGGTCACGCTGGGCCGTTCCCTCGAACTGCTGGTCGACGAGGCGCCACCGGTGGCGCCCGGCGACGGCTGAAGCCCCAAGCGTCGCGACGCCGGGGGCGGCAGATCGACCCGGGAGCTTTTACAATCAGCCCCATGTCGAGACCCAGCGTCTTCATCGATGGGCACGTCGGGACCACGGGGCTGCGGATCCACGAGTGGCTCGGGGGTCGCGACGACCTGGAGTTGATCGCGCTGCCCGAGGCGCGCCGCAAGGACCCGGCGGCCCGGCGCGATGCGCTCAACCAGGCCGACCTGGCCGTACTTTGCCTCCCCGACGCGGAATCGCGCGAGGCCACGCGCTGGATCGAGAATCCCGCCACGCGCCTGATCGATACCAGTACAGCCTTCCGGACCGCGCCGGGCTGGGTCTACGGGCTTCCGGAACTCGCGCCCGGTCAGCGCGCGCGGATCGCGGAGGCCACGCGGGTCTCGAATCCCGGCTGCTATGCGACCGCATTGATACTGGCGCTGCGCCCGCTCGTCGATGCCGGGCTCCTGCGGGCCGACGTCCCGCTCGTCGTGCATGCGCTTACGGGCTACTCGGGTGGCGGGCGCAGCCTGATCGAGCGCTGGGAAAACCCGGATCGGGGTCTGCTCGCCCACGTGTACGAGGCACCCTACGCGCTGGAGCGCGTCCACAAGCACGTCCCGGAGATGCAGCACTACGCGGGCCTGTTGCGGGAGCCGCAGTTCGTTCCTGCGGTCGGACCGTTCCGCTCGGGGATGCGGGTCGAAATCCCGCTCCACCAGGCGCAACTCGAGCGCGAATCGGGGTCGGTGACGCCCAAGACGATCCACGAGGCCCTGTCCGAGCGCTACGCGCGGGAGCCCTTCGTCGGGGTCGCCGACTACCGGGAGCCGTTCGAGATCGACGAGTACGCGTTCGATCCGCTCGACCTGAACGACACCAACCGGCTTGAACTCGTGGTCGTCCCACACCCGTCCGGGCACGCGCTTCTGGTAGTCACGCTCGACAATCTCGGCAAGGGCGCGTGCGGGGCCGCGATTCAGAACCTGAACCTGATGCTTGGGCTTCCCGAAGCGCTCGGTCTTCCGATGTGAGCGCGCGCGACGCGCGCACGAATCCCGGCGGCCGGCGAATCGCAGCGGATCACGGGCGGAACTTCGGGTGACCGCGCAATCGGGACCTGCCGAAATCGAGTTCTCGGCCCCGGTCGCGGCCTGGTTCGCGCGCCGTTTCCCGGGCCCGACCGAGTCGCAGCGGCAGGGCTGGCCCGCGATCGCCAGCGGGCGCGACACGCTGATCGCGGCGCCGACCGGTTCGGGCAAGACGCTCGCAGCCTTCCTGGTGCTGATCGACCGCCTGGTCCGGCGCGCGCTCGCCGGCGAACTCACCGATGGCGTGGACTCGCTCTACGTGTCCCCGCTTCGCGCGCTCTCGAACGACATCCACCGAAACCTCGAGGTCCCGCTCGCCGAGATCCGCGAGGAGGCGACGCGACTCGGGCTCGACCTGCCCGAGATCCGGGCCGCCGTCCGGACCGGAGACACTTCTTCGCGCCAGCGTCAGTCCATGATTCGCAAGCCCCCGCACATCCTGGTTACGACGCCCGAATCGCTGTTTCTGCTCGTGACTGCCGAGCGTTCCCGGGCGACGCTTCGGAGCGCACGCACCGTGATCGTTGACGAGATCCATGCGCTGGCGCGCGACAAGCGCGGCTCGCACCTGGCGCTCACGCTGGAGCGACTCGAGGCGCTCTGCGATACGCGTCCGGTCCGGATCGGCCTCTCTGCCACACAGCGTCCGATCGAGGGGATCGCCGACTTCCTGGGCGGTGAGCGACGCGAGGTCGGGATCGTGGATCTGGGCCACCAGCGCGACCTGGAACTCGGGATCGAACTTCCGGAAGACCAGGAACTGCAGGCCGTAGCTTCGAAGGAGCAGTGGGACGAGCTTCTCGATCAGATCGCGGAACGCGTCGAGTCGCACCGGACCACGCTGGTCTTCGTGAACACGCGGCGCCTCGCGGAGCGCGTCACGCACCGACTGCAGGAGCGGCTCGGCGACGCCGCCGTCGCGGCCCACCACGGGAGTCTCTCGAAGGACCGGCGCCTGCGCGTGGAGGATCGGCTCCGGGACGGGGAACTTCGCGCGATCGTTGCGACCGCGTCTCTCGAACTCGGGATCGACATCGGGACGGTCGAACTCGTGTGTCAGATCGGGTCTCCGCGCAGCATAGCGACCTTCCTGCAGCGGGTCGGGCGTTCGGGACACTCGCTCGGCCTGCGCCCCTCGGGCCGGCTCTTCCCGACCACGCGGGACGAATTGCTCGAGTGCGCGGCACTGCTGCGCGCGGTCAAGGCGGGGAGGCTGGACCGGATCTTCCCTCCGCGCGCCCCGCTCGACATCCTGGCTCAGCAGTTGGTCGCGGCCTGCGCCGTGGAGGAGTGGAGCGAAGACGAACTCTACCGGCTCGTGCGGCGCGCGGCGCCGTTCCGGGAACTCTCGCGAGAACGCTTCGATGCCGTGCTCGAACTCCTGGCCCGCGGCTACGAGACCGCGCGCGGGCGGCGCGCCGTCTACCTGCACCGCGACCGGCTGCTCGGACGGATCCGGGGACGGCGCAGCGCGCGGATCACGGCGCTCACCTCGGGTGGCGCGATCCCGGACGTGGCCACCTACCGGGTCCTGCTCGATCCCGACGACACCTTCATCGGCACTGTCGATGAGGACTGGGCGATCGAGAGCATGCCGGGAGACGTGTTTCTGCTGGGCACACACAGCTGGAAGATCCGGCGGGTGGAGTCGGCCGTGGTACGGGTCACCGACGCGCACGGGTCCCCTCCGACGATTCCGTTCTGGCAGGGCGAGGCGCCCGCGCGAACCGGTGAACTCTCGCGCGAGGTATCGGACCTGCGCAGAGATCTGGCGCTGCGGCTGCGAGAGGGATTGGAAGCCGCGGCAGACTGGCTGACGGCGGAATGCGAACTCGGTCTCGACGGCGCGCGGCAACTCGCCCGCTACGTAGAGGCTCAGTCCGAGTCGGCCGGCGTGGTTCCGACCTGCGACGACCTGCTCGCGGAGCGCTTCTTCGACGACTCCGGCGGCATGCAACTGGTCGTGCACAGCCCTTACGGCGGCAGGATCAACCGCGGCTTCGGGCTCGCGCTTCGCAAACGCTTCTGCCAGGGCTTCAACCAGGAACTCCAGGCCGCGGCGACCGACGACGCGATCGTGCTCTCGCTGGGCACGCCCCAGACCTTTCCACTCGAGACGCTGTCGGAATTTCTCAGTCCCGACACCGTAGGCGATCTGCTCGAGCAGGCCCTGCTCGCGTCCCCGATGTTCACGGCGCGCTGGCGCTGGAACGCGAACCGCTCGCTCGCGGTTCCGCGCATGCGCGGTGGGCGCAAGGTTCCCTATCCGATTCAGCGCATGCAGGCCGACGACCTGCTCACGGCCGCGTTCCCGGATCAGGTCGCGTGCCAGGAAAACCTAAGCTACCCGATCGAGATCCCGGACCATCCGATGGTCGCCCAGACCCTTTACGACTGTCTCCACGAGGCCTGCGACCTGGATGGACTTCGCGAACTCGTCTCCGGAATCCGGAGTGGGAAGGTGCGATTACACGTACTCGACAGCGTCGAGCCCTCACCCTTTTCGCACGAGGTGCTCTCGGCCAGGCCCTACGCGTTCCTCGACGACGCGCCGCTCGAAGAGCGGCGAACGCGGGCCGTATCGCTCCGGCACGTATTGCCTGAGTCGGCGCGCGATCTCGCGCGGCTCGATCCCGAAGCGATCGAGCGCGTGCGCCGAGAGGCGGCCCCGGTCGTCCGCGATGCCGACGAACTCTACGAGTTCTTGCTCGACCTCGTGTTGGTGCGGGAGCGTGACCTCGGCGAGGGTCGGTACTTCGTCGCCGAGCTCGAGGCCGGCGGCCGCACCGCGAGCGCGGACGGGGAACTGCGCTTTGCAGCCGAAAACCTGCCCCGGATCCAGCGACTGCTCCCCGACGCCGAGATTCGCCCGGCGCTCGAGCTTCCCGATCGGCTGGTTCGCGAGGGTGCGGATGCGGATCCGGAGGCGGTCCGCGAGTCCGCGCTGCGAGGACATCTGGCGATTCTGGGACCGGTCTCCGAGCGGGACCTCGCGGCACGACTCGCGTGCGAGGCCTCGAACCTGCGGGCCCCGCTCGCCCGCCTCGAAGCCCGCGGCGTGATCCTGCGCGGACACTTCGACCCCGGCGCGGACACGGAGCAGTTCTGCGATCGCGGCCTGCTCGCCCGGATCCACCGTTACACGCTCGCGCGCCTGCGCAAGGAAATCGAGCCGGTCAGCGCTCGCGACTACCTGCGCTTCCTGCTTCGCTGGCAGCACCTGCATCCCGAGAGCCGCCTGCGCGGCGAGGGCGGGATGCTGCGCGTGATCGAGCAGTTGGCGGGCTTCGAGGCCCCTGTCGGGGCCTGGGAGCCCGAGCTGCTCGCGGCCCGGATCGAGGGCTACCGCCCGGAGTCGCTCGACGCGCTGTGTCTCAGTGGCCGGGTGGCGTGGGGCCGGATCTCATCGGTGAGCGAAGCGCTCGAACCTGGAACGCGTCCCTCGCGCGCGACTCCGGTGGGACTCTTTCCGCGGGACGACCTCGACGCGTTGCTCTACTCGAGCGCGGCCGACGGGGGTCCCGGGCGCTGGAGTCTCGAAGCGGATTCGGCGCGCAGGCTCTGCGGTCCCGCGGAAAAGATCCTGGAACTGCTGCGCGCGCGCGGTGCGCTCTTCTCGCGCGAGATCACACCGGCGACGCGCCTGCTTCCCGTGCAGGTCGAGGAGGGACTGCGGGAGCTGATCGCGCGCGGGATCGTGAGCTGCGACGGCTTCGCGCCCCTGCGCAAGCTGCTTCTGGGAAGCTCGAGCCGGCGCGCGCGTCTCTCCGGGCTGCCCTCACAGAAACGGCCGCGCAACCGTATCGTGGCGCGCGGCGTGCAGGCGCCCGAGGGACGCTGGGGGCTGCTGTCTCCCTTGGCCGATCCGCCCGATCCGGACGAACTGATCGAACGCGCCGCGCATCGGCTGCTCGATCGTTACGGCGTGGTCTTCCGGGACGGGGTCGCGCGCGAGAACCTGCCCGCGGGCTGGCGCGAGATCCACCGGGCGCTGCGCCGGCTCGAGGCCCGCGGCGTCGTGCGCGGGGGACGCTTCGTGAGCGGATTCGTAGGCGAGCAGTTCGCGCTGCCCGAGGCGATCCCGGCGCTCAGACGCGAGCGGCGCCGCGATCCCGACGGGGTCGAGATTCGGGTCTCGGCGTCGGACCCCGTGAACCTGGCCGGGATCCTGACCCCGGGCGGTCGCGTCGCCGCGGGACATACACGCGCGCTCGTGTTCCGCGACGGACTCCCGATCGCGATCGTCGAGAAGGGCAAGCGCCGCGAACTCGGCCCCGGGGCCGAGTCCGCTACGGGTTAGGCGCAGGACGCGCGCTGGCGCCGATGGGCCGTGCCCCGGCGGGGCGGGAAAGGATTTCGATGGGATCTCCGACTCGGACCTCTCCAGCGTCGACGACCTTCCAGTAGATGCCGCGTCGGTTCTCGCAACGGGTCTCCCGGGCCTGGACGAAGCGCAGTGCGTCCTGCCCAAATCGACCCTTGAACTTGGAACAGCCGTCGTGAGGGAGCGCCGAGGCCTCGACGGTCGCTTCCCCTAGCCGGATCCGCGTCCCCGCCGGGAGATGCTCGGCACTCAGGTCCAACTCGACGAAGAGATTGTCGCCAAACAGGGTCAGGTCCTGGCCGTTCGCGATCAGGCTCGCGAGGTCAGCGCGCATCACGGTCAGCTGGCCTTCTGGATCCCGAGGGGGCCGACGATTCCAGCCGTCCCCGGGCACACCTTCTTCGGGCGAGAGCCGCGCCTGTTCCAACTTCTCGCGCTCGCCGTCGGGGTGGCGCCTGACGATCAGCTTGAGGTTTCCGCGACCCCGTCCCGGCGCCGGAAGCGCGCGCAATCCCGCCTCGAGTTGATCGAGGGAGAGGTGGCGGTTCGGGTCACCCCGTGGCCCGTAGGCCTCCTTTTGAAGTTCGCCCATCTGCCGAGCATAGCTCGCCGGAAAGCGCACGGCATCTCGATCCCCGGAGCTACTCCGGATCGGAAAAGTTCGGCGCGCGCTTTTCGAGACCGGCCCGCACGGCCTCGACCTGGTTCGGGCGCCCGGCCAGCGTTCGCTGGATCTTCCGCTCGAGGGCCAGGCCTTCTTCGACGCTGCCGAAGAGCGCCTCGTTCCAGAGCTTCTTGGATGCCCGCACTGCATCGGGACTGCGGCCCGCGATCTCGCGCGCGAGCGCCATTGCGTCTCCGTGTGGGTCTTCGCTGACGTGCGTTGCGAGTCGGAACTCCCGGGCTTCGGATCCCGAGATCACGCGCCCCGTAAAGGTCAGTTCCTTGGCGATGTCGACCCCGACGAGGTTGCGGAAGGTCTGCGTGAGGCCGACATCGGGAACCAGGCCCCAGTGCGACTCGCGGATCGAGAGCCGCGCGTCCGGTGCCACGATCCGAATGTCGGCGCCCATCGCGATCTGAAGGCCGGCGCCGTAGGCCACACCATGTACGGCCGCGATCACGGGAACCGGAAGCAACTGCCAGACCCATGCCGGGTTTCGCCTGGGATCCGCATCGGCTGCGCTGCGATTTTGGGCCGAGGCGGGTTTCCCGAGAGTGTCCCCGACCCGCGACATCGTCGCCATGTCGAGCCCTGCGCAGAATGCGCGGCCTTCACCCGAGAGGACCACCGCGCGCAGGCTGAGATCGTCGGCAAGGGCGTTCGCCGTTTCGACCAGGGCCGCGAACATCGGGGGGTCCAGCGCGTTGAGCTTGTTACCCCGCACCATTCGGACGTCGGCGATCCCGTCCTTCATTTCCACGCGAACTCGCTCTTCCATTCGATGCTCCTTCCAGTTCCTTCCCGGATTGTGGTGCCAGGAGGGTCTTCGGGGGAGAGCCGTTGGGGATCGGAAGTCTCCGCTCCCATGATAGCTTGAAGGTCGATCCGTGCGGGGAGCGGCCGGAACTCCGCGGCGGCCCTTGCACGCGCCCGGGTTCGGGCCGCGGGACGGCCGGGTCCAGGCGCCCCGCGACAGACGGCGATCCGCCCCTCGGTGGTACATTGCATCCCGTGCGGAAGCAGTATCATTTCTGGCCATCTGCCGAGGGACTGATGGCCTGGGACGTCGAGAGGCTGATCGCGCTTTCGAAGGGCTTGACGCCGACCGCGCTGCCGCTGAACTCGATCAGAGAGATCGACGAGGTCTACTGGTTCGACGATGTCAAGCAGCGGCCCACCTGTCGAAAGGTCCTGGAACACATGCGCTTGATCCACGAGGTGGACCTGTCCTACCCGATCATTCTGGGCGTCGACGGAAGAGTGATGGACGGCATGCACCGCGTGGCAAAGGCCCTGCTGCAGGGGGATGAGGTGATCGCGGCCGTGCAGTTCGAGCGGGAGCCCGAACCGGACTACCTCGGCCGCAGGCCGGAGGATCTACCCTACTGATCTCGCCGCCTAGCGTGAGATGGAGAGCACGCCTTGAGCACCGCGTTCGAATCGAAATCAGGAGCCGCTTCTGGCGCGGCGCATACCGGCGGAAGGGCGCCGCCCGAGCTCTCGGGGGCCTGGCCCTTGCTGGGCCACCTGCTCGAGTTGCGCAGGCGCCCGATCGAGCTGTTTCAGCGCGTCCGCGACGAACTCGGCGAGGTCGGCGAGCTGAACTTTGCGGGCAACCGGGTGGTCATGCTGATGGGCGAGGAGGCCCAGGAGGCTTTTTTCCGCGGGAGCGACGACCAGCTCGATCAGGCCGCCGCCTACCCGTTCATGACGCCGGTGTTCGGCCGGGGCGTGGTCTTCGACGCGTCGCCCGCGCAGCGCCAGCAGGCGCTTCGCAACCAATCGCTGCGAGCCGACTTCATGAAGGGTCACGCCGAGACCATCGATGCCGAAGTGCGCCGGATGCGCCGGAACCTGGGCGATGCCGGCGAGGTCGACCTGCTCGACTTCTTCTCCGAACTCACGATCTATACCTCGAGCGCGTGCCTGATCGGGAAGGAGTTCCGCGAGGAGTTGACGCCCGAATACTTCCGGACTTTCTATGAACTCGAGAAGGGCACCGACGCGCTCGCCTACGTGAACCCGAACCTGCCGCTTCCGGTATTTCGTGCGCGCGACCGCGCCCGACGCCGCCTCGTGGAACTGCTCGACGGGGTGTTCACGCGCCGCAGACAGGACCCGGACTCAACGCGCGAGCTCTTCGACATCCTGCTCGACCTCCGCAACGAAGACGGGACGCCCCGCTACCCGATCGACCAGATCACGGGCATGTTCATTTCGATGATGTTCGCGGGCCACCACACCACGTCGGGCACCGCAGCCTGGACCCTGATCGAGCTACTCAAGCACCCCGCGGTGCTTCGCGGCGTGGTGGAAGAACTCGATCGACTCTTCGCGGATGGGCGCGAGGTCAGCTACCAGGCGCTTCGCGAAATTCCGCGGCTCGAGCACGCGATCCAGGAGGCGCTGCGCCTCCACCCGCCGCTGATTCTGCTGATGCGCAAGGTGGTCTTCGACTTCCACTACAAGGAGTGGACGGTGCCGGCCGGAAAACTGGTCGGTGTCTCGCCCGCGGTCTCGAACCGCATGCCCGAGTGCTTCGCCGAGCCCGACCGCTACGACCCAGGCCGCTACGACGAAGAGCGGGCAGAGGATCGCCAGCTCTTTGCGTGGATTCCGTTCGGGGCGGGCCGCCACCGCTGTGTGGGGTCGGCGTTTGCGCTGATGCAGCTGAAGGCGATCTTCAGCGACCTGCTGCGCCACTACGAATTCGAGCTGGCTCAGCCGTCCGAGAGCTATCGGAACGACCACTCGAAGATGGTCGTGCAGATCCGGAAGCCCTCCCGGGTACGTTACCGCCGGCGTCTGGCGGAACGCGCGTCCGTGAGCACCGCCGTTGCGCGTTCGGCCCGGGTGGCAGCGGGCGGATTTCGGATCTGCGTCGACCGCGACCTGTGCCAGGGACACGCAGCGTGCGTCGCGGAGGCACCCGGGGTGTTCGAACTCGAGCCTGCGGAACACAAGGTGCGGCTGCTCGTGGATGCCCCGCCCGCCGAGTTTCGCGAGGCCGTGGATCGGGCGGTCCGGCAGTGTCCGACGCGCGCGCTCTGGATCGAGGAGCAGAGTTCGCGCAAGCCCAGCCCGGTCAGCGAGCCCGGATGAGCCTGCGAAACGATTATTCGGGTCCGTTCGACCCCGACCTGGGGCTCGCCGACTTCTCGCGCCAGGCGCTCTGTCATCTTGGCCGCGAGTACCTGCTGATCGGCCACCTGCAGGACCGTGTGGGTCTGCCGCTCGCGATCCAGAGCTTCGGGAGAGAGGCACTGCTTGAGCTTTCGATCGACGAGTGGATGGGCGCGAGCCCGATCTACTCCCGGCGCATGCAACGCGCGCTCGGCTTCGAAGGCCACGACGTCGGCACGGTGTTCAAGAACCTTCAGCTCGAAATCGGTGCGCCGCCGCAATTCATGGACTTCCAGTTTCGGCTCGACAGCCCCGAGTACGGAGAGTTCTGGCTTCCCCACTGCGGTGCGCTGCTCGATGTGGAGCCGTTTGGCGAGAAGCAGGTCAAGCTTATGTGTCACAACATCGAAGACCCCACCTTCGATGCGACCGCGGCTGCCACGAACCCGCGAATGAAGATGCGTCCGATCCACCGCCCGCCCCGCAACCCCGCGGATCGCACTCCGCATTGTCGTTGGTCGGTCTTCATCGATGAGGAGAGTGTCCCCTACACGCAGCATCCGAATCTGCCGATCGTGCGCGCTTCCAAGCTCGCATCGATTCCGATCGAACTCCCGGATGAGAGCTTAGAGCCGGGCGGCTGGGCCGATTACTCGGGTCCCTTCGACCCAGGATTTCAGCTCGAGGACCTCTGCCAGCGTGCGCTGCTCGCAGTGGGGCAGGAGGCAGCCGTCCAGCTGCACCTGCTGGCGCGGGCGTTCATGCTCCGCATCGCACAGCGACACGGCGACGCGGCGGCGGGCGAGATTGGACGCAAGCAGTGGACCGGGATTGCGGCGCTGGCCGCAGAGCGTCTCGCGCGCGCGTTCGCGATCGAGGGGGACGGTATCGACGCGATCGCCAAGCTGTTTCAGCTCCACCCGCACTTCTATCCGCGCAGCTACGTGGACTTCCGGGTGGAACTCACCGGCCCCGAAGCGGCCCGGATCTCGGTCGGGGACTGTCCGGCCTTCGAGGAGGCAGACGACTATTCCTGGCTCGCAGGTCTCGCGCGCGCGCCGCATCCGGCCCTCGACGCGATCGCGTGCGCCGTGAACCCACACGCGCGCTGTCACCCGCTGGAAAGCCGGGCTGGGCTCGCCTGGGAGGTGATCATCGATCGAGGCTCCGAGCCCCAGCCCGCCCCGCCGGAGCTCGCGCTCGCGCGCTTGAGCCGCGGTGCCAGCTTCGAACTCGAGCAGCGGCGCCCGCTCCGCCGGTAGACGGCGGGCCGCGGCGCGGCCCTACAGGAGTTCCGAGGCCAGCTTGCGTGCGAGGTTTCCATCCACCACGTCGCGGTGGGCCTTCATCACTGCCCCCATCACGCGGCCGAGGTCCCTGGGGCTGGAAGCCCCGGTTTCGGCGATCGCCGCCTCGACCCAGCTGCGGGTCTGGGCTTCTCCCGCGAGTTCGGGCAGGAAGGAGCGGATCAGCTCGAGTTCGCTGCGCTCCAGGGCCGCCTGCTCGTCGCGGCCCGCCTGGTCGTAGGCCTCGATGCTCTCGCGGCGCTGTTTCTCCAGCCGCCGCAGCACGACGATGGAGGCCTCGTCCGGGAGCGAGGTCGAGTTGTCCTTTTTCATTTCAACCAGGAGCGCCGCCCGGATATTCCGGAGCGCCATGAGCCGTTCGGACTCTCGGGCTCGGAGGGCGTCCTTCATCTGCGAGCTGACGTCGTCGCTAATCGGCATCCGAACTCCAATGGTAGCAGCAGATTCGCAGCGGCGGGCGCGTGTATGTTTCGGGGGCGTGTGCGCGGTGGTATCCTTTCCGCTTCCAGCGCCTTGCATGAGCCGTCAGGAGTTCCGGATGCAGACCGAATTCTGTCGCAAGCTCGGGATCGAGTTCCCGATCTTCGCGTTCACGCACTGCCGTGATGTGGTGGCCGCCGTGTCCAAGGCCGGAGGTTTCGGAGTGCTCGGCGCCGTGGGCTTCTCGCCCGAGCAACTCGAGATCGAGTGTAACTGGATCGACGAACACGTCGGCGACCGGCCGTACGGCGTCGATCTCGTGATTCCCCAGAAGTACGAGGGGATGGATGAACTCGATCCCGAGAAGCTCGAGGAGCAGCTCCGGGCTGCGATTCCGCTCCAGCACCGGGAGTTTGCGGCCAAGCTGCTGGCCGATCACGGGGTGCCGGAGGTTCCACCCGAGGAGGCCCATCACGAGTTGCTCGGGATGAGCCTCGCCACCGCGACCCCGCAGCTCGATGTGGCGCTCGGGCACGAGCAGGTCGGGATGATCGCGAACGCACTCGGCACCCCTCCGCCCGAAGTGGTGGAGCGCGTGAAGCAGAGCGGGCGCGTGGTGGGCGCGCTGTGCGGCAAGGTGCATCAGGCGCTGCAGCACAAGCAGGCCGGCCTCGACTTCATCATCGCGCAGGGAACCGAGGGGGGCGGCCACACCGGCGACATCGGAAGCCTTGTGCTCTGGCCGCAGATCATCCAGGCGGTGTCGCCGGTTCCCGTGCTCGCGGCCGGCGGGATCGGGACCGGCGCGCAGGTGGCGGCCGCGCTCGCGATCGGCGCGCAGGGCGTGTGGACGGGCTCACTGTGGTTGACTGTCCAGGAGGCCGAGTGCCCGCCCGCGCAGATGGATTCCTATCTCCAGGCGACGAGCCAGGACACGGTGCGCTCCCGGTCGTTCACCGGGAAGCCGTGCCGCATGCTCAAGAACGACTGGACCGATGCCTGGGCCCGCGATGACACCCCGGACCCCCTCGGCATGCCGCTCCAGAACATGGTCACGATGGATGCCATCGTGCGGACGAGCCGCTATGCGTCGTCCCCGCAGGCGCAGGCGGTCGCCTTCAACCCCGTGGGCCAGGTCGTCGGCATGATGAACGAGGTGCGTTCTTCTCGAGAAGTGATCATGGAGCTGGTCGAAGGCTATCTCGATACCCTCGAGCGGCTGAACGGTCTGCAGCCCGAGTGAGCTACGTGGAACGATGAGCCTGCACGACAACCCCTACATCGTCATTACGGCGGATACCCACGCGGGGGCGGCGGTCGACGCCTATCGCGAATACCTCGACCCTGCCTGGCGCCCGGACTTCGATGCGTGGCGAGGCAGCTATCGCAACCCTTCGCGCAAACACGTGGGCAGCAGAAAGTCCAAGAATTGGGACTCGGGCCAGCGGCGTGCGGACCTCGAGGCCGACGGCGTCGTGGCTGAGGTGATCTTTCCGAACACGGTTCCACCGTTCTACGACCGGGCCTTCCACGTGGCGCCGCCGCCTTCTCCGGATGAGTATTTGCGCTGTCGGGCCGGAACGCTCGCACACAACCGCTGGCTGTCGGAGTTCTGTTCCGAAGCGGAGGAGCGGCGCGCCGGGATCGGGCTGATCCATCTGAATGACATCGACGACGCGATCGAGGACGTGGAGTGGATCGCCCGCAACGGCCTTCGCGGTGGCGTATTGCTCCCGTTGCCGTCGCCGTCGGAGGTTCATCTCAAGCCCCTGAATCACCCGGACTACGATCGCCTCTGGGCCGCGATCCAGGATCAGAACCTGGTGATGAATCAGCACTCGGGACAGGGTTCCCCCGAGTACTGCGAGGGGCAGGGGTCGAAGGCGCTCTGGGCGATGGAGATGTCGTTCTTCGTGCAGCGTGGCTATACGCACCTGATCATGGGCGGGGTCTTCGAGCGCTTTCCAAAGCTCCGCTACATCCTGACCGAGTCCGGAGCCGCGTGGGCGCCGAAGCTGATGCGGGGCATGGACGCGATGTATCTCGCCTGGAAAATGGGCGCGATCGGCGAGATCGATACCTCGAAGGATCCGGCGCTCGAAGAACTCCCGAGCTTCTACGCCCGGCGCAACTGCTGGTACGGTGCGAGCTTTCCATCGCCGGCGGACATCAAGGGACGCGACGTCGTCGGCGTAGAAAAGGTCCTGTGGGGCAACGACTACCCGCATTACGAGGGCTGCTACCCCTACTCTCGCGAGAACATGCGCTTCGCCTTCTCGGACCTCGAGGAGCGGGAGGTGCGAATGATGCTAGGTGAGAATGCTGCCGCGCTTTACGGCTTCGACCTGGAGCGGCTGCGCCCGGCGGCGGAGAAGGCCGCGATCACGCCCTCGCTGGTCGCGAACCCGCTCGACGAGATCCCGGCCGATTCGACCTGCATCACCTTCCAGCGTGCCCGCGCAGAGAAGCTGATGGCGGGAGGCTAGCAGGACGGCCCCGGCTGCCTGGCGCGCCGCGGGGCTGCGCACGGTGGGTAGGAAAGCCGCTTCTCGCGGACTGTGAATCCATGGCAGAAGAGCTCTCCGTCATCATGCCGGTCCACAACGAACGCTTCCTGGTGCGGGAGGCGATCCGCCGCGTCCTCGCGGTCGAGAGTCCGCTCATCGAACGCCTCGAGCTGATCGTCGTGGACGATGGATCCACGGACGGCACTCGGGAGCTGCTCCGGAAGCTGGCGGCCGAGTCGCCCGGAGCTTTCCGCTACCTGGAGCACGACGAGAACCGCGGCAAGGGAGCCGCCGTGCGAACCGGCCTGGCACACGCCACCGGCTCCGTGACAGTCATCAACGACGCGGATCTCGAGTACGACCCGCAGGACCTGCCGCGGCTGATGGTCCCGTTTGTCGAACAGGGAGCCGACGCCGTGTTCGGTTCGCGTTTTCTCGTATCGGGCTACAGCCGCATCCTCTACTTCCGCCACTCGCTCGCGAACGGCCTGCTCACCTTTCTGGCCAGCCTGATCACCGACCTCAACCTCTCCGATATGGAGACCTGCTACAAGGCGGTTCGCACCGACCTCTTCAAGTCGATTCCGATCCGCAGCGACGATTTCCGGATGGAGCCGGAGCTCACGATCAAGCTCGCCAAGCGGCGGGCGCGGGTCTTCGAAGTGCCGATCTCGTATGCGGGGCGCACGTATGCGGAAGGAAAGAAGATCCGGGCCAAGGATGCGTTCCTGGCGGTCGTCGCCATGCTGCACTGGTGGCTCGCCGATGACATCTACGATCCGGACCGGGTTGGCTCGACTGTTCTCACGGATCTGACGCAGATTCCGCGTTTCAACCGCTGGATGGCCGATACGCTGCGGTCGAGGCTCGGGGCCCGTGTTCTGGAACTGGGAGCCGGAATTGGGAACCTGACCCGGGAATTCATTCCACGAGATCTGTATACGGCCTCCGATCTCGACCCGGACCACCTCCGCTATCTGAAGAGCTTCGCGGAAGGAACGCCCTATCTCGAAGTGCGTCCGCTCGACCCCGCGAACGAAGCAGATTTCGCTCCGCTGAAGGAGCGCTACGACACCGTTCTCTGCATCAACCTGCTCGAGCAACTCACGCACCCCGACCGCTGCCTGCGCAACGTTCGGTCTGCGCTCGTCCCCGGCGGCGCGGTGCTGGTTCTGGTTCAGAGGGATTCTCGCTTTCTCTCGGTTCCGGACTCGCTGGCAGGGAAGTTCCGGCGCTACACGCCGAATTCGCTCCGGGAACTTCTGGAAGCGCAGGGCTTCAAGGTTTGCCAGGTGCGCGATTTCAACCGAATCGCGACGCCCGTCTGGTGGTTCAACTCAGTTGTCTTGCGCCGCGGGCACTTCGGCCGAATTCAGCTCAAGGGGTTCAACCTGATGACCTGGCTATTCCGCAGGCTCGAACGCGCGCTGCCGTGGCGCGGGGTCTCGCTGGTCGCGGTCGCCGAAAGGCCGGCTGAAGGCGATTCGGAGGCCGCGAGCGACGGCGCCCGCTAGGCGCTCGGCCCAGGGACGGCGTCAGCGCCGCGCCTTCCTGGGCGCGGTCACCTTCACCTGCCGCTCGGCGATCCAACGCTCAGGGTCGTCGGCGAGTGCGACCGAGACCCGGTATCGGCCGGGCGGGACCGGAACCGGAAGGACGACCTCCCAGCTCTGACTCGCTTCGCCGTCGATCGCGAGCGGGAGCACGCTGCGAAGCGTGGCACGCGCGACCTCCTCGCCCGCGGGGTCGTCCCATCGGATCAATAGGTCCGACGGCTCGATCGGATCCGGGTGTCGATAGGTGGCGGAGCTCCGGTTCCGGACCCGAAACGATATCGCGCTCTCGGGGGTCTCTGCGTTCTGCGCTTTCGGATACGCGAATGGGGTCAGCATGTCGAAGCTGTCTTCGATCGGGCCTCGCCCGTCGAGACGGTAGGCGCTGAGTCCCTTCGCCCGGCCGATAAGTTCGAGTTGCCCGTTCGTGCGGAGAGCCGAACGAAGTTTGCTGCGGAACGCGAGCCGACGTTCGGGCGTGAAGCGGTTCCAGTGGACCAGCACGGTATCGAAGCCCAGCGCGGCCAGCGCGTTGACCGCATCGGCGGACGGCAGTGCCTCCGACACTTCGTGGACACGCCTCGGGACCTCCGAGCTGAAGGAGTTGTAGCAGGTCGCGACCGGACGCCCGTGATATGCGGAGTGCATCAGATAGTAGGCCCTCACGAAGAGGTTCTCGGGCTCGGCCGGAAGGTCGATCACGGCTCCCCCCTCGATCCGCTGGAGGAGTTCGACGCGGTCCTCCGGGAGACGGAAGTGGACCGCTTCGGGGAGCCAGCTCGAACCCTGGCCGAGCGCGGCGGAAGGTGGATACCAATGCCCGCCCACCACGAGCAGCATCACCACGGCAGCGGCGCCGACCGAGATGGCCGGCCCCGCACGCCGTACGAGGACCTGGAAGCCGTAGGCTGCGAGGAGCGAGAGCGCGAGATACAGGCAGAGCACCACCTTCCCGGGCACCCGAACTGCATCGAGGCCGGGGACGAACGAGCGTATCAGCAGGATCGGTGACTCGAGCTGGAAGACTCCCATCAGCTTTGGGGAGTCGAGTGAAGACCACACGATCAGCACCGCGGCGGTGAGTAGCGCCAGCCTGGGATCCGCGCCCAGGGCCGATCGGGCGCTGCGTAACCGATCGGCCAACGCCACGACCACGAGAACCAGCAGCGCCACTCCCGGAAAGAGCGCCCGCCCCGGAAGGAAGGCCTCGGGCGGGGTCATGATGACGATCTTCTGATCTTTCAGCACATCCCAGGTGGCCGAGGTCTCGAGGTAGGGCTCGAGGACGAACCAGGACACCAGCCCGACCCACGCCCCGGCGGCGGCGAGCTTCGGAAGCACGGGCAGCAGTGAGTTTCGATGGCGAACCAGCAGGAAAAGGCCGCAAACCCCGAGCAGGATCGTGCTGGAGAGGAGCGCGTACAGACTCTCCAGGACGCCGAGCGAGAAGAACAGGCCCAGTCCGGCGGCGCTCCACCAGTCGCGACGCTCGAAGAGTCGGTAGAGAAAGAGCAATGCGAGCGGCGTCCAGATGTCGCCTTGGAGGTAGGGGTGGACGGGGTCCACGATGCGCGCGTGCGTGAGGCAGACGAACAGCCCGGCGACGAAGGCGGCCGTCGAAGATCGGGTGAAGGCCCAGGCGAGGGCATACATCGCCATGGCCGGAATCCAGAGCGTCGCCCCGAGCATGAAGTTGTATGCGATGAGCGGATCGCCGCTCACCAGGAAGGGGATCGCGGCGAGCAGGCCGTTTCCGAACATGTGCTCGCCGAGGGTGTAGCTCTTGTCCAGCGGGTAGCACTGGCCGTAGCCGCGCAGTTCGCGCGGGTCGGTGACGAGGATGCGCGCGTGACGGATCACGGTCGCGAGCACCATCTGCTGATCCGTACGCGCGATCTTGCTCGCCACGTTGAGTGGCGGACCGAGCAGGTAGGTGTCCGGCTCTTCGAGAACCGCGCTCATCGACCACAGAACGAGCGCCAAGTAGACGGCCCCTGCCGCGGCGGCCTGCACGATGGGCCTCTTCACTGTCGCGTTTTCTCGGGACCGAAGGGGATTCCTCGGGCGTCCCACCCCGCGTTCGGCGGGCGGTGCGTGAACCCGTTGTGGGGGAAACGAGCCGTCACGGCGCAGCCCATTGCGCACCGCGAGAAGGTTGCCCGTCGCATCAGTTCGATACTAACGGGCCGAAATCTCTCCGTCGATGAGCGACTCGCCGGACGTGGTGATTCAGCGCGGCTCCAGCAGGATCTCGTAGGCGGTCAGCTCCTGCGTCTGGTGCAGGCGCCGGATCAGGGAACCCTTTCGGGACGCTGCGCGATCGAGGGCCGCCTTCGCCCCCTTCGGGAGCCTCGCTTCGCGGTGGTGGATGACGATCGTCGTAAAGCCTGTGTCTCGAAGGGCCCGTAGTCTCTGATTCCGCACGTTGGGCAGGAGACTGTTCGCGGAACGGTAACCTGCCTTGACGGAGTCAGGGATGACGGACATGTAGCATCCCGAGGTCCTTCTATGGTGATACGCGCTCAGAAAGACCTGACGGCTCGCCGAGGTCGGAGTGGATGGCCACGTGCCGGTCGGGAACTCGAGCAGCGGGCCGGTATTGCCGAGCTCCGAGAGCCGATCGTAGAACGCCAGCAGTTCGGCTGTGGGTCGGATTTCGAAGGGCAGCATCGACGTACGTGGCTCGAGGCCCACCCATGAGGGTCGCAGCGTAAGCACCCATACCAGCAGGACCAGCAGAATCCCGACCGGGGCCCGGGTGCGCTGCGGCGCCAGCCGCACGACCGCGCCGGCCCCGAGGCCGGCCAGGATGCAGAGCGCGAGCTGTCCGACGACCGAGATCATCATGGGGGCGCGGACCTGCGCAAGACCCGGGATGTACTGCGCCAGAAAGTCGTAGGGATCAGGCAGCGCGGGTGGTGCCTCTTGAAGCTGTAGCCAGATTTCCCTTTCGGTGTGGATGTTGCCCCCAGCCGAGATGACGGCGATGAGCAGGATTCCCAGGAGCAGGGGCCAGCGCGGATCCACGCGAGGGTCTGCGAGGCAGACCCGACGCGGTGTCAGAAGCGCGACGAATACGAGCGCGGCTCCCAGGCCGCCGGTGACGTGCCAGGGAGTTAGTTCGTACCAGGCTGCATACAGTCGGACCGAAGCCGGATGATCTCCGATGGCCTCGAGGTAGGGAGAAAAGAGCCAGATCGCGCCCGCGGCAACGAACCCGAGCGCGGTTACGAGCCCGGGCCACGCAGGAAGCCCGCGTTTTCGCACGACCAGCCAGATCGAAACTGGGATCGCCAGCAGGATTGCGCCCAACAACGCGTAGAACCCCTCTGCCATCTGCAGAACACAGCAGATGCCCAGCGCGGCCCCGTCGCGGATCCGGCCGCGCTCGAAGAGTCGCTGTACAAAGAAAAGCGCGAGGACGATCCATACGGTGTCAAAGATAAAGGCGTGGGAGGCGTTCGAGATCTTGTACTCGTGCAGCGCATAGAGCAGCCCGGCGACGATGCCGGCCGCGGGCACACCGCTCCAGTTCCATACCAGCGCGCACATGGCCGCTCCGGAGAGCAGTGCGAGGAGGACCAGAAGCGTATTGTATGCGACCACCGGGTCGGACGAGGCGAGATACCCGGGAAGGGCGAGCAACCCGGAGGTGAGCATCGGATCTCCCACCGCGAGTACGTCGTCGGCGGGGTAGCACTGCTCCTTCTGGAAGATTCGAGACGGCGTGTACGCCAGGGCGCGTGCGTTTCCGGCCACCCGGCCTATGACCAAGCGGTAGTCGGCGATATCGACGTGATCCATGTAGCTGCCCGGCTCGACGAGCGTCGGCATACGAGGCACGAAGCGTGCGGGTCCTCGTCGCCAGACCTCGCCGTAGAGGCTGGTGACCCCGGCGACGAGCAGCAGCCCCGCGAGCGCCATCCACGCGATCGACCGGCCTGTGCCCTCGCGCGTTACGGGATCTTCGGGACTC
This sequence comes from Myxococcales bacterium, assembly GCA_013215565.1. Taxonomy (GTDB): domain Bacteria; phylum Myxococcota_A; class UBA9160; order SZUA-336; family SZUA-336; genus JABSQV01. Next base: position 35,360 of record JABSQV010000002.1, on the reverse strand, counting down.
TCCGGATCGGGTTCGTCGGCCGCCGGCGAAACGCCGTCAGTCATCCGCGTTCCTGTGCTCGAGCCGGTCGAGTCGTCCTCGAAGCAGCGCGGTTTCCTGGGCGAGGTTCTTGATCTGGACACTGGCCCGAGAGAGTCGCACCGCGTAGCTCAGACAGATGGCCATCAGAAACAGGCTCGAGAGCAGAAATACCGTCGAGCTCGAGGTCCAGGCGCCGACGAGGCGGGTGATTCCGTGCAGTAGGTCGAGACGGATGCCCACCAGGAAGATCCCGACCGCCGTGACCACCCAGATTGGAGTCAACTCTTCGCGAAGTCCCCGGCGGCGCACAAGCCAGAGCACGGTCGTGAGCAGCAGCACCGCGATGACAATCGCCACGATCCGAGTCGCTTCGGACTCGGGCGCGCTGAGGAAGAGTTCGCGGAGCGCCTCGTGATCGAATTCGGGCGGCATCGTCTCAGCCAGCGGTTCCTCCAGGGCTACTTGCGCCTGATCGCGGACGCAGTCCAGGTCGAGAGGAGCATCTTGTAAACATAGTACAAGGAGCGAAAACCGCCGTGCATCGTAGAGGCGCGGGTTTCGGCCGACATGTCGACCGGTTCCTCGGAGATGCGCAGGCCCTGCCGACTCGCAGCAATCAGTACGTTGACATCGGGGTAGTCGACCGGAAACGAGTCCTGAGAGTGCGCGCTCAGGACGCGGCGATTCATGGCCTGATAGCCCGAGGTCGGATCGCTTACGCGGAGTCCGAAGAGCCGTGCGATTGCGCTGAAGAGCAGTCGCCCGATGGCGCGAAGCGCGCCCATGCGGTAGTCCGAGCCGAGAAAACGGGATCCAATCACGAGATCTTGGCGGTCTTCGAGCACCGGCTGAAGGAGTCGGCTGAGGTCGGCAGGGTTATGCTGCCCGTCCGAGTCCAACTGAACCAGGAACTCTGTGTCGGTCTCGAGCGCGTACTTGTAGCCAGTCTGCAGCGCTGCGCCATATCCCAGATTGAAGGGGTGACGGAGCACGGTGGCCCCCGTATTTCGCGCGATCTCGCCCGTCCGATCACTCGATCCATCATCAACCACCACGATCTCGAAATCGATCCCGGTTTCACGGACGCGATCGAGTACCTGGGGGAGACTGGTCTCCTCATTGAAAGCCGGAATCAGGAGAATTGGGCGATGCATGCGGCTCACGGTAGCTTGTTCGTCGGGCGAGTCGAGGTGGTTCACTTGCCCGCCCGCAGACCCGGGCAGGGCTGGTGCGCTCGTCAGAGAAGCAAAGTCAAGCGCGTTTTGGGGCTCGATTCAAGCACCGCAAGGGCGACTCGATGCATGCGGGGCGCGGACAGGAGTCGGGCGGATCGGGGCCTAGCGCAGAGAAGGGGTGGCCGGCGGCCCGGGGTCGTTGGGTCGGCGCAGTGCCTGATGCTAACCTCGCCACAGTGCTGGATCCCGACAGCCTCGAACGAGTGGTACCCGACACCGTGCGAGCCGGCGATGCGACGGGCGAGGAAAGCCTGCGGCTATCTCTGGAGCGCTACGCGTTCGCTGCGACGCACGCATGTAGCGGACGCATACTCGACATCGCCAGCGGCTCCGGGTACGGGACCCATCTGCTGGCAGAACGAGCTGGGGAGACGGTCGACGTGCTCGGTGTCGATCTTTCCCAGGAGGCCGTGCGCTATGCCAGCGAGCGCTACGGGGGCGAGCGCGTGCGCTTCATCGCCGCGGACGCCATGGATTTCGCCGACGACGATGGATTCGACGCCATTGTCTCAATCGAGACAATCGAGCATCTCCCCGAACCGGGGGCCTTTCTAGCGCGGATCATCCGTCTGCTGCGCCCGACGGGGGTGCTGATCGGGTCGGTGCCGGTCACGCCATCGGTCGATGCCAACCCGTATCACCTTCACGATTTCAGCGAGCGTTCATTCCGCCGGCTTGTAAGCCATCACGGCCTGATCGAGGTCGATCACATGAAGCAGGTACAGCCGTTCGAGATCGGCGCAGTGCTTCAGCGCAGTGAAGTTCGAATGAAACACCTGCGGCCCAGCCTTCCGTCCTACTACCTTTCTCACCCGGGGGCCGCAGCGCGTCGTTGCTGGTCCACGCTACGATACGGCTTCGTCAACCGCTATCTGACGGTCGCGTGGAGAGCGCCGGGCTGAGCGACGACCGATCCCAAAGACACTGGCGGAGGCTCGCCGCTCTCGCACACAGCGCCGAAGGGGCGTGAGTCGGGTCCAGCACCGAGAGCAGTTTTCGTTCGGTCTCCGAATCCGGTCGGCAGCACACGAGTTGCCGAACCTGGCCGCGAACAGGAACCGGGATCAGAGCGATGATCTCTGCCCCCGCGACCCCCCAGCGCGGAGCCGGCTCCGCGAGCCAGCGCCCTGGGGTCGCATGGCTGCGCTCGCTTGCCTGGCTGCGAGCCGCAGACGCAAAGCCTCAGGAGGTCGTTCTCATCCAGCGGTCGGGCCTTTCTTCCGGCGGGTGGGCGCCAGCATGGCCAGGCCCACGCCTGCGGCGAGCAGGCTCACCCATGCCCCGAGGCGGCGGCTGGGTGTTTCGAAGGAGAGGGTGATCTCGGACAGGCCGGGCTCGAGTTCGACAGCCAGCGCCTGCCGGAGTGTCGGGATGACTTGGAGCGTTCGTTCTCCCGAGCGGGCCCGCCAGCCTTCGTGAAAGTTCTGATTCAACGCCAGCTTCCCGCCGCGAGCCGGGTCGACCCGAACGCGAATTAGATTGGGAGACCATTCGATCAGGCGGGGCTCCTCCCCTGCGACCGCTGACACCTGGCCGATACTGAACTGACCGCCCGGATCGGGTCTCGCGCCCATGACGGCCTGTTCTCTCGCGCCCGTCAGCGTCCCGAGTACCCCGAACCCGGCCCGAACAGCCGGGAAGTTCGAACTCGGGGAATACACGCGCTCTTCCCAGAAGGGGCGAGATCCGAGCGGCAGGGTCACGCGGTCGATGTAGTCCTGCGCGAACGGGCTCTCCAATCGCTGATGGAAGGGAACCCGCTCGACCGGAATCGCTTCGATCGGGAAGGCGTGTCGAAACAGCGGCTGCGATACGAAGAACAGATCGAGCGCGAGTCCCGCGAGGAGCGCGATCGGCAGCCACTTCAGGTAGCGCCGATCTGCCAGCTGACGGCGCAGGAGTTCGATCCCGGCTCCTCCCGCCACCGCCAGGGCCAGCATGTAGCCGGGCGTGAACTTCGATGGCACGGCCATCCGATTCACGATCGGCAGACCGAGCAGCGCTTCCCAGAGATTGATCGGCGCAGAAGACCCGAGGCAGACCCAGAGTACGGGCAGCGCGAATAGCAGTGCCCGGCGGCCGAGGGGTGTTCCGAGTCCGCCGAGAAGGATCAGCGCCAGTCCGAGGGGCCCGACGTAGCTGCCGACGTTGATGTGGAAGGTTGCGAAGCGTCCAGGCCGACTGGACTGGGCGCGATCCAGCAGCGCGGCGTGCAGAAACTCTCCGAGCGTGGGAGAGAAACTCGGGTCGTAGAAGTCACCGGGGGTGCTGAGGTGCGGTGCTCTGAGTTCATCGCTGGCCTCGATCAGGGGAATCCCCTTCACCGCAGAGAGCGAGAGCGCGAGCGCAGCGACTCCGGCCAGGCCGGTCACGGTGTGTCTCCAATGCCGCCGGCGAAAGCCAACGGCAGCCGGAACCAGCAGGCCCAGCACGCCCATCAGGAGTGTGTAGGGCCCACCGTCGAGAAACATCAGAGCCAGGAGGCCCCCGGCGAGTGCGATGGCGCGGCGTCGCGGACGATCCGGTCGAACCGCTTCGAGGCCAGCGAAGATCAGCAGCGGAAGAAAGACAAAGGCCTGCAGGTTCCAGTGCCCGTGCGCCACGCGCTGCGCGTAGCCGGAAGAGAGACCGAAGAGGATCGCGACGGTCCAGGCCCCCGGACGGCCGAGCGAGAGCCGCCGTGCGAGCAGGTAGGCGCCGCCGAGCATCACGAACTGGCGAACGACGATCCAGAGCTTGATTCCCGGGATCGTTCCGAACAGCAGCACCCCGAGAAACGAGGGGCTCGCCAGGGGCAGGAGCGAGTGGGTCGTCAGGCTGTGCCCGCCTGCGAGATATGGATTCCAGGCTGGGGCCTGACCGTATTCGACGATGCTCTTGCGGGCGACCTCGATGGCCGCCTCGAAGATGTCCCAGTCCCAGAAGCCCCAGCGAGTCCCGGATTGGATGACGGGGAGACAGACCACGACCGCAAGAAGCCCAAGTGCCGCCAGCGTGAATTCCGCGTAGCGCCGTCTGCGGTCCGAATTCTCGGTCAAGGTCCCGGGGACTCCCGGTCCGCGCCTGTGAGCCGCGCGAGACCCGAAGATCGCAGGGCCCATGGCGCGGATAGGAGAAAGCGGGCGGCGCGGCCTTCCACGGCCGGAGTATCGCAGTCGCACTTCCGATCCGCGAGGACGCGGATGGCGCGCCGGAAACCCGTGCGGGCGCGGGTCCGGGATCCGGCGCCCGGGAAGGCAGAGCCCGGGCCAGTTGAACGCCGACCCGGGCTGCGTTCACGCGCGGGTTCAGTCGTCGTTGCTGGTTGCGGGCTGTGCGTGGAAGAGCGCCTCGATCTCGGTGATCAGGCCGTTGACGACGCGGAAGCGCTCGGCGATCAGCACGGGCCGGTCCGAGCCTTTGGTGTCGAGATCGTAGAACGCGACGGCCTGCTCGTCCTCGACGATCCAGCGGACGTTCCGGATGCCCGTGATCACGTTCATGACTTCGTGGGAGAGCGCCTGGATGAGCCCGGGGCGACCCTGGCCGGTGTTTCGGCCCTGCTCCCGGCGCACGACGTTCTCGGCGAGCGGCACCTTGTTGCCGTCGTGCTCGACGAGTCCGTGGAACAGGTACTTCTCGGCTGCCTCGATCACAGACTCGCGTGTGGGCACGGGACCTCCGGGTGCAATTGGCCGCTCCGCATGGTTCGCCGCCCATTCTGCCACGCCGGGGTCCGTGACGGCTGCATCCGGAACGACCGCTTTAGACTTCCCCGCGATTTCCGCCGCTGCGAGCGTTCGTCCGCCCGAACCCCGGGTTCAGCCGTCGAGTTCGAGCGCCAGGTTCGAGAGCCTGATGGCGCGCGTGAACTGGCTCGTCTGGTCGGGGTCCCCGGACTGGAGGAACGAAAAGGAGATCCCGGTCGCGGGCTCCGCGAACCCGATCTGGCCGCCCGCTCCGGGCCAGCCGAACGCGGTCGGCGACTTTCCCCAGGTGGTTCCGAAGCCAGCGCCGATCACCACGCCGAGCGTGCGATTGGCGGGCAGGTTCATAAGCGGGTCGGGAAGCGTGCAGCGGATCTTCGTGGTGGCGTCCTCGAGCACCTCGGACTTCCAGAGCCCGCCCGGATTGTGGAGTAGCCCCTGGTAGAAGCGCGCGAGCTGCGCCGCTGTCATCACGGCGCCGCCACCCGGCATGCCGGCCTGAATCACGTCGGCGTAGTCGAATTGTAGATCGCGCGACGGCGGGCCCGCGAGCTGCGCGATGTTCGTCTGCTCCGCGCGTGGGATGCCGAGCACGCGGGGCAGTCCGAGCGGCTGCGTGACGCGCTGCTCGACGAAGTCGCGGAAGTCGAGGCCGCCGAGCCGCTCGATCAGCTCCGCCAGCACCCAGTGCGCGGAGCCCCCATGGTAGACGTACTTCGTACCCGGCTCGTACTCGAGTTTCCACGCCGCGAGCCGAGCGATTCGGCGCGCGGCGTCCGCGCCCTCGGCAGGGCCCATCTCTGCGCCCGGGAAGCCGCAGGTCATGAGCAGGACCTGCTCCACGGTCACCGCCTGCTTGCCGTTGGCTCCGAACTCGGGCACGTAATCGGCGACCGAGCGCCCGATGTCGAGCAGCCCGTCGCCAATCAGCAGCCAGACCGCCGACGCGACGATCGGCTTGGTGGCCGATGCGACGCCAAAGCGGGTCTCGGGGTCAGCGCTCCCGAACGACTCCGTCCAGACGATCTCGCCGTCGCGTCCAACGGCGAGCTGGCATGCACGAAGCCCTTCCTCGATCTCCCGCCGGGCGCCGTCGCGAAGCCGGCTGACGTCGATCTCGCCGCGCATGGCTTCGATTCTACCTCGATACGGGATCGGGCTGCCCGACAGCGTGACTGCCCGACCGTCGGCCGCGGCGCGATCTCCGAGAGCTACCCCCGCAGCCGGCAGGCGAGTCGCGCGCGAAAGGCGCGCCGCCCCGGGGAATCCGTGCGGATTTTTCCGGGCGTAATAGAATGGACGCGGTCCAGGCAGCGGATGAGGGGGGTCTGCGTGAGCCGAAAGCGCAAGCGCCCGAGAGGGTTGCAGAAGGACCGGCGCGCGCCGGCGCCGCGCCGGAACCGGAAGCTCCCGAACCGGCCGCTGCTGGTCCTGGCGCTGCTCGGGATGGCCCTCAGCGGCTACCTGAGTGCGAACAGCTGGTTCGGGAGCCACGCGGCCTACTGCGGTGCGGGCTCGAACTGTGATCTGGTGCAGACCAGCCACTGGTCGACCCTGTTCGGATTGCCGATCGCGGCCTTCGGTTTTCTGACCTACGCGGCGCTCGGCTTCATCGCGCTTCAGGTCAGGAAGGCCGTCCTGCATTTCAGCTACGCCTGGATCGTCGCGCTGGTCGGGCTCGGAGTGAGCCTCTACCTGACCGCGATCTCGCTCTTCGTGCTCGAAGCGGCCTGCCTCTACTGCCTGGCGTCGCTCGGGCTGATGGCGACCTGCTTCGCGGTCGTCGCACGCCAGCGGCCCGAGGGCGTTCCGGGGTTTACGTCGCCGGGCTGGCTCGCCCAGACCGGCGCGGTCGCAATCCTGATCGTGGTCGGACTCCACCTCTACAAGAGCGGGGTGATCACGTCGGCTGCAGGTCCCGAGAGTCCTTACCTGAAGGCCCTGGCCCTGCACCTGGAAGCGGTCGACGCGAAGTTCTATGGCGCCTCGTGGTGTCCGCATTGCAGGGAGCAGAAGGATCTCTTCACCGCTTCGGCCTCGCGCCTGCCCTACATCGAGTGCAGTCCGCAGGGTCGCAGCGGTCCGACGGCGCGCGCCTGCGCCGCGGCTGAGGTCGAGGACTTCCCGACCTGGGTGATCGCCGGCAAGCGCTACGTCCGGGTGCTGCAGCCCGAAGCGCTGGCGCGTTATTCCGGCTTCGAGTGGACGCCCCCCGCCACGGCGTCCGCAGCCTCGGATCCGTAGCAGGGCCGGCTTCCGGCGTCCGGGATCGGAACCGGCCTTGCGCTCTTCCGATCCAGCTGGCTGTCGGCTCCCGGAACCGGGGTCGATCACATGGTGGGAGGCGCGCCCGTCCGGAGGAACGCTACCCTTCCGGCATGAGCGAGACGCGAGTTCCCGCGGCCGCTTGGGGGGCGCTTGCGGTCGGGCTGATCTGGCTCGTTGGAGCGGGTTCGCGGGGCTGGGGGTCGTTGGGGCTCGCGCTGGTTCCGGGCCTGCTGCTGGCGATCGGGGGCGGCAGTTTCCTGCTGCTTCGCGGCGAGACGCGCGCGAATCAACTCGTGGCGCTCGGCGGCGTCGTCGGTGTCCCGCTGGCCGCGATCCTGATGCTTGTGAGCAGCTTCTGGCTCGGGCTCTTCCTGGTGCTCGCGAGCGCAGGCCTGTTTGCGGCCGCGGGTTGGGTGAGCCTGAGGCGCGCGCCGGCGATCGCGGGTGTCCCCGAGCCCGTCCCCTCGCTGGCTCTGGCATGCAAGGTCGCGATCGACGAGGCGGTCCTGTCGACGCGATCACTCGTCTCCGGCACGGTCGGTCCCGGCGACCGCGGACGCCTCAGCGACGAGGCGCGGGACGCGCGCCGGTATCTGGATCAGCGCGGCTGGCTCGACAAGCCGTCCGGGTATCACCTGGACCCTCCCGCGCTCGAAGCACCGGAGCTGCGGCGTAGGCGGACCCGGGGCACGGCCTTCGAAGAGATCTCCTTCGAGAGCGGCTACGAGCCCTATGCCGAGGAGCCGGGCCGTGAGCGCTGGCTCTCGTATGCGGCGAACCGGGCCGCGTACGCGTGGGTGCTGGAACATTCGGACGGACCGCGGCCCTGGTTGTTGTGTGTCCACGGGTTTCGCATGGGGTCTCCCTCGCTCGACCTCGCGGCCTTCCGCGCGGTGGAACTCCACCGTCGCCTGGGCCTGAACCTGGTGCTCCCGGTGCTGCCGCTGCACGGCCCGCGAAAAATTGGGCGCCGAAGTGGAGAACGCTTTCTGGCCGGCGATCTGATGGACACGCTGCATGCCGAGGCGCAGGCGATCTGGGATCTGCGGCGCGTGATCTCCTGGGTGCGCGGCCGTGGTGCGATCGGGGTGGGCGCGTTCGGGCTTTCGCTCGGGGGCTACACGGTCGCGCTGCTCGCGGGGCTCGAGAAGCATCTCTCCTGCGTGATCGCCGGAATCCCGGCCTCCGACCTCGCCCGCCTGGGGGACGGCGCGGGGGCTGGGTCCGCGGAGCTTCCGGCTGGGGCTGTCTCGGACGCCGAGGCCGTGCTGCGCGTCGTTTCCCCGCTGGCGTTTGCGCCGCGCGTGGCCCTCTCGCGGCGCTTCGTGTTCGGAGGGACGGCGGATCGGCTGGTGCCGCCGAACCAGGTTCTGGATCTCTGGGAGCACTGGGAACGGCCCCGAATCTGCTGGTTCCCGGGCAGCCACATGTCGTACCGCTTCGAAGCCGGGGTCCGCGAACTGATTGCGGAAGCGCTCAGCGAGAGCGGGCTCGGCTCCAATCCCCGAACCTGAAGGCGTCGCCGTCCGACGCAGCGCGGGCCGTGCGCCGGGCGATCGCGGCAGCTGGAGCTGTCGTACACGTGGCATCCGGGGCCGAGAGGGAGAACGCCCCCATCCGGGGCGCCGGCCCGGTGCAGGGCGGTCAGCGGCGCCGCCGGGCGCGGCGCGCGAAGGCCTCGTGGACGAACTCCGCTTCCTGTTGCTGGTGGAGTCGGTACGAGCCGGCCGCCGGGCTCGCGGCCTCGCGCCGACCCGCGTAACGAAGCCGGCCCCCCTTCGGCAGCACGCCGCGGATCCGGGCCTGTACGAAGGACCAGGCGCCCATGTTCCACGGCTCCTCCTGAACCCAGACGATGTCGCGCACTTCGTACTGCCCGAGCAGCTGCCGGAGCGCCGCGAACGGGAACGGGTTGATCTGTTCGACCCTCACGATCGCGACGTCGTTGAAGCCGTGTTCTTGGGCTGCGTCGAGCAGCGTGTAGAAGACCTTGCCCGAGCAGAGCAGGACGCGGCGCAGCGCCTTCTCGGCGAGACTGCCCGATGCGCGCCGCGGGTCGTCCAGGACCTCCTCAAACCGGCCGTGTTCGAAGGCGTCCAGGTTCGAAGCCGCCCCCGGGTGTCGGAGTAGGCTCTTTGGCGACATCAGGACGAGCGGCTTACGCCGGCTCCCACAGATCTGGAGGCGCAGCGCGTGGAAGTACTGGGCTGCCGTCGTCAGGTTGTACACGCGCAGGTTGTCCTCGGCACTGAGCTGGAGGAAGCGTTCGAGCCGCGCGCTCGAGTGCTCGGGGCCCTGTCCCTCGTAGCCGTGCGGGAGCAGCATGACGAGGCCACTCGAACGATTCCACTTGGTTTCCGCGCTCGAAATGAACTGGTCGATGATCACCTGCGCCCCGTTGGCGAAGTCCCCGAACTGGGCCTCCCAGATCGTGAGGCGCATCGGGTCCACGGTGCTGTAGCCGTATTCGAAGCCGAGTACGGCCGCCTCCGAGAGCATCGAGTTGGCGATGATCAGCCGGGCGTCACCGGTCGCCACTGAGTCGAGCCAGATCCAGCGGTCGCCGGTTTCGACGTCGTGCGCGACCGCGTGGCGGTGCCCGAAGGTGCCGCGCTCCACGTCCTGCCCGGTGAGTCGGATCGTGACCCCCTCCCCGAGCAGAGAACCGAACGCCAGGGCCTCGGCCGTACCCCAGTCGATGCCGCGTCCGGTCTGGATCGAGGCAGCGCGCTGGTCGAACAGCCGTACGAGCTTCGGGTGCGGGTGGAAACCGTCCGGGAAGCGCTGCAACGGCGCCGCAATCTGCGCGATCATCTCGGCCGGGATCGCGGTCGGCCGCGCCTCGATCGCGTGCCCGTTTTCGAAGCCTGCCCAGAGGCCCCGGTAGCCCTCGGAACCGGCCAGGTGCTGAGGCTCCGTGCTTTCGGCGAACCCGTTCTCGAGTGCCACAAGCCGATCGGCCTCGATCTCGGCAATCGTCGAAGCGTCGAAGCGGCCTTCGCGGTGCAGCCGCGCGGCGTAGAGCTGGGCGACCGTCGCGTGGGACTCGATTTCCCGGTGGCGGAGCGGCTGCGTGAAGCTCGGATCGTCCCCCTCGCTGTGGCCGCGCCGCCGGTAACAGACCAGATCGATGATCACGTCTTCGCGGAAGCGCTGCCGGAACTCGATGGCCAGGCGCGCGGCGTAGGCGCAGGCCTCCGGATCGTCGGCATTGACATGGAAGATCGGGGCCTGAATCGCCTTGGCGATGTCGCTCGGATAGCGAGTGAAGCGAAACTGAGGCGGGTCGGTCGTGAAGCCGATCTGGTTGTTGACGATGACGTGGATCGTGCCCCCGGTCCAGTAGTTCTCGAGCTCCGAGAGCCAGAGCGTTTCGGGTACGAGCCCCTGTCCGCAGAACGCGGCGTCGCCGTGGATCTGGAGCGGAATCACGCGTGTGCGTTCCAGGTCTCCGCGATGGTTCTGCTTGGCCCGGGTGATGCCTTCGGCGACGGGGTTGATGGCTTCGAGGTGGCTCGGGTTGGGACACAGCGACAGGTGAATCTCGCGGCCGCTCAGCGTGAGTCGGTCGGCCGAATAGCCGCGGTGGTACTTCACGTCGCCCGAGCCCTGCGCGTCGCGCGGCGTGAGCGAGACCTGGAACTCGGCCATGAGGGCGCCGTAGGGCATGCCCATCGTATGGGCCATCACGTTGAGGCGGCCGCGGTGTGCCATGGCGATCACGATCTCGGCGGCACCGAGTTCCGCGGCACCCTCGACGAGTACGTCGAGCATCGGGATCAGCGATTCGCTGCCCTCGAGTGAGAAGCGCTTCTGGCCCAGGAAGCGCTTCTGCAGGAATCGCTCGAAGCGGTCGGCCGCGACCACCTGCTTCAGGATCTGGCGGCTCGACTCGCGCGAGAGCGCGGGCCGGTTCCGGGTCGGCTCCATCCGCTCGATCAGCCAGTCCTGGCGTTCCTTGTCGCTCAGGTTCATGAATTCGACCGCGAAGTTTCCGCAGTAGGTGTCGCGCAGGATCTCGATCAGGGCGCCGGGGGTTTCGACCGGGCTTCCGGCGTGCTGTACGCCTTGGAGCGGGGCGTCCAGGTCCGAAGGCCGGAGCCCGTACTCCTCGGGCTCGAGAAACGGATGTGTGTCCGGGGGCTCGCCGAGCGGGTCGAGGTCCGCGATCAGGTGCCCGTAGCTTCGGTACGCATTCACGATGCCCGAGATGCCGCGCTTCAGAATCGGCTGGGCCTCGGGGCCCGCTGCTTTCCCGGCGGTCCGGGTGGCAGTCCGGGCGGCGGTTCCGGCCGGGCGCCGCGGTCCGCGGGTGTCGACCAGCCGTTCGAAGGTAGCGACCCAGGGCTCCGGCAGATCGCGCGACCCGTCCAGGAAGTCCTCGAACAGGGCCTCGACATACGCGCCATTCTCGCCCGAGAGCAGCGTGGAGAGTTCCGCATGCGAGAGTTCCGCTTCGTTCTGACTCACCTGCTGGCTCCTCGGGCGCCCCGCTGGAGCGTGCCCTCGGCTCTGGGCCTTGCCTGGCTCGCGGCTCCGGTCATCCCTCAGCCTCTGTCATCACCCGGTTGGACGTTGCTTGTCCCTCGACTCATCGACGCGGGGCGCGAAAGGGTTGAAGCATAATCCCTGGCCGGGGCGGCGTCCGGCCCTGCCCCGCAGGCCGCTCGACTGACGCGAGGCATCGGCTCCGCTAGCTTGCCGCGCCATGGGGCAGCAGACGCTCCCGGGCTTCCGGGATTTCTACCCGGAGGAGATGGCGGCTCGCCGGCACCTCGATGCGGCCTGGCATGCCGCCGCGGCGGCGGCCGGCTTCCGCGAGATCGACGGACCCGTGCTCGAGTCGCTCGAGCTCTTCACGAAGAAGTCGGGCGACGAGATCGTGGGCCAACTCTACAGCTTCGAGGACAAGGGCCGGCGGCCGGTCGCACTCCGGCCCGAGATGACGCCGACCCTGGCGCGCATGGTCGCGGCGCGGGCCGGGGCGCTGCCCAAGCCCGTCAAGTGGTACTCGGTCCAGCGCTTCTTTCGCTACGAACGTCCACAGCGGGGCCGGTTTCGCGAGTTCTTCCAGTGGAACGTCGACGTAGTGGGTGCCCCCGAGCCCGCCGCCGACGTCGACGCGATCGCGGTCGCCGTCGACGGTCTGCGCCGCCTCGGGCTCGGCCCTCAGGACCTGGCCGTCCGGATCAACGACCGCCGCTTCGTGCACGAGTTACTGCGCGGGATCGACGTGGGTCCGGAGCAGGAGGCCCAGGTGCTCGGCTTGATCGACAAGCTTGGCCGCGACCCGAAGGCCCCGGAACGTCTCGCCGAACTTCTGGGCGACCGCCGGGCGGGCGAACTGTCGGGCTGGTGCGAGAACCTGCCGCTCGACCGCGCGCCCGCGCTCGGCGAGTTGCTCGAGATCGCGGACGAATCCGGCCTCCGCGGCTACCTCGAGCCCGACTTCCGGATCGTGCGAGGTCTCGCGTACTACACCGGCCCGGTCTGGGAGATTTTCGCGCGCGGCGCGTCGCTGCGATCGATCGCGGGCGGCGGGCGCTACGACGGCCTGATCGCGACGCTCGGTGGCCCCGACCTGCCCGCGCTCGGATTCGGCATGGGGGACGCGGTCCTGACCGAACTTCTCGCGGAACGCGGTCTGCTTCCCGACGGCGCGCCCGTGCTCGATGCCTACGTGATTCCGGTGGCCCCCGAAATGCTCGCTTCGGCGCGCGACGTGGCCCGGCGCCTGCGCGAGGGCGGGGCCCGCGTCGATCTCCCCTACGGGCCGGTGAAGCCGCGCCGCGGCCTCAAGGACGCCAACCGGGCCGGCGCGCGCCACGCCGTGCTGGTGGGGCCCGACGAGTGGGCGGATCGAAGCGTCCGGATCCGCGACCTCACGAGCGGCAGCGAACGGCTCGTGGGCGTGGATGAGCTGGGCGCTTCCGACGTACTCGCGTCCTAGGCGGGGGCTGGATCTGCGCGTGCGGGGTGGCGGGATGTGGCGGGTCGGCGTCGCGGCTAGCGGCCGGGGTTGGAGTCCACTGCGAGTCCCATCGAGTGCAGGCCCTTGTCGACGTAGAGCACGCTGCCCGTGACCCCGGAGGCCAGCGGGCTGCACAGGAACGCCGCCGCGCTCCCGACCTCGCGCGCATGGATCGGCTCCGGCAGCGGGGCGTTGTGCCGCGAGTACTCGATCATGTCCCCGATGAAGCCGATCGCGGAGGCCGCGCGGGAAGCCCAGGCCCCGGCCGAGATGCAGTTCACACGCTGCCCCGAGCGGCGTCCCACCTCGTAGGCGAGGGTGCGCGCGTCGGACTCGAGCGCCGCCTTGGCCGACGACATGCCGCCCCCGTAGCCGGGAACGGTCCGCTGCGAGGCCATGTAGCTCAACGTCAGGAACGCGCCCTCGGACCGCATCACCGGTTCGAAGCGCTGCACCAGCGAGACGAACGAGTAGCTGCTCGCGCTCAGCGCAGCCAGATAGCCCTTGCGGCTGGTCTCGAGCAGCGGGTTCTTGACCTCGGGCCCGTTGGCCAGGCTGTGTACCACGATGTCGATGGGCTTCGGACCGAAGTCGAGCACCATCTGGTCGACCACCCCCTGCACGCTGAAGTCGTCGTGTGCCTTGTAGCGTCGGGATTCGCGCAGCTCTGTGGGTGCGTCCTCGAGCGTGTCGTACTCCGCGTCGAGGGCATAGATGCGTTCGAACTCGAGTTTCCCGCCGCCGGAGAGGATCAGGGACTCGTCGATTCGACGGCTCGAGAGCAGTTTCGTGAAGATTCCGAAGGCCGGGGGCCAGGTTCCGGCGCAGACGGTTGCGCCGGCCTCGGCCAGCGCGCGTGCGATCGCGAATCCGAAGCCGGCGTCGTCGGCGATGCCGGCGACGAGGGCACGCTTTCCCGAGAGGTCGATGCCGAGCATGGCGTGAATGAAGCACGCTCTTCGGGCCCCGGCAAGTCGAAGCGTCGCTTCCCTGTTCGCACGGGGTGAGGCTAAGATGTAGGCGAGGGAGACAGCATGTCCCGACGCGACAAGATCCGACTCGACCCGGACGAAATCGACAAGTTCCTGGCTGCGACCAAGACGATCATTTTGTGCTCGGCCGGGCCCGACGGTGTCCCGCATCCGATGCCGATGTGGTTCTCGCGCGAAGACGACGGCACGATCTGCATGACGACGTACGCCAAGAGTCAGAAGGTCGAAAACCTTCGGCGCGATCCGCGCGTGAGTCTGTTGATCGAGTCGGGCCTCGAGTACGCCGAACTGCGTGGCGTGGTGTTTTACGGAAATGCGGAACTCGTCGAGGACACCGAAGCCGTGATCGACACGTTGCTTCGGGCGAGCGGGCAGGGGGACCGGACCGATTCCGCGGTGCGCGATGCGATGCGCGGCCAGGCCGAGAAGCGCGTGGTGATCCGGGTCAAGCCGGACAAGCGGGTCTCCTGGGACCACTCGAAGCTGGGCGGCGTCTACTGACGCGCCACCCCGGGGATCCGGATTCCGGCGGGCTCGCGCCCCTCGCGGAGTTCGTCGGGAACTTCTTGCGGGAATTCGACGCGGGGGCCGCGAGGCACGGGATCGCAGTGCCGATCTCGCCCGGGCCCGGGTGACCCGGGCGACACGCTCCGGGATTCCGGAGCGCGCATCCAGTTGACTCGCGGCCGCGCACCCGATCCCTAGTATGATCCCGGGGACGGGTTCCGCGCATGACCACGCTCCACATCGTTCCTCACACCCACTGGGACCGGGAGTGGTATCTCCCCTTCCAGCGCTTTCGGGCCAAGCTCGTGCATCTGCTCGATGGGCTGCTCGATCTGCTCGAGCGCGAACCCAGGCTCCGCCACTTCATGCTGGACGGCCAGACGATCCTGCTCGAGGACTACCTCGCGATTCGTCCCGAGCGCCGCCGGCAACTGGAGGGCCAGATTCGGCGCGGGCGCCTCTCGGTCGGCCCGTGGAACGTACTGGCGGACGAGTTCCTGGTGAGCCCGGAGTCGCTCGTGCGGAATCTGCTTCGCGGGCGGAGCGTGTCGCGCCGCTTCGGCCCGCGCATGAACGTGGGCTACGTGCCCGATCCGTTCGGGCACATCGGCCAGCTGCCACAGATTCTACTCGGGTTCGGAATCGACACCGCCGTGTTCCGGCGCGGTCTTGGCCCCGAGCCCACCGAACTGGAATGGGAGGCGCCCGACGGAAGCCGCGTGCTGGCGCTGTACCTCCGGGATGGCTACGACAATGCCCGGAGACTCCCGACCGAGCCCGCCGCGCTCGACGCTGCGCTGCGCAGGTGCCGGGACTCGCTGCTCCCACACACTGCGGTGTCGCACCTGCTGCTTCTGAATGGCTCGGACCATCAGGAAGCGCAGGCGGAGCTTCCGGCGGCCCTCCAGAAGGTGGACCTGGAGGCGGACGAGGTGAGGCTCTCCAGTCTTCCGGAGTTCGTGGTGGCGGTGCGCTCGGAACTCGCGGCGCGCGGCATCTCGCTGCCGGTCAGGCGCGGCGAACTTCGGGATCCCAGCCGGCATCACCTGCTGCCCGGTGTGCTCTCGAGCCGCGCCTGGATTAAACTGCGCAACCACGCCTGCGAGACCCTGCTCGAGCGCTGGGCCGAGCCCTTCTCGGCCTGGGCGGAATGTGTCTGCCGCGGTGGGCCGGATCAGGAATCGCAGGCTGCGCACCACCCGCTCCCGCGCGTGCGCGCGCCGTCCGGGCTGCTCGCCGAGGCCTGGCGGCTGCTGCTCGAGTGCCAGCCACACGACTCGATCTGCGGCTGTTCGGTGGACGCCGTGCACGATGAGATGGAGACCCGCTTCGATCAGGTGGACCAGATCGGAGAGGAACTCACACGCCAGAGCCTGCACGCGCTCGCAGCCGAGGTCGAGACGGCACCACTCGCGGAACTCGGAGCGTTCTCGGCGCTCGTGGCCCTGAACCCGGCCTGCGGCCCCCGCAGCGCGCTCGCGCGTGCGCGGCTTCGGCTGCCGGCCGGGCAGCGTTCGTTTTCGCTCGTCGACCCGGCCGGCGAGCCCGTTCCCTTCCGGGTCTGCGAGCGGGCCGAGCACGTGCTCGCGGACCTCGACCTCTCGGCCCCCGAACTCCGCGAGATGTTGGCCGAGCACCGGGAGGGCCGGGTGCTGGGGCACGCGGTGCAGGGCCTCAGCGTCTCCGCGAACCCCGAGGGCGCCGAGATCGAACTGCTCGTCCACCCGCTCCGCGAGCCCGACCTGGCCGCCTGGTCGCTGGGAAGGCGCGCGCTCGAGCCGCCGCTCGCGGCTTCGCCGCGGGGACGCTTTCGGCTGGTGGTGAGGTTCGAGACCCGCGTCGAGATCGAGTGGCTCGCGCGGGAGCTTCCTGCGCTGGGTTACCGGAGCTACGGACTGATTCCGGCCGACGCCGAACCTGCGGCTGCCGAGGCCGACGCCGGAAGACGCATCGAGAACGAAGCGCTCGTCGCCGAGGTCGCGGATGACGGCACGGTCTCGCTCGAAGATCGCCGCAGTGGCCTGCGCTTCAAAGGACTTCTCGAACTCCGCGATCGCGGGGACCGCGGTGACAGCTACAACTTCTGTCCGGTCGAGGGCGACGAGGCGGTCTCTTCGACCGCCTTTCCGACCCGCGTGCGCCGGATCCGGGACGAGACCGGGCAACGCCTCGAGCTGACGCGCGTGCTCCGGATCCCGGAGCAACTCGCGCCGGATCGCGGGAGCCGGAGTTCCGAGGAGATCGAGTGCGTCACCGAAACCGTGGTGCGCCTGGTCCCGGGGGTACCCCGCCTCGACGTCGAACTCCGGTTCGAGAATCGGGCCCGGGATCACCGGTTCGAAGTTGCGCTGCCGGTGGGCTTTCCGGTGGAGACCGCCGAGTACGAGGGTCACTTCGAGATCGTGAAACGTCCGACTCGGACGCCCGGGGGCGAGCCGGACTGGAGCGAAGCCCCGGTGCCGGAGGCGCCGGTGAGGGCGTTCGTGGCGGCGCGCCGCGGGCTCGAGCCCGAGGCGGCGGGCCTGCTGGTCGCGCCGGGCGGTCTGCGCGAGGCGAGCGTAGCGCCCGACGGGACCATCGCGCTGACGCTGCTCCGCTGTTTCGGCTGGCTCTCGCGCGACGACCTGGCGAACCGCCGCGGCGGAGCCGGGCCGGCGCTCGAGACGCCGGGCGGGCAGAGCCCGGGCCCGCAGCGCTTCGAGTTCAGCCTGATTCCGACGGCGGGCGATTTTGCGGGGGCGGCCGCCGAAGCGCGGCGCTTCGAGGCGGCGGCTCGCGGGGTCGCGACGGCGCTTCGCGAGGGCGGGCTTCCACTTGCGGGGTCCTTCCTGTCGGCGGCGCCCGCGGGCGTGGTCCTGTCCACGGTCAAACAGGCGGAAGAGGGAGACGAGCTCGTCGTCCGCGTCTGGAACTCGACCGACGCACCCATCCTCGCGAAGCTCGACTTTCTGCTTCCGTTTCAGCGCGTGAGGCGGGCCCGGATGGACGAAACCCCGCAGGAGCGACTTCGCGGAGGCGAGCCCGGTCGGAGCGTGGCCCTGGGGCTGCGCCCTGCAGAA
Organism: Myxococcales bacterium; assembly: GCA_013215565.1. Lineage (GTDB taxonomy): Bacteria > Myxococcota_A > UBA9160 > SZUA-336 > SZUA-336 > JABSQV01. The sequence continues at coordinate 17,621 of JABSQV010000002.1, read as the reverse complement.
GTTGCGACGCTGCTGGTTCGGTTCGAGGAAGAGCCCGGGGAAGCAGCCTGAGGGTCGAGGGAGGGCGCTGATGGCCGTTCGGAAGCAGGCTCCCACGCGAAAGGCGGTCCGCGAGAAGACGGCGCGCAAGCAGACGGCCCGCAAGCCGGCGCGCGCGCGCAAGCGACTGGAGCCGCGGCGCGACCTCCGCGGACTCGCGGGGGCCGACGTCCTGCTCGAGGCGGACCACCCGCTGCGGGTCGAACTCGAACGGGAGGTGGAGCGTGCGGGCGGAACCGCGGTCGGTGCCTACCGTGAGCCGCTTTCAGGAAAGCCCATGTTGCTCGCCGTGCTGCCGCGGCAGGCGGTGGAGCCGACGCCGTTTCAGCGGGATCTCTCGCCGACACATACCAAACGCCTCGCGGCCAGGATCGAAGAGAGCGGTTCCTTCCTCGACCCCCTGATCGTGGTGCGCTCCCCCGACGGGAAGTTCTGGACCCCGAACGGCCGGCACCGGCTCGCGGCCGCGAAAGTTCTGGGCCTGCGCTCGGTCACGGCGCTGATCTCCGCAGACGAAGATCTGGCGTTCAGGATCCTGGCGCTCAACACGGAAAAGGCTCACAACTTGAAGGATCGCAGTCTCGAGGTGATTCGGATGGCGCGCGAGCTCGCGGCTCGCTCTGCGCGTGCCCGCGAATCCGATTACGCCGCGCAGTTCGAGGAGCCGGCGCTGCTGACTCTGGGAGCCGTGTACGAGCGCCAGAAGCGCTTCGCGGGCAGCGCCTACTTCCCCATGCTGCGCCGGGTCGATCGCTTCAGCGAGAAGGGTACGCTTCGAAAGAGCCTCGGACAGCGAGCGGGTTGGGGAGCGCGCCTGCTCCAGATCGACGAGCGCGTGAAGCAGATTGTCGACGAGCTCAAGCAGCGCGGCTTCCGGTCGCCCTACCTGAGAAATTTCGTGGTCGCCCGGATCAACCCGGTTCGCTTCGTGCGGGCCGGCCGGGGCGAGAGCGGGCCGCCGCTCCCAATTGGGTCGGCGCTCACCAGGATGACCGCGGGGGCCAGAAACTTCGACGCCGGTTCCGTGCGCCAGCAGGACCTGGCGCTCGTGGCGGCGCTGTCATCGAGCGAGTGAGCGGCGCGGTGCGCGTACGTGCCCTGGTCGAGGGGCGAGTCCAGGGAGTGGGCTTTCGCTGGGCGATGCGCCGGCGCGCGCGCAGCCTGGGCCTGACCGGCTTCGTTCGGAACCTGGGCGACGGCCGCGTCGAAATCCTGTTCGAGGGCGAAGTGGCTGCGGTGCGCGAGGGGCTGGCGTTCGTGCGACGCGGCCCGCCTGGGTCCCGCGTGCGGAACGTAGACCTGCACTGGGAGGAGCCGCAGCAGGAGTCCGCGGCTTTTTCCGTCCTGTAGGGACCGAGGCGCGAGGTGCCGGTTTTCGTCGCGCGTTCTCCCATCGACGCTTCAGCCGAAGAACTCTTCGACTGGCACGCGCGTCCGGCTGCGTTCGAGAGGCTGGCGCTTCCGTGGAGTGAGCCCAGGCTGGTCGCGCGCGAGGGGTCGATCCGCGACGGGGACCGGCTGGTGCTCGAGTTGCGGCTCGGTCCGTTGCGGCGGCGGTGGGTCGCCGTGCACCGGAACTTCGAACCCGGCCGCGGTTTCGTGGACGAGCAGCAGAGCGGTCCGTTCGCGAGCTGGGTCCACACGCATCGCTTCACGCCCGCCGGCCCGGAGCGGGCGATCCTCGAGGACCGGATCGAGTACGAGTTGCCGTTCGGACCTGCGGGTGCGTGGCTGCGCGGCAACAGTCAGCGCTTCCTCCAGCGCATGTTCCGCTTTCGACACGAGCGGACCCGGAACGACCTCGCCCGTCACCGACACTTCGCGGGCCGAGAACGGCTGCGGGTCGCGATCACGGGCGCGAGCGGGTTGGTTGGGCGCGCGCTCACCGCGTTTCTTCTGACCGGCGGACACCGGGTCGACCGTGTGCTTCGGCGTCAGCCCGAAGCCGGGACGACGGACCTGCGTTGGGACCCGGCCGCGGGCGAACTGGATCCGGCCCCGCTCGAAGGCGTGGACGCGGTCGTGCACCTGGCCGGGGAGCGCATCGACGCGGGCCGCTGGACCCGCGCGCGCCGCGAGCGGATCCTGCAGAGCCGCAGCGAGGGGACGCGGCTGCTCTGCGAGCGACTGGCCGGTCTCTCTCGCAAGCCGCGGGTGCTGGTGTCGGCGTCTGCGATTGGCTTCTACGGTGACCGCGGAGCGGAAGCCCTCGACGAGAACAGCGTCGCGGGCGCCGGCTTTCTCGCCGGTGTCTGCCGTGACTGGGAAGACGCGACCGAGCCCGCGGCAGCGGCCGGGATTCGCGTGGTCCGGCTGCGACTCGGCATCGTGGTCGCGGGCGCGGGCGGTGCACTGGCCCGGATGCTCCCGCTGGCCCGGCTCGGGCTCGGGGGACCCATCGGAAGCGGGCAGCAGTGGATGAGCTGGATCGCAATCGACGACCTGATCGGGGCCGTTCATCAACTACTCTACTCCGACGAGGTCTCGGGAGCCGTGAATGCAGTCGCGCCTGCTCCGCTTCCCAACCGCGACTTCGCGCGGGTGCTGGGGCACGTGCTCGGGCGCCCGGCGTTTCTGCCCGTGCCCGCGTTCGTACTGCGGACCGCGTTCGGGCGACTGGCCGACGAGGCGTTGCTCGCGAGCGCCCGGGTCGACGGCGCGCGGCTCCGGGAGAGTGGATTCGAGTTCCTGTACCCGAATCTCGAAGCGGCACTGCGTTCGGAACTCGGCGCTGGGCGAAGGAGTGACCCGGGATCCGCTTCCGACGCCTAGTGGACGCCCGGGGCCGGGATCAGGCTTCCGGGCTGAATCCCGAGCGACGCGAGTGCCTCCTCCCACATCCTGTCCGGGTCGGTACCGAACAGGAGCTGCCGGGTCGGTTCGGCATGGACCCACGCACCCTGTGCGAGTTCCGACTCGAGCTGTCCCGGACCCCAGCCCGAGTAGCCCATCAGGAAGCGGAGGTCTTCGGGCGGCGCGGCTGCCAGCAGTTCGAGTTCCTGGGTTCGGGTAGAGAGCATGAGTTCGCTCCCGACCTCGACGCACTCGGGCCCGGCGACCCCGTCGGTCGCGGCATGCAGCAGAAACCCGGTGTTCGGCTCGACCGGACCGCCGCTCCACACGACCGCGTCCGGGCTCCCGTTCCAGCTGAGGTCGAGCGACTCGAGTAGTTCCCGGAGTGACACCGCGCTTGGCCGGTTCGCGATGATCCCGAAGGATCCCTCCTCGGAGTGCCGGACCATCAACACCACGGAACGCGCGAAGTTCGGATCTTGGAGCTGGGGCATCGCGACCAGCAGGCCGGGAGCGATGTCAAAATCCGTCATCCGCTCCCTACCCTGTCAGATTGGGCGATTACTGTCGACCGAGTCGCGCGTCCGAGAGTTTCATGCGGCGCGCGGTCCTACCTCGTGCCCACCAGATGCCCGGACTCGTTCAAGCTCACGAGGGTGCGCGGGCCCGCGCTCGAGATGAGGGTTCGGTGGATGCTCGTGTAGGCGGGTTCAAAGAACATCGGATTGCCGATGCCGAGCACGTAGCCGGCCCAGGCGTTGATGACACCGCCGTGGCAGACCACGGCGACCCGGCTCGCGGGGTGATCCTTCACGATGCGCTCGAGTGTCGACAGCGTGAGCTCCCGGAACTCTCGCATGTCGCGCAGCGCGTAGCTCTGGACCAGTTCCCGCCAGCGCTCGGGCGCCTGCTCCTTCAGTTCCTCGATCGGAATGTAGATCTCCGAGTCGTGATCGAACTCGACGATCCCGGGCTCGAGGCGGAGTTCCAGGCCCTTCAGCGAAGCCAGCGGTTCCGCGGTCTCTCGCGCGCGGCGCAGGGGGCTCACGTAGAGTGCGTTGAGTGGCTCCGGCTCGAGCCAGCGCGCGAGACGCGCCGCCTGTTCGATCCCGGCAGCGCTGAGCGGCGGATCGGCCGGCTCTCCTTCCGGATTCTCGATGCGGACGGGGAGGGCGTGTCGAATCAGCAGGAGTTCCATCTCGGCTCCGGGCGGGGCTAGATCAGACGGCCTTTCCAGTACTGCTCCTTGAGCTTCCGCTTCAGCAGCTTTCCCGTAGGTGTGCGCGGCAACTCCTCGACGAAGTCGATGCTTCGCGGACACTTGTAGTGGGCGATTTCGGTGCGCGTGTAGTCCATCAACTCGGCCTCGAGTTCGGGCCCGGGTGCGCACCCGTCGACGGGAACGAGCACGGCCTTCACTTCTTCCCCCATTTCCTCGTTCGGGACCCCGATCACGGCGACGTCGTAGACCTTCGGGTGGGAGACCAGGCAGTTTTCGGTCTCCTGCGGGTAGATGTTGACGCCGCCCGAGATGATCATGTTCGACTGCCGGTCGGTCAGAAACAGGTAACCGTCCGCGTCCTTGTGTCCGATGTCTCCGAGCGTGAACAGATTGTCCCGGTAGGTCGCCTTTGTCTTCTCCTCGTCCTTGTAGTACTTGAAGCGCGCCTCCGGATCCGGACTCGCCTCGAAGTAGATGGCGCCGTCGCTCTCGGGCTCGGTGATTTCACGGCCTTCGTCATCGAGGATGTGGACCGTACCGCCGGCCCAGTGCTTGCCCACGGAGCCCGGATGCTCCAGCCACTCGTCCGAGCGGATGATCGTGCCCCCGCCCTCGGTGCCCGCGTAGTACTCGATCAGGACCGGCCCCCACCAGTCGATCATGGCGTGCTTCACGGGGATCGGGCAGGGCGCCGCGGCGTGAACCGCGACACCGAGGCTCGAGGTATCGAAGCGCTTTCGGGTTTCTTCGGGAAGCTGCAGCAGGCGTTTGAAGTGTGTGGGCACCCACTGCGAGGTCGTGACCCGCTGGTCCTGGATCATTTGCAACGCCTCGGCCGCGTCGAACTGCCGCATGACGACGCCGGTCGCCCCGATCCGGTGCTGTATGGTCGTGAACATCAGCGGCGCAGCGTGGTAGAGCGGGGCCGGGCAGAGGTAGCGGTCGCCCTCCTTTAGTCCGAAGAAGGCCGAGAAGCCGAGCGCCAACGCGCCCCCGGCCGGATCGGAGAAGTCGCGGCCCGGAAGCGGCGAGCGGACCCCCTTCGGAAATCCAGTCGTCCCCGAGGAGTAGAGCATGGTCGCGCCCTCGCGTTGGTTCTCGAGCGGCTGGTCTTCGGGAGCATCGGCCACGACCGCTTCGAAGGGCCGGAAGCCCTCGATCCCTCCGTGCAGGCAGAGACGCTGAATGCGCGCATTGGTCTCCGCGGACGTTTCCCCCGTGAGCTTGTCGAACACGGAGGAAGCCACGAACACCTTCGAGTCGCTGTTGTCGATGATGTAGGCGACTTCGGCCGGGGCGAGGTGCCAATTGATGGGCGTAAAGTAGAGGCCGATCCGCATCGCGCCCCAGAACAGGTCGAAGAACTCGTCGTCGTTTCCGATCAGCGCCGCGATTCCGTCGCCTTCTTGGAGCCCCAGCGCACGCAGGGCGTGCGAGACGCGCCGCGATCGAAGCTCGAGCTCGGCGTAGCTTTCCTGTGTCTCGCCGTTCCCGAAGATCAGTGCCGGGCGGTCCGGGTCCTTCTCTGCGACGTCGATGATCGTAGCCACGCTGAAATCCTCCCTCGGAGACGCTGGCATTCTACAGCAGCGGTCGCGGAGCATGCGGATTCGGGAAGACGCAATTTCTGGCCCCGGTGGCGTCTCTCGAGGAACCGGAAGCTCACAGCTGGCGCGAGCTGTCGCCCGCTGGCGCCGGGCTCGGCCCGCGAGCGAGCCGCAGCTGCTATGGTGGGAGTCGATGCCGGATCCGGTCCGCGACCTGCTGGACTTCATCGATCGTTCCCCGACCCCGTATCATGCAGTCGCCGAATCGGCGCGGCGCCTCCGGGCTACGGGCTTCCAGCAGCTCACCGAGAATGACATCTGGGAACTGCTGCCCGGAGACCGCCGCTACGTGGTCCGCAACGAAGGCACCCTGGTCGCGTTCGAGATGGGCTCGGTCTCGCCTGCCGACGCGGGGTTCCGGATCATCGGCGCGCACACCGACTCCCCAAACCTGAGGCTTCGGCCCCAGCCCGACGTCACGTCCCACGGCTACCGGCAGCTCGCGGTCGAACCCTACGGGGGTGTCCTGCTCCACACCTGGCTCGACCGGGATCTTTCGCTCGCCGGACGCGTGATGCTTCGCGCCGAAGGAATGCCGCGAACGGTCCTGCTCGACTTCGGCCGGCCGTTGCTGCGGATTCCGAACCTTGCGATTCACCTGAGCCGCGAGACCCAGGACGAGGGCTTGAAGCTCAATCCCCAGCGGCACCTGGTGCCCGTGATCGGACTCGAAGACTGTCCCGGGGCCAACGAACTCATCGCGGCCGAGCTGCGGGCGCAGGGGATCGCGCCGGCGGAGCGAGACGACGTGCTCGGATTCGACCTGATGACCTACGACCACCAGCAATCCAGCGTCGCGGGAATCCGCGGCGAACTGATCCTGGCACCCAGGCTCGACAACCTCGCGTCCTGCCACGCTGCGATCACGGCCCTGACGCGGGCGGCCGAGGACCCGCTCCGCCCGTTCGCGCGCATGGTCGTGCTGTACGACCACGAGGAGGTCGGCAGCCGCAGCGTCGGGGGCGCTGCCGGAACGGTGCTGATCGACGCGCTGGACCGCGCCGTATCGGGATTCAAGGGGGGCGAGCCACAAGGCCTGCCGCGTGCGGCAGCCCGATCGCTCCTGATCTCAGCCGACATGGCGCACGCGGTGCATCCGAATTACGCCGATAAGCACGAGCCCGGACACCAGCCGGTGCTGGGCCGGGGGCCCGTCATCAAGGTGCACGCCTCTCAGGCGTATGCGAGCGACGCCGGGACCGTGGCCATGTTCGCGGCGCTCTGCCAGCGGGTCGGGCTCGAGCCGCAGCACTACGTGAGTCGCAGCGACCTGCCCTGCGGATCGACGATCGGTCCGATTTCGGCGGCGCGCGTGGGGGTCCGGACGGTAGACGTCGGAAACCCGATGCTCTCGATGCACTCCTGCCGCGAGATGGCCGGGGTGGCCGACGTCGAGCCGATGATCGAGGTGTTCGGCGCCTTCTTCGAGGATCTCTCATCGTTCTAGACCTGCGTGCGCGCTGCAGGGAGCGTCGGAGCGAGCGCCGCCGCCCCCGGAGCATGCGCACAGGTGCAGGGCGGCCGGGCGCTGACTACCCTGTGCGGCCGGGAGGGAGAGCGACCATGAAGCGGTGCACCGGGATCCTGCTCGCGGCTCTGGTGCTGGCGTGTGTCGGCGCCTCGTCCGCCCCGGTTTCGCGGCAGCCGGGAGATTCTGCAGCCGGCCCTTCCGGGATCTCGCGGGACCCGATCGATGAGCGGGCGGCGGAACTCGAGTCGGCCGTGCGCAGCGATCCCAGCTACCCGCAGCTTCGCGACGACCTGGGCCGCGTCTACTACCTGCGTGCGAGACGGGCGCTGGATGAGGGCAGGTTCGCGGATTACCAGGCCGACCTCGGGCGCGCCCTCGACGAGTGGATCGAGAGCGCGCGTCTGAATCCGGAGTCGCCGTCCCCGCACACCTGGATGGGGATCGTGGCCGTCTACCAGGGGGATCTCAAACGAGCGCTCAGGAGCTTCCAGAATGCGCGGCGCCTCGAGCCCCGAAGTTGGGTCGCGTACACGAATCTGGCCCAGACCCTGATCTACGATGACCAACTCTCGGCCGCCCGGCGCTACCTGATGAAGGGGCAGCGGCGAGGCGCGCCGCCCGTCGTTATCGAACTCAACGAGGTGCTGGCTGCCTGGCGGCAGGGAGACATGGTCGAGGCCCGCGACGTCTTCCGCTCTGCCTACGCACTCAATCCCGAAGAGGTCAACACCTGGGACGAGGCCCCGGTCGATGACCCGATCGAGTCCTTCCACGACTTCATGGCCTACTGCTGCGAAAATCCCGCCTGCGGTCCGTACCTGGAAGACGAGTGCCGGGAAATGCAACTTTCCGTGGCGCGGCGCCAGGTTGCCGACGAGACGCTCCTGCAGGAACTTCGTCTCGAGATGGATCGCCGCCGGCGGCTTCGGGAGATCTACCGGAACCGCAAGGACCTGAAGGTCGAGATCGCGGAGCCGGAAGCGACCCCTTAGGCTCGCGGGCTCAGAGTTCCCTGAGCTCCCGCGATAGATCCTCGACGCTGGTCTTCGCGTCGCCGAAGTACATCATCGTGTTGTCCAGCGTGAACAGCGGGTTGTCGATTCCGGCGAATCCCGGATTCATGCTGCGCTTGCAAACGATCACGGTCTTGCAATGGTCGACTTCGATGATGGGCATCCCGTAGATCGGGGAATTCGAGTTCTCGCGCGCGTCCGGATTCGTCACGTCGTTGGCTCCGATCACGAGCGCGACGTCGGTATTCGGGAGCTGCGGGTTGATCTCGTCCATCTCGACGAGCTGTTCGTACGGGACGTCCGCTTCGGCGAGCAGCACGTTCATGTGTCCGGGCATCCGTCCGGCGACGGGGTGGATCGCGTACTTGACGTCGATTCCCCGGTCGCTGAGCTGATCGCAGAGCCGGCGCACTGCGTGTTGTGCCTGGGCGACGGCCAGACCATAGCCCGGGACCACGACGACGGAGCGCGCAGCTTCCAGGATCATGGCGGCCTCCTCGGCGGTGCCACTCTTGACCGTTCCGGTCGCAGCCACCGCCGCGGCGCCGCCGGCCCCGCCGGCCTGCCCGAACGCCCCGAACATCACGTTGGCCAGCGAGCGGTTCATGGCCCGGCACATGATCATGGTCAGGATCAGACCCGAGGCGCCCACGAGCGACCCGGCGATAATCAGCCCGTGGTTCTCGAGCGCGAATCCGGTCGCGCACGCCGCCAGACCCGAATAGGAGTTGAGCAGCGAGATCACCACCGGCATGTCCGCGCCCCCGATCGGGACTACGAGCAGGATCCCGAGCGCGAGACTGATCCCGACCACGACCCAGAACGGGTTCAGGTCCGCCGGGTCGAGCACGAGCAGCGCGGCGGCGGCGACCAGCGCGAGTGCCAGCAGCGCGTTCAGGACCTGCTGCAGCGGGAACACGATCGGCTGCCCTGTCATCAGGTCCTGGAGCTTTGCGAAGGCGACCAGGCTGCCCGTGAAGGTGATACTTCCGATCAGGACGCCGAGCACGATCGGGATCGCGACGGCGACCTCGGGCGGCTCGCCGGCTCCGAGTCTCCGGAGCAGTTCCGCCGACGCTACGAGGGCGGATGCGCCGCCCCCGAAGCCGTTGAAGACGGCCACCATCTGCGGCATCGCCGTCATCTTCACGGTGTAGGCGGTGGCCGCCCCGATCGCGCTCCCGATCGCCATCGCGACGATCAGTCCGGTGAAGCTCACGATCTCGCGGTCGAGCAGCGTGGCCGCGATCGCGAGCAGCATGCCGACCGCTGCGACCAGGTTTCCGCTGGCCGCGCTCTTCGGAGAACTCAGCCGCTTGAGGCCGACGATGAAGAGCACCGCTGCGACCAGGTAGCAGAACAGGATCAGCGGGTGGCTCATCAACCCTTCCGCTCCCCGCGGCTCCGGAACATCCGAAGCATGCGGTCAGTCACCAGAAAGCCACCCACCACGTTGATCATCGCGAAGACCACGGCGATCATTCCGAGCGCCCAGGCGACCTGCCCCCACAGGTCGTCTTTCCCTTCGAGCTTGCCGGCCAGCAGTAGCGCGCCGATGATCGTGATGCCCGAGATCGCGTTCGATCCCGACATGAGTGGCGTGTGCAGGATCGGCGGAACCTTGGTGATCACCTCCCAGCCGACGTAGATCGCAAGCACGAAGACCGTGATCGTCAGTACGAACGCCTCAGTCATGGAGCTTGCGCCTCGGCCGCGAGCGCCTCGTTCGTAATTCGGCCCGCGTGCGTGATCAGGGGACCGGCCGTGAGCTCGTCGTCGAGATCGATCTTCAGTTCTGCTTCGGGTGCGAGGTGGAGGACGTAGTTCAGCAGGTTGCGAGCGTAGAGCTGGCTGGCGTGGAACGGGATCGAGCTCGGCACGTTCGAGGGGCCGTGGATCTCGACGCCGCGTTCCATGACGACCTCGCCCGGACGCGACAGTGCACAGTTGCCGCCCTGATCTGCGGCCAGGTCGATCACGACGGTTCCGGGTCGCATGAGCCGTACCTGCTCCTGGTCCACGAGCAGCGGCGCGCGCTTTCCCGGTACCAGCGCGGTACAGATCACGACGTCGGCCTCGGCGAGATGCGCGCCCAGGAGCCGTCGCTGGCGGGCTTGAGCTTCGTCGGACTGTTCACGGGCGTAGCCGCCGGCGTCCTCTGCGTCCTCGGCCAGTTCGGGGTCCTCGACGAAGCGCGCCCCGAGGCTTTCGACCTGCTCCTTGGCGGCCGCACGGATGTCGTAGGCCTCGACCACTGCGCCGAGGCGGCGCGCCGTCGCGATCGCCTGCAGGCCCGCGACGCCGGCGCCGAGCACCAGCACCTTTGCGGGCCGGACCGTACCCGCGGCCGTCATCAACATCGGAAACATCTTGGGCAGCGCCGTCGCCGCGACCAGCACCGAGCGGTAGCCCGCGATGGTGCTCATGGAACTCAGCGCATCCATACTTTGTGCGCGTGTGATGCGCGGCAGAAGTTCGAGCGAGAAAGCCGTGATGCTTCGCGCGGCCAGACTTCGGAGTTCTTCGAGATGGGCGTAGGGCGCGAGCAGGCCGACGAGCACGCTGCCCTCGGGCAGCATCTCGATCTCGGCCGGGTCCGGCAGCTGCACGAGGCACACGACCTGAGCAGCCCTCAGCAGGCGCGCGCGGTCCTTCTCGATCACGGCGCCCGCGGCCTCGTACTCGGCGTTCGGGAATCCCGCCGGCTCGCCGGCCCTGGACTCGACCGAGACCTCGATGCCCTTCGCGGTCAGGCGCTTCACGCAATCGGGCGTCAGTGCGACCCGGCGCTCTCCCTCCCGGGTCTCCCGGGGCACGGCGACTTTCACGAATCCCCCAGACCGAAGGCGGTCAGGGAGGCTACGTCTCGCGGCACGAGAATTCCACTCGGGCCGTCGCACGGCCTCCGGGCCGTACAGCCGCTGCCGACTAGGCGTCGAGGAATTCGAGCACCGCGGCCGCGGCCGCCTCCGGGGCGTCGATCGCGGCCAGGTGTCCGGCGGTCTCGAGCGACCGAATCCGGGTCGGGCCCGTGATCCCGTCCGCGAAGCGCTTCGCGTAACTCGCCGGGATGACGCGGTCCCGGCTGCCCCAGAGCAGCAGGGTTGGGCAGGTGATGCGGTGCAGGCGCTTCCGGAGGCCCCGGTCGCCGAACGGCCAGACCAGCCGGGCCGCGGTCTCACTCGCCCGATACGCGAGCAGCATGAATTCCTGTGCCGCGTCCTCGTCGGGCGGCGGCCCGAACGCCTCCAGGAATGCGGCCGGGTTCTCGCTGTAGAGCTGTGCCTGCTGCTGAGGGGGAGACGCGAAGGGGTCCGAGACGGGCTCTTCGGGATCGTAGAGGCCGTAAGGCGCAACCAGGACGAGTTTCGAGACCTCTGAGAACGCCGCGACCTCGGCGGCCAGCATGCCGCCGATCGAGCCCCCGATCAGTTCCTGCCCGCGGAGGCCCGAGGCTTCCACCAGATCGAGCGCCATCGCGATCCAGTCAGCCGTGTCGTCCAGCTGCCGATGTCCGGTGGCCCCGAAGAGTCCGGGAATCGAAGGCACGACCACGCGCCGCCGTTCCGACAGCCGCTCCAGGAAGGGCTGCCAGCGCGGAACGCCGGGCGCGGGAGACAGGTAGCCGACCCGCGGGCCCGATCCCTTCTCCCAGACCCGGCAGGCCTGGCCGTTGATCTCGACCGTGCGCTCGTCGATGCCAGTCGGGGCGCTCAAATTCCGAGCTCCCGGGGCCGCGCTCGCTCGGGATCGGACAGCGGTTTCGGCCACCAGTGGTTCTCCCAGTCGGAGTCGAAGAGCCCCTCGATCTGCGGCCGCACCTGCTTCGCGAACAGTTCCGTGTTGTAGTTGACGAGGTCCTTGCGCATGTTCCCGTACTGGAGCAGCAGCATTAGTTGCCCGACGTTGAGGCTGACCGCGACCTCGCGCAGCTTCTCGGCCACCTGGTCGGGACTTCCGATCACGACGTAGCCCTTGGCGACCATCTCCTCGAAGTCGGGTCGCGCCGCGCCGATCTCGCCCTGCGGCCGCGCGGCGGCCTGGGCCAGCTGCGAGGTGACACGGGCGCGCATGCTGGCTTCGCTCATGTACCCGGGAGGCATGACGAAGCGCGGACTTACGTGGAGGCAACGGTTGAAGAAGTACTCGGCCGGCTCGCGGTAGAGTTCCATCGCCTCCTGCTCGGTCTCGGCGACGCCCACGAACTGTAGGAAGCCGGCCCGGTAGGGGTTGCGGTCCTTGCCGAGTTCCTTCATCGCGTTCCAGAAGCCGTTCATCGTGGCCTGCCCGGCCTGGTAACCGAAATACGACAGGTAGGCGTAGACGTAATCCATCTCGGCGCACCAGCGCCAGGTCTCGACGGAGCCCCCGCCCGGAATCCAGACCGGCGGGTGGGGCTTCTGGATCGGTCGCGGCCACGGGTTCACGTAGCGCTGCTGATTGAAGCGGCCCTGGAACGAAAAGGTCTCGGAGCTCGTCCAGCACTTCATGACCAGATCGTGGGCCTCGTAGTAGCGCTCGCGCAGCTGGCTCGGGTTTTGGCCGTAGGCGTAGCAGGTGTCCATCGGGGTACCGACGGGAAAGCCCGCCACGAGGCGGCCGCCCGAGATGCAGTCGAGCATTGCGAACTCTTCCGCGACGCGGGTCGGCGGGTTGTAGAGTGCGAGCGAGTTCCCCATCACGACGATCGCGGCGTCTCGGGTGCGGCGCGCGAGCGCGGCCGCCATCAGATTCGGGGACGGCATCATTCCGTAGCCGTTCGAGTGGTGCTCGTTGACGCAGATTCCGTCGAAGCCACAGGCGTCGGCGACCTCGAGTTCGTCGAGGAAGTCGTTGTACATCTCGTGTGCGCGGGCCGGGTCGAAGAGCTCCGCCGAGATGTCTACCCAGACCGATTCGTGCTTCTCTGTGAAGTCATCGGGGAGTTCCGTGTACGGCATCAGGTGGAACCAGAGAAGCTTCATGCGGTTCTCCCCGTGTGCGAGCGAAGCACTCGACGCTGATTCAAGCCTCGGGCTCCGATTCTAACAGCGCATCGCAGCGGGCGGCGAAGACGAAGTCCGCCTCGTGCAGGCCGTCGATCTTGTGTGTCCAGATCTCGACCCCGACCCTGCCCCACGCCAGGTAGAGGTCGGGATGGTGGCCCTGCTCCTCGGCCATCTCACCCACGCGGTTCGTGTAGTCGAGCGCCTGCCGGAAGTTCGAGAAGCGGAAGTCCCGTCTCAGGTGGTGCCCCTCGACGATCTTCCAGTCGGGGTCCAGTTGCTCGCGCAGCGGCTGGATCTTGGCGTCGCTGAGCGGCGGGACTCCGGAACGGCAGGGTTCGCAGCGACGCAACGCGAGCTTGGACATCTGGGTGCCCCTCCTCGATCGGAGAGCATATCACCGCGAAGCGAGCCAGTGCTCCAGCGCGGGCCCGGCCCGCCTGCGGAGTTCCGCGTCCAGGTCGAAACGCTCGAGTGCTTGCTTGAGAGCCCGGGCCGCTGTCGGCAGTGGGTGGGCGCGGAAGAACGCAGCGACTTCGCTGCGGTACCTGCGCCCGGCCAGGGCCGGCAGCGCTGCGACCAGCCGCGAGGCGAGGCCGCCCGGGACGCGGGGCGAGAGTTCGGGCCAGCGGGTCTGAATGAACTCCCAGGTCGGTTCCCGCGCGGCCCGGTTCTGCAAGAGCTTTCCGAGCAGCGGGACCACGTCCTGGGTCGGGACCGCGTCCGTAAGCGACAGCTCGAGCGCGCGGGTGCAGAGCGCCGGATCGCGGAAGGCTCCGAGCGCGAACAGGAAGCGCGTGCGCTCCTGCGGCGTCGCTGCCTCGTGCATGGTCTCGAGGTAACGGTCGAAGCGCGCCTTGTCTCCGACACGGGCGGCGAGTTCGACCACCGATCCCGCAAGGTTGGCGTCGAGCGCACTGCGGTCGAGCAGGTAGCGCTCGAGTTGTTCGCAGGCCGCGTCCAGGATCTCGGGTTGTTCTGCGATGCCGCCGGCGATCCGGAGCAGGGCCGCACGCCGCAGCCGCAGCGCGTCGGGTTCGCGACGCGCAGGGCGCCAGCCGAGTTCGGCGAAGGGCGCGCCGAACCGCTCGCCGAGCCAGGCGCGGAAACGTTCCGGTCCCTCAGCGCCTGCGCCCGGCGCCACGGTCTCTTCGATCCCCGCCAGGGGCCCGACCCATGCATCCAGGACCTCCGCCTGCGGTTCGTGCTGACACGCGACCGCGAGCTCGAGCAGGTCGCCGACTTCCGCCCGTCCGGCGCGGAGCCCCGCCCACTGGTGCCCGATCAGGCCCATTCGCTCGGCGGGCTGGAGTCGATCGATCTCGCCGCCCAGCCGGCCGAGCAGGTCACTCGCGTGCACGGGGCAGTAGAAGCCGGACTCGAGCGCGTTGGCGTAGCACCAGCGGACGCTACCGGCGGGTCCCAGGTCGATGCGGGTGCGGGTGCGTGTTACGAGGTGTGTTTCGAGTCGGTCGCGGCCGCGGCTGCGCCGGACCCGCACTCCGACCGGAATCGGCCAGCGCTGCCTGCGTCGCTCGTCGGGGACCCGCGGACTCGAGAAGAAGCGCTCCTGGCGAAGCCGAAGTTCGCTGCGCCCGGCCCGGTCGGTCTGCTCGACAGCGAGCAGCGGGAAGCCCTCCCGCTCGATCCAGGGACGCACCACGGCTGCGACCCGGCGGCCCGAGGCCTGGTCGAGCGCGCGCCACAGGTCGGCCGCGCGCGCATTCCCTTCGCGGTGCCGACGGATGTAGCGCCGCACGCCGCGCCGGAAGGCCGCCGGGCCGAGCCAGCGCTCGAGCATGCGCACTACCGCGGCGCCCTTTTCGTACGTGATCAGGTCGAAATTCTCCGTGGCCTGATCGGGCGTTTCAACGCTGGTGTAGATCGGATGCGTGTTCTGCAGACCATCCAGGGAGAAGGCCGCGGCGCGCCCGTGCTCGAAGTCGAGCCACATGTTCCACTCGGGCTTCCAATCGGAGACGATCGTGAAGGCCATCCAGGTCGCGAACGCCTCGTTCAGCCAGAGATCGTCCCACCAGGCCATGGTGACGAGGTCGCCGAACCACATGTGTGCGAGTTCGTGCGCGATCACCTCGGCCATGCGCTTCTTCTCGGCGAGCGTTGCCTGCTTCGGGTTGCAGAGCAGCAGGCTCTCGCGGAAGGTGACAGCGCCTGCGTTTTCCATCGCGCCGAACTCGAAGTCGGGGACCGCGATCAGGTCGAGCTTCCGGTAGGGGTAGGGCAGGCCGAAGTAGCGCTCGAGCCGCGAGAGCGACTCGGCCGCGGCCTCGAGCGCGAAGTTCGAGAGTCCCTCCTTGCCGGGGACGTGCCAGACCCGGATCGGGGTTTCGCCCGAGCGCCGTGTCCGCGAGGCACGCAGTTCGCCGACGACGAGCGCGATCAGGTAGGTCGAGAGCTGCGCGGTCTCTTCGAATTCGACGGTCTTCTTCCGGCCGTTGCGCCGGGTACGCCGGATCGGGGCGTTGGAGATCACGCTGTTTCGATCCCGCGTCGTGACCGAGATTTGAAAGCGCGCCTTGAATGCGGGCTCGTCGAAACAGGGAAAGAAGCGCCGAGCGTCCGCCGCCTCGAGTTGGGTCGCTGCGTAGCGGCGCTCTCCCGAGCGTGCGAGGTACAGTCCGCGCAGATCCGTTCGAATCGGTCCCTCGTACGGGATCCGCAGCTCCGACACGCCCGGCGCAAGTGCGCGCCCAAGTACGATCTCGAGGGTCTCGTGCTTCGCTCGCGCCGTGACCCGGCGCACCGCGACGGGACCGTCCGAGTCCCGGATCGAGACTGCCCCGATTTCGAGGTCCGCGGCGTGCAGCACGATCCTGCGGATGGGCGCGGAGATTCCGAGTTCGATACGGACCTCGCCACGGAAGCGATCCCGTTCGGGATCGACGTCGACCTCGAGGCGATAGCGGATCGGGCGCGGGTGGTCGGCGAGTCGGCGCATGCGGCCGAGCATAGCTTTGCCCGCTAGAAGCGCCGCCTGTAGGATGGCCGCCCGTGCCCGGTGAACTCTCGATTTCGGCCGCCGCTCGTGCGGCCACCCTGGACCGGTTGGAGCGTGAGCGTTTCGATCTGGCGGTGGTGGGGGGCGGCATCACCGGAGCCGGCGTGGCGCGCGCGGCGACGCTCGCGGGTCTCTCGGTCGCATTGCTGGAGGCGAACGACTTTGCCAGTGGAACCTCGGGTCGCTCCTCGAAGCTGATCCACGGGGGACTGCGCTACCTCGCGCTGGGCGACGTCGCGCTCGTGCGCGAGGCGGCGCTCGAGCGTAAGCAGGTGTTTCGGATTGCCCCTCACCTGGCTGAACCCCGCTGGATGGTGGTCCCGGCGCGCTCTCGCATGGCTCTGGCGAAGTTCCGCATCGGCCTCTCGACCTACGAAAAGCTCGGGGCGGTCGAAGCTCCCGACCGGCACCAGAACTGGTCGGGATCCGAACTCGCGCGCGAGGAGCCCGCACTCAACCGCGAGCGCTTTCCTTACGCCTGCGCCTACCGGGAGTACCTGACGGACGACGCGCGCCTGGTGCTCGCCAACCTCCGCGCCGCATCGGGCGCGGGTGCGGCCCTGCTGAACCACGCGCCGGTCGAGGCGATGCTGCTGGAAGGGGGCCGCGCGGTCGGAGTCGAGGCAGCCTGTCGGCTCGGCGGGCGGCGCGTGCGGGTTCGGGCGGGGGTGGTGATCAACGCAGCGGGTCCCTGGGTCGAAGCCGTGCAGCGGCTCGAAGCGCTCGAGGCGCCCCCGATGCTGCACCTGTCGAAGGGCGTCCACATTACGCTCGACGCCGCGCGCCTGCCGGTGCGCAACATGGTGGTGCTGTCCGCGGCGGACCGCCGCTCGCTGTTTGTGATTCGCCGCGGCGACCTGGTGTATATCGGCACGACGGATACGAGTTACGCGCGCGGCGCGGAGCGCTGGCCCACGATCGACCGCGAGGACGTGGACTACTTGCTCGAGCCCCTGCCGCGTCATTTCGACCTGGGACCGGTCGAGGCGCGGCACGTGCTCGGCGCCTGGGCGGGGCTTCGGCCCCTGATCGGGGCCGCGGGAACGGAGCCGCAGGAGCTTTCCCGGCGCGACGAGGTGAGCTCCGGGGCCGCCGGGGTGGTCACGGTCGCGGGCGGCAAGCTCACCGGCTACCGCCCAATGGCGGCGCGGGTGCTCGAAGCGGCGGGACGTGTCCTCGGTCGGACGCCCGCGTCCAGCGAGGACGGCCCGCTGCCGGGCGGGGACTTTTCGGGGGATCTCGCGAGTCTCTCGGCCGGCCTCGAACGCGAGACCGGTGTAGACGCGCGGACGGCGGCCCGCCTGGTGCGGCTCTACGGAACGGAGGCACACGCGGTTGTGACCCGCGGCCCGAATCCGGTTGCGCCAGGCGCCTCTCTGCTTGCGGGGGAGGTGGACTGGGGCGTGATGGAAGAGGGTGCCGCCAGCGTCCGGGATCTCCTGTACCGGCGCACGCGGACGGCGCTCTACGAG
>JABSQV010000019.1 GCA_013215565.1 Myxococcales bacterium | reverse complement strand
CCGCGAAGCCGGCGGCCGAAGCAGCCGTGGAGCCGGCGGCCGAAGCGGCCGTGGAGCCGGCGGCCGAAGCAGCCGCGGAGCCGGCGGCCGAAGCGGCCGCGAAGCCGGCGGCCGCAGAAGAGGCAGAGGCCGAAACCTCCCCGAAGGCGAGCGCCGAGTAGGGTCCGACCCTGGCTGGAGTGGGTGCTACATGAAAGATCTGGTCGAGTTTATCGCGCGCGCACTGGTCGAGGAGCCGGATGCGGTCGAGGTTCGGGAACTCGAATCCGGCGCGGAGTTGGAGCTTCGCGTCGCGGATGCCGATTTCGACCAGGTCGTAGGCCACCGGGGCGAGACGGCCCACGCGATCCGGACGCTGCTGTCCCCGGAGACGGACGGCGCCCGGCCCGTCAATTTAAGGATCTTGGATCCAGAGGAAAGCCCGGCCGAGTGAAGCCGGCGAGGTTCGGAGACAGGAGAAGGGCCAGGTATGGGCGTGGAGCCCGCGACACAGGTGCAGGGGTCCCGCCGGGCGGACGTGTCCGCCGGGCCGGCCAACTCGCGCGCGGCGCGAGCTTCGGAGGACTGGGTCGCGGTCGGCCGGGTCTCGCGTGCGCACGGGCTCGCGGGAGTTCTGGTGGTCGTCCTGTACGGGGAGGAATCGCGTAACCTCTGCGCTTCGGAGTCCGTTCGGCTGAGCCTTGGCTCCCGGAACCAGGAGTTCTCGCGGTCGCGCTCGAGCGTGGCGCCCCGGACCGGGCGGGCGCGGGTGCGACTCTGGCTGGATGGGATCGCGAACCGGAACCAGGCCGAGGCCTGGGTTGGCGCCGAGCTCGCGATCCCCGTACACGTGCTCGAGCCGCTCCCGGCGGGCGAGTACTACTGGCGCGACCTGATCGGGCTGCGCTGCAGGACCTGCGACGGCCGCTCACTCGGCCGGATCGACGAGATCTGGCAGACCGGGAGCAACGACGTGCTGGTCGTGCGCGACGGGCCCCGCAGCCTGCTGATCCCGGCACTCTACGACGTCATTGCGAAAGTCGACCTGGAGTCGGGCTGGGTCAGCATCGACCCTCCGGAAGGTCTGCTCGACGCGGATGCGGACGCCGGAGTCGACACATGAGCGGGCCTCGGATCGACATCCTGACGATCTTTCCCGAGATCGTGCAGCCTTTCCTCGAGGCTTCCGTACTCGGGCAGGCACGCGCGAACGGCCGAATCGAGATCCGGGTTTCCGATTTCCGGAGTTACGCGACGGATCGCCACCGGAGCGTCGACGCGCCGCCGTACGGGGGGGGTGACGGCATGGTGCTTCGGTGCGAGCCGCTCGTCGCTGCGATCGAGGATGTGCGGCGCCAGTCTTCCCGGGTGCTGTTGCTTACACCGAAGGGACGGCGCTTCTCGCAGGAGTTGGCCCTGGAACTGGCGGAGGAGACGCACCTGGTGCTGGTATGCGGCCGCTATGCCGGCTTCGACGAACGCATCGCGGAGGAGACCGGCGCCGAGCAACTCTCGATCGGAGACTTCGTGATCTCGGGCGGAGAAGTCGCGGCGCTCGTGGTGTCGGAGGCCGTGGCGCGGCTGGTTCCCGGGGTCCTGGGCAATCCCGAATCGGCGGCAGCGGACTCCTTCTCCGACGGGCTGCTGGAGCATCCCCTCTACACCCGGCCGAGGGATTTCCGGGGCCGTCCGGTTCCCGAGGTGCTGATTTCGGGAAACCACGGCGAGGTCGATCGCTGGAGGCACCAGCAGGCGCTGCGAGAGACGCGGCGGCACAGGCCGGACCTGCTCCGCAGTACGAACCTGTCAGACGAGGATCGCGCAATCCTCCGGGAGTTGGAAAGTGAGCGAGATGCAGGGGCTTGAAGAGCAGGGGCTAAGGACGGACCTCCCCGAGTTCCGGCCGGGTGACACGGTTCGCGTTCACGTGCGAATTCTCGAGGGCGACAAGGAGCGCGTCCAGGTTTTCGAGGGGGTGGTGATCAGCCGCAAAGGCGGTCAGATCTCCTCGACCTTCACGGTGCGCAAGGTGTCCTACGGCGTGGGCGTAGAGCGGGTCTTTCCGTTGCACTCGCCGATGATCGCCCGGATCGAGGTCAAGGGGCGCGGCAGGGTCCGGCGTGCGCGGCTGTTCTACCTCCGCGGGCGGACCGGGAAGGCCGCGCGCATCCGGGCCCGGATCGACAAGAGCCAGAACGGCGACTCCTGAATCCGGATGCGTCTGCACCGCGTCCACTTCGAGGGTCTGCGGTCGCCGCGCGGGAGCCATGCGTTCCTGTTTCGGCCGGGCTACAACGCGGTGGTGTCCGCGGATCCGGCGCAGACGCTCGACTTCAGCCGACTGCTCGAGGGGCTCCTGTATCCGGAGGAACTCGGACCGCTCGGCGCCTGGTGTGCGCGCGCCGGCCCGGATCGAGCGCGGGCGGCGCTGGAGTTCGAAGCCTCGGGCGACGCCTACCGCATCGTCGTGGATTTCGCGGTGGAGCGCTTGGGCGTCGGCCGCTCCGGACCCGGGGTCCGCGGCTACCGGCTGATCGCCGGCGGTCTCCGAGAGGTCGGCGCGTGCCTGGATTCGCTCGGCCGTCCTCCCGGGCAGGTGTTCGGCGTACTTTGCGGGCCGGGCCCCGGCGCGGCCGAAGCCGCGGCCGATCAGAAGCTTCGGCACCCGTCCGCTGCCCGGCCCGAGCCGGATCTGGGAGCGCCGGGAACCCAGTACGAGCGCGACTCTGCCGCCGCCGAACTCGCTTGGGCTGAGCGCCGGCGTGAGGAACTCGCACCCGCGCTTTCTCGCATCGAAGCGCTGCGGGCAGAGCAGGCCGAACTCGAAGCCGGACTCGAGGAGCGCCGCGCGATCACGTCCGTGGTCGGGGACGACGAGCTCTCCGCGGGGCTACAGCGCTTCCGCGAACTCTCGGTCGAGCGCGGTGCGGAGCGTGCCTCGCTCGCGGCGAAGCGTCAGGAATTCCGCGAGCAACGTGAACGGCTGCGGGCCGCGACCTCGGTCGCGTTTCGCTGGATCCTGGTTGCGGCCGCAACCTGTCTGGCGGCTGCAGGCGGGGCCTACCTGGGCGGCGTCAGCTGGCGACCGTTCGCGCTGCTCTGCCTGGGACTTTCAGTCGTCGCCCTGCTCCGGTCGCGAAGCTCGCGCCGCGCGCGTGCCCGAATCGACGCCCGCGCCGCGGCGCTCTCGGTCCGCGAGCGGATGCTCGACGGCTCCTACGGTTTCGAGATCGTCGGGGTACCGCGACTGCTCGCAGAGCTCGGCTTCAAATCCGTCGAGGCGCTGGAGGCGGCGGTGCGGGAGGTACGGGATCTGAGCGAGCGCCACGACGCGATCTCGCGCGAACTCGGAAAGGCGCGCGAGCTCCTCTCCGAGGACGGCGAGGAGGAGCTGCGCGAACTCGAGTTGCGGCTTGTCGAGCTCTCCAGGGGCCAGGCGGTCGCAGAGGTCGCCCGAGAGGAGGGCGACTTCGGCGAGTCCGTGCGTGGGGTCGCGGCCTGGCTCGGCGGCGGCGAGGCCAGGCTCGTGGCGCTCGCGCTGCCTGCCCTGGAGCCCTACCTGATGGACCTGAGCGACGGGCACCTCAGTGCGCCCCTGGTCGACGACAAAGGCTGGGCGGTCTGCGTGGACGGGGCTCCCGACCCGTGTCCGCTCGCCCGGGCTTCGGCCGGGAACCGGGCCCGGTTCGAACTGGCACTGCGCTTCGCCCTGGTCGAACAACTGGCAGAGAGCCGCCGGTTTCCGTTTCTGATCGGGCCCGAGCTGCCGGCGGGGCTTGCGCCCGATTCCTGGCCGGAGCTGGCCCGGGCGCTGGAGCGACTGGCCGCGGGCGTTCAGGTGGTTCAGGCCGCGCCGCTCGAGGCAGCCTGGGTCGAACGCGCGACCGCCATCCACCCTTTGTAGTGGGCGGGTGTCGGTGTCATGAGCCGGTGTCGCGGACTGGTCCTCAGCGCTGGAACGCATCCCGGATCACGCGAATCGGCGACTCTTCCTGGAGATCGATCGCGACGACGTCGAAGCGGACCGCGCGGTGCCGCGGGATCTGGTGCGTGGACAGGAACTCGGCCGCGGCCCGGCGTATGCGTTGCTGCTTGCGTGCATCGACCGAAGCCGCGGCGGAGCCGAAGCGGTCGCTCGAGCGCAGTCGCACCTCGATGAAGCACAGCGTCGGCCCCTCGAGCGCGACCAGGTCGAGTTCGGCGTGGCGCAGGTGGACGTTCCGCGCAATCACCCGAAACCCGAGGCGCTCCAGGTGCGCGCGCGCCATGCGTTCTCCGCGACGTCCGGATTCCCGTCGATTCACGGGTTCCTGCTCGCGATGGGGTGAGGGCGCGTGACGGTACCCGACGAGACCGGGATCGTCCACGTGGTTGCGACTCCGATCGGAAACCTCGAGGACACCGGCCAGCGCGCGCTCCGGGTATTGCGCGAGGTGTCCCTGATCGCGTGTGAGGATACGCGCCGGACCGCACGGCTCTGCGCGCGGTTCGACATCCGGACGCCCCGGATCTCGCTGCATGCCCACAACGAAGCCCGCCGCCTTCCGGGTCTCCTGCAGAAGCTCGAGGCCGGGGAGTCGATCGCCGTGGTTTCGGATGCCGGGACGCCGCTGGTCTCGGATCCCGCGGCGCGGCTGGTACGTGCGGCGGCCGCGGCCGGCTTCCGGGTCGTGCCCATCCCCGGACCTTCGGCCGTACTCGCGGCCCTCGTCGCGAGCGGCCTTCCAGCCGAGCCTTTCGCGTTCTTTGGCTTTCGGCCGCGGAGTGGGCGACGGCGCGGGTCTTGGCTCGAACAGGTCGCGGCATTCCCCGGGACCGTGATCGTGTTCGAGGCTCCCGGCCGCGTCCAGGACACGCTTCGGGACCTGTTCGAGCGGCTCGGTTCGAGGCCCGTCGCGGTTGCGCGGGAGCTCACCAAGCGCCACGAGCAGGTCCTGCGCGGGCACCTCGGCGAGATCGAGGTTCCGCCGCTGCGTGGAGAGGTGACGCTGGTGGTTGGGGGGCCGGGCGAGAGCCCGCCGGCTCCGCTGACGGACGCCGCGGGCCAGGCGCGCGAACTGGCCCGGCTCGGCATCCCGACCCGCGAGGCGGCCGTCCGACTCGCAGCAGCGACGGGACTGTCGCGGAAGCAGGCCTACGCGCTGGTACTGGGGACCTGCGATCCGGATCCGGGGGAAGACGCCTAGCCCGAGCCGGTGGGCTCCGCTGTCTCGATCAGCGCCCGGAGTTCGGGCTCGGCGATCACCTCGACCCCGAGTTCGGTCGCCTTGCGCAGCTTGGATCCCGGATTCTCGCCGGCCACCAGGTAGTCGGTGTGCTGCGAGAGGGCGCTCGTGACCTTTCCTCCCGCAGCCTGAATCCGCTCCTGGAGCCGCGTCCGGGGTTCGGACAAAGTACCCGTGATCACGAAGACCCTGCCCGAAAGCGGCGCTGCGGCGAGCTCGGGTTCGGGTGGCGGCGCAATCCGGAGGAGTTGCCCGAGCCGTTCGAGTTCCTGCGCGTTCGAGGCGTCCGCGAGCCAGGCCCTGAGCGATTCCGCGATCGTGGGTCCGACCTCGGGAATGGCCTCGAGTTCCTGGCTCTCGGCGTGTTGCAGTGCTTCGAGGCTCCGGGTGTGTTGCGCGATCACGCCCGCGATCCGCTTGCCGACGTGGCGGATGCCGAGCGCGTACAGCAGCCGCCCGAGCAGGACGTCGCGTGCACGCTCGATCGCCTCCAACAGGTTCTCGGCGGACTTCGTCGCCATGCGCTCGAGGCCGGAAAGGCTTTCGAGGTCGAGCGAGAACAGGTCGGAGGGCAGGCGGACGAGTTCGCGCTCGACCAGCTGATCGATGCGCTTTCCGCCCAGGCCATCGATGTCGAGTCCGTCGCGGCTCGCGAAATGCCGGAGCCGTTCGCGGACCTGAGCCGGGCAGCCGAGGTTCGGGCAGCGGACGGCGACCTCCCCCTCGAGCCTGATCGTATCGGTGCCGCAGCGTGGACACTGCTCGGGTAGCCGGTAGGGGAGAGCGGTCGCGGGTCGTTTGCTTGTCACGACCTTGACCACGTGCGGGATGACGTCCCCGGCCCGCTCGACGAACACCCGGTCCCCCGCGCGCACGTCGAGACGCTCGATCTCGTCCTGGTTGTGAAGTGAAGCGTGGGCCACCGTGACGCCCGATATGTGCACCGGTTCCAGCACGGCGACCGGGGTCAGCACGCCGGTGCGTCCCACGTACGCGCGGATCTCGCGGATTTGCGTTGTCTCCTGCTGGGGCGCGAACTTGTAGGCGATCGCCCAGCGGGGCGAGCGTTCGAGTTCGCCCAGCCGCTCGCGCAGGTCGAACGCGTTCAGCTTGATCACCGTCCCGTCCACCTCGTAGGGCAGGCTGGCGCGCTGACTTTCGAGCTGCCGGTGAAAGTCGACGGCTGCGTCGATTCCGCGGCTGGCCTCGACCGGGCTCGTCAGCTTGAATCCCAGCGCTGCGAGCCGTTCGAGCATTTCCAGGTAGGAACCGGCTCCGAGCTCATCGCCGCCGCGCCCGGTGGCGTAGATCCGAATGTCGAGCCGGCGCGACGCCGCGACGCTCGGGTCGAGCTGACGCAGCGTGCCGGCGGTCGCGTTCCGCGGGTTTGCGAACGGTTCTTCCGACGCCTCCAGGCGGGCCTGGTTGACCCGCGCGAACTCCGCGAGGGGCATGAAGACCTCACCGCGTACCTCGAGCAGGTCCGGCGGGTGCTCACCTCGAAGCCTGAGCGGAATCGCGCGCACGGTGCGCAGGTTGTGGGTGATGTCCTCCCCGGTTCGGCCATCTCCCCGCGTGGAGCCGAGGCGCAGGGTCCCGTGCTCGTAGAGCAGTTCCACCGCGACCCCGTCGTACTTCGGCTCGGCCGTGTACTCGACCGGATCGGACGCCTCCAGCAAGCGCGCCACCCGTGCGTCGAAGGCCCGCACGGCGGGTTCGTCCAGGCCGTTGTCGAGCGAGAGCATTGGCAGTTCGTGCGTGACCCGGGAAAAGCCCGAGGCCACCTGCCCGTGCACCCGCTGGCTCGGGGAGTCCGGCTCCACCCAGTCCGGGTGTCGGGCCTCGATCGCCTGCAGTTCGCGGAACAGGCGGTCCCAGGCGGGGTCCGAGATCTCGGGGTCGTCGAGGACGTGGTAGCGGTAGCTGTGGTGCCAGAGGAGAGCGCAGAGCTCCTGATATCGGTCCCGCTCCTGGTTCACGACCCTACTCTAGCCCGTCCACCAACCGGCCTCCCCGCGTGCGCCGAACCCCCGGAGGGTGCTCCAGACGGCCCCTGGAGCCCGCCTGTGAGCCTCTGAGCAGGAAGCGGAACTAAATGTGCATTTTTATGTAAAATGACGCCACAGGATCCAGTACACAGCCCGAGCCCGCCCTTCCGATACAGACTGGCATGTCGCGCGGGATGGCGGGCCGAATTGGGAAGTGGACCCGGATCAGGCTGAGTTCGCTCTTCGAGCGGGAAGGCGAGATGAGGGTTTCGGGGCTAGAGGTCGAGGCAGGCCCGGCCGCCCGCCGGGCGCCTGTCGCCCACGAAGCCGTCGGGGCGTCTCCGCCTCCCTGGATGCCCCCGGGGAACTCGTTCGGCGGGCCGCCGCAGGCGACCGGGGCCGGCCTCGGGGCGCCGGCGCACGCACCGCTCCCGAGCGCAGCTGTACTCGGGATGATCGAACACGACATCCGGACCGCAGCGACGGTCATCTCGGGCTATACCCGCCTGCTGCTCGATGAGCGGGTCGGCAGCCTGGGCGCGGACCAGAGGAATTTTCTGCTCGAGACCGAGCGCGCGGCCGGTCGGATTTCGGGGCTGCTCGACGACCTGCGCGAGTTTGAATCACTCGGACGCTCGCGCGAGTTCGAGATCCGGGGCGAGCCGCTGGCACTCCACGAAATATTGCATGGGGTGGTCGCCGCGCTGCGCCCATCCTGGAGCGAGCGCGGGCAGAGCGTGGAACTCGAACTGCTCGCCGCGCACGACGAGGTGCGTGGCGATCCCCGTCAACTGGAGCGTGTGTTCGGCAATCTGGTTCAGAACGCAATCAACTTCGGGCCCCCGGGCCAGAAGCTCCGGATCGCCACACAGACCCTCGAGTTGGAGGCCCCGCGCATGATCCGGGTCACGATCGAGGACGAGGGGCCCGGGGTCTGCGAGGCTGAGCTGGATCGGATTTTCGAGCCTTTCGCACGCGGAAGCGCCGCCGCGGCCGGCTCGGATCAGGGCGTTGGTCTGGGTCTTTCGATCTGCCGTTGGGTGGTCGAGGCTCACGACGGTGAGATCGAGGTGCTTTCCGCCTCGGCTGGTGGGGCGCGCTTCTGTGTCTGCCTGCCGCTGGCCGGGCATGGGAGGGGAAATGGACAGGCCGAGTAGAGGGCCGAGAACCGCTCCGGTTCCGCGCCGCGTACTGGTCGTCGACGATGTCGACAGCATGCGGAGTTATCTGAAGAACCTGCTCTCCCTCAGGGGCTACCAGGTCGATGCGGCCGAGAGCGGCTCCGCCGCGCTTGCGGCGATCGACCAGGGTCTGCAGCCCGAGGTCGTACTGCTCGACGTGATGATGCCCGGGATGGACGGACTCGAGACGCTCGACGGTATGGTGAAACGCTTGCCCAAGGTCCCCGTGATCATGCTCACTGTGGTCGGCAAGGCCGGCACGGTCGTCGAAGCCATGAGCCGGGGTGCGTCTGACTACCTGAACAAGCCCTTCGAAGAAGAGGAGCTGGAGCTGGCGATTCAGCGGGTCCTGGAGAAGGAACAGCTCCAGGGCGAGAACCGAACTCTCCGGCAGCGCCTGCGTGCGCATGAACAGCGCGAGAACTCCAGATTCCTCTGGGCCTCCGAGAAGATGATGCAGATCCACGACCTGGTCGAGCAGGTGGGGGATGCCGACGTGACCGTTCTGATCTGCGGCGAGAGCGGTGTCGGCAAGGAGGTCGTGGCCCGGACGCTGCACGAGCTGTCTACGCGTTGCGACGGTCCCTTCGTCAAGGTCAACTGCGCGGCGCTCCCCGAGCAACTCCTCGAGAGCGAGCTGTTCGGCTACGAACGCGGCGCGTTCACGGGCGCTTCGAGCCGGAAGGCGGGCAAGTTCGAGATCGCGGACGGCGGCACGATCTTTCTCGACGAGATTGGCGAGATGAGCCCGCCCCTCCAGGCCAAGCTGCTTCAGGTTCTGCAGGACGGCGAGTTCTCCAGGCTTGGTGGGGAGAAGGACGTCCACGTCGATGCGCGGGTGATCAGTGCCTCGAACCGGGATCTGGCGGGAATGGTGGGCAAAGGACTCTTCCGCGAGGACCTGTTCTACCGGCTCAACGTCGTCAACATTCTGGTGCCCCCGCTCAGGGAACGCGTAGAAGAGATCCCGGTGTTCATCGACCACTTCGTGCGCGAGTACAGCAAGAAGTACTCGCGGGAGCTGAGGCCCCTCTCCGACAGCCTGCTCGCCCGGCTGGTCGAGTACCCGTTTCCGGGCAACGTTCGGGAGTTGGAGAACATGGTCAAGCGGGTCGTGGTGTTGCAGAGCGAGGATTCGGTCCTCGAAGAAATCGACGCGAAGCTTCGGGAGCCGTCGCTATTCGCGGGACCCTCAGCTGCAGCGCCCGAGCCACCGGGCGCCGAGTCCGTCGCGTCGGCTCCGGCCGAAGTTGGCGATGAGCAACGTTCTCTCAAGGAGATCGGCCGCAGCGCAGCGCTCGCTGCGGAGCGGGTGGCCCTGGAGCGGGTTCTGGCGCAGACGAACTGGAACCGAAAAAAGGCGGCCCAGCGCCTTGCGGTGAGCTATAAAACCTTGCTTCAGAAGATCAAGGAGACCGGTCTGGGGGGTTCCTAGGTCGCGCTCGCGTTAGGGGGGGGTTGGTAGCACCGGGTGAGTCGCGGAGCCCACGAGAGCTTCCGCATCCCGGGGGATCGCTGGCCCACCCGGGGCGTCCCCGGGCGTGAGCGCGCGCAGCGCCCGCCAGTCGCCTACGCTCCGGATGCCGGGAATGCCAGGAATGCTGGGACCGCGCCAGACCGCGGCGCGACCCAGGTTTCCCGGCGCGGCAGACGATGGAGAGCCTAGAGGACACGGGAACCGAGATGCAGGGACCAGTAGACCAGCTCGAATTCGACATCTCCGCGATCGGTAAGATTCTGTGGCGCAGGATCTGGTGGCTGGCGGTGCCGGTCTTGGTGGGCATTTCGGTCAGCCTCGGAGTCGCGCTCCTGATCCCCTCCATGTACCAGGGCGCGACGACCATTCTGATCGAGCCGCAGGGCATTCCCGAGCAACTCGTCCCGACCACGGTCGTTGCCGACAAGGAAGCTCGCTTCTTCAACATCCGGATGCAGATCCTGTCTCGTAACAACCTCACGCTGGTGATCGACGAACTCGGCCTCTACCCGGGCGTCGTGCTTCCGCGAGAAGAACTGATTGCCAGGATGCGCGAATCGATCGGCATCGAGCCGATTCTGCCCGCCGTGGTGGATCCGCGCCGGCCGCTCGAGATCAGCTCCTTCTCGATCAGTTTCCTTTCAGAGGATCCTCGCCGCGCTGCGGCCACCGCCAATCGACTGGCGCGGGACTTCATTCGGGAGAACATCGAGGGCCGGACCTCTGATGCCGAGGGAACCAGCGAGTTCATCCAGACCGAGATCGTGCGTCGAACCGATCAGCTGAACAGTCTCGCAGCGGAGATCGCGTCCTTCAAGGAGCAATACCTGGGAGAGCTTCCCGAGCAACTCGAAACCAACCGCCGCAGCCTCGAGCATCGGCTGTCGGACCTGACTCGCAAGCGCGAACGGCTGCAGGCCGCGCTTACCCAGGTCAGCCTGATCGACCATCAACTGGAGGCGCTCAGGGCTTCCGGGAGTTCGGGCGGCGAGAACCCGACGCGGCGGAAGAGCGAAGTGGAATTGAGGCTCAATGTACTGCGATCTCGGGGCTTCACCGATCGCCACCCGGACGTCGTGGCCGCCCGGGCCGAACTTGCGGAACTCGAGAGCATGATCGAGGCGAGCAGCAAGGACGGGAGTCGGCGGCTGATCTCGCCCTCCGAGGTGAGCCTGCAGCGGGAGCGTCGCAACTTCGGGGTCGAAGCCGGGGTCCTCCAGTCGGAACTCGAGACCCTGCAAGCGGAGATCGAGTCCTACGAAACCCGGATCGCGAACTCCCCGCGCCGCGCGTCGCAACTTGCGATGTTCGAAGCCCGGCACGGCTCGGTCGCGGAATTGCTGCGTGCGCTCGAGATCAAGAAGGCGAACGCGGACATCGGCCGGTCGATGGAGGCGAGACAGAAGGGCGAGCGTTTCCGCATCATCGAATCGGCCGAGCTACCGGAGTCGCCCGTCAGCCCGAATCGCCCGCTGGTGTTTTTGCTCGGGATCGGTCTGGGCCTCCTGGTCGGTATGGGCGCAGTGGTTGCAGTCGAAGCGACCGATACGCGCTTCTACCGCGCAGCAGATCTCGAGACGAGCCTGGCCCTGCCGGTGCTTGTCTCGGTCCCCGTGATCCGGCTTGCCGTAGAGGTCGCTGCCGCCCGTGCCCGGCTCCGGCGCTTTGTCCTGTCGGTCGCGGCGGTTGGCGTCCTCGCGGTGGGTGCGGCTCTGGTTTACTACCTCTCGGGTACGCAGTCGGCGAAGCTGGACCCCGGGACGCCGGTCCCGGGAGGGGAGCGAGCGGCCGATGTATAACGGCTTCTACGGCCTCGACCGGGCCCCGTTCAGGGTCAACCCCGATCCTTCCTTCCTGTACTTCTCGGAGAGTCACGAGGAGGCGCTTGCGACCCTGATCTATGCCGTGAAGGAGCGGAAGGGTTTCGCGGTTCTGACCGGCGAGGTCGGAACCGGAAAGACCACCGTGCTGAACGCGCTGCTGGAGCGAATGGCGGCTCCGGACTTCGGACCCAAGGTTCAGACCGCATATCTGTTCAACACCGTTCTCAGCCTCGAGGACTTCTTCGGGTACTTCTTCGAGGAACTCGGGCTCGAGCTTCCGATCCCGTTTCGGAAGGGTCGTGCGCTCCACGTGCTGAACGACTATTTGATCGAGCGCCTGCGCACCGGGGGGCAGACGCTGCTCCTGATCGACGAAGCCCAGAATCTGTCCCGGGAGCTGCTTGAGGAAATTCGGATGCTCTCCAACCTCGAGACGCCGGAGTCGAAGTTATTGCAGATCGTGCTCGTCGCACAGCCGGAGCTGAATCAGACGCTCGCGCGACCGGAGCTCAGACAACTGCGCCAGCGAGTCGAGCTCCGGCACTCGATCCGGCCGCTCGATCCGACAGAAACGAGCGAGTACGTGCGCCAGCGGTTGCTCAGTGCCGGGCACGAGAGCGGAGACCTCTTCTCGCGTGGAGCCCTGCGCGCGCTCCACCGGCTTTCAGACGGAATCCCCCGGGTGATCAACGTTCTGTGTGACGGCGCGATGCTGGCGGGCTTCGTGAGTCAACTGCACCGGATCCCGGCCTCGGTGATCGAGCGGGCGGCGGCGGACCTGCGTCTCCGCAACACGCCCGCAGCGGAGCATCGCCGGGGATGGCTGCGCAGCCGATGGTCGAAACGTCTGGGATTCCGGGCGGCGGGCTGATCGAGACGAATTCGCGGGGGGTGAGTTCTTGGGCAAGATTCACGAGGCACTGAAGCGGGCGGAGGAACAGCGGGCGCAACTCGAGCCGGACAAGTCCCGGCCCTCGCTCCGCGAGCGTCTCACGCAGCCGATGCGGGCGCCAGGATCACGTGGGGTGGGACATTCGATCCGGGACGCGCGCCGGACCCGCGTGGTGGTGAGCGACTCCGACCAGGGCGTTGCCGAGCAGTACCGGGCGCTCCGAGCGCGCCTCGAATCGATCCGGCGCACTCGGCCATTCCGGAGCCTCGTCCTGATGAGCGCGCGTTCGGACGAGGGCAAGACGACGACCGCGGTAAACCTCGCACTCTCGTACGGTCTGAGCCTCGATGCCGACACCTGTCTGGTCGATGCCGACCTCCGGACTCCCGATGTCCAGCAGTCGCTTCCCGAGCAGGGGGGTGCCGGACTGACCGAGGTCCTGGAGGATCGCGCAACACTCGATGAGGCGCTGGTTCGCTTTCCGGATACCCGCCTCTGGGTGCTGCCGGCCTGGAGTTTGCCTCAGGGCCCGTCGGAACTCCTGGCTTCGCAGCGAATGCTCGAAGTGATGCGCGAACTTCACGCGCGCTTTGGAATCGTGATCGTAGACGGGCTGCCGATTCTGGGCCTTCCGGACATGACGACGCTGGTCGACGTCTGCGACGCCGCGCTCCTGGTCGTCGCGGCACAGAACAGTTCCAAGCCCGAGATCGAACGCGCGCTCGGCCGGGTCGACCGGGAGAAGGTGGTCGGAATCGTCTTCAACCGGAGCGAAGATGGCCCGGTGCCCTACGACTACGTTTACGGCCTAACGCCGGGCGATTGATGTGGGGCCCGAGGTCCGGGGCGAGTTCTCGGGTTTCGGCGGACGCGACCGATCGGACCCGCCGCGGGTAGCAGTGCGGGCATGCTGATCGAGGACAAGTCGTGACCGAGGTCGAGATCACCCTGGTGGTTTCGTGGGTACTGACCCTGCTGCTCACACCGGTTGCGATCCGGCTGTCTTCCCGCCTCGGCTGGATGGACCTGCCGGACGAACGCAAGCGGCACGCGGTTCCGGTTCCGCTGACGGGTGGGCTGGCAGTGTTGGCCGCGGCGTGTCTCTCGATCGCGGGGATTGCCGTATGGAGCCCGGTGGTGCGGGCGTCGCTCTGGGGGCTCGGGTCGCTCTCGGTGCTCGGAGGGCTGACGATCGGGGTCGGGCTGCTCGGCTTTCTGGATGACCTGCGGGACCTTCGGGCGGGGGCGAGGCTCGCGGCACAGGTCGTGCTGGCGGGACTGGCCTGGGCGCTGGGGTTTCAGGTCGGAGCGATCGAACTCCCGTTCGGCTGGGAACTGGAGAAGATCCCGTTGGTCTCCTTCTGCGTGACCGTCGTCTGGATCGTCTTGATCACGAACGCATTCAATTTCATCGATGGCATCGACGGCTTGACCAGCGGGGTCGGCTGCATCGCGGCGCTCATGATCGTATGGCTTGCGGACTCTCCGGCCTATCGGGCGCCTGCGCTTGGGGGAGCCGCGCTCGCGGGCGCACTCGCGGGGTTTCTGCGCTTCAATCTGTTCCCCGCACGGATCTTTCTCGGAGACGCGGGGGCGATGGGGATCGGGTTCGCGATCGCCGTGCTCTCGCTGGCGTCCGCACAGAAGGGCCCCACTGCGGTGGCCGCGTTCGTGCCGCTCCTGGGGTTGGGGCTACCGCTGCTCGACGCCAGCCTGGCCATGCTACGCCGGGTGCGCCGCCACCTGCGCACACGCGCACTCTCCGATCTGCGTCCGTCACAGATCGGGGCGGCGCTGATGAGCGCCGATCGGGGGCACATCCATCACCTGCTGCTCCGCTCCGGGTGGAGCGTGCGCCGGGTGGTGTTCTTCCTCTACGCCGTCTCGGTGGCCCTGACCTTGTTCGCGCTCTGGTCGCGTGGGATGAGCGCGAGCTTTCGCTGGGGAGCGTGGCTGCTGATGCTGTTCGCGGGCCTGGCCGTGCTGCGGGGCCTCGAGCGACGGGTCGAGCAGCGCGAGGAATCAGCGCAGCCCAACTGAGAGGGAATGTGAGGGATTCCGCCTGCGGCGAGGCTTCGATTGAACTTCTGCCGAGCTGCGGCACGCCTCGGTCCGTCCATGCGTCGGCTGGGCAGCGACGGAAGTCTGGGTAGCCGGATACCCACTTCTGGAGCCTGCGCTACCCAGGGCCCGTTTCACCGTATAGCATGTGGGAGAAAAGAACCCGTTTGAGCCTCTCTGAGCGTTGTTCCGGCCTTTCCTGCGTTCCTGCTGCATTGGAATTTGGCATGAATGTCGCATTTCCTTGTTGAAGTGGGCCACTCTGTGATGAAGCGAAGCCGCAAGCTGCTGGTGCTGGACGACGACCCGCACATCCGCGAGCTGGTGCGCACGATGGCCCAGGGTCTCGGCTACGAGGTCCGAACGGTCGGAACCGGAAGGGAAGCGATCGCGGCTTTCACGGCCGACCGGCCGGATCTCGTGACGCTCGACGTCGTGCTTCCGAGGGGCATCGATGGGATCCAGACGCTGAAGGAGCTGCGCTCGATCGATCCCCGGGTCGCGGCCGTGATGCTGTCGGGTCGCGGCGACACCCCCACCATCGTGGAGGCGATCAGGCTCGGTGCCTGCGACTACCTGCAAAAGCCCTTCGAACTCGAGGAACTCGAGCAGGCGTTCGACCGCGCACTCCGGAAGCGAGGTTTCGACCAGGACGCGGACCGGTTGCGAAGGGACGTGTCGGCCGGGGAGCCGTCGCCTCCGCTGTTGGGGTCGAGTCCGAAGATCCAGGCAGTGCGTGAGCTGATCGACCAGGTGGCCGATACCGACATCACAGTCCTGATCCGGGGCGAGAGCGGGTCCGGCAAGGAGTGGGTGGCCCAGAACCTACTCCAACGGTCGGCCCGTAATTCGAGGCCCTTCGTCAAGGTGAACTGCGCGGCGCTTCCGTCGGAACTGCTCGAGAGCGAGGTCTTCGGGTACGAGAAGGGCGCCTTTACCGGCGCACAGGGTCGGAAGATCGGGAAGTTCGAGCTGGCCCATGGAGGGACCATCTTCCTCGACGAGGTCAGCGAGATGTCGCCCGGGCTCCAGGCGAAGCTGCTGCAGGTGCTCCAGGATGGCCACTTTTCCCGGCTCGGGAGCGAGCACGACATCAAGGTCGACGTGCGGGTCCTGGCCGCGACGAGCCGGGTGCTCGAGTCCGCTGTCGGTGACGGAAGCTTCCGCCAGGATCTGTTCTACCGGCTGAACGTCGTCTCGATCCAGATTCCGCCGCTTCGGGAGCGCCGGGACGAGATTCCGCTGCTTTGCGAGCAGTTCCAGCGGAGCTACTCGGACCAGTACGGGCGCGAGTATCGCGCGCCCTCGCGCCGGCTGATGGACGCCTTTCTGACCTACCCCTGGCCCGGCAATGTGCGTGAACTCGAGAACATGGTGAAGCGGATGGTGGTGCTCCAATCCGAAGAGCCAGTGCTGCAGGAAATCGCGGACCGGCGGCGCAAGGACCAGGGCGACCCCGGGAGGCAGGAACTCCCCGAGTTGGAGCGTTTCATGGCCGGAGAGGTCGCCTGCGTCGACCTGAAGCAGATTGGCCGGAAGGCGTCAGCAGCCGCGGAGAAACGCGTGATCGCCTGCGTCCTCGAGAAGACCCGCTGGAACCGGCGACGGGCTGCGGAGCTGCTCCAGATTAGCTACAAGGCGCTTCTGTACAAGATGAAGGAGTCGGGGCTGGTTCATCCGATCTGACCCCGCTCGCCCACCGGGGGGCGGGGCCCGGAGAAGGAGAAGAGCCGATGTGGATCCCGAGGAGCGCCGCGTCCGGAGTTCTGATCGGGGCCGTATTCCTTCCGGGGGTGCTCGCGGGGGGCTGCGCGAATACGCTCCGGCAGCAGCCGAGCGCAACCCACATGGAGAGCCAGGCAGCCGAGGCTTTCGAGGACTACCGCATCGGGCCGACCGATTCTTTGCAGATCACGGTCTGGGCCAATCCCGAGATCTCGGTGCCCGAGGTGGTGGTTCGCCCGGATGGCAAGATCTCGTTTCCGCTCCTGGACGATGTGCACGCCGCGGATCTCACGCCGCTCGAACTCAAGCAGGTCCTGACGGAGCGCCTTTCGGAGTACATCAGCAGTCCCACCCTGACCGTGGTGGTGCGCGAGATCCGTTCCAAGGTGGTGTATGTGCTGGGAGAAGTGGCGCGCCCGGGCCCCGTCGCGATGCGGGCGAAGATGACCGTCATCGACACGCTCGCGATTGCGGGTGGCTTTGGGGCCTTCGCCAAGAAGGATCGCGTCAAAGTGATCCGGCAGTCCGGCGCGGGGGATCCGGTCGAATTCAACTTCGACTACGGAGCGTACGTAGATGGAACGGGCCTCGACCAGAACATCCTCCTGGTGCCGGGTGACAAGATCATCGTCCCGTAGTCTGCTCTGGTTCTCGGCGGGCTTGTGTCTGCTCGCATTCGAGAACCCGGCCTCCGCAGAGCCGCGCTTGCGCGTGACCCCTTCCCTCGGGGTCTCGGAACAGTTCACCTCCAACGTTTTCTACTCCGAGACGGGCGTGGAGTCTGACTACGTGACCCGGATCGCTCCCCGGGTCGAGGCTCGTTACGACTCGGAGCGCGACGTCGCGCGCCTGAGCGCCGGAGTTGCGTCGAACAGCTACCTCCGAAACCCCGACCTGAACGGGGTTTCCTACGCCGCGGACCTCCAGTTCGAGCGGAACTTCTCGCCGCGGCTGAGTCTGGATCTCGATCTGGGCTATAGCTACTACCCCAAGCTGGACGCCGTCACCGAAGCCGATCAGCAGATCCAGTCGGAGCGTCCCGACCTCACGATCTGGGGTCTCGGCGGCGGTCTGAGATTTCGGCAGAGCGCGCGTTCGCAGCTCGGCCTGAATCTCGACTACTCGGGCCGCGGGTACAGTGCATCCGACAGCACCGAAGAGACCACTCAGCGAGAGCATGAGACCGTAGCGGGAGCCCTCTTCTACCGGTCCTCCGTCAGTTCCCACGACCAGCTCGATTTCGTCCTGTCCGCAAACCGGACGCACTACTCGGACACGGGCGCAGGCCAGGAGGACGATTCCTTTGCGACGCTCCTGGCCCAGTGGTCTCGAAACTGGAACCCCGAGTGGTTCACTTTGCTCTCAGGCGGTGTCCTCGTTCTCTACTCCGATCCTGAGGGGTTCCCGAGCGAGACCAGCGTGGGATTCACCGGCGGCGCCTCTCTGCGGCACGAGACGCAGCGAGCGCGGACTCATCTTGGATACTCGAGCAGGCTTCAGCCGAGCTCCGGCGTCGGCGCGACGCTCCAAGTGCACACGCTGAGCGGCGGGCTGGGTCTCGATCTGGCGAGAGCGCTGGCGCTCCGGTTCGAGGGCAGCTGGCAGCTCTACAAGTCCGCGGGCGATGGGCCCGTACTCGTGACTCAGGGCGTCGGGAGCTGTGCGTCGGGAGAGACGCTGGTGGGATCCAGTTGCTTTCGGGACAGCGATCGTCAGGTCGACAGCGAGCTGACTTCCCTCCGGGCGAAGCTCGAGTGGCGCCTCCGGAAGCGGTGGGCCACCTTTCTGGAGTACCGCTTTCGGCATCAGACCTCGAGCGGAGACATCCAGGTTTCCGAATATTCCGAGCACCGGGTGATGCTTGGGGTCCACTATGCACTCCCGGTAGATCTGTTCTGATGCGGTCGGAGCTGGATTGAGGATCACCGAAGGACGGGCAAGACCTTGTCGAAGCGCGCGCTGATCACCGGAATCACGGGTCAGGACGGATCCTACCTCGCCGAATTCCTGCTCGGGCGAGACTACGAGGTGACCGGGATGGTGCGCCGTTCGAGTGCCGAGAATTTCGAGCGTATCAGCCACCTGGTCGACAGCCTGGAACTGCGCCAGGCCGACCTGCTCGACCAGTTGTCGATCGTCAATCTGCTGCGGGAGGTGCGACCGCAAGAGGTCTACAATCTCGCCGCTCAATCCTTCATTCCAACCAGCTTTGAGCAGCCCCTGCTGACGGGAGAGTTCACGGCGCTCGGTGTGACGCGAGTGCTGGAGGCGATCCGCCTCGTGGATCCGGAGATCCGCTTCTATCAGGCTTCATCGAGCGAGATGTTCGGCAAGGTCCAGGAGACCCCACAGCGCGAGACCACGCCTTTCTATCCGCGCAGCCCCTACGGGGTGGCCAAGGTGTACGGGCACTGGATCACGATCAACTACCGCGAGGCGTACGGGCTCTTCGCCTGTTCCGGGATCCTGTTCAACCACGAGTCGCCGAGGCGGGGTCGGGAGTTCGTCACGAGAAAGATCGCGGAGGGTGCGGCTCGGGTCTCGTTGGGGCTCGACGAAGCCCTGTACCTGGGGAATCTGGATGCGAAGCGGGACTGGGGCTTTGCGCCCGAGTACGTGGACGCCATGTGGCGGATGCTCCAGCAGGACGAGCCGGACGACTACGTGATCGGCACCGGCGAGCATCACTCGGCCCGCGAATTCTGCGAACTCGCCTTTGCGCACGTCGGCCTCGACTACCAGAATTGCGTGCGCGTCGATCCGCGTTTCATGCGTCCATCGGAGGTCGACAGCTTGATGGCGGACCCCTCCAAGGCGGAGCGAAAACTCGGCTGGCGGTCGCAGACGAGTTTCGGGGAACTGGTCCGACTGATGGTCGATGCGGAGCTGAGCCTCCTTCGAGACCGGAAGGAACGAGGGAGCGGCTAGTTCGGTGCAGGTGCTCGTGACCGGCGGAGCCGGCTTCATCGGATCCAATCTGGTTCGTGCCAGCCTGGAGGCCGGGGATGAGGTTCGCGTGCTCGACGATCTCTCGACGGGCCGCTCGGAGAACCTCGATGGACTCGAGCGTGACGTCGAGTTCGTCCGAGGCAGCGTCACGGAACCCGGGACGGTGGGGCGCGCGGTTCGTGACTGCGAGGTCATCTTCCACCAGGCGGCACTGGCCTCGGTTCCGCGCTCCGTCGCCGACCCTGTGACGACCCACCGCGCGAACGTCCTGGGAACCCTGTGCCTGCTCGATGCGGCAAGGAAGGCGGGTGTTCGACGCGTGGTCCTCGCTTCCTCTTCGTCGGTGTATGGCGATACCGCCGTGCTTCCGAAGCAGGAGGAAATGGTACCCAGCCCCCGCTCCCCGTACGCGCTCCAGAAGCTCACGGTGGAGCGGTACTGCGAGCAGTATCTGCGCCTCTACGGCCTCGATTCGATCGCGCTCCGCTACTTCAACGTGTTCGGGCCGCGGCAGGATCCGGAATCCGACTACGCCGCGGTGATTCCGCTCTTTATCCGAGCGATCGGCGGCTCCGAGCGCCCGCGCGTTTTCGGTGACGGACACCAGTCCCGCGACTTCACATTCGTCGATGACGTGGTACGCGCGAACCGCTGTGCCGCGCTGGCCCCTCCGCAGGCCGCAGGCGCGATTCTGAACATCGCTCGCGGTGGGCGCGTGACCCTTCTCGAATTGATCGACGCGATCGCGGCGGCATTCGGCAAGCAGCCGCCCGAGCCGATTTTCGAAGCCGCGCGCGAGGGAGACGTTCGCCACAGCGAGGCGGAGGTTCGGCGTGCGGAGTCCGTGCTCGGCTGGACCGCAAAGATCTCGCTCGAGCAGGGTCTCCGCGAAACCGTGGCGCACTTCATGGACCAGGAGCCGACGTGATTCGCGTGATTCCGTCCCGGTTGCTCCTGGTTCTCGGGTACATGGCCCTGGTCTTCGGCCTGTCCTCGATTCCGGGCAGGTACGCGACGAGCCTCGGGCTCTCGATCACGGGGGTCAGCGCGCTTCACCTCCCTCTCTTCGCGGGTCTCGGCTGGGTGACGCTCCGTTCGACCCGCGGGTCGCTCGCGCTACGCTTTTCAGTCGTGTTCGTGGCCTGCATGGCCTATGCGCTCTCGGACGAGTGGCACCAGTCCTTCGTTCCGGGTCGGCAGTTTTCACTCGGAGACATCGTGCTCGACGCGATCGGTGTGGTATTGGGACTGGTGGCGGGTGCGTGGGTGGCTCCCGGGCTCGGCTCGGGCAGACATACTCAAGACGGATAAGGAAGCGATGCGACTTGCCGTGATCGGAACTGGCTACGTGGGCCTGGTCACCGGGGCCTGCTTTGCGGAGTTCGGCAACGAAGTGGTCTGCGTGGATCTTGACCGTGACAAGATCATGGGGCTTCGACGAGGCCAGATTCCGTTCTTCGAGCCCGGGCTCGAGGAGGTGGTTCTGCGCAACCTTCGAAGCGGCCGGCTTTCGTTCTCGACCGACACACAGGAGGCCGTGACGCGCTCGAGCGTGATCTTCCTCGCCGTCCAGACGCCGTCGCGCCCGGATGGCTTGACCGACCTTTCGTTCGTGGAGCAGGTCGCACGGACGATCGGAAGCTGCCTGAACGGCTACAAGGTCCTGGTGACCAAGAGCACGGTTCCGGTCAAGACGGCCGAGGAACTCCGGAAACGGGTCGAGGAGGCCCGATCGGCCGCGGGCCTGGATCAGGTCGACTTCTCGGTCGCCTCCAATCCCGAGTTTCTGCGCGAGGGGAGCGCCGTCGAAGACTTCATGCGCCCCGACCGCATCGTGGTGGGAACGGATGACGATGCCGCGGCTGCGATCCTCCGGGAACTCTACGCGCCGCTCTCCCTGACTCGGGTCCCGTTCGTTCAGACCAGCATCGAGACCGCCGAGCTGATCAAGTACGCGTCGAACGCGTTCCTGGCCACGAAGATCACCTTTATCAACGAGATCGCGAACCTGTGCGAGCAGGTCGGGGCCGACGTGCACGACGTCTCGCGCGCCATGGGACTCGACGGCCGCATCGGCCCCAAGTTTCTCCACCCGGGCGCGGGCTACGGCGGGTCCTGCTTTCCCAAGGATACCGAGTCGCTGGTTGCCTTCAGCCGCGAGTTCGGTGTAGAGCAGAGAATCGTCGCGGCGGTGTGCGAGGCGAACCGCGCGCAGCGGGAACGCGCCGTGGAGAAGATCGCCGGGATGACGGACGGGCTCGAGGGCAGGACGATCGGCGTGCTGGGTCTCTCTTACAAGCCCAATACCGACGACGTGCGTGAGTCTCCCTCGATCCACGTGATCCGCGGGCTGCAGCAGGGAGGCGCGCGGATTCGTTGCTTCGACCCGCAGGCGCTGGAGAACGCCCGAACAGAGCTCTCCGATGTCCACTTTTGCCGGGACGCCTACGAGGTGGCCGAGAACGCATCGGCTCTGGTGCTTGCAACTGAGTGGAACGAGTTCCGGGCTCTGGATCTGGGGAGGATCAAGAAGCTCCTCGCGGAGCCCGTGATCGTCGATCTTCGGAACATCTACGAGCCGTCCGAGATGGCGCGGCTCGGGTTCCGTTACGTGGGGGTGGGACGATAGCCGGGACGCCACCGATTCACGCCGTAGTTCTCTGCGGCGGTGCGGGCTCGCGCTTCTGGCCCGCGAGCCAACCCGATTGCCCCAAGCCCTTCGTGCCGCTGCTGGGTACCGGGACCCTGTTTGACGAGACGCTCGCGCGGCTCTCACGGCTCTCACCTCCGGAACGCTGCTGGGTGGTCTCCGCCCGATCGCTCGGCCCCATCACGAAGCGCGCGCTGCGGGCGCACCCCGGGGTGCGGCTGCTGCTCGAGCCCATCGCTCGCAATACGGCAGCCGCGATCGCGTGGGCGGCGGCCCGGATTGTTGCCGAGGCCGGTCCGAAGGACCTGATGGCGATCTTCCCGGCCGATCACCACATCCCGGCCCCGGCGGCATTCGCACGCACGGTCCGGCGCGCGGCCCGGGCCGCCGCTGCCGAGGACTGCCTGGTGCTGATCGGGATCGAGCCGACCCGTCCCGATACGGGCTATGGCTATATCCAGGTGGCGGACCCGGCCGCGGACGCGGCCAGCCGTCCGGCTGCGCTCCGGGTGCGCCGTTTCCTCGAGAAGCCCAGCGCCGCCCGGGCGCGGCGCTTCCTCCGGGCGGGCAGCTATCTCTGGAATGCCGGAATGGTCGTCGGGAGCCCGCGGCTGATTCTCGAAGAGCTCGAGCGCCACAGCCCCGAGGTCTGGGCGGGACTCGGGCCGCTCCTGTCGCGGCTGGCTGCTGGCCGGCGGGTGGCCGCCCGGACCCTCGAAACCAGCTACCGGAGGGTCCGGCCGATCTCGTTCGATTTTGCGGTGCTGGAGCGCAGCCGGAAGCTCCGGGCGGTTCGCGGGACCTTTCGCTGGTCGGATCTGGGGAGCTGGGACGCCCTGGCCCAGCAACTCCCCGAGCGTGACGGGAACCGGGTCCGGGAGGGCACGTCGCTGCGGGCCATCGAGGCGGCCGGAAACCTGGTCTGGACGGCTCGAACGGGCGAGGTTGCGCTGCTGGGCGTCTCCGGCCTGGCCGTGATCGAAACCGACACGGCTCTGCTGGTCTGTCCGCTGGACCGTGCCCAGGAGGTGCGGCGCCTGGCACAGGCGCGCCGCAGAAAATAGCTCCGGAACCCGGGGTCCCCGGGCCCCCCCTGGTACCTTATGCAGGCCGTGAGCGAGGCCGAACCCTATGCTATTAGGGTCGGCTCGCCGTGAGGCTGCCGGTCTTTTCCGCGCGGAGGAATCGAGGATGCGTGTCTTCCTGGCTCTGGCTGTCGCCACACTCCTGCTTGGAGGCTGCCGTTCCCCCGAGGAGCGGCTGACCGAGCACAAACGGCTCGCCGAGGCGTACCTGGAGAACGATGAGTGGGAGAAGGCCAAGATCGAGCTCTGGAACGTCATCCAACTCGATCCCGAAGACGCGGACGCCCATTCGAAAATGGCCCGGACCCTCTGGGAGCTTCGCGAGTTCCCCGAGTCCCGCTGGCAATACATGGAGACGGTCCGGCTCGAGCCCGGAAACCTCGATGCCCGGATGAAGCTCGCCGAGATCGAGGTCCTGGCCCGGCAGATCGACGGGGCGCTCGAGCAACTTTCGGCGGTGCTGGAGCAGGATTCCGAGCACGTTCCGGCCATTCTGCTGCGGGCCGTTCTGAGTCAGCAGAACAGCCAGGACGGCTTCGAGATCGACGAGTTTCTCGCTGAGATCGAAACTGCGCTCGCGATCGAACCCTCGAACATGCAGACCCTGCTGCTCAAGGCGCGGGCGCTCGAGAGCAAGGAGGACTTCGAAGCTGCCGAGGCCACCTACCAGAGCCTGGTCGAGGTGAGTCCTTCGTCCCCGAGTTACACGGCGCTGGGCCTGTTTCTCGTGGGGCTCGAGCGCTCGGATGAGTCGATTGTCGCGTTTCGGCAGGCGGTCGAGGTCGCGCAGAGCGAGCAGGAGAAGGTTCGGGCGCGCGCGACACTCGCGGGGTTCCTGATGCGCGCGGAGGATGTCGAAGGCGCCGAGTCGGCGCTGCTCGCGAGCCGCGAGGAGTTCCCGGAGAGCAGCGAAGCACTGCTCGCGCTGGCGCGCTTCTACACCGCGCTAGAGGACACGGAGCGGGCCGAGCAGGTCTTCACGGAATACGCCGAGCAGGACCCGGACGATCCCCGGCGGGCCATGCAGCTTTCTGCGTTTCTCAAGCAGTCCGGAGCGCCCGACCGTGCCCTGGAAGTGATCAACCGGGCGTTGGAGGCCGATCCGGACTTTCTGATGGGCCGGGTTCAGCGGGCCGAACTCGTGCTCGAGGCCTCGGGAGGCGATCCGGCCGCGATTTCGCGGGCGGCGGCCGAGATCGAGGCGGTGCTCGCGACCTCTCCGGACCTGAGCGAAGCGCGCTTTACCAAGGCCAAGATCCTGATTTTCCAGGGGAATTTCGAAGAGGCGGGCCAGCATCTCCGGCAGGTGATCGAGTCGAACCCCGGAAACTCCAACGCCCACATGTTGCTCGGGTCGGCCCTGCTCGGCGACCAGCAGGTGGTGCTGGCATCGAGCGAGTTCCTGCGCGCCGTACAGCTCGATCGCAACAACTACGAGGCGCGCGCCCAGCTCGCCGCCACGTATCTGCGGCTCGGGGAGCGCGAACTGGCATTGGACGAGGCGGACACGGCGCTGCGCGGCCTGCCGGGTGATGCGCGGCTCTTCCTGCTCCGGGGGGCGGCGGCCGCTGGGCTCGGTCGCAGCGAACAGGCACTCGCCACGATCGACCAGATCGACTACGCGAACGAGAAGCGTGTCGATTCCATCCTGCTTCCGGCGGTCCGGATCTATCTGAGGCTGGACAAGTTGGAGCAGGCGCGCGAGGTCCTGGAGCAGGCGCTCGTCGTGGAGCCCGAGAACCCGCAGGTGCTCACTCAACTCGTCGCCGCCGACCTGGCCG
The DNA here is from genome assembly GCA_013215565.1 of Myxococcales bacterium. Taxonomy (GTDB): domain Bacteria; phylum Myxococcota_A; class UBA9160; order SZUA-336; family SZUA-336; genus JABSQV01. The sequence goes on along the minus strand of JABSQV010000019.1, from coordinate 38,349 downwards.
AGCAAAAGCCCGAGCAGGCGCTCGAGCGCCTCAACGCGGCGATCGAGGTCACTCCGGACGAGGCCCAGTATTATGCTCTGCGCGGTCGTTTGCGCCTCTTCGAACTGCGCGACAGCGACGGAAATATCCAGTCCCCCGATCTGGTCGAGCAGGACCTCACCACTGCGATCGCGAAGGACCCCTCCGGGAGCGATGCGTACCGTGCGCTGGCGGCCTACTACGAGACCTCGGGCCGCATCCAGGACGCAACTGGCGTTTACGAACAGGCGCGTGACAACCAGCCCGAGGATCCGTCTCTGCGGCTGGTGCTCGGCAGCCTCTACGAAACGGGCGGCCGCAAGGCGGACGCCATGGCCGAATACGAGGTCGCGGTGCGGCTCGATTCGAATCAGGCCATCGCTCGGAACAATCTCGCCTGGCTGCTGGCGGATACGGCAGCGGATGACTCGCCTGAGCTCGACCGGGCACTCGAACTCGCCCAGGACGCGCGCGAACTCCTGCCCGATGACCCGAGCGTGGCCGACACCCTGGGCTGGGTGCTGTATCGGAAGGAGATTCCGGTCGCTGCGATCCCGCTGTTCCACGAGGCTCTGGGCCAGCTCGATCCCGGGAGTGCCGTACGTCCGCTGATTCGCTTCCACCTTGCGCAGGCCTACGACCTCGACGGCCAGCTGGACAAGGCGATCGCCGAGATCGAGGCCACGCTGGCCGAGAGCGCGAGCTTCCCGTCGCGCGGCGAGGCCGAGGCGTTTCTGAAGCAGCTCAAGGAGTCCTGAGCCCTCTCCGGGTTCTCGAGCCAGCGAGCACTGACTCAAGCGACGGGGTCCAACTGCCGATTCTCGCTAGGCAAACGCGGGGGATCGAAATGTCGGCTCGCTTGATCGGCTTCGCACTGGTTCTGGCTCTCGCACTTTCGGCGCAGGCGACGTCGCGGGAAGCCGGGGTTCTTCCGGATGGCAGCAACGGAAACCTTCACCGGGTGGTCGCCGGGGATACGCTCTGGGACATCACCAGCCACTATCTGGGCACGCCCTGGATCTGGCCCTCGATCTGGCACGAGAACACCGGCATCCAGAACCCCCACCTGATTTATCCCAGCGAGCTGATCTGGATCACGGCCGGCGGATTGCGGCGGTTGACCGAGGAAGAGGCCGCGCGCCTGCTGGGTCGATCCCACGGGCCGGGGGCTCAGGACCCGGCCGCGCCCGAGGGCGGGGCTCCGGAGCTTGGCCAGCTGAACCCATCTGAGGCGGCAGGCTCGGGGATGCACGCTGCGGCTGACTGGTGGCTGCGCTTCCCGGGCGTGGAGCGCTTCGGCTTCATCTCCGCCGAGAAGTTCCAGGGATCCGGAGCGGTACTCCCCAGCGATGAACTCAGGCGCTTCATGTCGCAGCGGGACGAGATCGTGGTCAGCCTGGGTACGGGCCAGACCGAAGCGGGTCTCCGCTATCAGTTGTTCCGGGTCCGGCACAGGGTGAAGCATCCCGAGACCGGCAAGATGATGGGCTACTTCATCGAGGTCCTGGGCGAGGCCCGGGTGACCGAGGTGCATCCCGAGTCGTCATTTGCCTTCGTGACAGACGCCTTCGCCGAGATCGAGCCGGGCGACCGCGTGACCCCGTTCAGGCCCGAACCCACGACGTTCGTACCCGTGGCGGCCCGGGACGGGATCGAGGGGGTCATCATCGCGCAGCAGCTCTACCGGCTCGACAGTGCCGGCGGCGACCTGGTCCTGCTCGACCAGGGGCTCAGCGACGGCGTGGTTCCCGGGAACCAGTTCGTGGTCTTCACCGAAGGGAAGCGCGTGAAGAACCCACTCGCATGGGGGAGCGTGCGGATACCGGACGCCGAGATCGGCTCTCTGTTCGTACTCAAGGCCGCGGAGCAGACCTCGCTCGCGCTCGTGACGGATTCGACGGCCGAGTTCTCGCCCGGCTTCCGCTTCAGATCCCGCTAGGCTCGGCCGGTCCCGAGCGGCCCGGTGCGGGGCGCGCTCAATTCTCCTCGCTTAGTGTCGTCCGGACGCTGAAGCGCTCGCCCGCGGGAGCGGGTCCGTCCAGGAGTTCGACGCGGGCCGCCGCCTCGACGGCACCCGCATGGCGCACGTCGTCGAGCACCGCCGCGAGCGCGGCCCGGGGGGCGTCCGGGCCCTGGATCTCGAGTGAGACGACGGGCCAGCGCAGGCTCTTCTTGGCCTGCGTCTTGGCGGACCGGATCTGCTGGAGCACCTCGACCGCGCACGTGAACGCCTCGTCGCTGGTCTTGGGGACTGCCTCGGTCTCGTGAGGCGACGGCCAGGAAGTCAGGTGGACCGAACGCGTGCCCCCGGTCTCGGCGAAGCGCCACGACCAGACCTCTTCCGTCACGAAGGGCAGGTAGGGCGCGAAGAGCCGCAGGAAGCTCTCGAGCGCGAGCCGCAGGGTGGCGATCGCGGAGCGCCGCGCGGGCAGGTCCTCTTCCAGGTAGGAGCGGATCTTGACCAGTTCCAGGTAGTCGTCGCAGAAGCGCCAGAACAGTTCCTCGATCGTGGCCAGCCCGACCGCGAGGTCGATCCCGTCCATGGCGGCGGTGGCGCGCTCGACCACGCCGCGCAGCCGCGTGACGAAGGCCAGGTCGAGCGGTTCCCGGATTGCCTCGGGCCCGATCGCGTAGGCGGATTCACCGACGCGGTCGAGCTGCATCAACACGAAGCGGCTGGCGTTGAAGATCTTCATTGCGAGCCGGCGTCCGATCTTGATCACGTTCGGGTCGAACGCGGTGTCGACGCCGAGCCGGGCGCGCCCGGCCCAGTAGCGGAAGGCGTCGGCCGAGTACTCCTCGATCACGGGGCGCGGTGTGACGACGTTGCCGACCGATTTGGCCATCTTCTTGCGGTCGGGGTCCAGGATCCAGCCGCTGATCACGATTGACTTCCAGGGAATCTCGCGCTCGTGCATCCACGCCTTCACGATCGTGTAGAAGGCCCAGGTGCGGATGATCTCGTGCGCCTGCGGCCGGATGTCGGCGGGAAACATTCGTCGGTGCCGGTCCGGATCGTCCGCCCAGTGACTCAGGATCTGCGGCGTGAGTGAGGACGTCGCCCAGGTATCCATCACGTCGGGATCGCCCGCGAAGCCGCCAGGCTGATTGCGCTGTCCGGGCGTGAAGCCGGGCGGCGTGTCGGCGAGCGGATCGACCGGCAGCGCGTCGTTCTCGGCCAGGATCGGGTCGGCGTGGTCGGCTACTCCGTCGGGCCCGAGCCGGTACCAGACGGGGAAGGGCACCCCGAACCAGCGCTGTCGGCTCACGCACCAGTCCTGGTTCAGGCCCTCGACCCAGTGCGCGTAGCGGGTCTGCATGTAGGGCGGGTGCCAGTCGATCTTGGCCCCCTGTTCGAGGAGTTCGGCCTTGTGCTCCAGGACTCGGATGAACCACTGCCGCGTCGGCACGAACTCGAGCGGGCGCGTGCCCCGTTCGTAGAACTTGACCGGATGCTGGATCGGGCGCGGCTCGCCCACGAGCGCCGGACCGCTGCCGCTCACGGCAGAGCCCTCGTTCCCGAGCAACTCCACGATCCGCTTCCGAGCCTGGTTCGCGGTCTTGCCCACGAGTTCGGCGTGGGTCGCGTTGGCGAGTTCGGGGCGCCGGCTCTGGAACGGTTCTACGCCGTAGTCGACCTCGAAGAGTCGTCCGTCGCGCCCGATCAGCTGCCGCAGTGGCAGCCCGGTGCCCTTCCAGAAGTCCGCGTCGGCCTGGTCGCCGAAGGTACAGACCATCAGGATCCCGGTTCCCTTCTCGGGATCCGCGTGTTCCGAGGCCAGGATCGGGACCGGCGCGTGAAACAACGGCGTGAGCGCGGTCTTTCCAAAGAGTGCCTGGTAGCGTTCGTCGTCGGGGTGGGCGGCCACCGCGATACACGCCCCGAGCAACTCCGGCCGCGTTGTCGAGATCTGGAATTCCTCCCCGTCCTCGACCTGGAAGCGCAGGTCGTGGTAGTGGCCGGGGCGTTCGCGGTCCTCGACCTCGGCCTGTGCGACCGCGGTACGGAACTCGATGTCCCACATCGTGGGCGCTTCGCTCTGATACACCTCGCCCTTGTGCCAGAGATCCAGGAACGAGAGCTGCGAGGTGCGGCGGCAGTGCTCGTTGATGGTCTGGTAGAGCAGCGACCAGTCGACCGAGAGTCCGAGGCGCTTCCAGGTCTCCTCGAACGCGCGCTCGTCCTCGGCCGTCACGATCTCGCAGGCCTCGATGAAGTTCCGGCGCGAGACCTCGATCACGTCTTCGGCCTTGCGATTCTTCTTCGTGTCGGGCGTCGGCATCCAGTCCGGGTCGTAGTCCAGATGCGGGTTGCAGCGGATCCCGAACAGCGCCTGCACGCGCCGCTCGGTCGGGAGCCCGTTGTCGTCCCAGCCCATCGGGTAGGCGACGTTCTTCCCGCGCATGCGCTGGAAGCGCGCGATCAGGTCCTGGTGCGTGTAACTGAACGCGTGCCCGATGTGGAGCGAACCGGAGACGGTGGGGGGTGGCGTATCGATCACGAAGCTCTCTTCGCGCGGGCGCGCCGGGTCCCAGTCGTACATCTGAGAGTCGGCCCAGCGCTCGATCCAGCGCGGTTCAGCCTCGGCGGCGTCGTACTTTTTGGGGATGTCACTCACGGCTTCTCCCTCGCGTCGCCCGGGCCGTGCAGCATGCCGCGTGCGCGGGCTACCAGAGCGCCCACGCGCCCGTAGCCCTCACGTAGCAGGCGAGAACCACGTTGGTCACCCCGTGCGCGACGATGCAGGATAGGAGGTCCCGCCGCACGATCCAGAGGCCGGCCATCAGCGCACCGTAGGCGGCGGCGGCCGGCCACTCCGTGGCCGGGTCGTGCATGGCCATGAACGCAAGCGTCGAGACCGCGACCGCGAGCGGGGACCAGGCCCCGGGCGCGACGTCCTTCACCGAGCGTCGGTCCAGCGCCTCTTCGAAGGGTTTCTCCGCGCCCGCGGCCCGGGCCTCCTGCCACTGCAAGACCAGCCGGAGCACCAGCCCGCGCATCGCGAGTTCCTCGAAGACCGGGACCACGAGCCCCGAGGCCGCCAGCCGCGCGGCCCAGGCGGCTTCGCCCCAGGCGGGCACGGTCGCTGCCACGAAGGGCTGCTTGAGCGCGACCCAGAGCAGCGTGCCGGCCAGGCCGGCCGCGACGCCCACGCCCACCGAGGCCACGGGCGAGCCCGGGCCGGTCAGTCTGGGGAAACGCCGCCAGCCCCAGGCCACGGCCGCCGCGGTCGCCACGATCCGAAGGCCGTAGTCCATGGGCGGAGACAGCATCCCCGCGGGGAGCAGACCCGGTCCGAGATAGGCGAAGTAGGGCAGCAGGTATGCGCCCAGCGCGTCGCGGTTGGCGAGCGCGGGGCGGTCCGGCGGGTTCTGCATGGGGCGCTACTCTACCGAAGCTCACGCCCGCGGTCCCGGGTACGCTTTGCTGACGGACCTCGCACTCTGGATCGCGTTCCGCGACACGCCCGGCCTGCGCCGCGATGCGGCCCACCAGCTGCTCGAGCGCTACGGCGAACCCGCTCAGATCTTCGGCCGGCCTCCGCTGGACCTCGGTGACCTGTGTCCGGCCCGCGCGGCCCGCGCACTCTGGGCCGGGCCCGGCCCGTTGCTGGAGTCCGCGCGCGCGGAACTCCGACTCGGCGAACGCTCGGGTCTGCGCCTGCTCCACCGGGGCGAACCCGATTTCCCGCCCCTGCTCGCAGAAATCCCCGATGCGCCGCTCCTGCTCTGGCTGCGGGGCAGGCTTCCGGATCCCGAATTCCCGGTGGTCGCCATCGTCGGCTCGCGCCGCCCCTCCGAGTCGGGCGTGGACCTTGCGCAGCGCTTTGCTTCACGCCTCGTGGAGGCCGGCGCCGCGATCGTCTCCGGTCTCGCCTACGGAATCGACGCCGCCGCCCACCGAGGCGCGCTCGAAGCCGCCGGCTCGACCTTCGCGGTCCTGGCCTCCGGTCTGAACCGCCCTTCGCCCGCCGGAAACCGGAGACTCGCGCGCGAGATCCTCACGCAAGCGGGCGGCTGGCTCTCCGAGTACCCGCCCGACGCGCCCGCGCTTCCCGGCCGCTTTCCCGAACGCAACCGGCTGATCAGCGGCATCGCGCGCGCGACACTCGTGGTCGAAGCCCGCACGCAGAGCGGCTCGCTCTGGACCGCGAGACACGCGAACGAGCAGGGACGCGAGGTGCTCGTGGTCCCGGGCCCGATCGACACCGAGCGCCACCGCGGCTCCAACGAACTCTTCCGCGACGGTGCGATCCCGATCCTCGACACGCAGGATCTGCTCGACGCCGCACTTCCCGCCACGCTTCGCGACGCACTCCGCCGCAGCGCGTGCGCACCCGTGGCCGAAGCGATGCCCACCGAAGACGCTGCGCGCATCCTGGCCGCACTCGCCGACGGTCCCGTCGAGATCGACGCGCTCGGCCGCGGCCTCCGACTCTCCCCGCCCGAACTCGCCGCGCTGTTGCTCGACCTCGAACTCGCCGGCCGTATCACGCGCTCGGGTGCCCGGGTGCGAGGGACGCCGGGGTGACCAAAGCGTCAGCGGGTCGACGCGCGGCCCGGGCGGCGCACCGCTCCTAAGCGACGATCACGGCCTGCAGGCCCGGCGTCCCCGGCCCTGATCGCGGGAGGCACGCTTCCCGTGGCCTGGAGGAGCCTGGACCCCGTGGTGACGCGCTTCGTGTTTGCGCCCGCGGCGCTGGAGCGCTGGCTGCGACGCAACGCGGAAGAGGTCGGAGACCTCGAGCAGATCCTGCCGCCGCGCGACCCCCAGCGCGACGCGTCCCAGAAGCCCACTGGTTTCTCTTATGCTCTTCGGAGCGCGTCCGCTGCGCGCGCCAATGCAGGAGACCCGGATGCGTGACCTCAGGCTCGAACTCCACGATCTCAAGTCCCGAATTCGCGGTGAAGCCGGTACCCACGGCCGTCGTCCTGCCGCCGGACTTCGAGCGTCACCAGCAGCCGCTGCTGATTTCACTGCACGCCGGGGCCAGCAGCCGCGACCAGATCACGGAGTTCGCGCCGCTCTTCCGGGGCCTGTTCGAGCAGCAGAGCCTGCCGCCGCTGGTGACCGTGGGGTTCTCCTCGGGGCCCGGCAGCTGGTACCACGGCAACTGGGAAGAGTTCGTGGTCGACGAACTGCCCGGCTGGATGCACGAGCGCCTGAAAGCCCTCGGCTACTTGAAGAAGTGAGCGGCTTGGCATTCGGGAACGCTCAGCGGGGGGTCGCTCGGTGTTGAGGTCTGGTTTGCGGACGCTGCTCGCGACGGGTGCGCTTGCGTGCGGGGCAGAGTCCCCGGATCCCGCCCGATTCAGCGTGGAGGCGGGCGAGATCGAGGACACGACCGCAGAGCGCGCGCCCTGTCGGCAGCGGGACCCGCAGGGGATGGCGCTCTTCGGGGATCTACACGTCCACACCTCGCTGTCGAGCGATGCCCGGAACTACGATCTTCGCGTCCGTCCCTACGAGGCCTATGGCTATGCATTCGGCCGCGAAATCGCGCTTCCGCCGAACGACGCCTACGGCCGCGGAACTCGCCGGGTTCGGATCGACCGGCCGCTGGACTTCGCCGCGGTCACCGACCACGCCGAGTTCCTGGGCGAGAACCTGCTGTGCACGACACCCGACTCCGAGGTGTACGAGACCGAGACCTGCGCGTCGATCCGAGACGCTGCCTCGCCGATCGACAGTCCGCTGGTGCGCAAGATCATGAACCCTTTCTCCTGGCGCGACGAGGAGGTCTGCGGGGCGCAGGGCGAGCGGTGTGACGAGTCGAGCGGCCTGGCCTGGCGCGAGACCATCAATGCGGCCGAGGCCTGGAACGACACCAGCGAAGCCTGCGAACGCACGACTTTCATCGGTTACGAGTACAGCTCTCACCGGCTCGGATCGAACCTGCACCGCAACGTGATCTTTCGAAACAGCCGCGTTCCGCGGAGCCCGATCAGCTTCATGGAGGTGCGGCGCGTGTGGCAGCTCTGGGAGCTGCTGCGCGAGACCTGCCTGGAGTCGGATACGGGCTGCGACGTGCTCGCGATTCCACACAACTCCAACATCAGTAACGGCCGCATGTTCGCGATCGACTATCCGGGTGCGCGTTCTCTCGAAGCGCAGGCAGCCCGCGCGCGTCTGCGCGCGACGCTCGAGCCCGCCGTCGAGATCATGCAGCACAAGGGCGACTCCGAGTGCCGCAACGGCCTGCCCGGCATCCTGGGCAACGCGGACGAACTCTGTGACTTCGAGAAGTTCGAAGACATGGCATTTGCTCGCCGCGGAGACGATCCGCCCGGGGAATGCTGGGACGGGCCGCTCGCCGACTGGGTACCGCACCTCGGACCCGACTGTCTCTCGTACCGGAGCTACGTGCGCTACGCGCTCGTCGAGGGGCTCGCCGAGCAGGAGCGGATCGGCGTGAATCCGTTCAAGCTGGGGATCGTGGCGAGCACCGATACCCACAACGGGCTCGCGGGCGGCGTCGACGAGCGGAGCTGGCCCGGTCACCTGGGCGTCGCGGACGCGGATCCCGAGCGCCGGCTCTCGGCGACCCCGGGCGTGATGGGCAACGTGGCCAACGGTCCGGGCGGGCTGGTTGGCGTCTGGGCCGAGGAAAATTCGCGCGACGCGATCTTCCGGGCGATTCGTCGCCGGGAGATCTTCGGGACGAGTGGGCCGCGCATCCGGCCGCGCTTCTTCGCGGGTTGGGACTATCCCGACGACCTCTGCAGCCGGAGCGATTGGCTGTCGCTCGCAGCAGCTGGCGGCGTGCCGATGGGCGCCGACCTGCCGCCTCCCCCGTCGATGGGGCCCGGGGTCCCGGTCCCGAACTTCGTCGTGTTTGCGGCGCGCGACCCTGGTACCGAGAGCGCGCCGGGCGGATTGCTCCAGCGCATCCAGGTCATCAAGGGCTGGGTCGATGCCCAGGGGGGCCTGCATCAGAAGCTGATCGACGTTGCTGGAGGCCCGAACGCTGCCGGCGTGGATCCCGAGACCTGCGCCCTGCTGGGCCCGGGAGCGGATCAGCTCTGCGGCATCTGGCGGGATCCGGAATTCGACCCGCTCCGTAGCGCCGTCTACTACGCGCGCGTCGTCGAAAATCCGAGCTGCCGCTACTCCGCCTGGCAGTGCCTGTCACTGGCTCCGGGCGAACGCCCCGAAGACTGCGACGCGCCGTTCATGGACCCCGTCCAGCAGGAGCGCGCCTGGACCTCGCCGATCTGGTTCACGCCGGGTTGAGGTCCCGCGGGCGGCGGCCGCCTCAGCGGGTGGCCGCGGCCTGCCTCAGGTCGCTCAGAAAGATTTCGGCGAGCGCTTCGTAGATCGGTTTGCGGGCGACGAGACGCGAGGCTTCGTACGCGATCACCGAAGCCAGGAACATTGGCATGGCCATCTCGCGGGCGGTCGTCATCTCGAGCAGGATCACGACGGCCGTGATCGGGCTGCGCACCACACCCGTGAAGTAGGACACCATCGCGAGCATGCTGATGGCGCGCGGGTCGACATCCCCGAAGAGCGGGGCCGCGAGTTGCCCCATCGCGGCGCCGACCGAGAACGAGGGATCGAAGAGGCCGCCCGGGATTCCGCTGATCAGGCTGATGAAGTTTCCGGCCGCTTTTGCGACGAAGTAGAAGGCCGGCATCTCGGCGCGTCCCTGGAGGACGTCGAAAGCCTCGGTGTAGCCGCTTCCGTAGCTGAGCCCTCCGCTCGCGAGCCCCACGACGGCGAGACCCGCGCCGAGTCCGAGCGGCAGCAGCACGCGGTGGCGGCGGAGCGTCTGGTTCACCCAGTAGGTCCCCGCGACTACGGCGCGCGAGAAAGCGCCGCCGAGGAATCCCGCGACCGCGGCCACGGGGAGGATCACGAACCACTGCGCGGGAGACGCGAGGGCGGGATCGAGCCGGCCGTAGAACACGTAGTCGCCCAGGTAGACCCAGCAGGCCGTGCACGCAATCGCGACCCCGAGGATGATCAAGCTGGCACTTCGCTTTTCGAAGGAGCGTCCGATTTCCTCGATCGCGAAGATCGCGCCGGCGACGGGAGCGTTGAAGGCCGCCGCGATCCCGGCGGCGCCGCCCGCCAGGATCAGTCCGCGCTGGACCGCCCAATTCGGGAAGCGCCCCCAGGCGGCGCAGAGATAGAGCAGGCAGGCACCGACGTGGACCGAGGGCCCTTCGCGGCCGATGGTCGCTCCGGCGTAGATGCCGATCGCCAGCAGCAGCACCTTTCCGATCGCGATACGCCAGGAGAGCATGTTGCGCCGGAGCGGATCCCCGGCCTCGACCTCGAGCGAAGCCATCGTCTGGGGAATGCCGGTTCCCTGGGTGCCGGGGAAGACGCGGTCCCGCAGCGTCATCGCGAGCCAGATACCGCCGACCGCGAGCCCCATCGCGATCGCGGTGCCCCAGGATTCGTCGATTCGGAAACCGAACAGCGGCTCTCCTCGCAAGAGGAAGGCACGAAAGCTCACCGACGATCGGTCGATCAGGTTGAAGGAGTACGCCACGGTTCCGGTGGCGATGGCCGCGAGGATGAAGATCGCGCCGCGCTTCCAGGCTCCGGGAGAGAAGAGTGCTTCCTGCCAGCGCTCTGATTCGACCTCTTCCTCGACCTTCGACGCTGCAGTCATTCCCTTCCCTCGGGCGTCGCAGACTCTACCAGAGTCTCGCCGAGCCATCCGCGCTCGGTGCGTATCCTTGACCCGCATCGGGGCGCGCTGCTAGATGTCGTCCGGTACGCGTGTCGGATTTTTGGGAGTGCGCGGATGATCACGCTGGCCCGGGTTGCGAGCTCGCTCGAACGGGAGCTGCCGCGGGGGCGCGGCGGTCCTCCGGTTCCGGCGGAATCCAGAGAATCCTGAATGACCGCGGCGCGCTTGGACCTCGACGATTGCTTCGCGCTTTCCGATCGGGAGGTGGACGCCTACCGGCGCGACGGCCACGTGATCGTGCGCGCCCTCGCGCGCCCCGAAGAGGTCGAACACTACCGGCCCGCGCTGCTCGAAGCCGGGGAGCGGGTTCGCCACGACCGCCGCCCGCTCGAGGAACGCGACACCTACGGCAAGGCCTTCATCCAGATGTTCAACCTCTGGCGCCAGAGTGAACTCGCAAAGGCGTTCGTATTCTCGCGCCGGTTTGCACGCGTGGCTGCAGAGCTGATGGGCGTTTCGGGCGTGCGCTTGTACCACGATCAGGCGCTCTTCAAGGAGCCGGAAGGCGGACCCACCCCGTGGCACCAGGATCAGTTCTACTGGCCGCTCGACACACTGGACACGATCACGCTCTGGATCCCGCTGGTGCCGGCGACACGCGAGATGGGTCTCATGACCTTTGCCTCCGGCTCACACCGATTCGGGAGCCTCGGTGACTTCGCGATCGGGGATGAGTCCCAGGCCGAGTTCGATCGCGTGATTGACGAGAAGCGGCTTCCGCGCACACCCAGCAGCGCGTTCGCGCTCGGCGATGCGAGTTTCCACTCCGGCTGGACCCTCCACTCGGCGCCGCCCAACCGAACCGGGAGGCTGCGCGAATCGATGACCGTCATCTATTTTTCCGACGGGACCCGCGTGGGTGCGCTCGACCACCCGAACCGCCGCTTCGACCGCGACGCCTGGCTCCGCGGCTGCGAACCGGGGGAACTGGCAGCCGGGCAGCTCAACCCGCTCCTCTACCCTGCGCGGGAGCGCTGAGAGCTCGAGCGATGACGGCCGCTTTCGGTTTCACGCGCCGACGGCGTGCCACGCGCGCGCCGCTTTGGCGGGTGGCCTGGCTTCACGCCGTGGTGGCTGCGGCAGCCGCGCTGGCTGCGACCGGCTGCCGGGAGCCGGGGCCGGCGCCTGCCGACGTGCCTCCGCGGAGCCTGCTCTTCATCAGCATCGACACGCTGCGCGCCGACCACCTGGGCGTCTACGGCTACCCGCGTGCCACGAGCCCCCGAATCGACGCGTTCGCGCGAGACGGCCTTCAGTTCGAGTCCTTCTTCACCACGATGCCTAAAACGGGCCCCTCCATGACGAGCTTTTTCACCGGGCGCTACCCGCACAACCACGGTGTGACCGAGAACCCCGCGGCGGTGCCCGAGTCCGCGGTACTCCTGGCCGAGATCCTGCCGGAACGCTTTCGCAAGGTCGCCGTGGTCGGAAACCCGACACTGGCCCCCGAACGGGGCTACGACGCCGGGTTCGGCGAGTTCGTCCTGACGGGGGGCGACACCGAGGAAATTACGGATCGCGCCCTCGCCTGGCTCGAGCGACTGAAGAACGCGCCGTTCTTTCTCTGGGTCCACTACCTGGACCCGCACGGGCCCTATCTCCCCCCGGCCGGGGTCAGCGAACGCTTCGTGGGTGACGACTGGTACGACGAGCGCGAGCGCGTGGCCCTCGACTACCAACCAGTGCCGGGACGGAATCCGAACTACGTGCGCGGTGCCGTCCCGGGCTACCAGCGCCTGGGCTCGCGGGACGAGATCGACTACTACGTGGCGCGCTACGACGCCGAGATCCTGTTCGTGGATGCCCAGATCGGACGGCTTCTGGACAGGATGTCCGACTCGGGGCTGGACCGGGAGACCCTGATCGTGATCACGGCCGACCACGGAGAGAGCCTGGGCGAGCACGACTACTACTTCGAGCACGGGATGCTCGTGAACGAGGGATCGATTCGGATTCCGCTGATCCTTCACCACCCCGGGCTTCCGGCACGCCGGATCCGCGCGCTCGCGCAGAATATCGACCTGTTGCCCACGCTGCTGACCCAGCTCGGGGTCGTCTACGACGGCCCGCTCGATGGCCTGGACCTGTCCCCACTCCTGGAGGGGGCGTCAGACGCCAAAGGACGCGATTGGGTCTACGCATCCACCCCCTATCCCGACGAGTACGAGACCTTCTTCGAGACGGTGCGCACGCGCACCCGGAAACTCGTGCGTTCCGGGCGCGGCGGTCTCGAGTACTACGATCTGAGCCGGGATCCGAAGGAGTCCCAGGACCGCATCGAGGCGCTGCCGGCCGCGGCTCGAGACGCGATGCTGGGGCTGCTGGCGGAGCTCGCCGCGCGGCCGCTGCCTGCGGCACCCCCGCCGAAACTCTCGCCCGAGCTGCGGGAACGTCTCGAAGTGCTCGGCTACACCCAGTGAGTGAAAGCACGCGAGTGCGGACCTGCTGCCGGCCGGATCGTCTGGGCGGGAACGCGGCGGGCTAAGCTTCGTCCGGGCGCTTCGCCCGCGGGGGACGCTTTGAAGGACAGAGACCACCAGCCGCGGGAGACCCGTGGCCGCGGCTCGAATCGCGAGGCGCTGTTTGCCGTACTGGTGACGGTGGCCTGTCTGCTGCCCTTCATCGGCAAGGCCTTCCACATCGACGACCCGATGTTCCTGTGGGCGGCCGAACAGATCCAGCGGGATCCACTCGACTTCTACGGCTTCGACGTGAACTGGGAAGGCCTGACGCGCCCGATGGCCGAGGCCAACAAGAATCCGCCGCTGGTGAGTTTCTATCTCGCGGCTACGACGGCGCTGCTGGGCTGGTCGGAAGTCGCCGTACACCTGGCGATGCTGCTCCCGGCGGTCCTGCTCGTGCTCGGAAGCTACCGGCTGGCGGCATTGCTGTGCGAGCGCCCGCTCGAGGCCGCGCTGCTCGGAATGCTGAGTCCACTGATCCTGATCTCCAGTACCACGGTCATGTCGGACGTATTGATGCTGGCGATCTGGTGCTGGGGACTGGGGCTCTGGATCGAGGCGCTCGACCGATCCAGCCTCCGACGGTTGCTGGCCGCAGCGCTGCTGTTGGGCCTGTGCCCGCTGGCCAAGTACTTCGGGTTCGCGGCGCTACCGCTCGCCGTGCTCTACGCGCTCTTGACCCGCCGGGTGGGCGCGTGGCTCTGGGTTCTTTCGATTCCGCTGCTCATGCTCGGCGCCTATCATCTGCTGACCTATCAGGCCTACGGCTTGCTGCCGCTCGCGGAAGCGGCCGAGTACGCGAGCAGGTTTCGCTCGCTTTCGGGGGTCCGGCTGCCCGAGACGGGTCTGGTCGCATTGCTCTTTCTCGGTGGCGGCCTGATCGGAACGGCCTTCTACATCCCTTCCCTCTACTCGCCACGCGTCATCGCGCTCGAAGCGGGCGCCGCCCTACTGGCTGTGTCCGCGCTGGTTCTGCTCGAGCCCACCGGCTTGCTCGCGGCGCGCGGGGACCAAGGCCTGCGCTGGGGGTTTCTGCTGCACGTCGGCCTGTTCGGGTTCCTCGGACTGAACGTCCTCGTGCTCGCGGCGGCCGTACTGCGGGAGTGGCGCGATCCCGCGACGGTTCTGCTTTGCTGCTGGTTGCTCGGAGTGTTCGTGTTTGCGGCATTTCTGAACTGGACGCCGAACGGACGCGCACTGCTTCCGGCCGCAGTACCGGCTTCGATCCTGATCATGAGACGGCTCGGCCATCCCTCGGGCGTACGCGCGCCCGCGCTCCGGCTGCTCGCGGCATCGGTGCTCGCGTTCTGGGTGACGGTGGCCGACCACGCGCTGGCGGGAGCGCAGCGCGACGCCGTAGACGAGATCGCACTCCAGTTCGGCGATCGAGAAGAGCGGGTCTGGTTTCAGGGAAGCTGGGGCTTCCAGTGGTACATGGAGCATGCCGGTTTCACGAAGATCGACCACGCGGCGACGACGCTGTCGGCGGGAGACCTGGTCGTGATTCCGTACAACAACCCGCGTTGGATGAACTTCCCCCCCGAACTCGCAGAGAAGTTGACCGTGCTGCGTGCTCCGGTCGCCGCGTGGGCGAGCACGAAGTCAGCGCCTCTCGGTGCGGGATTCTACGCGCGCGGTCCGCTTCCGTTCGTGTTCGGGCCCAGCGATCCGGAATGGTATTTCGTCTATCGGGTGATTCAGAGCTTCCGCCTGGGGCCGCAGACCCCCTAGTTCACGCGCGGCCGGGCTGGATGGCAGATCGGGTCTCGGGCGTGGACGAACGCTCCCTCAACCGACACCGGAGCGACCGGTGGTTTCGACTCAGGCGCTGCGCGCCGGGACCCATCTGGGTGGTTGCGGCCCGAAATGCTAGACCCACGCGGTGACTTCGGCGCGGCACCCTACGCTGCAGGCACTTTCGATTCCGAACCTGCGGCGCCTGCTGATCGCGCGGTTTGCGAGTCGATTCGCGCGTGCACTCGTTGCCGCGATGCTCTCCTACCACCTGTTCATCGTGACGGAGTCCTACGCGGCGCTGGGTCTGCTGGGGCTGATCGAGTTCCTGCCGATCATCCCGGTCTCACTGCTCGGTGGCGTGCTCGCAGATCGCTTCGATCGACGCGCGCTGCTCATGGGCGCAAACGTGGCCGCGCTGGCGGGAGCGCTCGCGCTGGCGTGGGTCGGGGCGGAGGCGCCTTCGCTCGTATGGGGACTCTTCGGAATGGCCTTCCTGCTGGCGATCGTAGAAGGCTTTGCCGCGCCCGCGAGCAGTGCGCTGCTTCCGAGCCTGGTGCCGCGCGCGATCTTCCAGAACGCGACGGTAGTCTCCTCGGGCGTCTCCAACGCCGCGTTCATTTCGGGGCCGATCGCGATGGGATTTCTGGTCGAACCCTTCGGTTTCGGCGCGCCCTACGCGCTTGCGGCAGTTTCGTACCTGGCCTCGATCGGGAGCCTGGCGCTGCTCCGCGCCCCGCGGATTGCGGGAGGACCGGGTCGCGTGAGCTGGAGGGCCGTGCGCGAAGGGATCGCGTTCGTCTGGCGCAACCAGCCCATTCTGGGTTCGATCACGCTCGACATGCTCGCCGTGATCTTCGCCGGCGCCGCGGCGCTGCTGCCCGTCTACGCCGAGGAGATCCTCGAAGTCGGTCCGCAGGGATACGGTCTGCTCCGCGCATCGATCGGGGTCGGGACCTTCTCGATGGCCCTGGTGCTGATGACGCTGCGCCCGTTCGCGCGGCCCGGTCGGGCGCTGCTGGTTTCGGTCCTCTTCTTCGGGCTTGCGACGATCGTGTTCGGATTTTCGCGTTCGCTCCCGCTCTCGCTGGCGGCCATGGCCCTGGCCGGGATGGCCGACCAGATCAGCATGACCACGCGCTCGGTGATCCTCCAGCTCTCGACCCCGGATGCGTTGCGGGGAAGGGTGAGCGCAGTCAACATGATCTTCATCGGGGCCTCCAACGAACTTGGCGAGGCGGAGTCGGGCTTTCTCGCGTCTCTCACGGGTGCGGTCTTCTCGGTGGTGGCCGGCGGTGCCGTCTGTCTCGGCGTCGTCGGCTGGATTTCCGCGCGTATGCCCGAACTCCGAAGCTACCGCCCCGTGGCGGTTGACCCGGAGGGCGGCTGATGTCTCTGCGGAGCCGACTTCCCGCGATCTTGGTCGCGCTCGGACTGGTGGTCGCTACGCTGCTCGCGTTCGAGCCGGTGCGCGAGAACGGCTTCGTGAGCTTCGACGACTGGATCTACGTCGAGGGCAACGACGAAATTCGCGAGGGCTGGACGCTAGAGGGCTTCGTCTGGGCGTGGACGGCGGTACGCGGTTCACTCTGGCATCCGCTGACCTGGTTTTCGCACATGCTGGACGTCGAGTTCTTTGGTCTCGATCCCGTTGGACACCACGCCACGGGCCTGATCCTGCACATCCTAAACGTGCTGCTGCTGTTCCTTGTGCTCGGCCGCATGACAGGTTCGCTCTGGCCCAGCGCCTTCGTCGCCGCCGTATTTGCGCTCCATCCACTTCGCGTCGAGTCGGTTGCATGGGCGGCGGAGCGAAAAGACGTGTTGAGTGGGTTCTTCTGGATGCTCACGCTCGCGGCCTACGCGGGCTACGTTCGTCGCCCGGGAATTCCGCGCTACCTGGGACTGGCCGCGGCATTCTTGCTCGGGCTGCTCGCGAAGCCGATCGTCGTCACGCTCCCGTTCGTGTTGCTCCTGCTCGACTACTGGCCGCTCGAGCGCAGTCAGGGGGTGGCCGGGAGGTCGGCCATTCGACGCGCCTGGCCGCTGATCCGCGAGAAGCTGCCGCTGTTTCTGATTGCCGGGGTGTTCGCGGTCGTCACGCTGGCGGTCCAGCCCGACGTGACGCTCGTGGACTGGGAGGTGCTGCCGCTCGAGGCGCGGCTGCCGAATTCGCTGACGGCCTACGCGCTTTACATCCGCGACCTGGTCTTCCCGAACAATCTCGCGGTCCTGTATCCGTTTCCGACGTCGCCGCCGCCCCTCTGGCAGCCGGGGCTCGCGCTTGTGCTTGTGGCCGGCGTGAGCGTGGCGATCGCGACCGTCGGCCGAAGTCGCCGATACCTGGCGGTCGGCTGGCTCTGGTACCTGGGCACGCTGCTGCCCGTGATCGGCCTGGTGCAGGTCGGCTTTCAGACCCGGGCCGACCGTTACACCTATCTGCCTTCGATCGGACTCCTGATCATGGTCGCCTGGGGCGCGGCCGACCTGCAGCGCCGTTTCGCGTTGCGCAAGCTCTGGTTCGGCGCAGGCGCAGCATTGGTTCTCGCTGCTCTGGTCTTTGCGACCCGGGTCCAGCTGACCCACTGGCGGGACTCCGTCACGCTCTACGAACGCGCGCTGGCGGTGACTTCGGGCAACTACCCCGTGCACTCGAACCTCGGGAGCGTTCTGGTCTCGCAGGGCCGAAACGCCGAGGCGCGCGGTCACTATCAAAGAGCGCTCGAGATCAAGCCGGACTACGTCTATGCCCTTTACAACCTCGGGGTCTGGCTCCAGCGAGACGGGGACGTCGAAGCGGCTCTCGAGCACTACCGGGCCGCACTGCGGAGTGACCCGGACCACGTGCGCTCGCGTTACAACCTGGCGGTGGTGCAGGCACAGCGCGGCGAGCTCGAGGCCGCGAGCCGCAACTACACCCGCGTACTCGAGATCGATGCCGATCACGTATCGGCGCATCACAATCTGGGCAACCTGCTCAGGGCCGAGGGGCGTCTCGAGGCTGCGATCACCCACTACCGGCGCGTGGTTGAACTCGAACCCGGCCATCCCCGCGTCCACTACGGCTGGGGCCACGCCCTCCAGCTCCGGGGCGAACTCGACGCGGCGCGCGATCACTACCGGAAGGTGAGACGTGTGGCGCCGGGTTACGCAGAGGCCCTGTACGAGCGCGGACTTGCGTTCGCACGCTCGGGCCGCCTGGAACCCGCGATTGCGGACCTGCGAGAGGCGGCCGAACTCCGCCCGGACTGGCCTGCGCCGCTGCGAGCACTCGCGCGGCTCCGCGCGGGCCGTCCGGACCCGAAGCTCGAGGACGCCGAGCGCGCGCGCTGAACCTGCGCGGATCCAGTCGCGCGCTTTCCGTGCGCTACGGCCCGCTGGACGGCGCTCAGCTCGTGGCGCTCATCGGTGCGCGTGCGGCGGCCGATTCCGGTGAGCCGCGTGATCGTGTATGAAGCGTGGCCAGTCTCTTCCATCCGCCGCCCGCTGCCCGATGCGAGCAGACAGGGAATCCGGGGGTCCCCATAAATCGTGGCCCGGGACTCCAAAGAAGGGCACCCTGTCGGGACTCCACCAACCGGGAGGAACCCCAGTGGCCGCGTTCATGAAGAAGCTCGAGCCCCAGTCCTACGCCGCGTTGAGAATCGTCGCGGGCTTCCTGTTTCTCTGGCACGGGAGCCAGAAGCTCCTGGGGATTCCGACCGATCCCCCTCCGGGACTGCCCGTCTTTCTCGCGTATACCGCCGGGAGCGTCGAGCTTTTCGGGGGACTCCTGGTGATGCTGGGTCTCTTCACGAGTTGGGCGGCATTTGTTGCGAGCGGCCTGATGGCCGCCGCCTACTGGATGGCGCACGGCCTGCACCACCCGCTGCCGCTGCTCAACAAGGGCGAACTTGCCGCACTCTATTGCTTCGTGTTCCTGTTTATTTCCGCGCGCGGGCCCGGGGTCTGGAGTCTCGACTCCTTGCGAGGTTCCTGAGCGGCCTTCGGATCGCGGGCCCGATCGATTGACTCGGAGGGCGGGGCGGTCTCTCCCTCCGCGGCCCCGCGGGCGCGGTCAGGGCGGGGGGCCCCGCGACGTCGGAGCGCCGGGAGCCGTGGCCGCGCGCGCCCGGGCGGCTGCGCGCCGGATCTTCTCCGATCCGGGGGACGCTCGCTCGGCGGCCTGGAGTTGCTCGAGCGCCCGCTCGGGAAGGCCGAGTTCCAGGTAGGCGACGCCGGAGTGGAAGAGCGCCTCGGCGTAGCGCGCGTCGAGATCGAGTGCCGCCCTGAACGCGGCCAGCGCCGAACTCCAGTCTCCCCGGAGTCGGCCGCGGACGTAGCCGAGCCCGGTCCAGGCCGCCGGCGTGGGCCAGAGTTCGAGACTGCGCTCGAAGGCGCGTGCGGCGCGTCTGGCGTCGTTGCGATCCACGGCCATGGAACCGATCTTGGTATGGACCTCCGGCCCGTCGAAGCCGAGCCAGGCCAGCCGGGTTGCGGCCTGTTCGACGCGCTCGATGTCTCCGCGCGACAGCGCGCGCTCGACGCCGACCTCGCGTTCGACGGTTTCCGTCATCGTGATCGCGTACGCGACGATGCCCGCCGCGGTCAGGATTCCCCAGCCGAAGCGGTGGAAAGACGAGTGCCCGGTCTGCGCTCCGCTCGATCCCGAATCCGGCTGGACCAGGATCTTTGCGATCGGTTTCGAGCGCAGCTTCCAGATTTCCCCGTCGATGATGAAGTGATGGATGTTGACCACCGAGGCTACCAGCAAGCCGAGACCCGCTTCGAATGGGATGCTCCCGATCAGTCCCGGCGCAAAGGCGAGCGCCGGCAGCGTCCAGGCGGCGGCCCCGATCGCGAGCGAGCGGAAGAAGAAGCGCCCGTAACGGCGGTCCCCGTCGCGCGAATTGAAGAAGTAGGCGCTCACCCACAGGTACTGGGCGCCGTGCCCCATCGCGATCCACATGAACGTGTAGGTCGCGTGCTCGATCGAGAGTGGTTCGATCGAGCTGAACCAGCCGAAGTGGCGCACGAGCACCGGGATGCCGAACCAGAGTCCCTGCGTGAGCAGCATGAGCAGGGTCGGGATCAGCCTGCGCCACGGAGCACTTCTCAGCAGCAGCGCCAGCGCACCCGCGGTCGCGCAGAGGTACGCGATTCCGACCACCACGACCGCGGCGTCGCGGGGTCCGGCCGGAATTCCGAGTGGGAGTAGGCGGAGCGCATCTCCCCGAACCGCATCCGGAGCGTAATTCCCGAGCGACGTCTCCCCGTGGAGCGCGAGCCAGACCAGCCAGAGCCCCAGGTGAAACGAGAGACGCAGCAGGCGGTCCGCGGCGCCCGAGATGGCGATGCCGCGGCGTCGCAGGAACAGCACCGCGATCCCGTAGTTCTGCCAGCTGTAGTGCCAGGGGCTCCAGGTCAGGTACACGGTCACGAGCAACGAACCCAGGACGACCGAATACAGGGAGGCGACGAACACGCCGGCGAGCAAGAGCGTCATCCAGACCGCCCCGAAGGCGTAGGCACGGCGATCGCTGCGGTTCTCGTAGACCCGGATCAGGGTGGCCCCGTAGTGCGGGAGCAGCAGCGAGTTGACGAGCAGCGGAATCAGCGCGAGCGGCAACCAGGCGCGAATCGTCGCACCCTGCAGGGCCAGCAAGCCGAAGACCAGCAGGTAGCCCCCGCCGCAGCCGAGCAGCAGATCCGGGGCGGGCCCGAAAAGCCAGTCCCGGGATCGCTCTTTTGCCATTCTAGGTTCCTGTGCGTGACGGGGACATCGTAGGAGCGGCGAGAGCGAAAGTCAGCAGTCGGCCCCGAGAACCGGGCCCGGTCGCCCGCTTGCGGAAGCCCTCGCCGGGGCCCGGCGTCCGCCGGCAGTGTGTCCATAAGCCACTGGTTTAGCTGATGTTTTCGTCGAGTTCGCGGCCTGGGCTGGGCTGCCGGAAGGCGCCGTAAGCCGGCCCCGCCGTGAGCGGCCCGGCTTCGGCTATCTTCCTCCGTCCATGCCAGAGGTCTCGGGGATTCCATGAGCGAGGTGGTGCAGGTGATCGGCGGCGGGCTCGCCGGCTGCGAGGCGGCCTGGCAGCTCGCGCGTCGCGGCGTGCGGGTGCGGCTCTACGAGATGCGGCCGCTCCGCTCGTCGCCCGCCCACACCAGCGATGCGCTTGCGGAACTCGTGTGTTCCAACAGTCTGCGCTCGGATCAGCGGGGCAACGCGATCGGACTTTTGCACGAGGAGCTGCGGCGGCTCGGCTCACTCGTGCTAGAAGCGGCCGATGCGACGCGCGTTCCGGCCGGGAAGGCGCTCGCGGTCGATCGCACCGGTTTCGCCGGCTGGATCACGGGCAGGATCGAATCCGAGCCCCGGATCGAACTGGTGCGCGAAGAGGTCCACTCGCTGCCCGACCCAGTTGCGATCGTGGCGACGGGTCCGTTGACTTCGGATGCTCTGGCGCAGTCGATCGCGGATCTGTGTGGCGGCTCGCTCTACTTTTACGACGCGATCTCTCCGATCGTCTACCGTGACAGCCTCGACGACAAGCAGATCTTCCGTGCCTCGCGCTACGACGAGGGGGACGGCGACTATTTGAATCTGCCGCTCGATCAGGCCCAGTACCTGGCCTTTGTCGAGGAACTCTGTCGGGCTGAGACGGTGCCGCTCCAGCGCTTCGAGGCGGCGCTCTACTTTGAAGGCTGCCTGCCGATCGAGGTGATGGCGCAACGCGGCCCGAACACGCTCGCATACGGACCCATGAAGCCGGTCGGACTCGTCGATCCGCGTACCGGCGAGCGGCCGCATGCGGTGATTCAGTTGCGCCAGGAGGACAAGACCGGCGGGTTGTTCAACCTGGTGGGGTTCCAGACCCGAATGCGGATCGGCGAACAGAAGCGGGTGTTGCGGGGGCTTCCCGGCATGCAGCAGGCGGTGTTTGCGCGCTTTGGGTCTGCCCACCGCAACACCTTCATCCGGGCGCCTTCGCAGCTCGGGCCCGAACTGGATCACGTCGATCGCCCCGGGCTCTACTTCGCGGGTCAGATCGCCGGGGTCGAGGGCTACGTCGAGTCGGCCGCGCTCGGCCTCCTGACGGGCATCCACGCGGCCCGCCGGGTGCGCGGAGAATCGGTGTGCGCGCCGCCGCGGGCTTCGGCGCTCGGGTCGCTCGTTTCGTATCTGACCGAGGCCCGGCCCAAGGGCTTCCAGCCCATGAACGTCAACTACGGCCTGTTTCCGCCGCTCGAGGGGGGCGGGCGCCGAGTCCCCAAGCAGGACCGCAACCGCCAGATGAGCGAGCGGGCACTCTCCGAACTCGAAGCGTATACCGCGCAGGTGGCGGGCCGGGAGTCCCGGCTGGCATGACGGAGCCTCGCACGACGGCGGACGAGCGGCTGATCGCCGAGTTCCGGCACCAGCTGCAGGCCGAGCGGTTCTCGCCCCATACTGTGAGCGCGTACGTGCGCGATGTGGAGGGGCTGGCACGCTCGGATCGCGGAATCCAGGCCGGCGGCCTGGACCGGATCGACCGCAGTGCGTTCCTGGCGCACCTCGAGGGTTTGCGCGGCTCGTGCAAAGAATTGAGCCTGAAGCGAACGACCCAGGGGCTTCGCTGCTTCTTTCGCTTCCGCATCCGCTGCGGGGGGCGGAAAGACGATCCCACCAGGCGTTCGCCGGACCCGGAGACCGAGAAGCCGCACCAGTCCCGACTCACGACCGGGGACGAGCTGCTGATCGAAGAGTTCCGGCGCCACTTGAAGGCCGAGCGGGGGCTCTCGACCCATACCGTGCGCGCGTACGTGGCCGAGGTGGAGGGGCTCGCGAGTTCCGAGGGCGGAATTCGCGCTGGGGGGCTCGATCGCATCGATGCCCTCGCGCTTCGCACGCATCTCGCGAGCTTCCACGCGTCGCTCTGCGGTTCGAGCCGGAACCGGAAGCTCGCGGGGCTTCGGTGCTTCTTCCGCTTCCGCGTGCGTTCCGGAGGCCGGAGCGACGACCCGACCGAGAGGCTGCCAGGGCCGAAGGCGGAGCGCCGGCTCCCGTCCTCGCTCGGGGCCGACGAGTGCGAGCGGCTGATCGAGGACCCGGCCCCGAAGCGCGCGCCGCTGCTCGAGGCTCGGGATCGCGCGCTGCTCGACCTGCTCTATGGCGCCGGGCTGCGGGTGAGCGAGGCCGTGGGTCTCGACGTCCGCGACTTCGACCCCGTGAGCCGGGTTGTGAGGGTCCGGGGCAAGGGCAATAAGGAACGGGTCGTCCCGGTTCCCGCGCGCTCGTTCGAATCGGTCGAGGCCTATCTCGAGATGCGCCGGCAGCGTGGGATTCTCGCGGAGCCCCTGTTCCGGAACAAGCTGGTGAATTGCCCGAAGAAGAACAAAAAGAAGGATTGGCGCCGGCTCTCGGAGCGAGGCGCCTTCGAGGTCGTCAGGCGACGGCTGGACGAGGCCGGCGTAAAGCGGAAGGCCAGCCCGCATACCCTGCGCCACAGCTTCGCGACGCACCTGCTCGATGCAGACGCGGACCTGCGTTCGATTCAGGATCTGCTCGGCCACGAGCGCTTGACGACGACGCAGCGGTACACACACGTATCCGGGGAGCGGCTGGCGCGGGTATACCGTCAGGCACACCCGCGCGCCAGAACACGGAGGGGCTGAGCTTGGAGATTCGGGGAACGACCGTGATCGCGGTCCGGCGGGCTGGCCGTACAGCGATCGCGGGGGACGGGCAGGTCACGCTGGGCGACACGGTGCTCAAGCACTCGGCGCGCAAGGTGCAGCGGCTTCGCGGGGGTCGGGTTCTGGTCGGCTTCGCCGGCTCGACCGCCGATGCGCTCGCGCTCTCGGAGCGCTTCGAGGCCAAGCTGGAGGAGTTCACGGGGGTGCTCCGGCGTGCGGCCGTGGAACTCGCCAAGGAGTGGCGGACCGACCGCAACCTGCGGCAACTTCAGGCCCTGCTGATCGTGGCGGACGAGCACGAGATCCTGGTGATCTCGGGAAATGGCGACGTGATCGAGCCCGACGACGGCATCGCCGCGATCGGGTCGGGCGGGGCCTACGCGCTCGCCGCGGCGCGCGCATTGGTCCGCGACAAAAATCTGTCGGCTCGCGAGATTTCGGAGCAGGCGCTCGAGATTGCGGCCGGGATCTGCATTCACACCAACGAACGGATTTCTGTCGAGGAGATTGGCGCGTGAGATCCTTCACACCCCGCGAGGTGGTCTCGGAACTCGACCGCTACATCGTCGGCCAGGACCAGGCCAAGCGCGCGGTCGCGATCGCGCTGCGCAACCGTTGGCGGCGCCAGCGCGTGCCCGGCGAGCTCCGCGACGAGATCCAGCCGAAGAACATTCTCATGATCGGACCGACCGGCGTCGGCAAGACCGAGATCGCGCGGCGGCTGGCGAAACTCGCGGACGCGCCCTTCTTGAAGGTCGAGGCATCGAAGTTCACCGAGGTGGGCTACGTGGGCCGGGACGTCGAGTCGATCGTTCGCGATCTTGCCGACGTCGCGATCAAGATGGTGCGAGAAGAGGAGATGAACAAGGTTCGCGCCCAGGCCAACACCCTGGTGGAGGAGCGTCTGCTGGATGCGCTCTACCCGACGGGTGGCGCGACGGGCGGCGAGACAGGCGAGGATACGACCCGCGAACGCCTGCGCGAAAAACTCCGCAAAGGGGAACTGGACCAGCGCGAGGTCGAGATCGAGACTTCCGAGCGCTCGACGCCGCGCCTCGAGATCTTTTCGCCCCAGGGCGTGGAAGAGATGGGCGTTTCGATCGGGGACCTGATGGGCAACATGATGCCCAAGCGCTCGCGCCAGCGGCGCGTCACGGTCATCCAGGCCCGCGAGGTTCTCTACGAGGAAGAGGCTCAGCGCTTGGTCGATCCGGATTCGGCGCGCGAGAAGGCGGTCGAGCGCGTAGAGCAGTCGGGAGTCGTCTTTCTCGACGAGATCGACAAGATCACGCGCGCTTCCACACAGGCAGGCCAGAGTGCCGAGGTCTCGCGGGAAGGCGTGCAACGTGACCTGCTGCCCATCATCGAGGGATCCAGCGTACAGACCAAGCACGGCATCGTCCGGACGGATCACATCCTGTTCGTCGCAGCCGGGGCGTTTCACGTCGCACGCCCCTCCGACCTGGTGCCCGAGCTCCAGGGCCGCTTCCCGATCCGCGTGGAACTCGACGACCTCGGCGAGGCGGAGTTCGTGCGGATTCTCGAGGAGCCGCACAACGCGCTGACCAAACAGTACCGGGCGCTGCTCCAGACCGAGGGCCTCGATCTCGAATTCAAGCCGGACGCCATCCGCGAAATCGCCCGGATCGCGGCCGAGGTCAACCGGGAGACCGAGAACATCGGAGCCCGCCGGCTCCAGACGGTGCTCGAACGGCTCCTCGACCAGGTGCTCTTCGATGCTCCGGATATGCCGGCCCAGACGGTGACGGTCGACCTGGAGCTGGTCCGCGACCGGCTCGCCGGGATCGCGGGAGACCGCGACCTGTCGCGATACATTCTGTAGGGTTCCCAGGATGCAACGGATCATCGACAAGGCGCGGATTCTGACGGAGGCGCTGCCCTACATCCGCGCCTTCTACGACAAGACCTTCGTGATCAAGTACGGCGGCGCGGCCATGCTCGACGAGTCGCTCAAGGCTTCGTTCGCGACCGACGTCACGCTGCTTCGCTACATCGGCCTGCGGCCTGTGATCGTCCACGGCGGCGGACCCCAGATCGGCGAGATGCTCAGCCGCCTGGGCAAGGAGACGAGCTTCGTCGATGGCATGCGCGTGACCGATGACGAGACCATGGAAGTGGTCGAGATGGTGCTCGGCGGACGGGTGAATGCCGAGATCGTCTCCCTGATCGGCCGCGTGGGCGGGAAGGCCGTGGGGCTCACGGGCAAGGACTGCGGGCTCCTGCAGGTGACTCGCCACGTCGGAGCGGACGGCCGCGATCTCGGTCGGGTCGGGAACCCGACCCGCGTCGACGCCTCCCTGATCACCACCATGACCGGGAGCGGCTTCATTCCGGTGATCGCTCCGATCGGGGCCGACGAAGACGGGCTGGGTTATAACGTCAATGCGGATATGGCCGCCGCCCGGATCGCGCAGGAACTCGGGGCGGAGAAGCTGATCCTGCTGACCGATGTCGAGGGCGTACTCGATGCCGGAGAGAAACTCCGTCCGCGGCTCGACCTCGAGGAGGCGCGCGCGGCTCTGGGGGACGGCTCGGTCCAGGGCGGCATGATTCCGAAGCTCGTGTGCTGTGTGGAGAGCGTCGCTGCGGGCGTGACCACGGCCCACATCATCGACGGACGGATCGCCCACGCGCTCTTGCTCGAGATCTTCACCGACGTGGGGGTCGGCACGCTGGTGCGAGCGGACTGAACCGATGGTCGTCTCCAATCCGCGGCACTTTCTCTCCCTTTCCGACTGGTCGCGTGAGGAGGTCGAGGGCATGCTCGCGCGCGCCGCCGAACTCAAGGCGTTGCGCGGACGCGGCGTGCGAACCGAGTCTCTCGCGGGCCGGTCGATCCTGCTCTACTTCGAGCACCCGAGCCTCCGCACCCACGTGAGCTTCGAGATCGGAATCGCCGAACTCGGAGCGACCTCGGTGGTACTGCCCCCGGAGCAGGTCCGGATCGGGGAGCGGGAGGCGGTCGAAGACGTGGCCCGGGTACTGTCGTGCTGGTGTCACGCGCTGGTGGCGCGAACCCACTCGCACCGGCTGGTGGAGGATCTGGCCCGCTCCGCGCGGGTCCCGGTCGTGAACGCGCTCACGGATCGCGCCCACCCCTGCCAGGCCCTGGCCGACGCGCTGACCATGCGGGAGGCGGGCGGCCTCCGCGAGGGCCGGCTGGTGTGGGTCGGAGTCGGAAACAACATGACCCATTCGCTGATCGCACTCGCCGGCGCGCTCGGCCTGCGGCTCACGGTCTCGACGCCCGAGGCGTGCCGCCCCGATCCGGAGTTGATGCAGGCCGGGACCGAGCGGGCGCGGCGCGAGGGTGGCGAGATCCTGTACGAGCCGGATCCACGGCTGGCGGTCCGGGACGCGGCATTCATCTACACCGATGTCTGGGTCAGCATGGGCGAGGAGGGCAGGGTCCAGGATCGCCATCGGGTGCTCGCGCCGTACCAGGTGAACGCGGACCTGGTGGATCGGGCACCTCCAGACGTGAAGATCCTCCATTGCGGTCCCGCGCACCGCGGGGAGGAGGTCAGCGCCGACGTGATCGACGGCAAGCGGTCGCTCTTCTACGAGCAGGCCGAGAACCGTCTACACGCACAGAAGGCCATCCTGGAGAGCGTGATCGGCGTGTCCTAAAGCCCGGGTTGCGCGGTTTCCCGGACTCCCGCAGGCCGGCGCTTCAGCCTGGCACAGGCGCTCGCCCTCAGGCCCTTTTCGCTCAATCTCAGGGCCCCGTTCCCCGATAGGAAACACAGCCGCCAGCGTGGCAGGGGGACGGCCGTTGTCGACGGATGAGCGTGAGATTCAGGAGCGCGCCGAGCCGGGCGACGAGCGCCCGATCGAACTGTCGGCGGAACTCCAGCGCGAACTGGTCGCGTTCGCGCGTACGCTGCCGGTCGGGAGCCACTACGTCGCACTCGGGCTGGAGCGCGGCGCGGCCCCGGAGCGGATCCGCGAGGCATTTTCGGAGCGCTCCCGCAGATTCCACCCGGACCGCTTTTTCGGACGCAATCTCGGGGGCTTCGAGCCGCTTTTGCACCAGGTCTATAAGCGCGTCGTGGTGGCGTACGAGGTGCTCCGGCAGCCCGAATCGCGCGCGCGCTACGACCGTGGCCTCGACGCCGCGCAGTTGCGGCAGGTCGCGCCGTCCGGCACGCGCCCGAGGCCGGCCCCCGAGCGGGCCGGATCGCTGCGAAGCCGTGCGCGGCGGCTGGGGAATTCCGTGCTCTCGGATCTGCGCGCCCGGGTCGGGCGCAGCCGCAGCCGTCGTGCGCGCGCGCACGCGGCGGAAGCCACCCGGGAAGACGCGAGCGGGTCGCTCGCGGCGCTGATCGAGGCCGCGGAACTCCGGCCGGACGATTCGGAACTCGCCGCTCTGGTGGCCGAGCAGATTCTCGCCACCGGCCGGCAGCTCGACCGGGCCCGGCGCTTCGCCGAGCGGGCCGTCGCGCTCGAGGGGAACTGCGCGCGTTATCACGGGACGGTCGGTCGGATTCACGCCGCGGCAGGGCGCCGGGAACCGGCGCGCCGGGCCCTCCGCGAGGCGCTGGAGCTGGATCCGGAAGACGCCGAACTCGCAAAGGCGCTCGAGAAACTCTGAGCCCCGCCCGGCACAAGGGAGACCTGGATGAGTCGCGTGATTGGTATCGACCTGGGGACCACGAACTGCTGCGTTTCGGTGATGGAAGACGGCCAGGTCAGCGTGATCCCGAACACCGGGGGATACAAGACCACACCTTCGATTCTGGGCCTCACCGAGGCCGGCAAGCGGCTCGTGGGACATCTGGCCAAGCGCCAGGCGGTCACCAACGCGAAGAACACGGTGTTCGCGGCCAAGCGTCTGATCGGACGCAACTTCGATTCGCCGCAGGTGCAGCAGTTGCGCGAACTGGTCGCCTACAAGATTCTCGAGGGACCGGGCGGAGACGCCCGGGTAGAACTCGCGGGCCGGGTGTTCACGATTCAGGAAATCGCCGCGCTCTTGCTGCGGGAAATGAAGCGCGTCGCCGAGGAGTACCTGGGGGAACCCGTCGAGCAGGCCGTGGTCACGGTGCCCGCCTACTTCAATGACACGCAGCGGCAGACCACGCGTGCGGCGGCCCGGATCGCGGGACTGGAGGTGCTTCGGCTCATCAACGAACCGACGGCCGCAGCGCTCTCGTACGGGATCGGGCGCGGCGAAACCGAGAAGGTCGCCGTATACGACATGGGCGGCGGCACCTTCGACATCACCGTACTCGAACTCTCCCAGGGGCTGCTGGAAGTGCGTGCGACCGGGGGCGACACCTACCTCGGCGGCGAGGACATCGACCTCGCCATCGTCCATCATCTGATGGAAGCGTTCGAGAAGAGCGACGGCATCTCGCTCGCCAGCGACGCGATGGCGCTGCAACGGCTCAAGGATGCCGCCGAGAAGGCCAAGTGTGATCTCTCCCAGGTCGAGGTGACCGAAATCAACCTGCCCTTCATCGCCCAGGACGAGGCCGGCCAGCCCCTGCATCTGTTGCACACCCTGACCCGCGAGCAGATCGAAGGCTTCGCGGAGGAGTTGGTCGAGAACACGCGCGAGATCTGCCGCAGCGTGCTCGCGGATGCCGGGTTCGAGCCCGGCGACATCGATCAGGTCCTGCTGGTGGGCGGGCAGACCCGAATGCCGCTGGTTCAGGAGGTCGTGACCGACATCTTTGGGCGCGCGCCCTACAGGGGCGTCAACCCGGACGAGGTGGTGGCGATGGGGGCCGCAATCCAGGGCTCGATGCTGGCCGAGAACGCGGAGGGTCCGCTGCTGGTCGACGTCACACCGCTCTCGCTCGGAATCGCCACCTTCGGCGGTCACTTCACCCGGCTGATCGAACGCAACACGACCGTGCCGACTTCTGCCCGCGAGACCTTCACGACTACCCGCGACGACCAGGAGAGCGTGAAGATCTGCGTGCTCCAGGGGGAATCCGAGCACTCGGACGACAACGACCTGCTGGGCGAATTTGCCCTGACCGGGATCCGGCCCGGCCCCAAGGGTACGCCCGCGATCCAGGTGACCTTCGATATCGACGCCAATGGCATCGTGACTGTGTCGGCCCGTGACACCGCGACGGACCAGGCGCAGTCGATCCAGGTGAGCGCGCGAGCCGTGCTCTCCTCCGAGGAGGAGGCGAAGTTGGCCGCCGAGTTCGCGGCCGAGGGCGAGGTCGCGCTCCGCGACTAGCGGCCCTGCCCGGAAGCGTCCGGGGCCCGCTTCCAATCTTTTCGCGCTCGGGCAGCCGCAGCGACCGGCCCGGCTCCGGCGCGCCGGGCCGCGCGAAGCGCCGCACTTCCGCGTCCCCCGCCGGGCCGTGCCCGCGACCCATTCGCGTCCGAACCAGCTAGGATGGGCGCATGGGGCAGGTGTCGCGGATCGTACTGGCTTACAGCGGCGGACTCGACACCTCGGTCATCATGCGCTGGCTGATCGAGGTCTACCACGCGGAGGTGATCGCCTACGTAGCCGACGTCGGCCAGGAGGAGGACCTCGACGAGGTCGTGACCAAGGCGCTGGCGACGGGGGCCAAGGATTGCGTCGTCAGCGATCTCCGCGAGGAGTTCGTGCGCGACTACGTGTATCCGGCGATCTCGGCCAACGCCGTCTACGAGGGGAGTTACCTGCTCGGGACCTCGCTGGCGCGCCCCGTCATTGCCAAGGAGCAGGTTCGGGTTGCGCGCAGCACCGAAGCAGATGCCGTCGCACACGGCTGCACCGGCAAGGGCAACGATCAAATGCGTTTCGAGTTGGCCTTCCAGGCGCTGGCCCCGGATTTGCGCATCATCGCGCCCTGGCGCGAGTGGGAGTTCAAGGGCCGGGGCGAGTTGATGGCATACGCCCAGAAGTTCGAGATTCCGATCTCGGCGACGCTCGAGAAGCCCTATTCGATCGACCGGAATCTGTTTCACATCAGCTATGAGGGGGGCGTGCTCGAGGATCCCTGGAGTCCCCCCGATCCCGAGATGTTCGAGTGGACCTGCGCAGCCGAGGAGGCGCCAGAATTCGCGCAGGAACTCGTGATCGACTTCGAGCGGGGCGTGCCGGTGGCCGTAGACGGCGATCGCCTCGGACCGGTTCCGCTTCTCGAGTGTGTGAACGACGCTGCGGCCGCGCACGGTGTGGGCCGGGTCGACCTCGTCGAGGATCGGGCGGTCGGCATGAAGTCTCGCGGGGTTTACGAAACTCCGGGCGGTACGGTCCTCCACGCGGCGCACCGGGCGCTCGAGTCGATCACGCTCGACCGCGAAGTAATGCTCGAACGCGACCGGATGATTCCCAAGCTCGCACAGCTGATCTACAACGGCTTCTGGTTCTCGCCCGAGATGGACTTTCTGCTCGCGGCGGTCACCCGAAGTCAGGAACCCGTGACCGGCCAGGTGCGCGTACGCTTGTACAAGGGGGCCCTGACGGTTCTGGGCCGTCGCTCGCCGGAATCGCTCTACAGCGAGGAGATCGCAACCTTCGATACGGACGGCGGCTACGAGCAGCGCGATGCGGACGGATTCATCCGCCTGAACGCACTGCGGCTGAAGCTCCGGGGGCTGCCTCCCTCAAGTTGACGCACTGCGGCGTGAGCTCCGCCGCAGGCTCGCGGGGCTTCTCCCGGATGCCTGGGAATCCTGAAGGGTTCTTCAGCGCTTCTTGAACGTGACCTCAGGATCCGCCCAGCGGTTTCGGGGTACGCTCGCGGGGTCCGGATAGGTGTGCGTGTGGTCGGTTTACGGGTATGGGGCGAGGGCTGGCCCGGATGTTGCCCAGCGGCGGTGTCCAGGTGACGAGAGTCCGCGTTTCCCCGCTCGTTTGGTGCGCTTGACACGAATCGCGCTGCTGTAATAGAAAAGCGCGGTCCAGGTGAGGCGCGGTCGGTCGCGGGCGCGTCAAAGCGGCGCTTCGGATCCTTACTCGATGAGGGGAATCCCCGCGGCCGAGTTCTATCGGCCCTGGCACGGGGGTTGGCTCCTCTCACCGCGAACCGGCGCTGCTCAATCGGAGGGGACTTGGGGAGGCAGCGTAGACTTCAGGGGGGGTGGCTGGTCGCGCTCGCCCTCGCTTGGGTTTCCTGCGGGTGTCATCAGGACGAGTTTGGCGAGCGCTTCGACGGCGGTGAGATCGACATCTACGACGACCTCTACGCCGCCAGCGCGGTCGGGCCCGATCACCTTTGGAGCGCCGGCTACTTCGGTGCGATCTACCGCACGACCGATGGCGGGAAGCACTTCACGAAGCTCGAGACTCCCACGGAGAAGTCGATCTACGACATCGACTTCGCGGATGAGAAGAACGGCTGGGCAGTCGGGCGCCGCGGCTTCGTCATCCACACGCGCGACGGCGGCGACACCTGGCAGAAGCAGACCTTCCCCCGCGAACCTGCGCGGCACATCTTTGCCGTGTCGGCAATCGATGCCGACCGCGCCTGGGCGATCGGCGAGTGGGGCGGCCGCTACTACACGGGCGACGGGGGCGAGAACTGGGAAGATCGCTCCTTTCTGATGGACGAAACTCACCCCGCGTTTCAGTACCTGACCGAGTTCGAACTCGAGCGCTACGAAGCGGGCGAAAAGCTCTACGACGACATCTACCTGAACGACCTGTTCTTTCTGGATGCCGAACACGGCTGGATGGTGGGGGAGTACGGGTTCATCTGGCGCACCGAAGATAAAGGCGAAACCTGGGAGCGGGGCAAGATCCAGGGAGACCTCTCGTTCGACGACCTCTACTTCGAGCCCTTCGACGAGAAGATCGCAAGGTCCGATTGGGACATGCTCTTCGAGGCCGCCGAAGTTCTTCAGCAGCGTCCGTACCTGAAGGTGAGGATCGATGCCTTCCTCACGCCGGAGGAATTCCGAAAGACGGGAGAGACCTTCCTCGCGGACGAGCGCGCCTCCTCGGTCCAGGAGTTCCTGGAAGACGAGGGGATCACCCAGGACCGGCTGAAGGTCGTAAACCCGACGCCTTTCGACCAGGAATCGGTCGACATGGAGGCATTCACCAAGAAGAAGATCGCGCAACGACCCCACGTGAAGATCGAGGTGATGGAGACGCCCTTCCTCTTCGACGTGAAGTTCAGCGACGCGATGAACGGCGTGATCGCGGGGCTCGGCGGCGTGATCCTGCGAACCACGGATGGCGGCCGGACCTGGCGGTATGCGCTCGTCGACAGCTACCAGGCCTTCTTCTCCGTCGGACTCGGGCGTGAAGGGCTCGTGGCCGTGGGCGAGAAGGGTCAGGCCCGGATCAGCCGGGACGAAGGCGAGCGGTTCGAGAAGCTCGCTCCGGGAAGTTTCCCCGAGTCGTTCGGGTACTTCCGCGATGCGGTCTTCGGGACGCCGGAACGCGGATGGGTCGTCGGATACGCGGGCAGCATTCTGCGCAGTTCGGACGGTGGACTGACCTGGAGCAGGGTATTGCCGCCGGTAGACGTGGCTTCTGACCAGGGTACCGGGGAGTAGCGCCGGTGGCTGACGAGAAGCAACCGCAGACTCAGATGGAGGACAGCCTCCCCGAAGGCGCGATCTCGATGCGCTTTGCGCGTTTCATCATGCGCAACCGCTTCGGGACTCTGATGACCTTGCTGTCGATCGGGCTGTTCTTCTTGCTGCCGCTCCTCAACGCGCCGCTCGAGATGCTGGGCACGCCGCTGCCCGGAGTTCGGACCTTCGCGATGGACACGAAGGCGCGAGACCAGTGGCCCGAGCACCCGTTCGTTCACACCGCCGACAAGTTTACGGGCCGTTTCGGCACGGCGAGCTTCGTGGCGATCTCGGTCGTGAAGACCGACGGTGAGATCTACGACACCGACTTCCTCGAGAAGATCAAGCGGATCACCGACGCGGTCGACGTCGCGCCCAACGTAAACCACTACCAGGTTTCGAGCCTCTCTCACATCAACACGCGCGTCATCCGGATCGAACCGGACGGCTCCCTGACCGCAGAGATGTTGATGGAGGAGGTGCCGGAGGACGAGGACGAACTCCTCGCCCTCAAAGAACTGGTTCTCCAGAACCCTCTGTTGATCTACGGCCGGCTGGTCTCGCGCGATCACACGGCGGTGCTGATACAGGCCGGCTTCATCACCCACCGCCTCGACAACCGAGAGGCCTACCAGGCCCTGTTCGACCACATGATGAAGATCAAGGAGGAGGAGGAGGCCGACGGCACCGCCAAGGTCTACGTCTCGGGCTTCCCGATGGTGGTCGGCTGGACCTACCTCCACGTGTACGAGATCCTGTTCTTCCTGCTCGCGACGATCGTCATGCTCTTCTTCCTGCTGCTGGCCTACTTCAGGCGCCTTCACGGGGTTGCGATTCCGATGGTAGCGGGGCTCTCCACAGCGATCTGGGGACTCGGATTCACGGCCTGGGTCGGGATCGCGCTCGATCCGTTGATCCTGGTGATTCCGCTGCTCATCACGGCGCGTTCCATCTCGCACACGATCCAGATGGCCGAGCGCTTCTTCGAGGACTACGAGATGGAGATCGACGCGCGCTCGCGGAGCGCTGGGCGCGATCTAACCGTCGACGAGATCAGGGAAGCCAAGGTCGAAACC
Organism: Myxococcales bacterium; assembly: GCA_013215565.1. Lineage (GTDB taxonomy): Bacteria > Myxococcota_A > UBA9160 > SZUA-336 > SZUA-336 > JABSQV01. The sequence goes on along the minus strand of JABSQV010000019.1, from coordinate 4,200 downwards.
GCAACCACGGCGATGGCGAAGCTGATGCTGCCGGGCATGCTCGGGATCATCACGGACGCCGCCGGGTTGATGGTGATCTTCATCACGACCATTCAGCTGATGCGCAACCTCGCGCTCTTCGGCTCGTTCTGGGTCCTCGCGATCTTCTTCAACGTAATCCTGCTGCACCCGATCATGATCGCGTACCTGCCCCCGCCGCACGATACCAAGCACTACACACCGCGCTTCATGAACTGGCTGCTCGGTTGGGCGGGCCGGCTCACAACCGGCGCGGCCAAGCACGCGGTGGTAGGCATTGCGCTGGTCTTTCTCGTTTTCTCCACCTGGTTCGTTCTCAACTTTTCTACGATCGGCGAGAGCCGTCCGGGCGCTCCGATCTTCTGGCCCGATCACCCCTTCAACGTAGCGACCGCCCAGATCGCCGAGAAGTTTGGGGGCGTCGATCAATTCACGGTCTTCGTCGATGGCGACCAGAAGGGCGCGAGCGCGAACGGAGCCGTGCTCCAGCGCATGGAAGCGATGGAGCGCCACATCAAAAAGTACGCGGATCCGGGCGCCTCGGTGTCGCTGGTGAATTTCATCCGCGTCTTCTGGGACGTGAATCACTACGGCGATCCCAAGTGGGGCTTCGTGCCCGATTCCGCCTCCGCGATCAAGCGGATCGTGTTCCAACTCGAGTCGAACAGCACGCCCGGGGCGCTTCGGCCGTACCTGACCGACGAGCAAGAGGACTCGAACATCACCTTCTTCTTCCCCGATCACAAGGGAACGACGATCCGCCGGGCCATACACTACGCCCAGGAGTTCATCGATGAAAACCCGATGGGCCGGGTCTCGGTCCGGCTCCGGCAGGATCGTGGCGGCCCGCTGGACGTGGCCTACTACATGCTCGGCCCGCTGCTGTTTGCGCGCGAAAAGAACATGGAGGCGTTCATCGCCCGGATCGATGAGGCGCAGGAGATCCAGGGCTACGACCGCGGCGAGCCGTATCCGGTCGGAGAATGGACCAAGCCGCTGGATCGGGACGAGGTCGAGAAGAACGTCATCGACGCGCTGGTCAAGATCGGCAGCATCCGGCGGGACAAGATCACGCCTACCAGTCACCTGTTCGACGATCTCGACATCAACAAGGACCGGATCGGGAAAATCGCGCGCCTGCTTTCGGCGAGATTCGACTACCGGATCGAGCGTCTGAACAAGACCGCCAAGCAGGTGGCGCTCGACCCGGATGGCCCCTGGACCAGGGTAGACCGCATCGTCGACGACATCGTGGATCGGAGCGTCTACTACGTCGTCGAGGAATGGCGCAACGAGGGTCTGGCGATCACGGCGCAGACCATCCGCTACTGCCCCTCCTACTGGGGCTACTGTGAGTACGAGCTCTGGGTGAAGAACGACAAGTTCAAGGATTCGTCGTTCAACCCCCAGCCGACCGGCAGCTGGACCCGCGGATCCGAGTTCGCGATGGCGGGCGGGCTCATGGGAATTCTCGGAGCCGTGAACGAAGAGGTGGAGCGGGGCCACGTCGCGAACATTCTGTTGATCTTTCTGATCGTCTTCACCTTCGTCGGGGTCAGCTACCGCTCTGCGACGGCCGGAATCGTGATCGTGGTGTCGCTCGCGACCGGGACGCTGCTGTCGCTGTTCTATATGGCGATGCGAAACACCGGCCTCAACGTGAACACGCTGCCGGTCCAGTCGGTCGGCGTCGGGATCGGCGTCGACTATTCGATCTACATCACGGACCGGATCCGGCAGGAGTACTCGTGGTGTGGAGACCTCGACGAGGGGATCCGGCGCGCGATCCGAACCACCGGGATGGCCGTGACCTTCACGGCGACGACCCTGGTCGGCGGGATCGGTGCCTGGATCTTCAGCGACCTGCGCTTTCAGGCGGAGATGGCGCAGCTGCTGGTGATCTTGATGGTCGTGAACATGCTCGGGGCCATCCTGCTGGTCCCGGCGTGGTTCTCGATTCTGCGACCGAGCTTCTTCGCGACCTCGCTGAGCCAGGAGGCGGAGGAGCCCGGGCTAGAGGCGGAACCGCCTCTGCCCTCGAGTACGAGCTGAGTCTGGATCGGAATGTGGAGACTGACAGGATGAGAAATCGAAGCGGAAGTGGTGGGCACCTTGATCTCTGGGGCAACGGCCGAGAGAAGGGGAGTGCGATGGGCATGAGGCATCTGAGGCTACGGCTTGCCGGGATCGTGGGGGTGTGGCTCGCTGCACTGCTGCTCCAGCCCGCACAGGCACTGGAATTCGAGTTGCCGGGTGAGCGGCTGGTAGAGATTCACGGGTTCTACGAACTCCGTCTGCGTTTTTTCGGAGAAGACCTGCCCGCGAACGGCGCGACCCTGTCCCAGTTCCGGCACGTACTCAACCTGGAAACCGAGGTGGACATCATGCCCGAGGGCTGGGGTCCCTTCGACACGATGATCGCGTTCACGCGCTGGATCGCCAGCTACGAGACCGTCTACCACAAGGGCATCCCGCCCCTCGCAGGGGCCAATAGCTACGGCGGCCACTACCGTACGCCGAGCCGAAATCCCAAGAACTACCCGACCGTCGAGACGGATCCGCCCTTCATCGCCGGCGTCTGGAGAGCGCCCTACCAGACCGGAACGGTCGTATCCGGCGTCCAGAGCCTGGGGCGTGCCTACCGGACCTGCGTAAACCCAGACGGCGTGTTCGGAAACCCGGCGCCACTGTCTTTCCTTTGCAATTTCTACAGCCGGAGCCTGCTCGGCGGACCGTTCGGGGTCAACGGCGATCCGCCGGCCACGGGCCCGACTGGGATCGCAGGACTCACTTTTGCCCAGCCTGCCGGCGTCATCAATCCGCTCTTTACCGCGTCGCTGCTCAGCCTCGCTCGCGGCTCCCTGGGCCCCGAGGTCGTGAACGACCTGTTCTTGCGTCCACGCGCCGGTATTCGTCTGGCGACGGCGCTCGCAGGCAGGGAGCCGGGCACCAGCTACTGTACGGGCAATCCTTCCATCGACCCGAAGGGTTGTTCGACGGCCTTCACGACGCCGCAAGACGAAGGGTTCGCGGGCCAGGCCTTCGGTACGGTCCGCATGCTGCAAGCGGCCGGGTTTCAAAACAAGCAGGGACAGGTCCGAGCTCCGCAGCTTGGCGGAGGCCTCGATCAGGCTCGGCACCTGAAATGGTTCCCGCTGCTGTTCGACTCTGACGGAGGCGTGCTCGGCAGGACCCAGAAGGTTTTCACCGACCCCACGGACCCAGATAGGGTCTATCGCGTGGCGAAGCAGTATTCCAAGCTGGTTGGTACCAAGACTGTGACGGTGTTGGAGGGAAGCGTCACGCTGGATCCGACAACCCCGGACGGCACACTCAACGACCCGATGAGGAGTCTCGGGCGCAAGCTGACCTCGCGCGACCTGCTCGCATCGGGGCAGACGCTCGGCCAGCAGGTACGGCGAGACGGGCAGCTTCTCTTCCGCCTGCCGACAGGAGCGGTGACGACGAATTCTTCGCTAGCTGGTGCGGAGCCGCTCTTTCAACCTGCCACGATCGAGTCGGAGTTCGGTCCGGCCTTTCGGCTGTTTTCGACTGACCCGGAAGCGTACGAGAAGGTTGGGGCTCTGATCTACGCCAGGCTCGAGAACGACCGTTTCGGCGACCGCGGCGGACTGGGAAACCCCGACGGCCATGACGGGCTCGCGATCATCAACGACTCAGAGATCACGACCTCGCTCTGGGGTGCGACGACCTTCGAGAACAGCAATCCCGCCGTGCTCACGGACCTGGACGCACCGATCAGGCCCGGGGGCTTCCTGACCGTGCCGACTGCCGAGTGGATTTCGCCGAGTTCGGGGTTCCTGGCGCACAACCTCGGAACTAGCGTCGGGGTCAGGCGACTATCGGCGGACGGCTTCTGCACAGCCGCTAACGTGTTCAATCTACACGGAGTTCCCTATTGCGGAATTACAGGCCAGGAGCCGATCGGGTTCCCCGACGATATCCAGTTCGGCAATCAGCTGATTGCGGGCCCGCTCGGCCCCGACGGGATCGAGTTTACGGCGGACGATCTGCCGCGCTTCAACTACGTCAAGAACAGCGATCCTCTCGGGACTGGTGCTGCTGCCCGCGAAGGCTACTGCCAACTCGTCCAACTCACAAGCAACGGCGATGTCCGCGGGACTTCTTGCGCACCCTTCGGGCTATTTAACACCGGTGCCT
>JABSQV010000018.1 GCA_013215565.1 Myxococcales bacterium | reverse complement strand
TCGTCGTCGAAGGCAGATTCCGAAAGCACATCATCAAGCAGGGCAAGGCACACGACGTGGTCCGCCTCTCCATGCTGCGGAGCGAGTGGGAGGCGCTCAGGGAGGCAGTGAAGCAGAAGCTAGACGCGAGAGGACTGCTGGGGAACTTTCGATTCGATAGAGGAGAGGAACGATGAGGGAAGGCAATCGCGAGGTCGCTCCCCGTACGCCCGCCTACATCGATACCGAGATATCGCGATGCTATGCCGGAGGACGACACGCTGCGGTCGCGCTTTGCGGGACCGAAAACTTAGTGTCCGGTAGCACAGTAAGGGCCGTGTACACCCACAGGACGAGGTGACAGACATGGCCGCACCCCCCAGTACATCGATCGGCGACAGAATCATCGGGCCCGAACATCCGCCCTTCATCGTGGCCGAGATGTCCGGGAACCACGACGGGTCTCTCGAGAAGGCGCTCGCAATCGTGGACGCGGCCGCCGAGACCGGGGTGGATGCAATCAAACTCCAGACCTACACGGCTGACACGATGACGATCGATCACGAGGGGCCCGGCTTTCGAATCGACGATCCGGACTCCCTCTGGTTCGGGAAGACCCTCTATGCACTCTACGGAGAGGCACACACACCCTGGGACTGGCACGCCCCGATCATGGAGCGGTGCAAAGAACGAGGACTGCTGTGCTTCAGTACTCCATTCGACGAAAGCGCCGTCCGGTTCCTGCAGGACCTGGAAGTTCCGGCCTTCAAGATCGCGTCGTTCGAAAACGTGGATCTCGAACTCCTCGGCCAGGTCGCGCAGACGCGAAAGCCGGTGATTCTCTCGACCGGGCTGGCGACCCTGGAGGAACTGGATCAGTCGGTTTCCGCACTCCGGGACAACGGCTGCCAGGATCTCATCCTGCTCAAATGTACGAGTGCCTATCCGGCGCCTCCAGAGGCAGCCAACCTGCGGGCCATGAACGCGCTCAGAGAGCAGTTCGACGCGCTCGTCGGTCTCTCCGATCACACCCTCGGTTCCACCGTCGCCATTGCTGCGGTTTCGCTGGGTGGATGCTTCGTCGAAAAACACTTCACGCTGGATCGGGCCGCCGGAGGCGTCGATAGCGCCTTTTCGCTCGAGCCGGACGAAATGGCCGAACTCGTCGCCGCCTGTCGAACCGCATGGTCGTCCCTCGGAAGCTCGCGGCTCGGCCCGGTGGATGCAGAGCGGGGATCCCTGGTGTTCCGGAGATCCCTCTACGTTCTGGAAGACATCGAGGCCGGCGCTCGCTTCACCCCTGAGAACGTGCGTTCCATCCGGCCCGGCTTCGGACTCCCGCCCGGAGACCTTCCAAAAGTCCTCGGAAAGCGCGCAGCGCGGAAGATCGAACGCGGCACGCCCCTGAATTGGTCGCTGATCCGCGACTGAGCAATCCCGAACGGGAACAGCGTTCACGGCCCGAGATCAGCCGGCAGTCCTCGGGGTGGCGGGGTCCTCAGCCCCTCGGACGATTCGCAGGAGCGAACCTCATCTGAAGCCAGGCCCGGACGAGGCGCCAGTCCAGTCCCTTTCGCTCCATCTCACGCCAGATCTGTTCCGCCAGCGCCCGGTCGCACCTGGCCGCGTTGTAGAACTGGTTCCTCTGTATTCTGCGCTTGCAGTCCGGCCATTCGGGCAGGTGACTGTACTTCCCAAAAGTCGCCAGAAGACTCCGGTACATCATTTCTACGTCCCTGTAATTGTTCTCCTCGTGCTTCCGGTAATACGCAAGGCAGATGGGAAGAGTCGAAATCTTGTAGCCGGCATAGGCCAACTTGAGCCACATATCCATATCTTCCAGCCCGATGGATTCGTCGTAACCTCCGACCTCCCGAACGCAGGCTGTCCGGAGCATCATCGTAGGCGCGGAAGGGGTCGGCTTCGACGCCGTAAAGATCTCGAGGAAATCCGCGATCGACTCTTCGAGTTCGAGCGATTCCCCGAGCTTGTTGCCCTCGCGATCGATGGCAATGTGCCGGCCACCCGCACCGCCCACCTCCGGATTGGCCAACAGAAAGTCGACCAGAATTCGGGTCTTCTCCGGCATCAGGAGATCGTCGCTACTCAGCATCGAGTAGAACTCTCCTTCGATCAGAGACAGCGCTCTGTTGAGCGTTGGCGCCAGACCTCGATGCTCCTGAAGAATGAGTTTGAAGCCGGATTCTTCGGCCAGCTCCTCGAGGACCCGCCGGCTCCCATCCGTGGATCCGTCATCGATGACCAACAGTTCAACGTCTTCGTAGTCCTGATCGAGGACACTTCGAATGGAACTTCTCACGTAATCGACGTGGTTGTAGGACGGAATCACGATCGAGACTTTTCCTGGAGTCATCGAATCGCCCGGTCTCACATTTCTATCGATCTTTCAGTCGGACCGGGCGAAGAAGTTCTCTTTGAAAGCGGATCGCTTTTCACGTCCGGAGAGGTCCCGACCAGGTCCTCGATAAGCCGAAGATACTCACCGGCTTGGATCTCGCGGTTGTGATGCATCTCGACGTGCGCTCTTGCCCCGCGGATCATGCGCTCCCGCAAGCCACCATCCGAACGAAGTCGTACCAGTGCCTCTACCAGGTCGCCTTCCATCTCGGCCCGCATGGGCAGCACGATCCCATCCTTGCGGAGATCCCCGGAGGCTCGCTCGCCACCTCCGAGAATAACCGGGACGCCCATGGCAAAGGCCTCGAAGGTCTTGGAGGGGATTACGCCACTGAACCACTCATGCCGAATCATGTGGGAAAGGAAGCAATCCGACAGCGAAAGAAGTCGCGGAATCATCTCTCGCTTCTGCAGACCGACGAAGATCACGTTGTCGAGACCGGTCGCGGCAGCTTCAGCCTCGAGATCCTCACGGATCGCGCCGTCTCCGACCATCAGAAACGCGACGTCATCGGGCCCCTCTTGCTTCAGGATCCGCGCTGCACGCAGAACGACGGAAAGGCCACAGGCCAGGCCGATCGTCCCGACGAATACGCAGACGAACTTCCCGGAGAGCCCGAGTTCCGCCTTGAGCACTTCATCGCTTTCTATGGGTTTGAATTGTTCCGGATCGACGCCATGACCGATGATCGAGACCTTGGCCGGCGGGACTCCTCGCCGCAAGATCACGTCGCGCACGACATCGGCCACAGCGACAATGCGATCCGATGACCGATAGAGATTCCCCTCGAGCCATTCCAGAAAACGGATGATGGTCGGATTTTCAATCGCGCCCACAGCAGCGATTCCATCGGGCCACGCATCCCTAACCTCGAGGATGAACGGGCGGCGCCGAAACCACTTCGTAAAAACACCCGCCCAGCCGCAGAAGAACTGCGGGCTCGTCGCAATGATCAGATCCGGTGTCGGCAAGAAAAGAGCTCTCAGAGATGCCGTGAGCATGTACGACAGGTGGCTCAAGGTCCGAAGCACGATTCCACGGTTGGGCGCCACGAACGACCAGACCCGGATCACCTTGACGCCGTCGATCTCTTCAGCCTGCGTAATTCGGTTTCGGTAGGGTGGATAGATCCTGCCCTGCGGCATGTTCGGGACGCAGGTAATGATCGTGACCTCTCGGCCGTCGCGAGCCCAACGCTTCGTCAGGTCGTGGATTCGAATCGCCGGAGCATTGGTTTCCGGTGAAAAGTAGTGCGATAGGAAGAGGATGCGAAGCGGTCTCGAGTGCTCCCCGGGCGTCACCACCTGGCGCGTACTCTCGGACTTTTCCCAGGTCGCGAAGGATCGACCGCGTGCGAACTCCAGAAATCCCCGGAATGCGGCCGCGCTCACCAGCGTGTAGTAGGTCGGGATCATCAGCGCACTCGGGTACCAACTACTCTTTCGAAGGGGGAACCCGAGGATCGCCAGGCCATAGAAGACGAGTTGCGCGACGAGAAGCCAGGTCATAGCTGGCCCACCCCCCATGGCGGAGGACAGGAGCATCACGGCCATCAGGGGCAGCGAGAGCCAGCGCAGAACTTTGTGAAGCAGAAACTGAAGAATCGAAAGAGTGTCGAGACCGAGGATCAGACTCCGGTAATGCCTGACGGCTTCGAACCCCTGAGCGACGATCCTCGTCTTGGCGCGAAACTCCTCGGAGCGATAGATCGAAAGAGGCTCGGTGGCAACCGCTTCGGATACGAAGACCCGCTTGTAGCCCTTTGCCGCGGCCACCAGCGGGAGGCTGATGTCATCTGCGACGGACGCCGGAATCGGCTCGAAGAGATGCTGGCGGATCGCGTAGATGCTCCCGTTCGCGACGACCAGTCTGCCGAGCACACCTTCCAGGCGTTTGAGCAGGTTCTCGTAGCGCCAGTAGAGAGCTTCACCCTCGGCAGCGCCACCCTCTGGAATCATGTAGTCGAGGGTTCCACAGGCAAGACCTACACTCGGATCACGGAACGGAACCACCAGAGCATTCAGCGCATCCGCTCGGTACATGGTGTTGGCATCCGAGAAGACGATGATCTCCGAGTCCAGCCCCGGCACCGTCTGCGACAGGGTGGTCGCCTTCCCCACTCGATCCGGGCGCTCGACGATCTGTATGCGAGCGCGGTCCTCTTCCGAATGCCTCGCCAGGACGGCCCGAGCGCGGCTGCAGGTCTCATCCGAGGAGCCATCCGACGCGATGACGATCTTCAGCCGATCCTTCGGATACTCGAGTGCCAGCAGATTCTCGAGCTTCGCCTCGATGACTTCCGCCTCGTTGTAGACCGACACCACGACCGTGACACCCGGCAGCGTCTGCTCGCGCGACTCGAGTGGGGGCTCCGGGACCGAGCGGCGCCTAAGGCGGATCAGAGCCCAGAGCACGAGCGGGTAGCCGAGGTACGAGGCAACCAGCGGCAAGGCGGCCAGGCAGAAGGCGATCCCCCAGGCAGTCATCGGTGCAGGCTCGCCATCTGCTTCTCAACCAGAGGCGGCATGGCTTCGGAACACCGGGGCTCGCTAGAAGGAGCGGACGACTCTCTCGGCCGGCAGCCGAACACTATTGGTCGCCGACCAGGCCGCGCAGCACGTAGTCGAGGATGCCGCCGTGGCGGTAGTACTCGAGTTCGTCCGGGGTATCGATCCGGATTCGCACCTGGAATCTCCGCTCGGCGTCCGCTTCGCCGCGCGCCACGACGGCGAGGTCTCCGCCCGGCTCGAGCGCGGCGATCCCGTCGATCGAGTAGCGCTCGTAGCCCGTGAGGCCCAGGCGTTCGGCGCCCTCCCCATGCTTGAACTCGAGCGGCAGGACACCCATCCCGATCAGGTTGCTGCGGTGGATGCGCTCGAAGCTCTCGGCGATGACTGCGCGCACGCCGAGCAGCTTGGTACCCTTGGCGGCCCAGTCGCGGGACGAGCCGGTGCCGTACTCACTCCCGCCGATCACGATCAGCGGCACGCCGGCCTCGGCGTAGCGCCGCGCCGCCGCGTAGATCGTGGTCTGCTTGCCATCGAGCAGGCAGGTCGTGAACCCGCCCTCGGTACCGGGCGCGAGCCGGTTCCGGAGCCGGGTGTTCCCGAAGGTGCCGCGTACCATCACCTCGTGGTTCCCGCGGCGCGAGCCGAAAGAATTGAAATCGGCGGGCGCGACCCCGCGCTCGATCAGGTACTCGGCCGCCGGACTGCCGGGCGGAATCACGCCCGCGGGCGAAATGTGATCTGTCGTCACGGAGTCCCCGAGCAATGCCAGCACCCGCGCACCCTCGATCGGCGTCAGCGGGGGCGGTTCGCGGAGCATGCCTTCGAAGTAGGGAGGCTTGAGGATGTAGGTCGAGTCGGGTGACCAGGCGTAGCGCTCGCCGCGCGGGACCTTGATCTCGTTCCAGGCCGGGCTGCCCTGGAACACCTCTCCGTAGCGGCGCTCGAAGAGTTCCGGCGCGACCGAGTCCCGGACCGTCTCGGCCACCTCGTGCGAGGAGGGCCAGAGATCGCGCAGGAACACATCCTTGCCGTCGGAGCCGATCCCGAGCGGCTCGGAACGGAGATCCAGATCTATCCGGCCCGCGAGCGCGTAGGCCACGACCAGGGGGGGCGACATCAGATAGTTGCCGCGGACCGAGGGGTTGATGCGCCCCTCGAAGTTGCGGTTTCCCGAGAGCACCGAGACCGCGACCAGGCCTCCCTGCTGGATCGCGTCGGATACCGGACGCGGCAACGGCCCGCTGTTCCCGATACAGGTCGTGCAGCCATAGCCGACCAGATGGAAGCCGAGTTGGTCGAGCGGCGCGCGCAGTTCCGCGCGGTCCAGGTAGTCGACCACCACCCGCGAGCCGGGCGCGAGGCTCGTCTTGACCCACGCCGGAACCTCGAGCCCGCGCTCGACCGCACGTCGCGCGAGCAGTCCGGCCGCCACCATGACGGAGGGATTCGACGTATTGGTGCAGCTCGTAATCGCGGCAATCACGATCGAGCCGTGGCCGAGTTCGAACTCGGTTCCGGCGTGTCGCACCGAGACCCGGGGAAACGACTCGGATCCGGCGTCGCCGCGCAGGGCCGGCAACTCCTCGAGAAACTGCTCTTTGGCCCGGCCGAGCGGAACCCGATCCTGCGGACGGCGCGGTCCGGAGAGACTGGGCTCGACGGCGCTCAGGTCGAGCTCGAGCAACTCCGAGTACGCGGGGTCCGGCTCGTCCTCGGAATGAAACAGCCCCTGGGCACGCGCGTAGGTCTCGACCAGACGCACCTGTTCTTCGCCTCGGCCCGTGAGCCTCAGGTAGTCGAGCGTCAGCGCATCGATCGGAAAGAAACCGATCGTGGCGCCGTACTCGGGCGCCATGTTCGCGACCGTTGCGCGATCCGCGAGCGAGAGCGACTGGAGCCCGGGGCCACAGAACTCCACGAACTTGCCCACCACCCCGTGCTCGCGAAGTCGCTGCGTCACTGTCAGCACCAGGTCCGTCGCGGTGGTTCCCTCCGGAAGCGTCCCTGAGAAACGGAGTCCCACCACCTCGGGGATCAGCATCGAAACGGGCTGACCCAGCAGGGCCGCTTCCGCCTCGATCCCGCCCACGCCCCAGCCGAGCACACCGAGCCCGTTGATCATCGTGGTGTGGGAGTCGGTGCCCACGAGCGTGTCCGGAAACGCGACCCGCTCCCCGTCCTCACCTTCGGCGAGGACCACGGAGGCCAGGAATTCGAGATTGACCTGGTGCACGATCCCGGTGTCCGGGGGCACGACGCGAAACCGCCGAAACGCGAGCTGGCCCCACTTGAGAAATTCGTAGCGCTCGCGGTTGCGCTCGAACTCGATCTCGGCGTTGCGGCGCTTCGCATCGGGCGTTCCGAAGAAGTCGACCTGCACGGAGTGGTCGATCACGAGGTCGGCCGGACACAGCGGGTTGATCCGGGAGGCATCGCCGCCCATGTCGGCGATCGCGTCACGCATCGCGGCCAGGTCGACGACGGCCGGAATGCCTGTGAAGTCCTGGAGCAGCACCCGGGCCGGACGGAACGCGATCTCCCGATCCTTCGCGCAGGAGGGCGTCCAGCCGGCGAGCGCGGAGATGTCGGAACGCGTCACGCGCTCGCCATCCTCGTGCCGGAGCAGGTTCTCGAGCAGCACCCGAATCGAGCGCGGCAGCCTCGCCAGTTCTCCGATCCCGGCCTCCTCGATCGCGGCAAGGCGCCAGATCCGGTACGCCCGCCCGCCGACTTCGAGCGAGCCGCGGCTCCAGGAGGCATCCAGCGACGACATTCGGGCTCTCCTTGTGCACCTCGGGAATCGGAAGGGCGCGCTTTTTCCGTCACGGCCGCGCAGCGGGGACCGGGGCGTTCCGAATGGGAACATACCGGATCCCATCAGCCGGCGGGAACGGCTTCGGGCCCACGCGCTGCGGGCGAGACTTGATCTGCCCGGCCAGCCGGCCGATACACTCCGCGGCGGCCGCATCCCATCGCGACCGGGACCGATCAATCGTATAGGGGGAGGTATCGAGGGACCACCGGCTCGGCGCGATCCGGGAGACCGGCGTGATCGATCACCGACCCCTTGTGTCGACCCGGCCGAGCCTAGCGCTCGGCTCAGGCTCGACCCTTCCGCCCACAGTGAGTCCGACAGGCGCGCGGGATGCGGTCGCCTCCATCCCCCACGGCCAGAGCCCGCGCCCAGCAGCCCTCCCTCAGGCCGGGCCGATCCTGCTCCAGGCCCTGCGCAGCATCCAGATTCCGAGCAGCAGCCCGAGCCCGGGCAGGATCCAACCGAGCGGGGTGCGCGGAACGCCCACGACCGCGTCGCCGAACCGGTGTTCGAGCCCGGCCCGGACCTGGTCGGAAGTCTCACCCGCAGCCAGGCGAGTTCGGATCTCCCGGCGCACCGCCGCGGCGTCCGGACTCGGGCAATCCGCCAGGGTCCGACCCGGGCAGTAAGGGCTCATCAGCTCCCGCGAGAGGGCGTGCGCCTCGCGCGAGAGCCCGAGACCCGGAGACGTCTCCGCAGCTGCCGCGACGCTGCCGTGTCCCAGGCCGGCCAGCAGCGCCACCACGAGCAGAACCGAACTCGACCCTCGCATCGAACTAAACATAGTAGCTCGCTCGAACGGCCCTGCTTCGAACCCACCCGGGGCGGAAGCTCCCATCCCTCCTGTACCCTACACGTGGGCAGCGACGACATGACCCCCCGAAAATCGATTTCAGTGATGCGGCGTGGCGCCGGCTCCGGCCGGCCGGGAGGCCCCGGGCATTGAAGACCCACCCGAAGCTGCTCGTGCGGGATGCGCTCGCGGGTCTGTTCGTCGCAGCTGCCGCGGGCGATCCCGAAGCCAACCGGGCGCTCGAGGAACTCGACCGCTTCGCGCACGGCGCCGCGCCGGGACCGGCGCTGCGGCGACTGCGCAGCGAGGACGGATCGGGCCTGTTCGCCCCCGGCGGGCTCGAGTCGCGCTTCGCGCCGCTCGGGGCCTACGTCAAGGACCGGGCGCAGCGCTTCGCGGCCGCCCGGATCCGGATCCGCGAAACTGAGGCAGAGCGGGAGCCAATGGAGCAGGCCCGGGCCGCCTGGCATGCAGGCTTGTTCTTCGAGGTCCACGAGATCCTGGAGCCGGTCTGGCTCGCGGCCACCGGACTCCAGCGCCAGCGCCTCCAGGGCATGATCATGGCCGGCGCGGCCCTGCACCACCTCGCAGACGGGAACCTCGCAGGCGCGCGAAGTCTGCTCAGGGAGGCGGCGGCCAAGCTCGAGGGGTCAGGATCCGGCGAATCCCACCGCTTCGGAAGCTTCGGGCAGGCACTCGCGCGGCTGGCCGGCGAGATCGAAAAGGGTTCGCTTCGCTCGATCGAGGAACTCGGGGAACTCCCCGTCCTGGAGCGCCGCGACTGAACTGGAGCGCAGCGGCAAAGGCCGGCCGGGCCCGGAGCATTCGGGACACGGCGCCGTTCGGGAGTCCCGCCACGGCGGCAGCGCGGGTTTGCCGCGCACGACCCGGCCGGGGTAGCCTTCCGGCCATGGCCGACCGCCCCTGGATCTTTCGAACCTACAGCGGGCACTCGACCGCGCAGGCTTCCAATCGGCTCTACCGTTCCAACCTGGAGAAGGGGCAGACCGGTCTCTCGATCGCGTTCGACCTTCCCACGCAGACCGGCTACGACCCGGACCACCCGCTCGCAGCGGGCGAGGTCGGCCGGGTCGGGGTCCCGGTCTCGACGATCGACGACATGGAGCAGTTGCTCGAGGCCATCCCGCTCGACCGGATGAACACCTCGATGACGATCAACGCGACCGCCGCGTGGCTGCTGGCCCTTTACCTCGCGGTCGCGGAGCGGCGCGGCGTCGATTCCGAGAGCCTCCGGGGCACGACTCAGAACGACATCTTCAAGGAGTACCTCTCGCGCGGGACCTACATCTTCCCACCCGACGCCTCGCTGCGCCTGACGACCGACATCATCGAGTACACGGTGGATCAGGTCCCCAACTGGAACCCGATCAACATCTGCTCCTACCACCTGCAGGAAGTGGGCGCGACGCCGGTCCAGGAGGTCGCGTTCGGGCTCGCAAACGCGATCTCGGTGCTCGACGCGAGCCAGGTCCCAGCCGAGAAGATGCCGACCGTATTCGGGCGCATCTCGTTCTTTTGCAACTCGGGCATCCGCTTCATCGAGGAGACCTGCAAGATGCGCGCGTTCACGCGCATGTGGGATCGGCTCGGGCGGGAACGCTACAACGTCGAGGATCCGAAGCTCCGCCGCTTCCGCTACGGGGTTCAGGTGAACTCGCTCGGGCTCACCGAGAGCCAGCCCGAGAACAACGTGCCCCGGATCGTGCTCGAGGCGCTGGGCGTCTCGCTCTCGAAGGACGCACGCACGCGTTCGCTGCAGCTTCCCGCCTGGAACGAGGCGCTCGGGCTCCCGCGTCCCTGGGACCAGCAGTGGTCGCTGCGAATCCAGCAGATCCTGGCCTTCGAGACCGACCTGCTCGAGTACCCCGACATCTTCGAGGGCTCTCGCGTGATCGAGGAGAAGACCCGCGAAATCGAGGAAGCGGCCTGGGACGAGATTCGCCGGATCGAGGAGCAGGGAGGCGCGATCGCGGCCATCAAGTCGGGCTACATGAAACGCGCGCTGGTCGAGTCGAATGCGCGCCGGCTCGAGCAGATCGAGAGTGGCGAGCGGGTCGTGGTCGGGTTGAACCGTTTTGTGGAAAGCGACCCGTCGCCGCTCGTGGGGGGAGAGGCGGCGGGCGTGCTCGCCGTCGATCGACAGGCCGCCGAACTCCAACTGGAACGGCTTCGGGCCTTCCGCAGCAAGCGCAACGACGACGAGGTGCAGACAGCCCTCACGGCGCTTCGCGACGCCTTGCAAAACGGCAACAACGTCATGCCCCCCTCGATTCGCTGCGCCCATGCCGGGGTGACCACGGGCGAGTGGTCCGATGCGCTCCGCGATGCTTTTGGCGAGTACCGCGCCCCGACCGGCGTGGACGCGCCCGTCAAGCTTCGCGGCGACGGCCCCATCAACGAGATTCGCGAGCGCGTGACCGCGGTCTCCGCCCAACTGGGCCGGCGCCTCAAGGCCCTCGTGGGCAAGCCCGGACTCGACGGCCACTCCAGCGGCGCGGAGCAGATCGCGATCTTCGCACGGGACGCCGGGATGGAGGTCGTCTACCAGGGGATTCGCCTGACGCCCGAAGAGATCGTGCGCTCGGCCCGGCAGGAGGGCGTGCACCTGATTGGGCTCTCGATCCTGTCCGGCGCTCACCGCGCGCTGGTGCCCGAGGTGCTGCGGCAGGTCGAGGTCCCGGTCGTGGTTGGCGGCATCATTCCCGATGAAGACGCCGCGTGGCTCAAAGAGCGCGGCGTCGCAGCCGTGTACACGCCGAAGGACTACGACCTCTACCGGATCGTCGGAGACATGGTCGAGATCGCGGCCCGTGCACACGGCGTTGGCTGAACCCGGGACCGACGCCGAGGTCGAAGAGGTCCTTCGGGGCGAGGACCCGGCCATCGCGAGGGTCCTCGCCCAGGTCGAAGACGTGCGCCCCGCCCAACTCGAAGCGCAGCGGCAGATCATCCGGACGCTCGAATCGAGCACGCCGGCCGCGAACACCGTGATCGGCCTGACCGGACCCCCGGGTGCCGGCAAGTCGAGCCTGGCCGGAGCCCTGATCCGCCACTGGCTCGACGCGGGTCACCCGGACAGCGCGGCCGGGGTGGGCATGGTCGCAGTCGATCCGTCCAGCCGGCGTTCCGGAGGCGCCCTACTCGGCGATCGCGCACGGCTCCGCTTCGAGTCGGGCGAGCGCGTCTTCGTGCGCTCAATGGCGAGCCGCGAACAGCTCGGCGGCCTCGCGCCCGCCACCCGGGCTGCCGTGACCGTACTGCGCGCGGCCTTCCCGCGAACGCTGGTCGAGACCGTCGGGGTCGGCCAGTCGGAAGTCGACGTCGAGACCGTGGCCGACAGCGTCGTCATCGTGCTGCAGCCCGGCTCGGGCGACACGCTGCAATTCATGAAGGCCGGCCTGCTCGAGATTCCGGACGTGCTCGTGGTGCACAAGTGGGACCTGGGCGAGATCGCAGAACGTACCCGTTCCGATCTGTTGGCCCTGCTTCCATTGCTGACCACGCCCGGAGACGCGCACTGGGATCCCCCCGTGATCGGGGTCAGCTCGCAGAGCGGCGAGGGCGTGAGCGAGTTGGCGGAAGCGCTCGCGTCGCACCGCGACTGGCTCGAACGAAGCGGAGAACTCGCCCGGCGGCGCCGGCGCGCCCGGACTGAATGGATCCTGGAGCTATTTTCGCGCCGTTACGGCACACGCGGAATCGAAAGTCTCGGTGGCTCCGAGAGCGCGCGCAAACTCGCAGCGTCGTCCCCCGGCACCGCGCTGGACGGATTCAGCGACCTCGCCAGTCGAGCAGGACTCGAGTCTGCTCCGAAGTGAGTTCGAGGATCTCGATCAGCGCGTCGTAGTCGGAGAGGGATCGAGCCAGAACCCCGGACTCCTCGAAGCGACGCTGCGCCTCCGGAAAGCCGTAGCTGAAAATTGCCTGGACACCGAGTACGCGACCCCCGTCCTCGCGCACCCCCTCGACCGCGGCGAGCGAGCCGCCGCCGAAGGAGATCAGGTCTTCGAGGACCACCACCGACGCCCCGTCGAGCCTGTACCCCTCGACCCGGCGGCCGCGCCCGTGTTCCTTGGCGGCGCCGCGCACGTAGGCCATGGGCAAGCCACTGCGCTCGGCAACCCAGGCGGCGTGCGGGATTCCGGCGGTCGCGGTTCCGGCGATCACCTGCGCTTCGGGAAAGTCTCGCGCGATCGCGGCCGCGAGCGCGTCGGCGACGCGCGCGCGCTCCGCCGGAAACGCCATCAGGATCCGGTTGTCGCAGTAGATCGGGGCCTGCTTGCCCGAAGACCAGGTGAACCAGTCCGCCGGGTCGACGCGCAACTCGACGGCCCCGACGTCGACGAGCAGCCGGGCCACCTCGGCCCGGCCGAGCGCTCCCGCGGCGCCGGCGCTCACCGCCGCTTCGCCTCCCAGACCGGCTCCTCGACCGAACTCCGCCGGTTGGAGACGCGCGCGAGCACGAACAACAGGTCCGAGAGCCGGTTCAGGTAGCGCAGCGCGCAGTCCGAGACCAGCGCCGTCTCCGCGAGCGAGACGGTGCGGCGCTCCGCTCTGCGGCAGACCGTGCGCGCCAGGTGGAACAGCCCCGCCGCGCGGGTCCCGCCCGGCAGGATGAACTTTTGAAGCGGCTCGAGTTCCGCCTGGAGCTGGTCGATCCACGACTCGAGCGCCTCGACGTCTGCGTCCTCCACCCGGGCCTGCTTCTTCCCGGCCTGCGTCCGGGCCTGGCTTTCCGGCGTGGCCAGCTCGCCGCCCAGATCGAACAGCGAGTGCTGGATCCGGGACACCCCCTCGACGAGATCCGAATCGGAGAGTTCAGCGCCCGCCAGGCCGAGCACGGCGTTGAGTTCGTCGACGCTGCCGTAGGCCTCGACCCGGAGGTCGTCCTTGCGGACCCGCGGGCCGAAGAACAGCGAGGTCTCGCCCCGGTCCCCGCCCTTCGTGTAGATCTTCACGCCGCCGAGTATACCGGGGGGGTTGAGAAATCCTCCCCGATGCCCGAACAAGTGGCGATGGGCGAAACGGAGACCCGGGCGCCGGTCTCGGGCAGCTGCGGGCGCTGCGGCTGCCCGCTCGGGTATGCAGCCTCCGGGAGCGGCGATGTCTGGTACTGCTGCGGGGCGTGTGCCGGGAGCGATAGCTGCGTGTGCGGCTGCAAGCCCCAGTTCACACGCCCGCAGGATTCCAGCCTCTACGTGCCCACACGCCGCATGTTCGCCTCCCGGCAGCCCGACGACCTGAAGCGAGCTTCGGACGTACGAGACGAGCTTCGCGCGTTCCCGTTCGCCGACCCGGATCAGGATCCGGGCCCCGCGAGTTCGTTCGCCGACCCGGAATCGGACGAATAGACTCGCCCATCCGGAGTTCGGAGCCCCGCATCGCACTGCCGCACGCCCTACAATGGGGCGCTCTCAGCATTTCGAGAGGAGGCGCATCGATGTCCGGAAGACTCGAAGGTAAAGTGGTCGTGATCACCGGGGGCGCGAGCGGGATGGGCCGGGCCTCGGTGCTGCGCTTTCTCGAGGAGGGCGCGCGGGTCGTCGTCGCGGACATGAACGAGGGCACGGCCAAGGAGACGCTCGACCTCGCGGTCGCCGCCGGTCACGCGGCCGCGGCGCGATTCGTGCGCACCGACGTGTCCGAGGAGACCGACGTAGAGGGCATGATCGCCTGCGCGCTACGGGAGTTCGGGGGTCTGGACTGCGTGTTCAACAACGCCGGCGTCGGGGGCGCAATCGGCCCGATCACCGAGATCTCGGTCGAGGACTGGGACTACAGCTTCGCGGTCCTGATGCGCGGTGTCTTCCTCGGAACCAAGCACGCCGCACGCGCGATGAAGTCCCGCGGAAACGGCGGGACGATCATCAACACCGCCTCGGTCGCGGGACTCTCGGGCGGCGGCGGACCCCAGGCCTACTCGGCGGCCAAGGCGGGCGTGATCAACTTCACGCGCGTCACCGCGGTCGAACTTGCGCCCGACCGGATCCGCGTGAACGCAATCTGCCCGGGCGGGATCCTGACGCCCCTGATCGCGCGCGGCGCCGTCTCCGAAGAGGTGGTCGGCAGCCTGATGGACCAGATGCAGCCGTGGCCCGACCACGGGCGCGGCGAGGACATCGCAGGGGCGGCGCTCTTCCTGGCGAGCGAGGACTCGCGCTTCGTAACGGGAGAGGCACTCGTGGTCGACGGCGGCCTCGAGGCGGCCGGCCCCAACCTCGGACGCGATCGGAAAGCCAAGCGAATGACCCAGGCGGGCGTCGACCGGGGCAATACGGGACTCGCGTCGACCATCGACCTCGGTTTCGGATCCGACCTTTCGGACTAGCGAACCCCGGTCCCGAAATCCGCCGCCCCCGCAGGCGCTCCCGGGGAGCCTGCGACTCAGCGCCTTCGCCCGCCCGGCCGCGGCGTATACTGCGCCCGGGAGGAGTCCGGCATGGCCAAGATTCTGGGAAACCTCGTACCCGAAGACGACTTTACGCACCCGCTCGGACCCGAGGAGAATTTCAACGAGTCGATGTACTTCAACTTCTTCGACCGCGAGCGCGGCCTCGGCGGATTCCTGCGGCTCGGGAACCGAGCCAATGAGGGCCACGCCGAGATGACGGTCACCCTCTACCTGCCCGACGGACGCGTGCTCTTCATGTTCAAGCGGCCCCAGATCTCCCACAACGACGCCTTCGATGCGGGCGGCTGTCGCTTCGAGGTACTCGAACCGTCGCAGCGGCTGCGGACCAGCTACGCGGGCTCGGTCGTCGAACTCGAAGACGCGCGGTCGCTCTCCGATCCGAGTCGCGCGTTTCGGGAGAGCCCGCGCAAGAAGGTGCGGGTCGACCTGGTACACGACGCGGTCGGCCCCATGTACGGAGGCGCCCGAAGCCAGGAACACTCGGAGCTTCCGCCCAAAGAGCAGTTCGCGTCGGCCCACTACGAGCAACATATGCAGGTGTCGGGAACGGTCGCAATCGACGATGAGAGCCTGACGATCGAGGGCTTCGGACTGCGCGACCACAGCTGGGGGCCGCGCTACTGGCAGGCAATCGAGTCCTACGAGTGGCTCACCATGAACTTCGGCCCCGACTTTCACGCGATGGTCTCGATCGTCCGCCGCGACGCGGAGAACGTGCGCGCCGGCGGGGTCATTGTGCGCGGAGACGAGATCGAGAAGCTGGTTTCGGCCGAAATTACGGCCGACTACGAGTCCAACGGTCTCTACCACCGCAAGCTGCGTGCGAAGATCGAGACCGAGAAGGGCGAGCGGCTCGAGATCGATGGAATCGTGCGCGGCTTCATTCCGCTCCGGAATCGCCGCGGCGGCCAGACCACGCACATCGGGGAGGGCATGACCGAGTGGCGTTGCGGTGACAGCGTCGGCTACGGCCTCTCGGAATTCCTGAAACAGATCCCGTAGCCGAAACGCGGAACAGGGAGGGTCACGCAACGAGCGACGATCTGCCGATTCTGGTGGTCTCGAACCGCCTTCCGGTCACGCTGCAGCGCGGTCCGCGGGGCCTCGAATCCAAGCGGTCGGTCGGCGGGCTCGTCTCGGCCCTCGACCCGCTCCTCAGGCGACGCGGCGGTTCCTGGGTCGGCTGGCCCGGCACCCGGCTCCGGGACGACGAGACCCTCGACGAGACCGGCTCCGAGTACGGGCTCCACGCGGTGGCGCTCACCGACACCGAGGTCAACCGCTACTACCACGGCTTCTCGAACCGGACCCTCTGGCCGCTGTTTCATTCGCTCCCGGAGCGGGCCCGTTTCGATCGACGCGACTGGGAAGCCTACGAGCGCGTCAACGCACGCTTCGCGGAGGCATCGACCCAGCGCCTCGATCCCTCGCGGCCCGAACACAATCTGGTCTGGGTGCACGACTACCAGCTCATGCGCACACCGACCGGGATCCGCAAGCTGTGCCCCGAGGCCCGGATCGCGTTCTTCCTGCACATTCCCTTTCCGCCGCCGGATCTGTTCCGGCTCCTGCCCTGGGATCGCGAACTGCTCCAGGGCCTACTCGGGGCCGACCTGATCGGTTTTCACGTCGCCGGCTACGCGCGCAACTTCCTCGAGTGTGTGGATCGTCTGCTCGGCGCGCGCGTGGATCACGAGGCCTCCCTGATCGAATTCGGGAGCCGGACGATCCGCGTGGGGGCCTTCCCGCTCGGCATCGATTTCGCCCGCTATCAGAGCCTGGCCGAACAGGCGGCGCCCGCAACGCGGGCCGGTCGAGAACGGATCATCCTCGGCGTGGATCGCCTCGACTACACCAAAGGCATCCCAAATCGGCTGCGCGCGTTCGAGCGGCTGCTCGAACTTCACCCGGAGTACCGCGAGCAGGTGATCCTGCTGCAGATCGCGGTCCCGTCCCGAAGCCAGGTGGCCGAGTACCAGGCGCTCAAGCGGGAAATCGATGAGATCGTGGGCCACGTGAACGGACGCTTCGCGACTGCGAGCTGGTCCCCGATCCGGTATCTGTACCGATCGTTTCCACAGGAACGCCTCGCTGCCCTGTACCGCGACGCCGACGTGACCGCCGTCACGCCACTGCGGGACGGGATGAACCTGATCGCCAAGGAATTCGTGGCCTGCCAGGTCGACGACCCCGGGGTGCTGGTTCTGTCGCAGCTCGCGGGCGCCGCGGAGCGAATGCCCGAGGCTCTCCTGGTCAATCCCCACGACCTCGACGGCTCCGCTGAGGCCCTGCACCGGGCGCTCTCGATGGACGAACCGGAACGCCGCTCCCGCATGCTGGCGCTGCGCCGCCGCGAGCGGCGTTTCGATCTCGACGCCTGGGGAGACCACTTTCTCGAGGCTGCGCGCACCCCGGAGGCACCGCTCGGCCTCGTGCGTCCCGAGGAATTCGAGGCCTGGCTCGGGGCCTTCGTCGAGGGACACCCGCTCGCGCTCTTCCTCGACTTCGACGGAACGCTGGCCGCGATCGCACAGCGACCCGAGGAGGCGGCGATGACGGCCGGGATGCGCAGCGCCATCGAGACCTGCGCGAAGCGCGCCGACACCGAGGTCACGATCGTGAGTGGACGCGGCATCGACGACCTCGAAGCCGCGGTCGGTATCCCGGGGCTCACTTACGCGGGCAACCACGGCTTCGAGATTCGCGGGCCCGAGCTCGAGGACTTCAGGCACGCGGAATTGGCGGGCTTCGCGGCCGGAGCGCGGGAACTGATCCCGAAGCTCGAGGCGCTGGCCCCGGACGGCGCCTGGATCGAGGCGAAGGGGCCGACGCTCACCTTCCACTTCCGCGAGGTCGAGCCGGCCCTTCACGCAGAACTCGCCCGAAATGCGAGAAGCGAAGTCGAGGCCGCGGGCTTCCGGGCACGCGACGGCAAGTACGCGGTGGAGGCGCGACCCCCGATCGCGTGGGACAAGGGCAGCGCGCTTCTGTACATCCTGCGCCACCGTTACGGAGAAGCCTGGTCGGAATCGGTCCGCGCCATCTACGTGGGCGACGACCAGACCGACGAGGATGCGTTTCGCATGCTGGCCGGACTCGGCTTCACCTTCCGCGTCGGTGAGTTTTCCGGCCTCACGGAAGCGCGGCGATTGCTCCGGGATCCGGAGGCCGTGGAACAGTTGCTCAGCTGGCTGGCCCGGCGTCCCGCCTCGAGTCCCTGAGAACCCCGCACCCGGCGCCGTCGCGACCAGGCCCCGGCCGCGGATCTCGAACCGACCCCGCCGCCGGTACCGAATCCGTGTAGGCGAACTCCATCACAGGCACGCGCGGCGAGCCGGAGCAGTTGGGGCGCGCGCGGCGCCGCCGGGCTGGACACAGCGCAGCGGTTCGTGATCTTGTACGCGGAACCGACGCGACCAGTTTCAACTGACGCCAGCTGCGGCCCGAGTGCCGCACTGGGAGGGGGCGGCACGATGGAACTTTTTACGCAGGACGGATATTTCTTCCTGCTTCGGTGGGTCCACTTCCTGGCCGGGATCACCTGGATCGGGATCCTCTACTACTTCAACTTCGTCCAGACGCCGTTCTTCGCGACCCCGCTCGGGGGCGAGGCGCGCAGCCCGATGATGCGCGGACTGGTTCCGGGTGCCCTCTGGTGGTTCCGCTGGGGCGCGATGTTCACCTTCCTGTCCGGCTGGATCATCGTCATCTCCCACATGGTCTCGGGTGGCATGAGCTCGGGCTACTACGCGCTGATCCTGACCGGCGGCGCGATGGGAACCCTCATGTGGTTCAACGTCTGGTTCGTGATCTGGCCGGTCCAGCAGGTCGCGATCGCGTCCGCGGAGCAGGTCGCGGCGGGGGGCGAGGCGATCGCGGAAGCGGCGGCCCGGGCCCCGACCGCGGGGCGGGCCTCGCGCACGAACACGCTGTTCTCGATCCCGATGCTGTTCTTCATGGGCGCGGCTCGGCACCTGACGGGACTGCAGAGCGGAGATGGGAGCTACCTCAAGTACTACGCCGCGATGCTCGCGATCATCCTGCTGGTCGAACTCAACATCTTCTACGGCGCCGCCGCGACTCAGAAGCCGCTCGGCTCGGTTTCCGGCACGATCCACGCCGGGCTCTGGGCCACGCTCGTGTTGTTCCTCTGCGCGTCGTACATGCTCTAGCGCGCGTTCAGAAAGACTGCGAGCGCCGGAATCTGCGGGGCCAGGTAGGGCAAGGGCTGCATCAGCTGGGTATCGCGCTTGGGCGTATAGCCGGGCGGGTAGCTCGCGTGAATCAGCTTGGCCTCGAGTAACGCGCGGGAACTGCCGAATACCGGGGGGCCCATCACCCCCTCGAGCCGGGGATCGGGGCTGTGGCAGGCGGTGCAGTTCGCGGCGTAGACGCGCGCACCCTGTTCGCCGGGCGAGAGCTTCTGGTCGCACGCCGCGAGGAAGAGCAACAGGCAGGGCAGAATCCAGTTCCTCACACGCTCCTCCTCTCCCCTGGGCTCTCGGAGCGACATTGATAACATGACTGGCGAGAGCAGCAGAGGAGCCGCGATGAACCCGCGCGAAGAAGGTACAGAACTCGAACTCGACTTCGGCAAGCTCCGAGACATCGCCGGGGCGAATCTCGACGTGATCCCGGTGGCGCTCCAGGACGCGGACTCGGGACGGGTCCTGTTCATCGGCTACGCGAACCAGGAGGCGCTGCGCGAGACGCTGCGGCGGGGAGAGGCCGTGCTCTGGTCGACCTCGCGCAACGAACTGTGGCACAAGGGGGCCACGTCGGGCGACGTGCTCAGGCTGGAGGAGGTTCTCGTGAACTGCGAGCAGAACTCGCTGCTCTACCGCGTTCGGCCTTCCCGGGGCGGCGCCTGTCACACCAAGGATGCCGACGGCAACACGCGCTCTGGCTGCTACTACCGCCGCATCGCGGGGCCGGGAGAACTAGCTTTCATCTAGCCAGCCGATCAGCGACGGCCGCAGTTCCCGGGGGTCCAGGATCTCCTCGATCGATCCGACCTCGAGGGCGCGCTCGACAGTGTGAATGCCGTCGAATTCCGCCGCGACCTCGGCCTGCCGCTCGAGAGAAACCTGCTCGCGCACGCGCTCGAGTTCGGCCCTGCGCGCAACGCGCGTGGCCGGATCCGCGGCCGCGTCGATCCGGGCGCGGGCTTCTCTGACCCTGGGGTCGGCATTCGCCCGCCGGCGCACCTCGCGCGGAAAGATCACCGAAGCCGCCGCGGCCCCGCCGATCACCGAGGCGTAGGAGCCCGAGAGCGCGGCGGCGTACATCTGGTCGTTCAGGTCTCTGGAGAACACGACGTAGGCCCCGCCATGGTAGCGCGACACCACCACGAACAGGATCCGGCCCTTGAAACGAACCACCGCACGCGCGATCTCGGCCCCGTACTCGAGCACGCCGCGCCGCATCGATTCGGGGGACCCGTCGAAGCCGGACAGATTTGCCAGGATCACCGCGGGGCGATTGCCGCTCGCAGCGTTCAGCGCGCGCGCGATCTTCTTGGACGACTGCGGGAACAGCGTGCCCGCGGTCCAGGTCTCGGGGCCGTCGTTGGGGACGTGCCCGATCCGGCCGGTCGCCCGGCTCTCGACCCCGATCAGGGCCACCGGAATCCCGCCGACATGCGCGTTCCAGACGATGGCCGTCTCGCCGCCGCCTGCCCAACCGTTCCAGAGTTCGAGGTGTCCCGCGTCCTGATCGACGAGCGCGCTCATCAGCGGACGCATCGCGAAGGGCCGCTTCCGGCCGGGGTTCGCATCGGCCGAGAAGAGTTCGGAGATCGAATCGAAGTCCTCTTCGCTGTCGTACGCGGATTCGGTGATGTCGCGATCGGACGGATCCGCGGTCGGGAACCGGCGCGGCCGATCCTCGCCGGCGGCCAGGTAGCTGGTGGCGTAGTGATCGAGCAGAATCGCGTAGGCCGCGGCGAGATCGCGCGCCTGGAAGTGGGCCTGGCCGGTCGGGCCCATGATGCGTTCGTAGCCCCCGATCCCGATCTCGTCTTCCGCCGAGACCCCGCCCGAAACCTCGAGCGCCGCGCGGCCCGTCAGCACCATGGAAGCACTCGAGAGCATGATTAAGATCCCGCGCGTGTCGGTCCCCATCGTCGCGAGCGCATCGAAGTAGCTCTGCGCCCCGACGTTGACGCCCGGCAGAATCAGGTTCACCTCGCCTCTCTGGTCCGTGAATGTGACGAGGCGCCGGACGACGCGTGCGGTCGCATCGAGGTTCTCGGTGCCGCTGTCCATGGCAATTCGGGCGCCGGACGAAACCGCCACCCACTCGACCGGCAGATGCTCACGTTCGGCCAGATCGATCGCGGCCACGATCCGATCGCACTCAGCAACGGCGAGCGCCCCCATGCCCTGGGTTGGATCTCCCAGCAGGAGCACCCGGCGCATTCCGTCGGGGTGCTTGCGGGTCGGGGTGTTGATCACGCCGATCACCACGCCGCAGCTGTTGCGCCCGGGCGGCCGGTCGACCGGCACCGCCGCACCCTCGCGAAGATCGTATTCGACAAAGTGACCGGGCCCCGTCGGGCGACCGGGACCGACCCAGTCCTCCGGACTCGGCGCCGTAAAGAGCCGCACGACCTCGTAGGGATAGACGAGCCCGCGCGCACGCGCTTCGGCCACGCGCCGCTCGTAGGGCGTGGCGGCTGCGAGCCTGCGGCTGTGGGGGGGCCGGAACATCCACTCGAGGCGGCGTCCGGTCGGATTCTGCGCCACGATCTCGACGCGCTCGGGTGCCAGCGCCTCCCGACCCTGTGTGACGCGCGCGATCCGTACGACCACGCGCTCCAGACCCAGATGCAGCGTCTCCGGTGAGAGCCTGTGCAAGGCGTCGCTCAACAACTCGTTGGTGATGACGATCGGGGGCCTCACGAACAGATAGAGGCGGTTCCACTGCAAGCGGTGGTTGGGATCGCGTGTTCCCCGAATCGACCGCATCGCCTCGATCACGGCATGGAAGCGCTGCTCGAATGCAACCAGGTCCGGTGTCTGGGGCGCACCCGGAAGATCGGTCACGTCGGCGAAGTAGAGCAGGCGTTCGTCTTCCGGTTGGCTGCGGGCGCGCCCGTAGAACGCGTAGATGCCGGGCGCCGAGTCGATCCGCTCGAGATCGAATTCGTCGAGACGCCAGAGTTCGATCCGCTCGGCCTCTTCGGCCTCGAGCGCGAGTTCGCGCGCGCGCCGCGCGAGTCCGGCGAGATCGCGGACCGGCATCGACGTGAGCCTGAAGTCGACCGCAGGGCCGGGCCGCTCCCCCCGTTCGAGCGCCTGCGGCTGTTCGTAGAGACGAAACCTGGCCTGTGCCGCGAGATCGACGACCGTATCGGAACTGCTCCCGCGAAGCAGCAGGATGCCGCCGAGCGCCTCGCGAAACTCCGGATAGCGATCGAACGACTCTCCCGCCTCTCCGAGCCGGATCATCAAGTGCAGAAGACCCGTGATCACGCGCTCGCGAAGCCCGGTGGTGGTACGCGTTGCGAAGATCCGAAGCACCGCTCGATGCAGCGAGTCGCCGGGCCTGAGCGAGTCCACGTCGTAGTGGCGGAGTGCCCTTCGGACCTGATCGAGAAACGAGGGTTCGATCCCGATCCCCTCGGCGTCCACACGCCGCAGGTACATGGCCATCCGTGCGTCGTTCGACGGACCGAGCGCGTCGTCCTCGAGCCGCGTCGGCGAGCGGCTGAAGAGCGTCTCGATCTCGGCGTAGACCGCGGCGACCCGCCCGAGCTGCGAGAGTTCGGCCCGCATGCCCTCCGAGCTCCCCTCGAGCGAAGCCTCGAGAATCGCGACGAGCTGATCCGCGCGGGCCGGGTTGACGTCGTAGCCCATCAGAATTCGGCGCGCCTCCCGGCGCAGCGCCGTGACCGCGGCACCTCTCATCGAGGAGGAGAGTTCGCCCGCGTCCGCGAGCGTCGGCCGGGCTCCCGAATCGTCCAGCAGCAGGGACAGGGGATCCGGCTCCTCGGGGAGCTCGATCCGCTGGCCCGGCTCGGTTCCGGCGACCGCCGTGGGCTCGATCACGAGCAGCACGTCGCCCGCCGCCACCCGCTCTCCGGGACGAGCCAGAACCTCCCGCACGGTACCGCCCACGGTGGAATGCAGGGCGGTCTCGGTCTTCATCGCCTCGAGCAGTCCGATGCGGTCGCCGACCGCTACGGGCTCGCCCGGGCGCACGGTGATTTCGATCACGAGCGCCGGGGCCGAGGCACACACCCGGCCGCCAACGTCGCGCTGCACGCGGTGCAGACGACCCTCGACCTCGAGGCGGAACTCGATCTCGGATTCGCTATAGAGAACCCCGTAGCTCCGATCCCCGATCGTGAGCTGGAGCGCGTGGGGGCCAGGCTCGAGGGCCTGGATCTCGACGACGCGCGAGTCGAAATAGACGCGGTAACGCCAGTCGCCGACCGCGAACACCTCGAGCCGGTACGGCTGCCCGGCGTAGACGAGATCGATCTCGCGACCTGAGGAAGGCGGAATGTGCTGTGGCCGGCCGCGCGTCGCCTCGGAATAGAAGTTGAGCCGCACGCCGTCCCGCTCGCGCACGTACGAGAGGATCGCGGCCGCGACCAGCACCTCGACCGCGGGTTCGGGCTCCCGGGCCAGGTTCGAATGATCGAGCCAGTCCGTGCGGACCTCGCCTGAGCGGAAGGTATCGCTCTCGAGTACGTCGAGCAGGAATCCCTTGTTGGTCATCCCGGACTCGATCACGACGCGAAGATCCCGGAGCGCCCGCACCAGCCGCACCCGCGCTTCTTCGCGGGTGCTTCCGCGGGCGATGATCTTGGCAATCATCGAATCGAATTCCGATGGAATCGTTTCGTGGAGTGACGCTCCCGAGTCGACGCGAATCCCGGGTCCCGAGGGCAGGTCGAACATGGAGATGTAGCCGGGGCTCGGCGCGAAGCCGGCCGCGGCGTCCTCGGCGCAGAGACGCACCTCGATCGCGTGACCGCGCTCCGACGGCGTCGCCTCGGGCAGGGCGTCGCCGCGGGCAAGGCGGATCTGCCACTTCACGAGATCGAAGTCGGTCAACGACTCGCTGACCCCGTGTTCGACCTGCAGCCTGGGATTGACCTCGAGAAACCAGAAGCGGCCGTCGTCGGTGACGAGGAATTCGCAGGTCGCCACGCCCAGGTAACTCACCCGTTCGAGCATTCGGATCGAGGCTTCGCGAAGCTCCTGACAGAGCGCGGCCGGGAGTCCTGGAGGCGGGCCCTCCTCGACGACCTTCTGGTGACGGCGCTGCACCGAGCAGTCCCTGAGTCCCACGGCCAGGACCCGTCCGTGACGGTCGGCCGCCATCTGCACTTCGACGTGCCGCGCACCCCGCACGAGCTTCTCGAGGAACAGCGTCCCGTCTCCGAACGCGTGGACGGCCTCGGAGCGCGCGCGATAGAACGCAGCCTCGATTTCATCGGCTGCTTCGACCAGCCGAATTCCCCGACCCCCGCCGCCGGCCGCGGCTTTGACCAGCAGCGGGAAACCGATCTTGGCCGCGGCCTCCCGCAGCTGTTCGCGTTCGACCGCGCCACGACTCCAGGGCAGTACAGGCACGCCGATTTCCTCAGCGATCCGCTTGGCCGTCATCTTGTCGCCGACCGCGCGCATGGTCTCGGCGGAGGGGCCCAGGAACGTGATTCCGGCCGCTTCGAGCCGCTCGACGAAGGCCGGGTCCTCGGCCAGGAAGCCCCAGCCCGGCCAGACGGCGTCCGCGCGGGTGGCCCGGATCGCGGCCAGCACCCGCTCGTGGTCCAGGTAGGCGGGCCGCAGGTCGCCAGAAGCGGTCGAGCGCCTGAGCGGCGCGCCCAGCGAAATCGATTCGTCCGCCTCCCGCACGAACGCGGAGAAGCGGTCCGGAGTCGTGAAGAAGGCGATCCCGACCAGCTCGCGCTGCTCCTCGATCTGAAGCTCGCGCACGGCCCGCAGGCAGCGCGTCGCCGCGTCTCCCCGATTCAGTACGGCGATTCTCACGGCTCCCTCATCACGACGACCCCGGGCTTCGTCCATCCGGCCCCAGGGCGCCCGACGGCGCCGGGCCCCGCCGGATATCGTCCCTCACCCGGGCAACATCGGCAATGCGCGGCGCGGGCACGAGCCGTGGAGCCGCTTGCCAGGCCACGCCGCGGCGTGCTACGCAGGCGCGATGGTCCAGGCTGGCGAGCCCGCGCGGCCTGCGTCGGCCTCCCCCAGCGCCCGGACCCGCCCGGCGAACGGCGAGCCCCCGGGGCCGGAAACGCGCCGCAATCTCCGGTTCAACTTTCGCCTGCTGCTCGTACACGGCCTGTTCGGGCAGACCGGGTTCCGGCTGATCAACGCCCCCACCTTCCTGCCCGACTACCTGAGCCTGCTCACGGGCAGCAACTCCGCGGTCGGAATCGCGCGCGCGCTCCAGAGCCTGGGGCTGTTTCTCTCGCCCCTGCTCGGGGCCGCCCTGATCGAGGGGCGGACCTACGTCCGGGGCTTCACGCTGCTGTTCGGGGCGATCCAGCGGGTACAGATGCTGCTGCTCGCACTGACGGCGCTGGTGCTTCCGGCCGAGTACGCGATCCTCGTGATCTGGCTCGTGCTCGGGATCTGGGGCTTTGCCAACGGCCTGCAGCGCGTCGCCTTCAACGTGCTGCTCGCGAAGACGATC